>NZ_JBHSKJ010000008.1:0-365949 GCF_042657885.1 Streptomyces aureoversilis
GACATGCAGCGCGTCCCGGTCCGGATCCGCGTAGACCGCCACACTGGCAATCCCGGCATCCCGGCACGCGCGAGCTACGCGGACAGCGATTTCGCCACGGTTGGCGATGAGCACCTTGCGCACGATGGCTCCCTCCTTGAAACAAGGTGAGTTTAGGTACTGGCGACACTCTGTGCCGAGCCGACTCCCGAGGTGAGCTTGCCCACACGGAGCGTGAACCGGAGGCCGTGTGCGCGCCAAAGTCCCCAGTTCTCCCACGGTACGCCGGGTATGAGGGTCTCCGTCGACCTTTGCGTGTGGCGGAGCTCTCGACGTGTGCCGCCGGGCAGGAAAGAGCTTTCTTTGTCGAGTCCCTACGAAGGGGTGGCCCAAAGTTTGCGTGTGCGGGAACCGGCCCGGGGGCCGTTCGGCCGGGCGCGGGCCCCGAGGGGGTGCGGCTGCGGATCCGGGCGCGCCTTCTCACTGACTCCGTACCGACCCCTTGCTCATGGTTCTACCCGTGAGTAGCGTCCTTTCAGACGTGGGTACCCGCGGTAACCCGTGGCAATCGCCCACGGCAATCGCCCGCGGAGGGGCGGGCGAGGGTGACGGGGGTGGTGAGGCGGTGGTGATGACCCGGTTCCCGTTCCGCAGGCCTGTCGCCGGCCTCGCCGCGCTCGCCCTCGCCGTCGAGGGCCTGGGCATCGCCCTGATCAACTGGATCCTCGGCGTCGTCGTCCGCCGCCAGCACATGTCCCTCGCGGGCAGCGACCCCGGCCTCATGGCCCTCGCCGCCTGGATCGCCGGCGGCCTCTTCGCCCTCTACCTGCTCCTGTGCGCGCTCGTCGCCCTCCGCGCCGCCCTCCGCGACCGCCCGCCCCGGACGGCGGGAAGGATTCTGCTGATCACCTGCGGTGTCGTGCACGGCCTGCTGGGCGCCTTCTGCGTCGGCCTCGTCGGCTGGTCCGCGTTCGCGGTCGTCATGGCCGTCCTCGCCCTGATCGTCTGGACGCTGATGGTGTACGACCCGGAGCGCTGGGCCCAGCCCGTGGAAGCCGTCGTCCCGCGCTGACGCGCGGCCAACGGAGCGCCGGGCTCAGCCCGCGATCCCGCGCTGACGCGCGGCCAACTTCGCCGCCTCCGCCGCGACGTGGCGCAGCGTGTCCGTCAGCTGCCGTCTTCGGCGGTGGAAGTCCTCCAGCGGCACGGCGGCGGACACGGCGGCGGTGCCGGCGCGGGCGGCGCCCTGCACACCGGGCAGCGCCGGTACGGGCACCGCCACGCACGCCACTCCCGGCGCGCACTCCTCGACCTCCACGGCGACCCCCTCCCGCCGCACGCGCCGCAGCTCCGCGTCCAGCCGGTCCGGCGACGTGATCGTCCGCGGAGTGATCGCCCGCATCCCCGTACCCGTGAGGTAGCGCATGCGCGCTGCCCGGGGCAGCGCCGAGAGCAGCACCTTGCCGTGGGCGGTCGCGTGCCCGTCGAGGTCCCGGCCCACGCTGAAGCCGCCCGTCGACGGGTCGGCGGCGTTCCCGGCGAGCACGGCGATGTCCCCGTCGCGGTACGTGCTGAAGTACGTGTCCGCGCCCGCTTCCCGCCGGGCCGAGAGCAGGAGCGCGTGCACGGCGTCGTCCAGCTGCATCTGGCGCTGAAACGCCTGGTGCAGGACGGGCACGCGGTACCCGAGGGTGTAGCCGCCCGCGGTACGGACCAGATGCCCGCGGGCGGTCAGCGTGCCGAGGATCTCGTACACCGTGGAGAGCCCGCAGCGGAGGTTTCTGGCCAGCGCCTTCGCCGTAACGGGGGCGTTCGCCGCGGCGACGGCGTCCAGTACGTCGAGGGCGCGGTCCACGGACTGGGACATGGGAGGTTCGGGTTCCTTCGAGGCTGGGCGGGTTGTCGGCGGACCTCCCAGCCTCGCACAGGAGCCGTCGGCGTCCCGCGTCAGCTCTTGACCGGCGCCTTCTCGCGGAGCAGCTCCACGAACGCCCTCATCCACGCGGGCTGGTCGTTCCACGCCCGCGCGGACACCATGTTCCCGTCGACGACGGCCTCCGCGTCCACGAACGTCCCGCCCGCGAGCTGCACGTCCGGGCGGCACGCCGGCCACGCGGCCGTACGGCGGCCCTTGAGGACGCCCAGCGGCGTCAGCGCGATCACTGCGTGGCAGATGTGCGCGATGGGCTTGTTCTGCGCGAAGAACGACTTGATGATCCGCTGGAAGTCGGGATCCAGCCGCAGGAACTCCGGCGCGCGGCCGCCGGGGATGACGACCGCGGCGTAGTCCGACGGGTTCACGTTCGCCAGCGCGACGTCCGCGGGCCAGCTGTGCCCGAGCTTCTCCGTGTACGTGTCGAAGCTCGCGACGAAGTCGTGCACGACGAACTGGAGCTGCTTCACGGTGGGAGCGGCGATGTCCACCTCGTAGCCCTCCTCCAGCAGGCGCTGGTAGGGGTAGAGGACCTCCAGGTCCTCGGCGGCGTCACCGGTGGTGATCAGGATCCTCGGCATGACGGCAGGCTCCTCGGGGGTAGGAGGCGTAGCCGGATGGCTTCCGGCCTACACCGGAATATGCGCTTTGACATGTCCGAGGAAACTTGCCCAGGTGGGTTGGTTGAAGGTGAGGGCACCTCCCGTGGGGTTCTTGGAGTCGCGTATGTGCACCGGTGCGCGGTCCGGGCGTCTGGCCACTTCGACGCAGTCGCCGCCGCCGCCGTCGCTGTAGCTGGACTTGCGCCACTGCATGGTGTTGCTCATTGCTCCCCTGCCAACTGTTCGATGAAGTTCAGCGATTCGCGCGGGCTCAGAGATTGTGCGCGGATCTTCGCGTAGCGATGTGCCCGCTCAGTCACCTCAGCCGGGTTGCTGATCAACTTGCTGAGGCCTTGGCCGTCCACGAAGACCACCGTGCGGTGCTCTGGTGTCTCCAGCAGTTTCATCGAGCCGCGATCACCCGCGTAGTCCCCGGTCAGGGCGGCGTCCATGGGCAGCACCTGGATCGTGACATTCCGGCACCTCGCGTACGTGGCGAGGAGCAGCAGCTGATCACGCATGATGTCCCTGCTTCCGAACGGCCTGCGTAGCACTGACTCTTCGAGGATCAACTCCAGGAGAGCCGTCGGCTCGCGGTTGAACAGAGCCTTGCGCGCCATCCTCACTCCTACCAATTCCTCCACCCTGGCTTCCGGTAGTGGTGGGTAGCTGCCGCCGATGATTGCGCGCGCGTAGTCCTCTGTCTGGTACAGGCCGTCGACAACGAAGGTCATGTACGAGCTGACCGAGAGCGCCTTCCGCTCCAGGGCCGCGTAGTCCCGGAAGTCCGTGGGGTACTTGTCCAGCATCAGGTACTTCTTGGCCGCCGTGAAGATGCCGATTCCGCCCCCGATTGCCTTCTCCATGGCGTCCAGCATCTGATCGTTGGCGGGCTGTGCACCCGTTTCCAGCGCGCTGACTGCGGAGCCCGTATATCCGATCTGCTCGCCGACTTGTTCCTGGGTCAGGCCCGCGTGAAGTCGCATCAACCTTGCGATTTCCGACACCAGTTGCATACCGGCTCCCGCCCTGCTCTTGTTCTCCGAGCGCGCCATCGCTCCCCCTCAACTGGACTCAACCCGACTCAAGGAGCGCTTGATCAAACTGCACCGTTACGGGTGGTCGACGCTCCGTGATGGAAAACCTAGCGAGACCCAGTGACACTCGTCACATGAACAAGGAAGGTCACCTGACCGAAGTCGGCTGGCTCCCGGCCACCGGTCACCAACTCCGCAAAGCCGGCGCCCACTTCGACGCCGTCCGCGTCCACGGCAACGACGGCCGCCGTCTGGCCAATGCCATGGCCATGCTCACCCGCGGCCGGCCCGGTCCGATCATCGCGGACGCGAACGACCGCAGGGCGATGTACTTCCTCGTCGAATCCGGAAGTACCGCCCGCCGCGCCTGGCCGAAAGGCGTCGAGCGCCTCACCGGGGAAGCCGGCGCAGCCGACTACGTGCCCATTCCCGCGCTCTACGGGGCCACATGGCCCCTCTCCTGGTACTGCGTACCCACACCCGACGGCCGCCTCGTGCACACGCTTCTTCTGCTGAGTACGGCCCGTGCATTTCTGGGGTGCGCCCCCCGACTGGCGGAAGGAATGGTGACCGAGGCGCCATGACCTCGTTGGGGCGGTCATGATGAAGCGCATCGTTGCCGCCGCCGCTCTCACCGGCGCCGCTTTCGCCCTGACCGCCACCGCAGCCACGGCCGCTCCCATGCCGCAACCGCCCACCTCGAACGCAGGAGACGTCGTCGCGCCGCCGGCGCCGGCTCCCGAGCCGCCGGCGACCAGCATTCACCCCGGGGCCACGAGCCAGCTCGGCAAGCTGGATCAGCTCAACCAGCTGAACCAGCTGGGTCAGGCCCAGCAGGCGCTCGACCCGATCCTCGGGCTCGTCGCGCCGGTCACCGGACTGCTGCCGCTCTAGGCGTCGGCGTCGGCCCACAGCTCCGTGATGGACATCCCCAGCTCGGCGAGGAGCTTGCGGAGCAGGGGGAGGGAGAGACCGATGACGTTGCCGTGGTCGCCGTCGATGCCCTCGATGAAGGGGGCGGAACGGCCGTCGAGGGTGAAGGCGCCCGCGACGTACAGCGGCTCGCGGGTCGCGACGTAGGCCGCGATCTCGGCGTCGGAGGGCTCACCGAAGCGCACGGTCGTTGAGGCGGTCGCCGACACCCGGCGGCCCGCGGCCGTGTCGACGATGCAGTGGCCGGTCCGGAGGATCCCGGACCGGCCGCGCATCGACTTCCAGCGGGCGGTCGCGTCCTCGGCGTCGTCCGGCTTGCCCAGGGCCTGCCCGTCCAGTTCCAGGACGGAGTCGCAGCCGACGACCAGCGCCCCGGCCGCCTCCGGCCGGGCGGCGACCGCGTCGGCCTTGGCCTCGGCCAGGACGCGCGCCAGCTCGGCGGGGGTCGGGGCGGTCAGCGCGTCCTCGTCGACGCCGCTGACGATCACCTCGGGCCTCAGCCCGGCGGCCTTGAGCAGGCCGAGGCGGGCGGGGGACTGGGAGGCGAGGACGAGGCGGCGCTGAGGGGTCATGCCCGCCATCGTAGACAACCGCCGCCCCCGTATCCGGGCCCTACTTCTTGATCACTGCCTGCATGACCTTCTTGGCGATCGGGCCCGCGAGGCCGCCGCCGGAGATCTCGTCGCGGTCGATGCCGGAGCCCTCGGGGTCGATGAAGACGGCGACGGCCACGGGGGAGCCGTCGCCCTGCTTGGCGTAGGAGACGAACCAGGCGTACGGGAGCTTCTCGTTGTTGACGCCGTGCTGCGCGGTGCCGGTCTTGGCGCCGACGGTGACGCCGTCGATGAGGGCCTTCTTGCCGGTGCCGTTCTGGGCGGTGTTCTCCATCATCTGCTGGACCTTCTTCGCCGTGTCGGCGGAGACGGCCTGCGACATGACCTCGGGCTTGTGCTTCTCCAGCGTGTTCAGGCTGGGGTCGCGCAGCTCCTCGACCAGGTACGGCTTCATGAGCTTGCCGTCGTTGGCGAGGGCGGCGGTCATCATCGCGATCTGCAGCGGGGTGCTGTCGAGGCTGCCCTGGCCCATGCCGGTGAGGGCGGTCTGCGGGCGGTCGAGGTTCTTGGGGTAGATGCTCTCGACGGTGCCGTTGGGGATGAAGATGTTCTTGTTGTTGAAGCCGAACTTCTCGGCCGTCTCCCGCATCTTGTCCTTGCCCAGCTTGTCGGCCAGGTCCAGAAAGACGTTGTTGCAGGACCACTGGAGGCCGGCCTTGAGGGAGCCGTTGACGCACTCCTCGGTCTGGACGTCGTTACGGACCGTGGTCGTGCTGAGGGGGAGCTTGTACGGGACCGGGGCGCTGCCCTTGGCGTTGATGTCGCTGACGATGCCGTGTTCGAGGGCGGCCGCGGCGGTGAGGATCTTGAAGGTGGAGCCCGGGGGGTAGCGCTCCTTGATCGCCCGGTTGACCAGCGGCTTGTCCTTGTCGGCCTCCAGCTTCTTGTACGCCTCCTGGTCCTTCAGCGTGTTCCCCGCGAAGACCGAGGGGTCGTAGGAGGGGGTGGAGGCCAGGGCGAGGATCTTGCCGGTACGGGGGTCGAGGGCGACGACCGCGCCCTTGTACTTGCCCAGGCCCTCGAAGGCGGCCTTCTGCGCCTTGGGGTCGATGGTCGTCACCACGTCGCCGCCGCGGGGCTTCTTGCCGCTGAGCATGTCGGTGGTGCGCTGCAGGAACAGCTTGTCGTCGGTGCCGCTGAGCAGCTTGTTGTTGACGAATTCGAGCTGGCTGTTGCCGTACAGCTGCGAGGAGTAGCCGGTGACCGGGGCGTACATCTCGCCGTCCTTGAACGTGCGCTTGTACTTGTAGTCGCCCGTGGTCTCGCTGGAGCCGGTGATCGGCTGGCCGCCGACGATGATGTTGCCGCGAGGCTGCGCGAAGGAGGCGATCTTCACCCGCTTGTTGTCCTTGTGATTGGCCAGATCGTCGCTGCGGACGAACTGGATCCAGTTCGCCCGGACCAGCAGGGCCAGGACCAGCAATCCGACAAAGACGGATATGTGGCGCACGGGCTTGTTCATGGTGTGACGCACTCCCCGGTTCGCGGCATTTCACTAGCCATGATGAGGGATGGGGAGGATTTGGTTGCAGAAGGCCTGTAACTGTGGGTTCCCTGTGGCTCAGCCCATGCCGAGGATGATGAAGGCGATCACCATACCGATCGCGAGCACGAGACCGGCCCGGCGGAGCATCGCCTGCGCCTCGCGCAGCTCCTCGGGGGGTTCGTTCGAAGGGTCCGACCACAGCATTGCCCCCATGGTGCCGCCGGGCAGGCGCGAAGCGCCTGAGTACGCGTACTCAAACGCCGGGTTCCGCTCTACTGCTTGCGCTTCCTGGCCTGGCCGGAAGCGGTCAGTTGCTGGAGGAGGGCGTCCACTGCCCCGCTCTTGTGGCCGGGCCAGTACGTCGTCCAGTACTCCCTGACCTTCGCGCCCACCTCGACGGAGTGCGTGGGTGCGGCCTCGGCGAGCTTGCTGCCCTCGTAGCTCAGCTTCACGTTCGCCTCGGCATAGCAGTAGTACATCGTGCTCTCCACCACGGCACCGGCGGCGGCGGTTCCGCCGGAGCCGACCTCGTACCCCTGCGCGGTGATGCCGTCGAGCAGCTCGTTCGTCGCGGCGACCTTGTCCGGTCCCGTGAAGGCGTACCGGGTGATGAAGGACGCACCCGGTACGCCCCGGCCGGACGACGCGTCGAACTCCCGCCACGCGGGGTTCTCGCTGACGTGGCCGGTCGTCGTGTGCCCCCACACCGAGCCGCCCTTGCCCTCGGCGATGAGCGCGTCGCGGGTCACGGATGCCAGGGAGCCCTTCCCGCCGGGCGTCATGCTTCCCTTCACCCAGTCCTCCTTCTCCTCGGAGGCACGGCCTGCGTTGCAGGAGAAGAAGACGACGGTGATGTTGGGTGCCAGCGCGGGAGCGATGGCCTTGATGATCGACGCGGCTTGGATGGTGTTGATCGCGCCGAGGCCGCACCACTCGGTACTGCCATGCGCGAACACCGCGAGCGTGCGCACCGTGGCAGGCCCGATCCCGGGCGGCACGGCGGGGTCCGGCGGCACCTTCGCGACGGCGGCCTTCAGGAGAGCGCCGATCGCTTGCACCGTCTCCTTCAGAGGGTGGTCTTTGTCCGACATCGCCTCGCCGAAGACGATGGTCGAGGCCGCGACCTTCTTGCCTTTGACCGCCAGCGCCTTCTCCCGCTTGGACCATTTCTCCGCGGCGTGCATGGCGGCCTCGCGGTCCTTCGGATTCGGCATCGGCGCGAAGAACGCCAGCGCCACCCCGTTCGGAAACTCCTTGACCAGCCGCTGCCCCAGCGCCGCCTCGGGATCCGCGGCCGGTGCCGCCACCGGCGCCGGAGCCGCCACGTCGTCGCGCTGGACCGCCCGCACCCCCGCCGCCGACTGCTCGACGACGTGTCCGAGCTCGTGGGCGAGCAGTGCCTGCCCGGTCGCGGTGTGCGGTGCGTACATGTCGCGTCCGAACACCACGTCGTGCCCCACCGTGTACGCCCTGGCGTGCAGGCCCGCGGCCAGCTCGGCCGCCCGGTCGTCGCTGTGCGTGCGGACCCGGCTGAAGTCGTACGAGAAGCGGGCGGACATGGTCCGCCGCGTCGCGTGGTCCAGGGGAGCGCCGGGCGAGCGGGGGAGAAGGGCGCGGTCGGGCCCCGGGCCGGGGGCGGTGTGCCGCAGGAGCGCGTCCGGGGTGCGGGAGAGGAGTTCCTTTCCGCCCATACAACCGAGTGTGCGCGCAGGGGGAGCGGGTCGCGACTGCGGCCCGCTCCCCCTGTATTCGTTATGCCGTACCCGTTATGCAGGCCAGTACGTCGTGCGCCACGCCCGCGGGCCCGCCTGCGGCATGCGCGTCGCGCTCAGGCGCCGCGCCGGCGTCGACCACTCCGGGCGGGCCTCGCCCGCCTCGGGCGCGGCGGCGCTGCCCGCCGCCGCGCGGGCCCGGACCACCGCCAGGGCGGCGGCGAGCTCCTCGGGGGTCGGGTTGCCCCGGACTACCTTGATCACCGAGAGCCTCCTGAAGGGATCTAGAGGGGGATGTTGCCGTGCTTCTTCGGCGGCAGCGCCTCGCGCTTGTCGCGCAGCGCCCGCAGGCCCCGCACGATGTGCCGGCGCGTCTCGTTCGGCATGATCACCGCGTCGACGTAGCCGCGCTCGGCGGCCGCGTACGGGTTGAGGAGCGCGTCCTCGTAGTCCGTGATGAGCTTCGCCCGCAGCTCCTCCTGCTCCTCCGGGGTCTCCGCCGCGGCGATGGTGCGGCGGTGGAGGATGTTGACCGCGCCCTGGGCGCCCATGACGGCGATCTGGGCGGTGGGCCAGGCGAGGTTGAGGTCGGCGCCGAGGTGCTTGGAGCCCATGACGTCGTACGCGCCGCCGAACGCCTTGCGCGTGATCACCGTGATGAGCGGCACCGTGGCCTCGGCGTAGGCGTAGATCAGCTTGGCGCCGCGCCGGATGATGCCGTTGTACTCCTGATCGGTGCCGGGCAGGAAGCCGGGCACGTCCACGAAGGTCAGCACCGGCACGTTGAAGGCGTCGCAGGTGCGGACGAAGCGGGCGGCCTTCTCGCTGGCGTTGATGTCGAGGCAGCCGGCGAACTGGAGCGGCTGGTTGGCGACGATGCCGACCGGCCGGCCCTCCACGCGCCCGAAGCCGGTGATGATGTTCGGCGCGAACAGGGCCTGGGTCTCCAGGAACTCGCCGTCGTCCAGCACGTGCTCGATGGCCGTGTGCATGTCGTACGGCTGGTTGGCCGAGTCCGGGATGAGGGTGTCGAGCTCGCCGTCGGCGGGCGAGATCTCCAGGTCGGCCTCCTCGGGGAAGGCCGGGGGCTCGGAGAGGTTGTTGGAGGGGAGGTAGGAGAGGAGCGCCTTGACGTACTCGATGGCGTCCTTCTCGTCCCCGGCCATGTGGTGCGCCACGCCCGAGGTGCTGTTGTGCGTGCGGGCGCCGCCGAGCTCCTCGAAGCCGACGTCCTCGCCGGTGACGGTCTTGATGACGTCGGGTCCGGTGATGAACATGTGCGAGGTCTGGTCGACCATCACCGTGAAGTCGGTGATCGCGGGGGAGTAGACCGCGCCGCCCGCGCAGGGGCCGACGATCAGGGAGATCTGCGGGACGACGCCGGAGGCGTGCACGTTGCGGCGGAAGATCTCGCCGAAGAGGCCGAGGGCGACCACGCCCTCCTGGATGCGGGCGCCGCCGCCGTCGTTGATGCCGATGATCGGGCAGCCGGTCTTCAGCGCGAAGTCCATGGCCTTGCCGATCTTCTCGCCGTAGACCTCGCCGAGCGAGCCGCCGAAGACCGTGAAGTCCTGGGAGTAGACGCACACGGTGCGGCCGTCGACGGTGCCGTAGCCGGTGACGACGCCGTCCCCGTACGGGCGGTTCTTCTCGATGCCGAAGTTCGTCGAGCGGTGCCGGGCGAACTCGTCCAGCTCGACGAAGGAACCCTCGTCCAGGAGGAGTTCGATGCGCTCGCGGGCGGTCAGCTTGCCCTTCGCGTGCTGCTTCTCCACGGCGCGCGCGGAGCCGGCGTGCGTGGCCTCCTCGATCCGGCGTTGCAGATCCGCGAGCTTGCCCGCGGTGGTGTGGATGTCGTATTCCGGCTCGGACATCGGGATGCGGCTCCTGCTCGTCCAGAGGTGGGCTGGCTGAGGATGAACTGAGGCTGAGTGGGCTATCCGGTGCTACCGGTCCGTAGCGTATCCGCGCGGGTGCGCTGCGGCAGTGCGTCGTTGGCCACACCGGTTTGCCTCCACTTCCCTCCTATGGTGGCTCTTATGACGCCTCCTGAGACGCCTCCCCCCTCCGGCGGCCGCTGGTCCGATCTCGACCGGCCGCCGCTCAACGTCACCGCGCTGCGGCGCGGGCTGCTGCGGCCCGGCGCGCTGTGGACCTCGGTGGACGTGGTGGCGCGGACGGGCTCGACGAACACCGACCTCGTGGCCGCCGGCGGGCCCGAAGGGGCGGTGCTCGTCGCGGAGGAGCAGTCCGCCGGGCGCGGGCGGCTCGACCGCACGTGGACGGCGCCGCCGCGGTCCGGCCTCTTCTTCTCCGTCCTGCTGCGGCCCGGCCCGGGCGTGCCCGTGGAGCGGTGGGGCTGGCTGCCACTGCTCGCCGGGGTCGCCACGGCGGCCGCGCTGTCCCGCGCGGCCGGTGTCGACACGGCGCTGAAGTGGCCCAACGACCTGCTCGTGACGGTCGACGGGCACGAGCGCAAGGCCGGCGGGATCCTCGCCGAGCGGACCGGGGACGCCGTCGTCGTCGGCATCGGCCTGAACGTCTCTCTGCGGGCCGACGAGCTGCCCGTCCCCACGGCGGGCTCGCTGGCGCTGGCCGGAGCGCAGGTCCTGGACCGCGATCCGCTGCTGCGCGCCGTACTCCGTTCGCTGGAGGAGTGGTACGGCCGGTGGCGCGACGCGGCGGGCGATCCGGCGCAGAGCCTTCTGCAGGAGGCGTACGCCGCCGGGTGCGCCACGCTCGGGCGCCACGTGCGGGCCGAACTTCCCGGCGGCCGTGAGCTGGTCGGAGAGGCCGTCGCCGTCGACGGGGACGGGCGGCTCGTGCTCGCCACGGGCGACGGAGTGCAGCAGCCGGTGGGCGCCGGCGACATCGTTCACGTACGGCCCGCCCCGTCGGAAGAGTGAGCTACGGCACACCTGTCGTATCGTTGTGCCCAGAACCTAAGCGAGCAGTGATCGGCAGGGCAGTGCGCACGGATCGGACAGGGGGCGGGCGGTGACCGCCGACGGTGGGGGAACCTCCCGTGCCGTGAGGGCTACGGGCGAGGACGGTGCTGCGGGTGCCGGCGGCGCTGAGCGTGCCGAGGGCGCTGCGCGAGCCGGAGTCGACGGAGTCGCGGAGGAGTACGGCGACGACGTCGGCGATGAGGGCGGAGACCCCATCGCGCTCCGCCTCGAAGCGCTGATCCTCGGCGCCGAGCGCCGCTACACCCCCTTCCAGGCCGCCCGCGCGGCCGGCGTCTCCATGGACCTCGCCTCCCGCTTCTGGCGGGCCATGGGCTTCGCCGACATCGGGCAGGCCAAGGCGCTGACCGAGGCCGACGTGCTCGCGCTGCGGCGGCTGGCCGGTCTCGTGGAGGCCGGGCTGCTCAGCGAGCCGATGGCCGTGCAGGTCGCCCGGTCCACCGGGCAGACCACCGCGCGCCTCGCCGACTGGCAGATCGACTCCTTCCTGGAGGGCCTGACGGAGCCCCAGGAGCCCGGCATGACGCGGACGGAGATCACGTACCCGCTCGTCGAGCTGCTGCTGCCGGAGCTGGAGGAATTCCTCATCTACGTGTGGCGGCGGCAGCTGGCCGCCGCCACGGGGCGGGTCGTCCAGGCTCAGGACGACGCGGAAATGGTCGACCGGCGGCTTGCCGTCGGGTTCGCCGACCTTGTCGGCTTCACCCGTCTGACGCGGCGTCTGGAAGAGGAGGAGCTCGGCGAGCTCGTCGAGGCCTTCGAGACCACCGCGGCCGATCTGGTGGCCGCGCACGGGGGGCGGCTGATCAAGACGCTCGGTGACGAGGTGCTGTACTCGGCCGACGATGCGGGCACCGCTGCCGAGATCGGGCTGCGGCTCATCGAGACCATGACGCACGACGAGACGATGCCCGAGCTGCGGGTCGGGCTCGCGTTCGGGACCGTGACGACGCGGATGGGCGACGTCTTCGGCACGACGGTGAACCTGGCGTCGCGGCTGACGTCGATAGCGCCGAAGGACGCCGTGCTCGTCGACCAGGCGCTGGCGGAGGAGCTGACGCGCAACGGCGACGCGCCGAAGTCGGAGGCGGACGTGGGGGAGGGCGAGGAGACGGCCGCCGGGTACCGCTTTGCGCTGCAGCCGATGTGGCAGCGGCCGGTTCGGGGGCTGGGCATGGTGGAGCCGTGGTTGCTGTCGCGGAGGGGTGGCTGAGCGGCGCCGTGGTGCCGGTGCCGGTGCGTGGGGGTGCCGGTGCCGGGGCCTCCGGGGTGGGGGTCCGGGGCCGTATATTTACGGGCCCGCTCGCGGCGACGCGGTGGAGCCCTCTTCCTCATCGGGCCCGCAAATACACGTCAGCGCCCCGGACCCCCACCCCTGCGGCCCCGCCACCTCCCGTCGTCGTTCGGCCCCCGGCTCGGTGCTTTTCCCGGGGTATGGCCCTGCCCGGTGAGTGCAGGGCATGATCGGGGCTCCGCACGTTTACAGGCGTTAACCCCGGAGGGTGCAGGCTATGAGCGAGCAGCGTTTCGGTGAGTGGATCGCGGTCCGGCGGCATGGTCACGTGGCCGAGCTCGTGCTGGATCGGCCCAAGGCCATGAACGCCGTGTCCGGTGAGCTGGCCGCTCGGCTTGCCGAGGCGACTCGGGCTCTTGGTGACGATGACTCTGTGCGGGTTGTCGTTCTTACTTCCACGCATGAGCGTGCCTTTTGTGTGGGGGCCGATCTCAAGGAGCGGAATTCCTTCACGGATGCCGATCTGAGCCGGCAGCGGCCGCACGCTCGCGCTGCCTACACGGGCGTGCTGGAGCTGCCGATGCCCACCATCGCCGCGGTGCACGGGTTCGCACTCGGCGGCGGGTTCGAGCTGGCTCTTTCCTGCGATGTGATCGTGGCCGACGCCACGGCCGTGGTGGGGCTGCCCGAGGTCTCGGTGGGGGTCATTCCCGGCGGTGGCGGGACGCAGCTCCTGCCCCGGCGCGTGGGGGCGGCCCGGGCCGCCGAGCTGATTTTCAGTGCGCGGCGTGTGGAGGCCGAGGAAGCGCTGGCCTTGGGGCTTGTCGATCAGCTTGTTGCCGAGGGGCAGGATCGTGTCGAAGCTCTTGCGCTGGCTGGTCGGATCGCCGGTAACTCTCCTGTCGGTCTGCGGGCCGCCAAGCGGGCGCTCCGGCTGGGGCACGGCCTGGACCTGCGGGCCGGGCTGGAGGTCGAGGACGCGGCCTGGAGGTCCGTCGCCTTCTCCGGCGACCGGGCCGAGGGCGTGGCGGCCTTCAACGAGAAGCGCAAGCCCCAGTGGCCGGGGCACTGAGCACGTCAGTCGTGTGCGGGCAGCCAGCCTCGCTGTACCGCCTTGACGCCCGCTTCGAACCGGCTGTGCGCGCCGAGCCGTTCCATGAGGTCCGTGGCGATGCGCCGCGCCGTGCGTGAGGACACGCCGAGCCGCTTGGCGATGGCCTCGTCGGTGTGGCCCGCGGCGAGCAGCCGGACGACCGTGGACTCCTGGCCCGTCAGCCCCCGCTCGTCCCTGGTCCTGGCCCGGCCCAGGGGCTGCGCGGAGGCCCACACGCTCTCGAACAGCGCGCAGAGCGCCGTGAGCGTCCCGTGCCCGGTGAGCACCAGCGCGCCCGCCGAGGGGTTGTCGCCGCTGACGGGGAGGACCGCGCTGGACCGGTCGCTGATGATCATGCGAATCGGGAGCGCCGGCACCGTACGGACCTGCCCTCCCCGATCGGTGAGCCAGTCGACGTACTCGATGGTCTCCGGGCTGTTGCGGACACTGTCCAGATAGATCGTGCGCAGCCGCACGCCGCGGTCCAGGAGCTGTTCGTTCAGCGGGCGGGCCGCGGCGATGCTCTCCTTCGTGTGGGCGCCGTCGGGAGCGAAGGTCATGACCTCGGTGACGGTCTCCCGGGTCAGGACGGCGAGCCGGTCCCGGATCCGGTCCAGGTCCGTCAGCTGCTCCACCCCCTGCTGCGCCGTGGCCGGGCGCAGCTCGGCGTACTCGGCGATCAGCTGGGCGGCGGCCACCCGGGACGACTCCACGCGCTGCTGCTGGGCGGCCAGCTCGGCCTGCTGGCGCGCGACCAGGATCTCCATGCCGATCTCCGGCGAGACGGCGCGCACCTGCCCCTCCCGCTCGGCGGACGGGCGGACGAGCGTCAGGTCGACCAGGGCGTCCAGGGCGCGCCGGATCTCTTCCCCGGGCAGCCCGAGCCGGTCGCCCAGCTCCGCCACGCCGGCCTGCGGATGCGCGAGCATCGCCCGGTAGACCTGCTCCGCCGCCTTGTCCATTCCCAGTGCTTGAAGCACCTTTTCATCCCCTACTTATATCCCCGCATTGCGCGAAGTACATGATCATCTCAGACATGGGCAGGGTGCTCGCGACTGCCCTGGTGGGGCCGTAACCGGCCACGTCATAAACCGTCCTGACGGTATGTCTGGCGGGGGACGCGGATGCTTGACAGGGTCGGGACCATGTACCTCGTTCACGTACGCCTCCGGGCGCCGGAGGGCGCCGAGTTCCCCGAGGTCACCGGCGAGCGGGTGCGCCGCGTGGCGCGGCCGGCAGAGGGCGTCGAGCACGTCGTCGTCCGCCTGCACGCCCCTGCGGGTCCCGTTCTCGGCGTCTACGTCCTCGCCGAAGGCCTGCACCAGGCGGAGGCCCGCGCGGCCGCCGTCTGCCGGCGCGCGCTCGCGGAGATCCCGGCGTTCCGGGACTGGACCCTGGCCGCTGCGGAGGCGCCGCTCGTGGACGCCTTCTGGGAGTGGGCGTAGGCGGGTGGCCTCGCACGGACCGAAGCGGCCTGGCCCGTTCCGTCCACGGCCGATTTCGGCCATACGAAATGGCTTCCACCATGTCTGACCTGCGACGAAGCTAGTTATTGCCAGCAGGGAACACCGACCCGGCGGGCACGACCGGCCGACGCCACCGCGGGACGTGGACCGGTTCCAGCACCTCCGTTCACGCAGACCGTGAGCGGACCCGAACCGTCTCTAAGGACAGCACCACCATGATCCGCTCCCGCATCGCCGAGAACGTTGTCGCCGCCGCCTCGGGCATCGCCGCCGGCGACATGATCTGGCAGTAGGCGTCCGACCGGCCCTCCTCGGGGGCCGGGTCCTGAAGCGCCCCCCTCCGCGTGAGGTGGCTTGGCTCCGGTGCCCCGCATCCGTTGAAGCCGCTTCTCTTCTTCTTTTTCTCCGCTCTTCTCCCGGCTGCGCTCCTGCTCGCGCGCCTCGAAAGGTCGCTCCACCATGTCCGGAATCACCCGTAAGTCCACCGCCACCGGCGTCGCTTCCCTGCTGGCCATCGCCGCCTTCAGCGGTCTGACCGGGGCGCCCGCCGCCCACGCGGCCTCCCCGCAGGAGATGCTCGCCTCCGCCGCGAACGGCGAGCTCGGCAAGGGCCCGTGCGGCAACGGCGGGTACGACAACGGCCTGAGCCAGAGCAACAGCTGCGACGGGCACGGCGGCCAGGACCACGCCTGGTGCGCGGACTTCGTCGGCTGGGTGTGGGCCAAGGCCAACATCCGCGGCATGGGCATGCTCACCGACGCGGCCGCCAGCTTCTACGAGTACGGACAGAAGTACGGCACGCTGTCGGACACCCCGCACGTCGGCGACGCGGTGGTCTACAACTACCGCAACGGCTACGCCGACCACGTCGCCATGGTCACCGACGTCTCCGACGGGCAGGTCACGATCACGGGCGGCAACCAGGGCGGCGGTGAGGGCCGCGTCAGCAAGGCCACCACCACGCGCTTCCACGTGGGCGACTCCCCCTGGCGCCAGCGCATCAGCGGCTACATCTCGCCCAAGTTCCAGGAGGCCAACCCGCCGAGCGTCTCGCTCAAGGGCCTGCCCGGCAAGACCGTGTCCGGCGTGGCCCAGCTGAGCGCCTCGGCGTCGCAGGGCACGTACCCGGTGGCCTCCGTGCAGTACTACCTCGACGGCCAGCCGGTCAGTGACAAGGTGACCAAGGCCCCGTACGGATTCTCCTTCGATTCGGCGAGCGTGCCGGACGGCAAGCACATCCTGACGGCCGAGGCCACCGACACCGCGGGCACCACCGGCACCACCCGCGCCGAGATCATCACCACCAACGGTGAGTCGAACTCCACCTACAAGGCCGACTTCAACGGTGACGGCAAGGCCGACATCGGCGTGCTGTACAACTACGGCCAGCAGTCCGACGGCAGCAACCGCACGGGCCTGTGGGTCTACTACAGCGAGGGCAAGTCCTTCAGCAACCCGGTGAAGGTGTGGGACAACTCCGACGCCGGTACGGGCAGCTGGAACTGGAGCCGCTCGAAGGTCACCGCCGGTGACTTCAACGGCGACGGCAAGGCCGACATCGGCATCCTCTACAACGGCGGCGAGGACGACAAGGGCGTCAACCACACCGCCCTGTGGACCTTCACCAGCAACGGCAAGGGCTTCGACAAGCCGGTCCGTACGTGGGAGAGCGTCGACTCGGGCTTCGGCAGCTGGAACTGGAACCGCTCGAAGGTCACCGCCGGCGACTTCGACGGCGACGGCAAGGCCGACGTCGGCGTCCTCTACAACAAGGGCGAGGACGACAAGGGCGTGAACCACACCGCCCTGTGGACGTTCACCAGCAACGGCAAGGGCTTCGACAAGCCCAGCCAGGCCTGGGAGAACATGGAGGCCGGTACCGGCAGCTGGAACTGGGACCGCAGCAAGGCGGTCGCCGGGGACTTCACCGGTGACGGCAAGGCCGACGTCGGCGTCCTCTACGACAACGGCGAGGACGACAAGGGCGTGAACCACACCGCCCTGTGGACGTTCGCGAGCACCGGCAAGGGCTTCGACAAGCCCAAGCGCGTCTGGGAGAGCGTGGACTCCGGCACGGGCAGCTGGAACTGGAACCGCTCCAAGCCGGTCGTCGGCGACTTCGACGGCGACGGCAAGGCCGACCTGTCGGTCCTTTACAACCAGGGTCAGACCGAGGACGGGCGCAACAGCACGGCCGTCTGGAAGTTCACCAGCACCGGCAGCGGCTTCACCAAGCCGGTCAAGCTCTGGGACAACGGCTCCGACAGCTGGAACTCCGAGTCCAGCAAGGTGGTCGCCGGTGACTACGACGGCGACGGCAAGACCGACCTCGGCGTCCTCTACGACCAGGGTCAGACGGACGACAAGCGCAACAGCACGGCCGTCTGGAAGTTCACCAGCAACGGCTCCGGCTTCGACGCCCCCGCCAAGGTGTGGGACAGCATCGACTCCGGTACGGGCAGCTGGAACTGGAAGTCCAGCAAGCTCGGCTGACGCCCGGTAGGCCGGCAGGCCTCCCCCTGCGGCCCGCGGGCGGCGGACCGGACCTCTCTCCGGTCCGCCGCCCGCGGTGCGCCCCCTCCTCTCCTGCTCGTACCGCCATCGAACGGACCGCCATGCCCCGCCCCGCCCGCCGGCAGACCCTGACCCTCGCGCTCACCGCGATCGCCCTCGCCAGCCCCCTGCTCGTCTCGTCCCCCGCCTCCGCCGCCTCCGTGGCCACGTGGGACAAGGTCGCCCAGTGCGAGAGCGGCGGCAACTGGAGCATCAACACCGGCAACGGCTACTACGGTGGCCTGCAGTTCGACGCCGGCACCTGGCGGGCGTACGGCGGAACCCAGTACGCCCCCTACGCCCACCAGGCCACCAAGCAGCAGCAGATCCTGATCGCCGAGAAGGTGCTGAACGGACCCCAGGGCGCGGGGGCGTGGGGCTGCGCGCCCGGCACCGGCCTCGCGACCGACCACGCCGACCCCTATCCGGACCCGACGCCGCCCGTCGCCAAGGTCACCGGCCCGGCCGGCGGCACCATCGCCACCGGTGCGGTGACGCTGAGCGCCTCCGTGTCCGTCGCGGTCGGCAAGCCCGTGAGCGCCACCTTCCTTGTCGACGGCAAGGCCGTGGGGACCACCAAGGGTTCCGGCCCCTCGTACGAGCTGACCCTCGACACCACCCGCCTGTCCGACGGCCCGCACACGATTGCCGTCACGGCGGCCAACGACGCCGGCCAGACCGGCAAGGAGTCGTCCGCTGTTCCCTTCTTCGTGGCGAACAAGGCCACCGCGGGCGGCGCCACGGGTGACTTCAACGGCGACGGCAAGGCCGACATCGCCGTCCTCTACAACGAGGGCGAGGACGGCAAGGGCGGGAACCGCACCGCCCTGTGGACGTTCACGAGCAACGGCACCGGCTTCGGCAAGCCGGTCAAGCAGTGGACGAGCCCGTTCAGCTGGAACGGCGACCGCAGCAAGGTCGTCGCCGGTGACTTCAACGGTGACGGCAAGGCCGACGTCGGCGTCCTCTACAACGGCGGCCAGGAGAGCGACGGGAAGAACCGCACCGCCCTGTGGTCCTTCACCAGCACAGGCTCGGGCTTCCGCGAGCCGGTGAAGGCGTGGGACAGCATCGACTCCGGGACCGGCAGCTGGAACTGGGACCGCAGCAAGCCCGTGGCCGGGGACTTCAACGGCGACGGCAAGGCCGACGTCGGCGTGCTGTACACCGAGGGCGAGGACGGCAAGGGCGTCAACCACACGGCGCTGTGGACCTTGACGAGCAACGGCGGCGGCTTCGGCAAGCCGGAGAAGCGCTGGTCGAGCGGCACGAGCTGGAACGGTGACCGCAGCAAGGTCGTCGCGGGCGACTTCAACGGTGACGGCAAGGCCGATGTCGGCGTGCTGTACAACGGCGGCCAGGAGGGCGACGGGAAGAACCGCACCGCCCTGTGGAGCCTCACCTCCGACGGCACCGGCTTCGGTGAGGCCGTGAAGGCGTGGGACAGCATCGACTCCGGCTTCGGCAGCTGGAACTGGGACCGCAGCAAGGCCGTCGCCGGGGACTTCGACGGCGACGGGAAGGCCGACGTCGGCGTGCTCTACGACAACGGCGAGGACGGCAAGGGCATGAACCACACCGCCCTGTGGACCTTCGCGAGCACCGGCAAGGGCTTCGACAAGCCGAACCGGACCTGGGAGAGCGTGGACTCCGGAACGGGCAGCTGGAACGGCAGCCGGAGCAAGGTCACCGTGGGTGACTTCGACGGCGACGGCAAGGCCGATGTCGGTGTCCTCTACAACAACGGCCAGGACCCGGACGGCACCAACCGCACCGGCCTGTGGACCACGGCGGGGACGAAGGGCGCGCTCGACCGCTTCACCAAGGCCTGGACCAGCGAGGACAGCTGGAACTGGTACCGGAGCGACCTCGCCTGACCTCCGCGCGCAGACGCCCGTAGCGCCTTGCTGTCACCCCGGGGTACCCGCAGTCACATGAAGTGTTCCGGGTTTACCCCCGAGGGAGAAGTGACAGGAGGGTGCTACGGCCGTCATGCGGCGGAATGCGGCCGACATTCTTAGGCTGGAGTGCAGAAACTGCGCTCAGCAACGGAATGTGAGGCTCGGGTGGCAGCAGGCGGGGAGTGCGACGGTCGGCTGCGCGCCGTGGTGGAGCTCGCGCAGGCGATGGCGGCCGCGCGCACTCCGCTGGAGACCGTGTCCGCCGCCGCGGAGCGGGTGATGTCCGCCCTGGAGGGCAGCTTCGCCGCGGTCTCCGTGTGGGAGCGCGAGCGCGGCCGGCTGCGGGTCCTGGTCAACGCGGGGGAGCTGACCGCGGGCGAGGAGCGCTTCCCCGAGGACGAGTCGTATCCGGTGCACGACTTTCCCGAGATCGTGGAGTTCCTCCACGAGGAGTGGGTCGGCGGCGGCGCCGAGCCCCGCGCCTGGGTCGAGAACATGGACGTCGCCACGGAGCAGGGCGCCGCGGGCCCGGGCGCCTACCGGCACGAGCGGGTGGCGGCGCTGCGGCGCCGGGGCCGGGGCTGCTGCGTGGTCGCCCCCGTCGTGCTGCACGGGCGGGCGTGGGGCGAGCTGTACGTGGCCCGGCCGCCCGGCGGGCCCGCCTTCGGCCGTGCGGACGCCGACTTCGCGACCGTCCTGGCCTCCGTCGCGGCGGCGGGGATCGCCCAGACCGAGCGCCTGGAGGAGGTCCGGCGCCTCGCCTTCACCGACCCGCTGACCGGGCTCGCCAACCGGCGCGCGGTCGATGCGCGGCTGGACGAGGCCGTGGAGCGGCACCTCGCGGACGGCGTCGTCGTCAGCCTGGTGGTGTGTGACCTCAACGGCCTCAAGCGCGTCAACGACACCTTGGGGCACGCGGTCGGCGACCGGCTGCTGGAACGGTTCGGCTCGGTGCTGTCGCTGTGCGGCGCGATGCTGCCGGGGGCGCTGGCGGCGCGGCTGGGCGGCGACGAGTTCTGTCTGCTGACGGTGGGGCCCGCGGCGGACGAGGTGGTGCGCGTCGCGGGCGAACTGTGCCGCAGGGCCGCCGCGTTGGAGCTCGGTGAGGGCGTCGCGTGCGGCGTCGCCTCCACCGGGGACCAGATCGGGGCGGTGGGCACGGCCCGCCGGCTCTTCCGGCTCGCGGACGCCGCGCAGTACCGGGCGAAGGCGGCACGCGCGGCCGAGCCGGTCGTCGCCGGGCGCGCCGGGGGGCCGGCCGACCCGGTGGTCCGGCTCGCGGACCACCCGCCGGCCGCGCCGGTGGCCGAGCGGCGGCGCTTCCGGGGGCGGCGGCCGTGACGGAGGCGGGAATCCCGGGCCCGGCCCGGCATGCGGAACGGGTCCCTACGCGTTGTACCTGACAGGCCACTCATCGGCTATGTACAGGCAGCGATTCAGTCTCTAGGGTGCCTGAATATGGATATGCACACTGTGGTGGTGGGGACGGCCGGGACGACCGCGGAAGACGTGATCGCCGTGGCACGGGGCGCCGCGCGCGTCGTCGTATCGGAAGAAGCACTGGCCGCCGTCGCCGAGTCGCGCCGCGTCATCGACGACCTCGCCGCCAAGCCCGACCCCGTCTACGGCGTCTCCACCGGTTTCGGAGCCCTCGCCGTCCGCCACATCAGCCCCGAGCTGCGCGCCCAGCTGCAGCGCAACATCGTGCGCTCGCACGCCGCCGGCATGGGCCCGCGCGTCGAGCGCGAGGTCGTCCGCGCGCTGATGTTCCTGCGCATGAAGACCCTCGCCTCGGGCCGCACCGGCGTGCGCCCGCTCGTGGTCGAGACCATGGCGGCGATCCTCAACGCCGGCATCACCCCCGTCGTGCACGAGTACGGCTCCCTCGGCTGCTCCGGCGACCTCGCGCCGCTGTCGCACTGCGCGCTCACGCTCATGGGAGAGGGCGACGCCGAGGGCCCCGACGGCACCGTCAAGCCGGCCGGCCAGCTGCTCGCCGAGCACGGCATCGAGCCCGTGGAGCTGCGCGAGAAGGAGGGCCTCGCCCTCCTCAACGGCACCGACGGCATGCTCGGCATGCTGGTCATGGCCTGCGCGGACCTCGGCAGGCTGCTGACCTCGGCCGACGTCACCGCCGCCCTGTCGCTGGAGGCCCTGCTCGGCACCGAGAAGGTGCTCGCGCCCGAGCTGCACGCCATCCGCCCGCACCCCGGCCAGGGGGCCAGCGCCGCCAACATGCTGAGCGTCCTCGCCGGCTCCGGGCTCACCGGGCACCACCAGGACGACGCGCCGCGCGTCCAGGACGCCTACTCCATCCGCTGCGCCCCGCAGGTCGCCGGCGCCGGCCGCGACACCCTCGCGCACGCCCGCCTCGTCGCCGACCGCGAGCTCGCCTCCGCCGTCGACAACCCCGTCGTGCTGCCCGACGGCCGCGTGGAGTCCAACGGCAACTTCCACGGCGCCCCGGTCGCGTACGTCCTCGACTTCCTCGCGATCGCCGCCGCCGACCTCGCCTCCATCGCCGAGCGCCGCACCGACCGGCTGCTCGACAAGAACCGCTCGCACGGCCTGCCGGCCTTCCTGGCGGGCGACGCGGGCGTCGACTCCGGCCTGATGATCGCGCAGTACACGCAGGCCGCCCTCGTCAGCGAGATGAAGCGGCTGGCCGTCCCCGCTTCGGTGGACTCCATCCCGTCCTCCGCGATGCAGGAGGACCACGTCTCCATGGGCTGGTCGGCTGCGCGCAAGCTGCGCACGGCCCTGGACGCCCTCGCGCGCGTCATCGCCGTCGAGCTGGTCGCCGCGACCCGGGCCGTCGAGCTGCGCGAGGGCCTGACGCCGTCGCCCGCCACACAGGCGGTGCTGAAGGCCGTGCGCGCCGCGGGCGTCGAGGGCCCCGGCGAGGACCGCTTCCTCGCCCCGGACCTGGCCCGGGCGGAGGAGTTCGTACGGGCCGGGAAGCTCGTGGAGGCGGTTGAACCCGTAACGGGTCCGCTGGCGTAGCCGCGTTGAGCCGGAGCGGCGGCCTCCGGGCCGTCGTCGGGCAAAGAAGGTAAAGAAGGCAAAGAAGGTAAAGGTTGGTCAGCGGTCCGCCGTGCGCGTCCTGCGCACGGCGGCCGTCACCAGTGCTCCGCCCGCCGCCAGGAAGGCAACTCCCCCGAATACGTAGGGAGTGGTGTCGACACTGCCCGAGGCGGCGAGGGAAAGCTGCTGCTCAGAGCCTTGCGCGGGGGGTGCCGCGAGGCGGGCTTCGGGGGTGGGCCGGTCCGTCCGTTCGACCGTCGCGTTCGCGGTCGGCATGAACCACACCGCACACAGGAGCGACCCTGCGGCGACGGCGGTCAGCAGCGGTCGGCGTGCGGTCACGGACGAAACCCCCTCGGCGCGGCGGATTCTGAGGGCACGGCACGTCCGCCGCTCCCGGGCTGACTCGATGTCAGTGACCCGATGGTAGTGATACGAACGCCCCTGAGGAAGCCACGGGTTTCCGGCGGTCACTGCCGCCCCGCGCCCCGCAACCGCCCCCGTCCCTATCAGGACCCCCGCTATCATGGCGCCCCTCCGAGGGGCTCTGCAGGCGTGGCCTTCCCCACATTCTCCAAGGGTGTGGAACGGACGAACCGGTGCAGGCGTTCCTTGAAGTAGTAGCCGGGAATCGTGCTGCCCCACGGTTCGGCTCGGGGATAGGGGCCGCAGGAGCAATGGAGAAGCGTGTGATGACGTACGGCAAGCGCCGCAAGGCTCTCGTGGCCGCGGCCGCTGTGCTCGGCGGTGTACTGACCCTCGCCGCCTGCGGCGGTGGCGACGACGACGGCGGCAAGAGCAGCTCCAGCAGCAGCGGCAAGGAACAGAACAAGGTCGACGCCGCGGCCGCGAAGGAAGCCTCCAAGGCGCAGATCAAGATCGCACAGAAGGACGGCTCCGCCAACGCGGGCATCACGGCGGACAACGCCAAGGTCACTGTCAGTGACGGTACGCTCACCAGCGTCAAGATGACGACGGACAAGGGCACCCCGGTCGAGGGCACGATATCGCCGGACAAGACGTCCTGGCAGCCCAAGGCGCAGCTCGAGCGCTCGACCAAGTACAAGATCGTGGTCGAGGCGGTCGACTCCGACAAGCGCAAGGCCACGGAGAACTCCTCGTTCACCACGGTCTCGCCGACCAACAGCTTCATCGGCTCCTTCACGCCGGAGGACGGCTCCACCGTCGGCGTCGGCATGCCCGTGTCGATCAACTTCGACAAGCCGATCAAGGACCGCAAGGCCGTCCAGTCGCACATCGAGGTGAACTCCAGCAGCGGCCAGAAGGTCGTCGGCCACTGGTTCGGCGACCAGCGCATCGACTTCCGCCCCCAGGAGTACTGGAAGGCCAACTCCCAGGTCACCCTGAAGCTCGCCCTCGACGGCGTCGAGGGTGCCCCGGGTGTCAAGGGCGTCCAGAAGAAGACCATCTCCTTCAAGGTCGGGCACGCCCAGGTCTCCACGGTCGACACCAAGACCCACCAGATGACGGTCGTCCGGGACGGCAAGACCATCAAGACCATCCCGATCTCGGCCGGCAGCCCCGAGAACCCCACGTACAACGGCAAGATGGTGATCTCCGAGAAGTTCAAGGAGACCCGGATGGACGGCTCCACCGTCGGCTTCACCAAGGGCGACGGCAAGGGCGAGTACGACATCAAGGACGTGCCGCACGCCATGCGCCTGTCCACCTCCGGCACCTTCATCCACGGCAACTACTGGGGCAGCGGCATCTTCGGCACGGCCAACACCAGCCACGGCTGCATCGGCCTGCAGGACAAGCAGGGTGCCGACGACCCCAACACCTCCGGCTCCTGGTTCTTCAGCAACTCCCAGATCGGTGACGTCGTCGAGGTGAAGAACTCGCCCGACAAGACCATCGCCCCGGAGAACGGCCTCAACGGCTGGAACATGGACTGGAACGCGTGGGTCGCGGGGAGCGCCACCGGTTCCTGACCCTCAGGAGCCCGGCTGCTGCCGGGCCTTCGACCGCCGGACGCCGGGCGGGCTGGTTTCCCAGCCCGCCCGGCGTTCGCGTTGCGGCGGCAAAAACCGCACGACAACCCCGGGTGGGATACGTAGCGTGCGCTGGATGAGCGAACTTCTGCGATCGGGCGTCGAGCGCTCGAATGACGCGCGTGTGGGTGGCGAGCGCGTGAGAAATGAGCACGTGGGCGTCGAGCGCGTGAGTGCCGAGCGCCTGGGCGCCGCCCCCTCCGAGGAGGAGATCGACGCCTGGCACTCCGTCGTCACCGCCGCGCACGCCCACGACCTGCCGGCCGGCGTGCCGGGGCCGGGGCGGGTGGAGACGGCCGGCCAGCTGCGGATCCCCGCCTCGCGCAGCAGGATCGTCCGGCTGGTGGTCCCGCTGCCCGGCGGCGGGCCCGGTTACGCGGGCGTCGCCCTCCTGCGGCTCTTCGAGGACGACCTGAACCGCACCACCGCCTTGATCGGGCGGCTCGCCGTCCGGCCCGACCAGCGGCGGCGCGGCATCGGCACGCTGCTGTGGCAGGAGATACAGGCCGTCCTGGAGCGCGAGCAGCGGCAGTCGGTGAGCGCGGAGGTCGAAATCGGCGGCGAGGGCGAGCAGTTCGCCAGGAACCGCGGGTTCACGTGCGGGCTGCAGCTCGTCCTGTACGTCCAGCGGGTCGCCGACGAGGTCGCGGACGAGAGCGTCGGTGACGACGCCGGGCCGCAGCTGCCCGACGGCTACCGCTTCGTGGAATGGAAGGGCGCCGTACCCGCCGAGCACGCCGCGGCGTTCGCCGGCGTCAGGAACGCCATGGCCGACGCCCCGATGGGCGAGCTGGACCAGGAGCCCATGCGCTGGGACGCGGAGAGCATCACCGCCGCCCAGAGCGCGTACGGGGAGCGCGGGGGCGCCCTGTTCACCGTCGTCGTCGAAGCCCCCGACGGTACGTACGCGGCCCTGACGGAGGTCGGCCGGCGCTCTCCGGGCGACGTCCGCGCCCAGCAGTACGAGACCGCCGTGGCGCCCGCCCACCGGGGCCTTGGCCTCGGCCGCGCCGTCAAGCTGCGCATGCTGCGGCTGCTGCGCGAGCAGGAGCCGCCCGTACGGGAGATCGCCACGCACGTCGCCGACGACAACGGCCCGATGCGCGCCGTCAACAAGATGCTGGGCTACCGGCCGGAGCGGTCCGTCGGGATCTTCCAGGCGCGGGTGCCGGGCGCGGTGCTGGAGGCGCTGCGGGACGGTCAGGACGGTGGGGGCGGTCGGAATGGCCGGGACGGACGGGACGGACAGGACGGACGGGACGGCGCAGGGGGCTCCCCGGGAGAGCCTGCGGAATGGTAGCCTCCGCGCGCTGACCTGGGCGGTAACCCCCGGCGACCCGGCTGTCACGGACAATGTCACGGACAATGGGCCGTACCGGTACCCGGGGTACCGCCGTAGCGCCGTACGCCGTGTCGCAGCGACCCCTCCGTCGCGGTGATCCGTCGTGCGTCATGCAAGGAAGAGAGTTCCGTGGCCGAACGCAGGAAGCAGCAGCAAGAGCGGCAGCGGGAGCGGCTGGAGGACACCGCCCTCCTGGAGTCCGTCGAGGCGGCCCTGGCCTCCCTGCGCACGCACGGACCCGACACCCTCGACGACGCCGTCTACGCCGCCGCCTCCGCCCTCTCCGCCGCCCCCGCCGGCTGGGAGGCCCTCAGCCGGGCCGTCGTGCGCACCGCCTCGGTGACCGTGCGCGGCTGCTGGGAGCGCGGCTGGCAGCCCGCCGACGTGATCCGGCTCGCCCGGCGCGAGCTCACCCCCGTCGAGGTGCGCTTCGCCGTCGCCGCGCTGGCCGCCGAGGCGCGCCGCTACGCCGCCGACACCCTCGGCGCCCGCTGGACCGCGCAGCTGCGCGAGCTCCAGGCGCGGGTGTGGTGGGACGACGACGCGGCCTTCCTGGAGGGCTTCGCGCAGCGCGAGCGCCTCAGCCGCTTCGAGACCGTCGCGTGCGCGCTCGGCGCGCTGCGGCTCGCCGCCGGGCTGCCGCGGACCGGGGCGGTCGGTCCGATGCCCGGCGCCGCGTACACCCGGCCCGGGGTGCACGTCGAACCGCGCGTCCTGGGCCGCATCCGCGCGCTGCTGGCCAAGGCCGAGTCCACCGACTTCCCCGAGGAGGCCGAGGCGCTCTCCGCCAAGGCCCAGGAGCTCATGGCGCGGCACTCCATGGACGAGGCGCTGCTCGCCGCCCACGCCGAGGGGGCCGCCGCCGACGGGCCCGGGGCGTGCCGGATCGGCGTCGAGGGCCCGTACGAGTCCGCGAAGGCGCTGCTGCTGGACGCGGTGGCCGGCGCCAACCACTGTCAGGCCGTGTGGTCCGCCGACCACTGCTTCTCCACCGTCGTCGGCTTCGACGCCGACCTGGAGCTGGTGGAGCTCATGTACACGTCCCTGCTGGTCCAGGCCACCACCGCGATGCACCGCGCGGCCGACGCCCACCACGCGGGCGGGCGCTCGCGCCGCACCCGCGACTTCCGCGAGTCGTTCCTGATCGCCTACGCGTCCCGCATCGGCGAGCGGCTCGCGGCGGCGGTGCGCGACGCGACGGCCGAGGCCGTCGCGCAGGAGGCGCGGCCCGAGGTGCTGCCCGTCCTCGCCGCGCGCGACCTGGCGGTCGGCGAGACCGCCGAACGGCTCTTCCCGCAGACCACCTCGCACCGCCTGAAGGGGCGCGACGCGGACGGCTGGGCGCGGGGGGCGGAGGCGGCGGACGCGGCGGAGCTGGGGTGAGGAGAGCCGGGGTGAGGCGAGCTGAGGTGAGGCGAGCTGGGGTGGGGCCGGTTCACGGGCGGGGTTCCGCAGGCGCGAAATAGGCGCCCGGCGGCACCCCCACGCCCCGCCGGAACGCCGCCACGAACGCGCTCGGCGACCCGTAGCCGACGCGCCGCGCCACGGCCGAAACCGTCGAACCCGCCGCCAGCATCGGCATCGCCGCCTGCAGGCGCAGCTGCGTGCGCCACTGCCCGTACGTCATGCCCGTACCGGAGACGAAGGCACGGGCGAGGGTCCGCGCGCTCGCGCCCACGACCTCGCCCCACTCCGCCAGCGACCGGCCGTCGGAAGGGTCCGCCCGCAGGGCCTCCGCGATGCGGCGGGCGCGGGGGTCGGCGGGCACCGGGGCGCGCACGGTGGTCACGGACACCGGGTGGAGGAGGTCGAGGACGACGTCCTCGGCGCGGTGGCGGGCCTCCGGGCCGAGGACCTCCGGATCCTGCGCCAGGTAGTCGATCAGCTCGCGCAAGAGGCCCGGGACGGGGACGACTTGGGGCTCGTCCCAGGTCAGCGGGCAGCGGTCCGGCCAGAAGTAGAGGCTGCGCAGGAGCGCGGACGAGGTCGCGCCGGTGGCGTGCGGGACGCCCGCGGGGATCCAGAGGGCGACGGTCGACGGCAGCACCCACGTACGGCCGGAGGCGCGCACGGCCAGGACGCCGTGGGGCGCCCATGCCAGCTGGTGCGCGGCGTGCTGGTGGCGGCCGAACCACTCGCTGCCGTCGAGGGGGAAGCTGCCGACGGCGACGGCGGCGCCGGGGGGATTGACGAGGCGGGGGTGCTGATCGTGCGTCCCGCCCCGATGTCCGTCTGGCGACACGGCTTGACCTCCTGGCCCGTATACGACAACTCCCCTCCTTCCTAGCCTCGAACCATGCCGATGAACCTCATTCACCGCCGCCTCTGCTCCTCCGACCGCTGGGCCCGCGCGATCCGGGACGAACTCCTGCCCTGGGCACTGGAGGACGTCCCGCTGGGCGCCGACTGCCTGGAGATCGGGCCGGGTTACGGGGCCACGACGCGCGTACTGGTGCGCGCGGTCGAGAAGCTGAGCGTGGTCGAGGCGGACGCGGACTACGCGGCGCGGCTGCGGCTGCTCTTCGGGGAGCGGGTGGACGTCGTGTACGGGGACGGCGCCGACATCCCCTTCCCGGAGGCCCGGTTCGACTCGGTCGTCTGCTTCACGATGCTCCACCACGTACCGTCCCTCACCGAACAGGACCGCCTCTTCGCCGAAGCCCACCGGGTCCTCCGGCCCGGCGGCGTCTTCACCGGCTGCGACGCCCTGAGCAACTGGGGCTTCCGCCTGATCCACCTCGGCGACACGTGCGTGCCGGTCCCGCCGGAGACCCTGGAGGCGCGACTGCGGATGGCGGGCTTCGCGGAGGTCACGGTGACGGTGGGGAAGGGGAGTTTCCGCTTCGTGGCCCGGCGGGGTGGTGGGCTTCCGGGCTAGGGTCGGTGCGTGAGCGCCGTCGTAGCCTCGATGGTCACCGCCGTCGTCGGTGTCCTCGGCACCCTCCTCGGCCCCCAGCCCACGCCTGGTACGCGTCGCCCGCCCACCAGGCCCTGATCCCCCTGCGCACGGAACACGTGGAGGGCGCGATCATCTTCGCCGACGGCGTCGCCCCGGGCTACGACCCATCGGACCTGGCGGCGAAGCCGCGGGGACCGGAGGACGGCACGCCGGGGGCATGAGCTTTCCGCCGGTGGCGCCCTGCGCCTCGGAGTGCAGGCGGCGATGACCAGCCGTCTACAAGTCCTGGAAAGGCGGCACGATGCGGACGATCACGATCAGACGGTCTTTCGGCGCCACCAGGAAGTAGAACCAGCCGTCGGCCGCGTTCATGCGGCGCAGGCCGCCCGGCCGCGGGCCGTTGCCGAGGTCGCCGACGTCGACTCCGGTCGCGGCCAGGTCGGTCAGCTGCCCCGCAAGGCGCTCCACCTCGGTCACCACGTGAGCGGGGATACCGCCCGCCACGTGAGCATGATCCGGGTCGTACTCCCAGTGCCAGTCGCTGCTCACCGCGGCGGGAGGGCGAGCTCGGCATGTGCGTCATCCAGGATCTTGCCGATCGCGGATGCGGCGCGCCGGGCCTGCGTTGCGTCGCCCGCCCCGGCCATGTCCTCCCAGTGGCGGAGCTCCTTGGCAAGGCGCGGCTGCCGCTGGATGTGGACGTACACGGCCCACTGGGCGATGAACCGCTGGAGCGGGGCCAGGTCGGAACTCTGGCGGGACTGATCGGCGGCCTGATCCAGCTCGCGTGTGAAGGCGGGCAGGGCGGCAGGTGCGATCTGCGCGATGGCCTGGCGGAGGGCCGTGACGGTGGCGGGCGGCTGAGGGATGAGTGGCTGCCCGGCGGCGGAAGTGGTCATTGCTGCTCCCATGGGCGCGATTCTGATCCCTGGGAGCAGCGTATCGAGTGCGGGCCCGACCGCTTCGCGCGGACGAGTGAGGGAGAAGCGATTCAGCTCCCGCCGGGCGTGATTCCCGTCGGGCACGAAACACCCGTGCCGCCGATGCCGCAATAACCCGCCGGGTTCTTGTCCAAGTACTGCTGGTGATACGCCTCCGCGTACCAGAACGGGCCCGCCGGGAGGATTTCCGTGGTGATGGGGCCGTAGCCCGAGGCGTGCAGGACCTGTTGGTAGGACTCGCGGGACGCTTCCGCCGCCGTCTGCTGGGCGGGGGAGTGGGTGTGGATCGCCGAGCGGTACTGGGTGCCGCGGTCGTTGCCCTGGCGGAAGCCCTGGGTGGGGTTGTGGGATTCCCAGAAGAGCTTCAGGAGGGCGGCGTAGGGGACGACCGCCGGGTCGAAGACCACGCGGACGACCTCGGTGTGGCCGGTCAGGCCGCTGCAGACCTCTTCGTACGCGGGGTGCGGGGTGTGGCCGCCCTGGTAGCCGACGAGGGTGGTCCAGACGCCTTCCGTCTGCCAGAACTTGCGCTCCGCGCCCCAGAAGCAGCCCAGGGCGAAGTCCGCCACCTCCAGGCCCGCCGGGTAGGGGCCGCCCAGGGGCGTGCCCAGGACCGTGTGGCGTTCCTGGAGGGGGAATTCCGGCTCCGGGCGGCCCTTGAGGGCTTCCTCGGGGGTGGGGAGGCGGGGTTCTCGGGTGGGGAAGAGCATGACGGCGGCCTCCGGGAGGGGTGGGGAAGATCCGGTGTCAGGGCCAACGGTTCGCCGCGCCCGGCGATTCCCCGCCCGCGACCGCCAGCTCCCGGTACGCCGCGTACGCCGCGACGGGATCCGCCGCGTACGACCAGGGGACCGCGCCGATGTGGCCGTCGACGCGGCGCAGCTGCTCCAGGGCCTCCGGATAGCGCTCGGCGTTGACCAGGAACCACACCAGCAGGTGGCGCACGTGCGGCAGCACGGGGTGGGTGTCGGGGGCGTGGGCGGCCGCGTACTGGGCGGCCTGGATCGCGCGGGTGACGACCTCGCTGCGGTAGAGGCCCTGGACCAGATTGACGTCCGGCAGGTGGTCGTGGACGGCGAAGAGCGGCAGGGCCGGCAGCAGGCTGCCCTGGGGCGCGCCCGCGGCGGCGCGCTGCGCGAAGGCATCGGCCTTCTCGCGGGAGCCGTGCCACTTCGCGCTCCAGTAGCGCAGCGCGGCCAGGTGCGCGCCCATGTGCTGGGGGGCGCGGGAGACGACCCGCTCCCACGCCGACTGGAACTCGGCCTCGCCGGCCCCCATGCCGCGCGCCACGCCCAGCTCGACGATCAGCGGCACCACGTCCTCCGGCGCCAGCCGGGCGGCTTCGGCGCAGACCGTGCGGGCCTCCTCCAGGATCATGCGGAAGTCCTCGGAGGAGGGGTCGCGCAGCGCCTGCTGGACGAGGAACTCGGCCTGGACGGCCGCGCCGCCCGCATCCTCGGGGGCCACCACCCGCCAGTGCCGCAGCCACACCCCGCCCGTGCCGGGCGCCTCCGCGAGCTCGCGGACCGCCGCGCCCGCCAGGGTCTGCACCCGCTGCCAGCGCTGCTCGGGGTCGTGGGTGCGCGAGAGCATCTCGGCGGCCGGCTTCCAGTCCTGGGTGCGGCGGGCCTCCTCGACGGCGGAGAGCAGCTCGGGGTCGGGGCCGGGCAGGCGGACGTCCAGCTGCCCGGGCGGCAGGAAGCCGTACGACTCGGCTGTCGCACGGGGTGCGGCGGTCAGGCCCGCGTGCGCCCGCCTGCGGCGCAGCGCCGGCCCGGCGAGGACGGCGCAGATCGCGAGGACGGCCAGCAGGATGAGCAGAATCTCCATGATCGGTCCTGAACGTGGGTGGGGCAGCGTAGTGCTACGAGTAGGGCTGTGTGAGGAACAACGCGCGGCGTCCGCGGATCGTTCATGCTCCGGTTACAAGTGAACACGGGTGTTCGGGTGTGCGGAGTACTAGGCTCGGGAAAATGAGCGATCAGCATGCATTCGAGACCCTCGCCATTCACGCCGGGCAGGAGCCGGACCCGCTGACCGGGGCTGTCGTGCCGCCGATCTACCAGGTGTCCACGTACAAGCAGGACGGCGTCGGCGGCCTGCGCGGCGGTTACGAGTACAGCCGCAGTGCCAACCCCACCCGTACCGCTCTCGAGGAGAACCTGGCGGCGCTGGAGGGCGGCGTCCGCGGCCTCGCCTTCGCCTCCGGCCTGGCCGCCGAGGACACCCTGCTGCGCACGCTGCTGGCGCCCGGTGACCACGTGGTCATCCCGAACGACGCCTACGGCGGCACGTTCCGCCTCTTCGCCAAGGTGATCAGCCGCTGGGGCGTGGAGTGGTCGGTCGCCGACACCTCCGACCCGGCCGCCGTGCGCGCCGCCCTGCGGCCCACCACCAAGGTCATCTGGGTCGAGACCCCGTCGAACCCGCTGCTGGGCATCAGCGACATCGCCGCCCTCGCCGAGGTCGCGCACTCGGCCGGCGTCCGCCTGGTCATCGACAACACCTTCGCCAGCCCCTACCTGCAGCAGCCGCTGGCGCTCGGCGCGGACGTCGTCGTGCACTCCACCACCAAGTACATGGGCGGTCACTCCGACGTCGTGGGCGGCGCGCTGGTCACCGCCGACGCGGCCCTGGCCGAGGAGCTCGCCTACCACCAGAACGCGATGGGCGCCGTCGCCGGCCCCTTCGACTCCTGGCTGACGCTGCGCGGCATCAAGACGCTGGCCGTGCGCATGGACCGGCACAGCGCCAACGCCGAGCGCGTGGCCGAGCTGCTCGTCTCCCACCCCAAGGTCACCCAGGTCTACTACCCGGGCCTGCCCGAGCACCCGCTGCACGAGGTCGCCGCCAAGCAGATGAAGGCCTTCGGCGGCATGGTGTCCTTCCGCGTCGAGGGCGGCCAGGAAGCGGCCGTGGAGATCTGCAACCGCACCGAGGTGTTCACCCTCGGCGAGTCCCTCGGCGGCGTGGAGTCGCTGATCGAGCACCCGGGCCTGATGACGCACGCGTCGACCGCCGGCTCGCAGCTGGAGGTCCCCGCGGACCTGGTGCGCCTGTCGGTGGGCATCGAGTCCGTCGACGACCTGCTCGCCGACCTCAAGCAGGCGCTGGGCTAGTCCCCCCAACACACCCGCAACCGCTGTTCTGCGCAGGGCGGGCCGGTTCTTCCGGCCCGCCCTGCGCAGTTGTCGTTTCTCGGTTGTTCCTCCGGTGTTTCCCGGGTTCTCCGGTGTTTCCCCGGGCCGGTCAGGCCGTCGGCGTCACCGGCGGCAGTGCGTTGTGGACCTCGGAGAGGGCCGCGTTGAAACGGGTGAGAAGGGTGCAGAACGCGTCCCGCTCGTCCTCGCTCCAGCCGTCCGTCACCAGCGCCATCAGCGCGCGCCGCGAGGCCCGCACCTCCTCCAGGCGGGCCTTGCCGCGCGGGGAGAGCTGGAGGACGACGGCACGGCCGTCCTCGGGGTGGGAGGTGCGCTTGACCAGGCCGGTGTCGACCAGCGGCGCCACCTGGCGGGTGACGGTCGAGGAGTCGATGCCCATGCCGGCGGCGAGCGCCTTCACACCCATCGGACCTTCCTGGTCGAGGCGGTTGAGCAGCAGATAAGCGGCGCGGTCCATCGAGTTGCGGACCTGGCCCACGCCGCCGAGCCGCGTCTGTTCGGCGCGGCGTGCGAAGACGGCCACCTGGTGCTGGAGCGCGTCGAGGACACCTGGGGCGAGGTCGGTCGTCATGTCCGAAGGGGTGGGCATGGCCTGGGGCTCACTTCGTGCGTCGGGCAGGGAAGATTGGGGGACAGAGTACGCGGCCCGGAGGGTGCCTGGGCCGGTGCCGGGCAATCCGCTCCGCCGGTACCGAACAATCCGCTCGGTATGCATCGATATGCACTGCCATGCGATCCGGAATCGTCCGGGCGATATGCGTCCGTTGCGACGGTCGTTACGCAAACGAGCTGCAAGACTGGCCTTATGGCCGCACGCGCAGCGGACGGAACGGATGCGGCGGACAGGGACGTACCGGATGTGCCGGACGGGATCCGTCCACCGGCGGAGCCCCCTCCCGCGGTCACCCTCGACGACGTCCTCGGCGCCCGGAAGATCCTCTCGGGGGTCGTCCGCACCACGCCCCTGGAGGGCAGCCGCCACCTCTCCGGCCTGATCGGCGCGCCCGTCCACCTCAAGTGCGAGAACCTCCAGCGGACCGGCTCCTTCAAGGTGCGCGGCGCGTACACCCGGATCGCGGGGCTGCAGCGGGAGGAGCGCGCGGCGGGGGTCGTGGCCGCCAGCGCGGGCAACCATGCGCAGGGCGTGGCCCTGGCGGCCACGCTCCTGGGCGTGCGCGCCACGGTGTTCATGCCGGTGAGCGCGCCCCTGCCGAAGATCGCCGCGACCCGCTCGTACGGCGCCGGGGTGCGGCTGCAGGGGCAGGTCCTGGACGAGGCGCTGAGCGCCGCCCGGGAGCACGCGCGCCGCACCGGCGCCGTCCTCGTCCACCCCTTCGACCACCCCGACGTCGTCGCAGGTCAGGGCACGGTGGGCCTGGAGATCCTGGAGCAGTGCCCCGAGGTGGGCACGATCGTGGTGGCCATGGGCGGCGGCGGGCTCGCCGCGGGCATCGCGGTGGCGGTCAAGGCACTGCGGCCGGACGTGCGGATCGTGGGCGTGCAGGCGGCCGGCGCCGCCGCGTACCCGCCGTCGCTGGCCGCCGGGCGCCCCGTGACCGTCGCGGAGCCCGTGACGATGGCCGACGGCATCCTGGTGGGCCGCCCCGGCGCGGTGCCGTTCGCCCTGGTCCGGGAGCTGGTCGACGAGGTCCGGACGGTCTCCGAGGACGCGCTCGCCGGGGCGCTGCTGCTCTGCCTGGAGCGGGCCAAGATGGTCGTGGAGCCGGCCGGGGCCGCGCCGGTGGCGGCGCTGCTCGCGGAACCCGACTCGTTCGAGGGACCGCTCGTCGCCGTGTTGTCGGGCGGCAACGTCGACCCGCTGCTGCTGCAGCGCGTCCTGCGGCACGGCATGGCGGCCGCCGGCCGCTATCTGAGCCTGAGCGTGCGGCTGACCGACCGGCCGGGGGCGCTCGCAGCGCTCCTGGAGGTGCTCTCCACCGCCGACGCGAACGTCCTGGACGTCGGCCACGTCCGCACCGACCCGCGGCTCGGCCTGACCGAGGCGGAGGTGGAGCTGCACCTGGAGACCAAGGGGCCCGGGCACTGCGCCGCGGTACGGGAAGCCCTGCGGGCGGCGGGGTACCGGATGACGGCCTGATCGCCGCGGATCGCCGCGGATCGCCCGTCGGCCGCCCCGGCGCCGAGCCCCGGGCGGCCGCCCGCGACAAGTGGGGTCCGGAATTCACAGGGCGCAACGGCTGCACCGAACGTAAAATCGGGCAGTACGTCACCAAGCGGGGAGTACTTCCATGCCAGGCGCCATCTATGCCGAAGGCCTGGTGAAGACCTTCGGCGACGTCAGGGCTCTGGACGGGGTCGATCTCGATGTGCCGGAAGGAACCGTTCTGGGGCTGCTCGGCCCCAACGGCGCCGGCAAGACCACCGCCGTACGCGTCCTGACCACTCTGCTCAAGCCCGACCGCGGTTCGGCCTTCGTGGCCGGCATCGACGTCCTCAAGAAGCCCGACGCGGTCCGCCGCTCCATCGGGCTGTCCGGCCAGTTCGCCGCCGTCGACGAGTATCTGACGGGTCGTGAGAACTTGCGCATGGTCGGCCAGCTCTACCAGATGAGCGCCCGCGCCGCGAAGGCCCGCGCGGGGGAGCTGCTGGAGCGCTTCGACCTCGCGGACGCCGCGGACCGCATCGCCAAGACCTACTCGGGAGGCATGCGCCGCCGCCTCGACCTCGCCGCGGCCCTCGTCGTCAGCCCGCCCGTCATGTTCATGGACGAGCCCACCACCGGCCTGGACCCGCGCAACCGGCAGGGCCTGTGGGAGGTCATCCAGGAACTGGTGGCCGGCGGCACCACCCTCCTGCTCACCACGCAGTACCTGGAGGAGGCCGACCACCTCGCGCACGACATCTGCGTGGTCGACCACGGCAAGGTCATCGCGCGCGGCACCTCCGACCAGCTCAAGGCCCGTACCGGCGGCGAGCGCGTCGAAGTCGTCGTGCGCAGCCCCGAGCTCATCGCCACCGCCGACGAGGTCCTGCGCGGCTTCGGCAAGGGCGCGTCCTCGGTCGAGAAGCACACCCGCAAGGTCACCGTGCCGGTCTCCGGCGGGGCGAAGCTGCTCGCCGAGGTCATCAGAGAGCTCGACGCCCGCGGGATCGACATCGACGACATCGCCCTGCGCCGCCCGACACTGGACGACGTCTTCATCTCGCTCACCGGCCACGCCGCGGAGACGGACGCCGCGGGGAACGGCGACGGCGGGGCGGCCGGTTCCGCCGGGGCCGCCGCGGGAGCGGCCGGGGACGCCGGAGCGCAGCAGGAGGTCAGGCCGTGAGCGTCGTCGGAAGCGCCGCCTCCAGGGAAGCGGCCCTGCGGGTGCACGGCGGCATCGGCCGCTCCGTGCGCGACTCCCTGGTCGTCGCCAAGCGCAATCTGATTCGCATGGCGCGCATCCCCGAAGTGGTTATTTTCGGGCTTATTCAGCCGATTATGTTCGTGGTGCTGTTCAGTTACGTCTTCGGCGGCTCCATCGCCGTCGGCGGCAGCACGGACCCGGACACCTACCGCCAGTTCCTGATGGCGGGCATCTTCGCCCAGACCGTCACCTTCGCCACCGCCGGCGCCGGAGCGGGCATCGCCGACGACATGCACAAGGGGCTCATCGACCGCTTCCGGTCCCTGCCCATGGCCCGCGGGGCCGTCCTCACCGGCCGCACGCTCGCCGACCTCGTCCAGACCGCGCTCACCCTGGTGGTGCTGGCGATCGTCGCGGTGATCGTCGGCTGGCGGACGTACGAGGGCATCCCCAAGGCCGTGGCGGGCTTCGCGCTGCTGCTCCTGCTCGGCTACGCCTTCTCCTGGATCGGCGCGCTGATCGGGCTGACGGTCCGCACCCCGGAGGCGGCCACCTCGGGCGGGCTGATCTGGCTCTTCCCGCTCACCTTCATCTCCAACGCCTTCGTGCCCGCCGACAACATGCCGACGGTGCTGCGCGTCATCGCCGAGTGGAACCCCTTCAGTGCCACGGTGCAGGCGGCGCGGCAGCTCTTCGGCAATCTGCCGGAGGGCTATCCGGTGCCGGACGCCTGGCCGATGCAGCACCCGGTGTGGGCGTCGCTGATCTGGTCGGTGCTGATCATCGCGCTGTTCCGGACGCTGTCGGTGCGGAAGTTCCGGTCGGCGACGGCCTGAGGGGGTCCTGAGGGGGTCCTGAGGGGGCCCGAGGGCGTTCACCGCCCGGAAAGCACCGTGCCCCGTACTCCCGGGAGGGGAGTACGGGGCACGGTCACGTCCGTGGGGCTCAGCCGGTGTACGGCTTGGCCTCCAGGATGCGCACCATGGCCTTCTTGCCGTTCGGCAGCTCGTACTGGGCGTCCTCGCCGATCTTCTTGCCGTTGACGCCGGAGCCCAGCGGGGACTGCGGCGAGTACGTCTCGATGTCCGAGCTGGCGTACTCGCGGGAGGCGAGGAGGAACTCCAGGGTGTCGTCCACATCGCCGTCGAAGGCGATGGTCACGACCATGCCGGGCGCGACGACGCCGGTGGCCGCCGGGGCCTCGCCGACCTTCGCGCTCTCCAGCAGCTGGGTGAGCTGGCGCACGCGGAGCTCCTGCTTGCCCTGCTCCTCCTTGGCCGCGTGGTACCCGCCGTTCTCTCGCAGGTCACCCTCCTCGCGGGCCGCCGCGATCTTGCCGGCGATCTCGGTGCGAGCGGGACCAGACAGGTACTCCAGCTCGGCCTTGAGCTGGTCGTACGCCTCCTGAGTCAGCCAGGTGACGTTGTCGCTGGTCTGGGTCACAGGTGCTCCTCGTCGGTACTGGGGAATGCTTGGGGGATACATCGCGATAACAAATGAACGCCCTACTCAGAAGGGTGCACCTTCAAAGCGGGGCGAAACCACGAGCCTAACAATTCCGTCCGGAAAGGGGGAAGCAGTAAACGGGAGAAATCACGCAAGAGCTGCGTCAGTGCAGGTCAGCGCGGGGTGGCTCAGCGGCCTGATACGGAGCGGCAGCCCTCGAGGTCGGTGGCGGCCGCGTGCGCCGTGGTGCGCAGGACGACCGTCTCGGTGAAGTGGTCCTCGCGGCGGTCCAGCGTGACGTCCTTGCGGCCGACCTCGGCGCCGTCCGCGCCCAGGGAGCGCAGGGTGCACACCGCGGTGCGGTCCTTGTCCTTGCGGACCTCGATGACCGCCTCCACCCTGTCGTCCGACACGGGCTTGGAGCGGAGGAGCTGTCCGGTCACGTCGGTCTTGGTGATGTAGTGCACACCCGACCAGGCGACGACGCCGAGCAGCCCCGCACCCAGCACCGCGCCGACGATCTTGAGCTTGCGGTCCGCACGCGCGTCCGCCGAGCGGCCGTAGCGACCGTCGGGCAGGCCCTCGCGTGCCGCAGCCATGATCTTCCTCCGGGTCGGTGCTGGTCGGGAAACAGGAATGAAACGCCTCCCGCTTCGGTCACTATAGGAGGCGCCCCGACACACCGATAAGACGGGCCATGACCAGTGACCGAGGACGAAGTCTTGACTGAGCAGCTGCGACTGATGGCCGTGCACGCCCACCCCGACGACGAGTCGAGCAAGGGCGCGGCCACGATGGCCAAGTACGTGTCCGAGGGGGTGGACGTGCTGGTGGCCACCTGCACGGGCGGCGAGCGCGGCTCCATCCTCAACCCCAAGCTCCAGGGCGACCCGTACATCGAGGAGCACATCCACGAGGTCCGCGCCAAGGAGATGGCCGAAGCGCGCGACATCCTCGGCGTCAAGCAGGAGTGGCTGGGCTTCGTCGACTCCGGCCTGCCGGAGGGCGACCCGCTGCCGCCGCTGCCCGAGGGCTGCTTCGCCGTGCAGGACGTGGACGAGGCGGCCGGGCGTCTGGTGAAGCTGATCCGCGAGTTCCGTCCGCACGTCGTCACCACGTACGACGAGAACGGCGGCTACCCGCACCCCGACCACATCATGACCCACAAGATCACGATGGTGGCCTTCGATGCGGCCGGCGACCCCGAGCGCTACCCCGAGGCCGGCGAGCCCTGGCAGCCGCAGAAGCTCTACTACAACCAGGGCTTCAACCGTCAGCGCACGCAGGCGCTGCACGACGCCCTGCTGGAGCGCGGCATGGAATCCCCCTACGGGGAGTGGCTGGAGCGCTGGCACACGATGGGGCGTGAGCGCCACCTGACCACGTTCGTTCCCTGCGGCGACTTCTTCGAGATCCGTGACAAGGCGCTGATCGCGCACGCCACGCAGATCGACCCGGACGGCGGCTGGTTCCGCGTGCCGCTGGACCTCCAGCGCGAGGTCTGGCCCACGGAGGAGTACGAGCTGGCGAAGTCTCTCGTCGGCACGTCCCTCCCCGAGGACGACCTCTTCGCGGGCATCCGCAACAATTGACCCCATGATGAGCTCCCTCGCCGCCACCCAGCTGGTGCCGCTCGCCGAAGAACTCGACAAGAACAAGGTCACCCCCGGTGTCCTCGGCTTCATCGTCTTCGCCGTCATCGGCGTGGCGGTGTGGTTCCTGATGAAGAGCATGAACAAGCACATGAAGCGAGTGGACTTCGCCGAGGAGCCGGACGCCGCCGGCGCGGCACCGGTCGCCTCCGGCGAGGGCCGGCGGGCCTGACCGCGGTTCGCCCCGCGGGCGGAGCGGGCACCCCGTGGCCGGGGTGGGCTTCGGCCCCGCCGGTGGCCGCCGTCGCGGCGGAAACCCTTCCCGCCGCGGCGGTGATCAGCTACGTGGACGCGTTCCGGCGACGCCGGACCGGCCTCCGGCCGTCGGTGTGCCGGGGTGGGCCTGGCACCGCCGACAGCCGCCGTTGGATATCTCGCCGTTGCGGCGGAGGAGATGTCCCGCCGCGGTGGTGATCAGCCACGTACCTGCTTTCCGGCGGTGCCGGAGCGGCCTGGGCCGTCGGTGCGCCCCGGCATGCCCGGGGTGGGTTCGGCACCGCCGGTGGCCGTCGTTGGGCGTTTCGCCGTTGCGGCGGAGGATCTTTCCGTCGCGGCGGTGATCAGCCACGGCGGGGTGTTCCGGCGGTGCCGGGCGACGGTGGCCCGTGGTGTGCGGCGTCTCCGGGGCCGTGGCCCGGCGACGGACACGGGCCCACCGGCGCCCCGCAGGGAACCCCGTGCGCAAGGATGGGCGTATGCCCAATCGACTGGCGCACGAGACGTCCCCCTATCTCCTCCAGCACGCCGGCAACCCGGTCGACTGGTGGCCGTGGTCGGCCGAGGCCTTCGCCGAGGCGCGGCGGCGGAACGTGCCGGTGCTGCTGAGCGTCGGCTATTCGAGCTGCCACTGGTGTCACGTGATGGCACACGAGTCCTTCGAGGACGACGCCACCGCGGCCCTCCTCAACGAGCACTTCGTCTCCGTCAAGGTCGACCGCGAGGAACGGCCGGACATCGACGCGGTGTACATGGAGGCCGTCCAGGCCGCCACGGGCCAGGGCGGCTGGCCGATGACGGTCTTCCTCACGCCCGAGGCCGAGCCGTTCTACTTCGGCACCTACTTCCCGCCCGCCCCCCGGCACGGCATGCCGGGCTTCCAGCAGGTCCTGGAGGGCGTGCGGGCGGCGTGGCGCGACCGCCGCGAGGAGGTCGGCCAGGTCGCCGGCCGCATCGTGCGGGAGCTGTCCGAGCGCACGCTCGCCCTGGGCGTCGCGGGGGAGAAGGGCGCCCCGCCGCAGCCGCCGTCCGCCGAGGACGCGCACGCCGCGCTGCTGGCGCTCACCCGTGACTTCGACGCGGTGCGCGGCGGGTTCGGCGGGGCGCCGAAGTTCCCGCCGTCCATGACGCTGGAGTTCCTGCTGCGCCACCACGCCCGTACGGGCTCCGAGGGCGCCCTGGAGATGGTGCAGGCCACCTGCGAGGCGATGGCCCGGGGCGGCATCTACGACCAGCTGGGCGGCGGTTTCGCCCGCTACTCCGTCGACGCGGAGTGGGTGGTCCCGCACTTCGAGAAGATGCTCTACGACAACGCCCTGCTCTGCCGCGTCTACGCGCACCTGTGGCGCGCCACAGGCTCGGAGCTCGCCCGCCGCGTCGCCCTGGAGACCGCCGACTTCCTGGTCCGCGAGATGCGCACCGACCAGGGAGGCTTCGCCTCGGCACTGGACGCGGACAGCGACGACGGCACCGGGCGGTACGCCGAGGGCGCCTACTACGTGTGGACGCCGCAGCAGCTGCGCGACGTGCTCGGCGAGGAGGACGCCCTGCTCGCGGCGGCGCACTTCGGCGTCACCGAGGAGGGCACGTTCGAGGAGGGCGCCTCCGTCCTCCAGCTGCCCGACTCCGAGCGCCTCCTGGACGCCGGCAAGCTGGACTCGGTGCGCCGCAGGCTCCTCGCGGCGCGCGAGCAGCGCCCCCGGCCCGGCCGCGACGACAAGGTCGTGGCCGCCTGGAACGGGCTCGCCATCGCCGCGCTGGCCGAGACGGGCGCCTACTTCGACCGGCCGGACCTCGTCCAGGCCGCCACCGACGCCGCCGACCTGCTGGTCCGTACGCACATGGACTGGCACGCCCGGCTCTTCCGCACCTCCCTGGACGGCACGGCCGGCGCCCACGCGGGCGTCCTGGAGGACTACGGCGACGTCGCCGAGGGCTTCCTCGCGCTGAGCGCCGTCACCGGCGAGGGCGTCTGGGTGGACTTCGCGGGCCTGCTCCTGGACACGGTCCTCACCCGCTTCACCGGCGCGGACGGCGCGCTCTTCGACACCGCCGACGACGCCGAGGCGCTCATCCGCCGTCCGCAGGACCCCATGGACAACGCCACGCCCTCCGGCTGGACCGCCGCCTGCGGAGCGCTGCTGACCTACGCCGCGTACACCGGCAGCAACACCCACCGCGAGGCCGCCGAGCGGGCGCTCGGCGTCGTCCGGGCGCTGGGCCCGCGGGCGCCGCGCTTCATCAGCTGGGGCCTTGCGGTGGCCGAGGCCCTGCTCGACGGGCCCCGCGAGGTCGCCGTCGTGGGCCTGCCCGACGACCCGGCCACCGCGGTGCTGCACCGCACCGCCCTGCTGGCCACGGCCCCCGGCCTGGCCGTCGCCGTGGGCGGGCCCCCGCCGGCGGACGAGCCGGCCGCGGTCGAGGTGCCGCTGCTCGCGCACCGGCCGCTGGCCGACGGGCGTGCGGTGGCGTACGTGTGCCGCGGGTTCACCTGTGACGCGCCGACGACGGATCCGGAGGTGCTGGCGGAGAGCCTGCGCTGAGCCCGGGGCCGGGCGGACCGGGCGGCCGGGGCCTCAGGCGGTGGGCTTCGGGACGCGGTCGTCAGGCAGCGGGTGTCAGGCAGCGGTCGTCAGGCAGCGGGCGTCAGAGCGTCAGGCCCCGCGCCAGGACGTCCAGCGTCTGCCCGATGAGCGCGATGAGGTCACCCGTCTGGCCCTGCTCGACCCAGCACATGAGGGCCTCGTTCATCGCGGCGAAGACCGCGCTGACGACGATGCGCAGCTCGATGTCGTCGGCCGGGCGCCCGGTGCGCTCGGCCAGGACGGTGCAGAGCATGCGCGCCGAATCCGTCATGCCCTCGGCGGCCCGGGCGCGCAGGGCGGGCACCTCGCGCATGAGCCGGGTGCGCTGGCGGAGCTCGGTCAGGTCGTGGTCGATGATGCGCTGCATCGAGTCGGTGACGCCCTGCCGGATGGCCTCGACCGGGGTCTCCTCCGCCGGGCGGGCCCGGATCGCGGCCTCCAGCACCGGGTCGTACTCGTCCGTGAGGACGATGTCCTCCTTGGTGGGGAAGTACCGGAAGACGGTGCTGGGGGAGACGTCGGCGGCTTCCGCGATCCGGTCGACCGGCGTCGCGTCGTAGCCCTGCTGCTCGAAGAGCCGGTAGGCGGCGCGGCGGATCGCCTGACGGGTCTGGATCTTCTTCCGCTCGCGCAGTCCGAGCCGGGGCCCGGCCTGTGCGACGGAAGGTGTTTCTGCGGAGGCCATGCCTGCATTCTCAGGCATCGGCCTTCCGCGGAACCACTTCCCGGACCTCCGCGGGCGGCGCCGCCGCCGGCCGCGCCGCCCCGGCCCCGGCCGGCTTGCCGGGCAGGAAGGCCGCGGTGAGGGCCGCGGCGGCGATGGCCGCGATGCCGCAGGCCAGCAGGGCGAGGTCCATGCCGTGGACGAAGGCGGCGTCCGCCGACCGGGCGAGTGCCGCGTCCCCGAGCCGCGCGGCCACCTGGTGCGCGGCCACCACGGAGTCGCCCGCGGCGCTCGCCGCGGCCGGCGGCAGGCCCCCGGTGTCGAGGCGGGCGGCGAACGCGCCGGCGATGAGGCTGCCGAGCACCGCGACGCCGACGGCCCCCGCGACCTGACGCAGCGTCATCAGCAGTCCGGAGCCGCTGCCTGCCCGGTCCCGGGGCAGGGCGCCGAGCGCGCCGTCCATGGCCGGCAGGATCCCGAAGCCGAACCCGAAGCCCGCGAGCGTCAGCCACAGCGCGGTGAAGCCGTAGCCGTCGCCGGCCTCCGTACGGCTGCCGGTCAGCGCGGCGGCGGCGAGCACGAGCAGGGCGCCGGGGATGACGACGCGGGAGCCGAAGCGCTTGGCGAGGGGCCCGGCGGCGCGCGAGGCCACCAGCAGCCCGCCCATCATCGGCAGCATCCGCAGCCCGGTGCCGAAGGCGTCCTCGCCCCGGACGGCCTGCAGGTACTGGGGAACGACGAACAGCAGGCCGGTGAGGGCGAAGGTCACCAGGGCCGCGGCCAGGGTGTTCCAGCGGAACGCCCGGTTGCGCAGCAGGGTCACGTCCAGCACGGGCCGGGCCGAGCGGCGCTCGCGCAGCACCAGGGCGGCCAGCAGGAGGACGGCCGCGGCGAGCGCGCCGAGCACGAGGGGCGAGGACCAGCCGCGCGCCGGGCCCTCGTTGACGCCGGTGACGAGGGCGGCCAGGCCGGTGACGGTCAGGGCGGTGGAGCGGAGGTCCACCTTCGGGGACGCGGGGTCCCTGGTCTCGGGGAGCAGGAAGAGGCACGCGGCGATGCCGAGGGCCACGAGCGGGACGTTGACGAGGAAGACCGACCCCCACCAGAAGTGGTCCAGCAGCCAGCCGCCGACGATCGGGCCGAGCGGCAGGCCGAGCGCGGAGGCGGACGAGACGGCGCCCAGCGCCCGGGAGCGCTCCTCGGCGGGGAAGAGCGACGGCAGCACGGACAGGGCGAGCGGCATGATCAGCGCCCCGCCCGCACCCAGGACCACGCGGGCGGCGACGACGAGCCCGGGGCTGGTGACGAACGCGCCGAAGAGCGATCCGGCGAGGAAGATCCCGAGGCCCGTCAGGAGCATCCGGCGGCGGCCGAAGCGGTCGCCGAGCAGGCCCGCGGGGAGCATCAGGGCGGCGAAGACGATCAGGTAGGAGTCGGCGATCCAGGTCTGTTCGGCGCTGTCGGCGCCCAGCTGCGCCGCCATCTCCGGCAGGGCCACGTTCAGGATCGTGCCGTCGAAGCCGAGGACGAGCATGCAGGCGACCAGGGCGCCGAGGGCCCACCACCGGCGGGGATCGGGACGGGTGCTCATGACACACCTCCGGGAGAGGGTTGGAGTCAAATGACAGTAACTCTCAAAAGATTGACACTGTCAATCCGAGGGAGGTTCGGGCGGGGGGGGAGAGGGGGTCCGGGCATGAAAAAACGGCCGCGACCTCTGCGGTCGCGGCCGTCCTGCGAAGGCGGGAAGGGGGTGGCAGGCTCAGGCGTGGGTGTAGGCCACCAGGGAGATGCCGACGTAGTGCACGATGAACGCCGCCAGCGTGAGCGAGTGGAAGACCTCGTGGAAGCCGAACCAGCGGGGCGAGGGATTCGGCCGCTTGATCCCGTAGATCACGCCGCCGGCGCTGTAGAGCAGCCCGCCGACGACCACCAGGACGAGGACGGCGATGCCGCCCTTGCGCAGGAAGTCGGGGAGGAAGAAGACCGCGGCCCAGCCCATCGCGATGTAGCAGGGGGTGTAGAGCCAGCGCGGGGCGCCGACCCAGAAGACGCGGAAGGCTATGCCCGCCGCGGCGGCCGCCCAGACGGCCCACAGCAGCACCTGTCCGCGGCCGCCGGGGATCAGCAGCATCGTCAGCGGGGTGTACGTACCGGCGATGATCAGAAAAATGTTCGCATGGTCGAGGCGGCGCAGGACCGCATTGGCGCGCGGGCTCCAGTCGCCCCGGTGGTAGAGGGCGCTGATGCCGAACAGCGACCCCGCGGTCAGGACGTAGACGGCGCACGCGATCCGGCCGCGCGTGCTGTCGGCGAGGGCGGTCAGGAAGACGCCGGCGATCAGCACGGCGGGGAACATACCCGCGTGCAGCCAGCCGCGCAGGCGCGGCTTCGCGGGGACCGGCGGGTCGGCGGGCAGGGCGGCGGCGGAGGGTGCGGCCCCGGCGGGGAGGGCTGCTGCGGCCGCGGCGCCGGCGGGCGCGGGGAGCGCGGAAGGCGCTGCGTCGGGCGCGGGAGTCATGGCCGACATGCTACCTACGCCACCGTAAGTTACGGATCAGTATCGCGTGGCGATGGTCACGGGGGCGCCCCCTGGACAGAATGTCGGCGGAGTCGGATGATCAAATGAGTGCGGGCGGCACCGGATGAGCAGTCACGAAGCGTCTGGGTCGCAGCCCCCAAGGGGCATCCATCCAAAGAAGCGGACTTCGCGGGCGAAACGGGCGAGTCCGTAAACCCTCAACATCTACGCCGGCCAGTGTGGATTCCGGCGGGACGGAGCGATCGTGGCGCGCAGTGATGCGGCTCCCACCACCCCCACCCAGCACCAGGAGCTGATCTCCTGGGTCGACGAGATCGCCGCCCTCACCCAGCCGGACCGCGTGGTCTGGTGCGACGGTTCCGAGGCGGAGTACGAGCGCCTGTGCGAGGAGCTCGTCCGCAAGGGCACCTTCAGGAAGCTCGACCCGGTCAAGCGCCCCAACTCGTACTACGCCGCCTCCGACCCCAGTGACGTGGCGCGCGTCGAGGACCGCACGTTCATCTGCTCCGAGAAGGAGGAGGACGCCGGCCCGACCAACCACTGGAAGGCCCCCGCCGAGATGCGGGAGATCTTCCGGGGCAAGGACGACCAGGGCGGCATCTTCCGCGGCTCCATGCGCGGCCGCACGATGTACGTCGTGCCCTTCTGCATGGGCCCGGTCGGCTCCCCGCTGTCCGCGATCGGCGTCGAGATCACCGACTCGGCCTACGTCGCCGTCTCCATGCGCACCATGACCCGGATGGGCCAGGCCGTCCTCGACGAGCTCGGCACCGACGGCTTCTTCGTCAAGGCCGTCCACACCCTCGGCGCACCGCTCGCCGAGGGCGAGGCCGACGTCCCGTGGCCGTGCAACACCACCAAGTACATCTCGCACTTCCCCGAGGACCGCGAGATCTGGTCCTACGGCTCCGGCTACGGCGGCAACGCCCTGCTGGGCAAGAAGTGCTACGCCCTGCGCATCGCGTCCGTGATGGCCCGCGACGAGGGCTGGCTCGCCGAGCACATGCTCATCCTCAAGCTCACCCCGCCCCAGGGCGAGTCCAAGTACGTCGCCGCGGCCTTCCCGTCCGCCTGCGGCAAGACCAACCTCGCCATGCTGGAGCCCACGGTCTCCGGCTGGACCGTCGAGACCATCGGCGACGACATCGCCTGGATGCGCTTCGGCGAGGACGGCCGCCTCTACGCCATCAACCCCGAGGCCGGCTTCTTCGGCGTCGCCCCCGGCACCGGCGAGCACACCAACGCCAACGCCATGAAGACCCTCTGGGGCAACTCCGTCTTCACCAACGTCGCCCTCACCGACGACGGCGACGTGTGGTGGGAGGGCATGACCGAGGAGCAGCCCGCCCACCTGACGGACTGGAAGGGCAACGACTGGACCCCGGCCTCGGCCACCCCGGCCGCCCACCCCAACGCCCGCTTCACCGTCCCCGCCTCGCAGTGTCCGATCATCGCGCCCGAGTGGGAGGACCCCAAGGGCGTGCCGATCTCCGCGATCCTCTTCGGCGGCCGCCGCGCCTCCGCCGTCCCGCTGGTGACCGAGTCCTTCGACTGGCAGCACGGCGTCTTCCTCGGCGCCAACGTCGCCTCCGAGAAGACCGCGGCCGCCGAGGGCAAGGTCGGCGAGCTGCGCCGCGACCCCTTCGCCATGCTGCCCTTCTGCGGCTACAACATGGGCGACTACATGGGCCACTGGGTCAACGTCGGCAAGGGCAAGGACCAGTCCAAGCTGCCGAAGATCTACTACGTCAACTGGTTCCGCAAGGACGCCGACGGCCGGTTCGTGTGGCCCGGCTTCGGTGACAACAGCCGCGTCCTGAAGTGGATCGTCGACCGCCTCGACGGCCGCGCCGAAGGCGTCGAGACCCCCATCGGCGTCCTGCCGACCCGCGAGGCGCTCGACACCGCGGGCCTGCGGATCTCCGACGAGGACCTCGACCTGCTGCTCACGGTGGACGAGGAGGTCTGGCGCGAGGAGGCCGCGCTGATCCCCGAGCACCTGAACACCTTCGGCGACCACACGCCGAAGGAGCTGTGGGACGAGTACCGGGCGCTGGTCCGGCGCCTGGGCTGACGGTCCGGGCCGCGCGTGACGCCCGCCCCGGCTCCCGGGGCGGGCGTCACTACGCCTCTTCGGGGATGCCGAGCGCCGTCGCGTGCGCGCGCAGGCGCTCGGCCGCGAGGGCCTGGCCCGCCGCGTCGCCGGCCGATGTGGCGACGACCAGGGCCTGGCCTGCCAGCTGGTGGGCGCGCTGGTGGAGGGCGGTGACGCGGGCGGGGGTGGGGCGGTCCGCCGACGGGGCCGCCCGGAGCGGGGTGGTGCCGCTCATGCGGGTGATGCCGTCGGCGAGACGGTCGGCGGCGTCGTCCAGCGTGCCGGACGGCGTGAGGGCGCGCAGCTCGTCGGTCACGGTCAGCAGCGCGGTGAGATGCCCCGCGAGCCGGATGTCCAGCTCCTCCTCGCGGGAACGGTGCAGGACGCGCTTGCTCCAGCGCTGTGCGGCCAGGCTGTGGACCGATTGCGTCCGGATCGGCTCGTACATGGATGGCCTCCTGGGAATGCCTCAGAAGGCCATCCTAACTTAGACGGCGTCTAAAGTTGTCTTCTCTATAGATAACCGGCCCGCCGACCGGCTACGGCCGCCGACCGGCTACGGCTGCTACGGCTGCCCGTAACCGTCCAGGAAGTTCCCGATCCGCGTCACCGCGTCCGCCAGGTCCTTGGCGCTCGGCAGCGTGACCAGGCGGAAGTGGTCCGGCTCCGGCCAGTTGAAGCCCGTGCCGTGCACGACCATGATCTTCTCGGCGCGGAGCAGGTCCAGCACCATCTGCCGGTCGTCCTTGATCTTGTAGACCTTGGGGTCCAGCCGCGGGAAGGCGTACAGCGCGCCCTTCGGCTTCACGCACGTCACGCCCGGGATCTGCGTCAGCAGCTCGTGCGCGACGTCGCGCTGCTCCAGCAGCCGGCCGCCGGGCAGCACCAGGTCGTTGATCGTCTGCCGGCCGCCGAGGGCCGTGGCCACCGCGTACTGGGCGGGCATGTTGGCGCACAGACGCATGTTCGCCAGGATCGTCAGACCCTCGATGTAGCTCTCGGCGTGGGCCTTGGGGCCGCAGACCGCCATCCAGCCGCTGCGGTAGCCGGCCACCCGGTAGGCCTTGGAGAGGCCGTTGAAGGTGAGCGTCAGCAGGTCCGGGGCGATGGCCGCGGTGGGGGTGTGGGTGACGCCGTCGTAGAGGATCTTGTCGTAGATCTCGTCCGAGCAGACGATCAGGTTGTGGCGGCGGGCGATCTCGGTGAGGCCGCGCAGCATCTCGTCGTCGTAGACCGCACCCGTGGGGTTGTTCGGGTTGATGATGACGAGGGCCTTGGTGCGGTCGGTGATCTTGCGCTCGATGTCCGCCAGGTCCGGCATCCAGTCCGACTGCTCGTCGCAGCGGTAGTGCACGGCGGTGCCGCCGGCCAGAGAGACCGAGGCCGTCCACAGCGGGTAGTCCGGGGCGGGTACGAGGACCTCGTCGCCGTCGTCGAGCAGGGCCTGCATCGACATCTGGATCAGCTCCGAGACGCCGTTGCCGAGGTAGACGTCCTCGACGGACAGCTCGATGCCCTTGGTCTCGTAGTGCTGCACGACCGCGCGGCGGGCCGACAGCAGGCCCTTCGCGTCGCCGTAGCCGTGGGCGTCGCCCACGTTGCGCAGCATGTCCTCAAGAATCTCCGGCGGGCACTCGAACCCGAAGATCGCGGGGTTGCCGGTGTTCAGCTTGAGGATGCGGTGACCTGCCGCCTCCAGCCGCATGGCCTCCTCGAGCACCGGGCCACGGATTTCGTAGCAGACGTTGGCGAGCTTCGTTGACTGGATCACCTGCATGACGGCCACCATACGGGGGCTCCGGACGGCGTGCTCGCCGTTTGCCGGTCCGCCCGTGCCGCCGCGAAGCGGCTGATCACGCCGCCGCGGTGCGCCGGACGGCCCGGCCGGCCAGGACGTCCGTCCGCCGCCCGTCTTCCATCACAAAGCGTCCCGCAATCAGGACATAAGGAATGCCGGTCGGAAGGGTCCGAGGGGCTTCGAAAGTGGCACCGGCGGCCACCGTCTCCGGATCGAAGAGGACGAGATCGGCACGGTGCCCGACGCGCACGAGACCCCGGTCGGGCAGCCTCAGACGCGCCGCGGGACGCGACGTGAGATGCGCCACGCACTCCTCCAGGGAGAACACGCCGAGCTCCCGCGCGTACCGGCCCAGGTAGTGCGGAAACGTGCCGTACGCGCGCGGATGCGGCTTGGCGCCGTGCAGGATGCCGTCGCTGCCGCCGGTGTGCACGCGGTGCCGCATGATCGTGCGGACGTTCTCCTCGTGGCCCACGTGCTGCAGGATCGTCGGCCCCAGCCGGTCCGCGACCAGCAGCCGGCGCGCGGTCGTCCACGGCTCCTCGCCGCGCTCGCGGGCGGCCCCTGCCACCGTCCTTCCCACGTGCGCCGCGGCGAGGGCCGGGTCGGAGACGCCCGAGATCTCGATCGCCTCCCAGTCGATGGGCACCCCGTGGCAGCCGTCCGCGCCCTCCACCTCCATCGCGTACCGGATGCGCCCGGCCGTCGCGTCGTCGCGCAGACGCGCCAGCACCGCCTCCGGGCCGCCCGCGCCCGCCCAGCTCGGCAGCATCGCGACGAGCGTGGTGCAGCCGGGGGTGTAGGGGTAGGTGTCGAGCGAGATGTCCGCGCCCGCGGCGAGCGCGGAGTCGAGCAGGGCCAGCAGCTCGGGGGCGCGGCCCTCGTTCACCCCGAAGTTCATGGTGGCGTGGGCCAGGTGCAGGGCGCAGCCGGCGGTCCGGCTGAGGGCGATCATCTCCTCGTACGCGGCGAGGGCGCCCGCGCCGTACGAGCGGTGGTGCGGGCAGTAGTAGCCGCCGTACGAGGCGACGACGCGGCAGAGCTCCGTCAGCTCGGCGTCGGTCGCGTACATGCCGGGCGTGTACGTCAGCCCGGACGACAGCCCGACCGCGCCCTGCTCCAGCCCCTCGGCGACGAGCCGTTTCATGCGGCCGAGCTCGGCGACCGTGGCAGGCCGGTCCTCCCAGCCGACGGCGAGCGCGCGGACGGTCCCCTGGGGGAGGAGGTAGGCGGCGTTGACGGCGATGCCCTCGCCCGGGCCGTCGCCGGCGAAGCCGCGGTCGAGGCGGTCCAGGTACTCGCCGACGGTGCGCCAGGAGAAGTCGACGTCCGAACCGTCGCCGTTCCAGCCGGTGATCTGGGCACGGACCCCGGCGAGCGTACGGTCGTCGACGGGCGCGTACGACAGCCCGTCCTGGCCGATGACCTCCAAGGTCACCCCCTGCGCGGCCTTCGCCTCGTGGGCGGGGTCGCGGAGGAGGGCCAGGTCGCTGTGGGCGTGCATGTCGATGAAGCCGGGGGAGAGGGCGAGGCCCGTCGCGTCGACGACGCGACGGGCGCTTGGGCGGGGCCCCTCGCCCGGCCGCCGGATCTCGGCGATCCGCCCACCGGCCAGCCCGACGTCGGCCCGGTAGGAGGGCCCGCCGGACCCGTCGATGACGCGCACGTTGCGGAAGACGGTGTCCATGAGCGGGTCCCTTCGCGAGCAGTCGGCAGTCGGTGGGGGCTCGGTCGGCCGGGGGCGGGCCCGGGGACTAGAAGAACGTACGGACGTAGTCCGTGACCGTGCCGTTCTCCGTGGCGAGCGGGATCAGCTGCCACTTGTCGAAGACCGTGCACGGGTGCGACAGGCCCAGCCCCACCCAGTCCCCGACCTCCAGCTCCACGTCCGCCGCCAGTTCCACGAACGCGTGCTGGTCGGCCAGCCCGATGACCGTCATGCCCTCGCCGCCCCGCACCGAGCCGTCCCGTGCCGAGCGCACCGCCCGTACCACCGGCAGGTCCAGGTCGTAGGGGACGTCGCGCTTGCCCGCGTTGAGGTAGGCGCGGCCCGGCTCCGGGCGGGAGACGACCTGGGCCCAGAGGCGGAAGGCGGGACGGAGTTCGCCCTCCTCCGGGTGCCGGTTGAAGGGGGTCTTCTTCCGGTACGCGACGTCGTCGTGGGTGATGTACGCCCCCGACCGCAGCAGCTTCAGCACGGGCGCCGACAGCGCCGGCAGCTCCGCGAAGACCTCGGCGACCGCGTCGAACCACGCGCTGCCGCCCGCGCTGACGACCACCTCTTCCACGCCGGCGAACCGGCCCGCCTTGTCGAACTCGACGGCCAGCCCGGTCAGCCGGCGCAGCCACGCGCGGACGAGCTCGCCGTCGGCACCCGGGATCTCCGCCTCGTACCCGCCGACCCCGGCCAGCCGCAGGGTGTTCACGGAGGCCACCGCGTCGGCCACGGTCGTGCACTCGGCCTCGGTGCGGGCGCCCGTGCGGCCGCCGGCGGCGCCCAGCTCGACGACGACGTCGAGGGGGCGGGAGGCCCCGGCCTCGCGGAGCGCGGCGTCCATCAGCTCGACGCCGCGCACGGAGTCGACGTAGGTGAAGAGGCGGAACTCCGGGTCGGCGTCCAGCTCGGCGGCCAGCCAGCGCAGGGCGGCGGCGTCAACGACCTCGTTGGCGAGGAAGACGCGGCGTATGCCGAAGGCGCGGTAGACGCGGACCTGGGAGACCGTGGCGGCGGTGATCCCCCAGGCGCCGTGCTCGATCTGACGCTCCAGCAGCTGCGGAGCCATGGTCGTCTTGCCGTGCGGGGCGAAGGCCAGACCGTGGCCGGTGGACCAGCGCTCCATGAGGGCGAGGTTGTGGTCGAGCGCCTCCGCCGAGAGGGCGAGCACGGGCGTGGTGAAGCCGCCCGTGAACAGCGAGCGGCGCTCGGCGGCCAGCGCGCCGACGGTCAGGCCCTCGGCGTCCGGGGGCAGGCCCTTGAAGCGGTGGTCGACGCGGGTGTCCGCGAGGCGGGCGACGGCGTCGGTGGTGGCGTCGGTCGCGTCGGCGGTGGCCATGGAGCCTCCCGGGGAGTCGTGTGTACGTCGTGACTGCGTCGTGTGGACCGCGTCGTGCGTACGTACATCGTGTGTCGGGTTCTGTTGCGCACTGTGCAATGCCCATTGCGTAGGGCGCTGGCTGCTGTCTAACATCCCGCCAAGTACGGGGTCAACGGTCATCTCGCGCCCTGAGAGCGACCGTGACAGGACGCGTACACAACCGGACCGAGGAGCGTGGCCGACCGTGACCGCAGCCGACGTCGTGTGCCTCGGCGAGTCGATGGTCGCCTTCCGCCCCGCGCGGCCGGAGCCGGGCCCCCTCGCCGGCGTCGCGTCCTTCGACCGCGGCATCGGGGGAGCCGAGTCCAACGTCGCCTGCGCGCTGGCCGCCGCCGGGCACCGGGCGAAGTGGGTGAGCCGGGTCGGCGCGGACGCCTTCGGCGACCACCTGGTGGCGGCGATCGCCGCGTACGGCGTGGACGTCTCGGCGGTCCGGCGGGATGCCGGGCGGCCTACGGGCGTGTACTTCCGCACGGCGGGGGAGCGGGGCGTGGGGGTTCCCGGGCCCTCCTCCGCCCCTCTCTCCGAAGTCCTCTACTACCGCGCCGGATCCGCCGCCTCCGCCATGTCGCCGGCCCTCGTCGGCCGCGCGACCGCGTGGTCCGGCCGCATCCTGCACCTCACCGGCATCACCGCAGCGCTCTCCGCCGGCTGCCTCGCCCTCGTGCGCGACCTCACCGAGCACCGCCCCGGCCGGCCCCTCGTCTCCTTCGACGTGAACCACCGCGTGGCGTTGTGGCGGGACGCCCTCGACGGGCCTGGCGCCCATGACGGGCCTGGCGCCCTCGACGGGCCTGGCGCTCTTGACAGGTCCGAATCCCCCGACGGACCCGCCGTCCTGGCCGACCTCGCTCGCCGGTGCGACCTCGTCTTCGTCGGCGAGGACGAGGCGGAGGCGGCCTGGGGCGTCCGCGGCGCCGCGGCGATACGGGCCGCGCTGCCCGAGCCGCGGGTACTCGTCGTCAAACACGGGGCCGCGGGGGCGACGGCGTACGTACGCGGGGCCGTGGGCGCTCCCGAGGCCGACGCCGACGCAGTCGTCTTCGTCCCCGCCCTCTCCGTCGACGTCGTCGCGCCCGTCGGCGCCGGGGACGCCTTCGCCGCCGGTTTCCTCTCCGGCACGCTGCGCGGGCTGACCGTCGAGGGGCGGCTGCGGCACGGCCACCTCATGGCCGCCGCCGCGCTGACCTCCCCCGGCGACCTCGCCGCCCCGCCCCGGCGCGACCTCGCCGACCGGCTCGCGGCCCTCGGCGCCGAGGAGTGGGGAAGGCTGCGCCTCGGCCCGGGCTGGACGGAGAACGCGACCGCGTACCAGGTGGCGGGCCCGGCCCGAACGACCGTACTCACCGAACCCACTGAGCCCACTGAGCCCACTGAGCCCACCGAAGCCACTGAACCCACCGAACCCACTGAGCCCACTGAAGCCCCGGAATCCGCCGGGGGCACCGGGCCCGGCCCCGGGCCCGCCGCCGCGAAGGAACGCACATGAGCCAGACCGTCGACCGCGCCCTGCGGATCCTGCCGCTGCTCGCCGAGGGCCCGGCCAACCTGGAGCAGGTGGCGGCGCGCCTCGACGTCCACAAGTCGACCGCGCTGCGCCTGCTGCGCACCCTCCACGAGCACGGCATGGTCTACCGGCAGCAGGACCAGCGCTACCGCCTCGGCACCCGCCTGTTCGCCCTCGCCCAGCAGGCCGCCGAGAACCTCGACGTCCGCGAGATCGCCCATCCGCACCTCGTCGCGCTCAACGAGCGGTGCGGGCACACCGTGCACCTCGCCGTGTACGAGGACGGTGAGGTCCTCTACATCGACAAGGTCGAGAGCCGCTACCCCGTACGGATGTACTCGCGCATCGGCAAGCCCGTCGCGATCACCGTCGCCGCCGTCGCCAAGCTGCTCCTCGCCGACCTGCCCGAGCCCGAGCGCCGCGCCGTCGCCGAACGCCTCGACTACCCCGCCTACACGGCCCGTTCGACGCCGGACGCCGCCGCCTTCCTCAAGGAGCTCGCGACCGTGCGCGAGCAGGGCTGGGCCACCGACTTCGGCGGCCACGAGGAGTCCATCAACTGCGTCGGCGCGCCGGTCCGCGGCACCGACGGGCGCGTCGTCGCCGCGTGCTCGATCTCCGCGCCCAACGTCGTCGTCGGCACGGGCGAGCTCCTCGAACTCCTCCCGCTGCTGCGCCGCACCGCGGAAGCCATCAGTGCGGAGTACTCCGGAACCACACCGCCACCGCCACCCGTCAGGAAGTAGTCACGCCATGACCGAGAAGACCGAGAAGACCGAGAAGACCGAGAAGGCCGAGAAGACCGCCATCACGCCGGCCACCCACACCACTCCGCCCGCGAAGTTCTCGCACGGGGTGAGGAAGGGCAACATCCTGCAGGTCGCCGGGCAGGTGGGCTTCCTGCCGGCGGTGGAGGGACAGCCTCCGACACCCGCCGGGGACACCCTGCGCGAGCAGACCCTGCAGACCCTCGCCAACGTCAAGGCGGTCCTGGAGGAGGGCGGCGCGACCTGGGAGGACGTGATCATGATGCGGATCTACCTCACGGACACCGCCCACTTCGCGGAGATGAACGCGATCTACAACGAGTACTTCGCCGACCTGAAGTCCGTCCCCGCGGCCCGTACGACCGTCTACGTCGGCCTCCCCGCCGGCCTGCTCATCGAGATCGACGCGCTCGCCGTCCTCGGCTGACGGCCGTACCGGGGCCGGGGGTGCTCGTCGTGTCCGTCACGTCCGCCACAGCCGTTACGCCCGCTGCATCGGTCACGTCCGTCACGTACGCGGCCGAGGGCCGCACGGGAGGGCTCCTGGCCCTCGTGCCCGGCACCGCCGGTCTGCTGACCGTCGCCGCCCTCGGCATCGCCCTGCTCCTGCTCCTGATCATCAAGGTCAGGCTGCAGCCGTTCGTGGCCCTGCTGGCCGTCTCGGTCGCCGTCGGCCTCGGTGCAGGGCTGTCCGTGACGGAACTCTTCGGCACGGTCCAGAAGTCCGGCGCCGTCCCGCTCGTCGAGGCGGGCATGGGCGGCACCCTCGGTCACATCGCCGTCATCATCGGGCTCGGCACGATGCTGGGCTCGGTCCTGGAGGTCTCCGGCGGCGCGGAGGCCCTCTCCGCGCGGCTGCTCGCCCTCTTCGGCGAGCGGCGCGCGCCCCTCGCGATGGGGGTGACCGGGGTGCTCTTCGGCATCCCGGTCTTCTTCGACGTGGGCATCTTCGTCCTCGCGCCGATCGTGTACGCGGCCGCGAGGCGCAGCGGGAAATCGATTCTGCTGTACGCGCTGCCGCTGCTGGCCGGGCTCTCCATGACCCACGCCTTCCTGCCGCCGCACCCGGGCCCGGTGGCCGCGGCCGGGCTGCTGCACGTGGACCTCGGCTGGGTGATCCTCATGGGCGCCGCGGCGGGCGTGCCGGCGGTCCTGGCGGCGTGGGGGTACGCGGCGTGGATCGGCCGCCGCGTCTTCGTCCCCGTACCGGCCGACATGGCCGAGGCGGCGGAGGAGGCGAAGCGGGCGGTGACCGCGCAGAGCCCTGTGCCCGGGAAACCCGGGGAGGCCGGGGAACCCGGGGAACGGGCCGCCGCGCCGGAGGGACGGGCCGCACCGGAGAAGCCGGTCGCGCTCGGCACCCTGCTCGCCGTCATCGGCACGCCCCTGCTCCTCATCCTCCTCGCAACGTTCTCCTCCGTGGCCTTCGCCCCGAGCACGGCCCGCTCGGTGGTGGAGTTCTTCGGCCACCCCTTCGTGGCGCTGACCATCGCCCTGCTCCTGGCGTACTGGCTGCTGGGCCTGCGGCGCGGCTGGTCCCGCGCGTCGCTGGAGGCCGTCTCGACCGCGTCCCTGAAGCCGGTCGGCAACATCCTGCTCGTCGTCGGCGCGGGCGGGATCTTCGGCGCGGTCCTCAAGGGCAGCGGGGTGGCCCAGGCCCTGGCCGGCACGTTCGACGGCGCGGGGCTGCCGGTCATCGTCCTGGCCTGGCTGCTCGCGGTCGTCCTACGGGTGGCGCAGGGCTCGGCGACTGTCGCGATCGTGACGACGGCGGGCATCGTCGCCCCGCTGCTCTCCGGCAGCGCCTCCTCTTCCTCCTCCCAGGCCCACCTGGCGCTGGTCATCGTGGCGATCTCGGCGGGCTCGATCTTCGCCTCGCACGTCAACGACGGCGGCTTCTGGATGGTCGCCAAGTACTTCGGCATACCGGAGCGGGAGACGCTGAAGTCGTGGACGGTACTGGAGTCGGTGCTGTCGGTGGCGGGGTTCGCGGTGGCGGGGGCACTGAGCGTCGTGATCCCGTGACCCTGTCCCCCCGGTGCCCCCCGTGGTCCTGTGAGCCGGTGTTCCCGTGACCGGTGTTCCCGTGACGCGGCCCCGCGGGCCTCTCCGGCCCGGCGGGGCCGCTCGCGCGGCGGCTACTGCTTGCAGTACTGCGCCTCCTTGCCGATCACCCGGTACATGCAGTCCGACGCCTCCAGCAGCTGCAGCACCGCGTCGCGGTTGCGCGCGGTCTCGCGGGCGATGACCTCGTCGGGCGGGTAGAAGCCGCCGCCCGCCCCGCTCTCGTTCGGATACATCTCGAAGGTGTACGAGAAGATCCGCTGGTCGCCCCAGAGCCAGTCGTCGATCGTCCCGTCGGTGATGTAGAGGTCGCTGGACTGCTCGGGCGTGTAGCCGTTGCTGGCGGCCATGGACTTGCCGAGGGTCGCGTAGACGTCGTGCTCGTCCTGGGTCATGCCGGGGCCGGTGTCGTTGTACGTGTAGCCGAACGGCCACAGCACCAGCTCGCTGTACGTGTGGAAGTCGATCCCGGCCTTGATCTGCTGCTTGCCGCCGACGATCCGGCTGCGCGCGAAGTCGGCGACGACCTTCACCTCGGGCGCGGACTCGGGGGCCGAGCCGCGGTAGGTCTCGGAGCCGGTGCTGCCGGAGGAGCCGTTGCAGCAGCCCCACTTGAAGTTCCAGTTGCGGTTGAGGTCGGTGCCGCTGCTGCCGGACCCGGCGTTGGGCTGGCGGTTCTTGCGCCAGCTGCGGTACGAGCCGGTGGCGATGTCGTATTCGCCGCCGTCGGGGTTGACGTCGGGCACGACCCAGATCTCGCGGCCGTCGACCGCCTTGGTGATCCGCGGGTCGCTGCCGTACTTGGAGCCGAACTCCTTGAGCAGGTAGAGGGCCATCTCGACGGTGAGGTGCTCGCGCGCGTGCTGGTGCGCGGTGAAGAGGACCTCGGGCTCGTCCTCGTCGGCGGCCACGTTGTCGCTGATCTTGACGGCGACGATGTCGCGGCCCTCGTACGACTTGCCGATGACTTTCTTGCTCATGATCGACGGGTACTTGGCGACACCGGCGTCGATCTCCGCCATCGCCTCCCGGTAGTTGTGGTACCCGGCGTCGGCGGGCGGGAAGTCGTACGGCTCGGGGGAGCGGCCCTCCGTGCGGTCCGGCGGCCCGGGCAGCCGGCTGACCTTGTAGCCCATCCGGCGGATGCGCTCGGCCTGGGCGGCGTCCGCGGTGATCACGACCGAGCCGTGCCGCACGGCGTCGATGGCGGCGCCGGTCGCGGCCACGGCGGTGCGCTGGGCGGCGGTACGAGGGCCGGTGACCTCGTACGCCCGGGACCTCCCCTCGGTGGTCTTCTCCTCCGTGTCCCGCGAGGCGGCGGGGACGGCCAGGGCCAGGGTGAGCACGGCGGCGAGGGCGGTGGCCCATCTGCCGTGCGAGCGGGGTCGCATGCGGTCTCCTGGGGGGTTCCGGTAGTGCGACGGGTGGGGGGTGTGCGGGGCCCGCGGGGGTACGTCGCCCGCGGATGGTGCATGGCGTGCGGGTTGTGCGGGGTGTGCGTAGGGTGCGGGTAGTGCCCGGGGGCGCGTGGTCAGTGTCGGAGGATGACATGAACTGGTCAACGCGTCCGAACGGGAGATTCAGGCCAACTTCCCTTTCACTTGCGACCGGTTGATTGCGCGCGCCCTCAGGGGCACCAACAATGCACACGTCAAAACCGAACGGAACTTCGGCCCGGATCCGGCCCGGGCGGCCCGGATCCGTCTCAGAGAGGAACCACCCCCCATGAGAAGACCTCTCGTCGGCGCGCTCACCACCACCCTCCTCCTCGCCGGAGCGACCATGGCCGGCGCCGGAACCGCCACAGCCGTCTCCCCGGACGGGGGAGTGGTCACGGCTACGGCTGAGGCCGCGAAGGCGTCAGCGAACACGTACGCTGACGCTGACGCGTACGCCAAGGGCACGCCCAAGGCGGTCGACTTCGCCGGCACCGTGGCGCTCAGCAACTGCTCCGGCTCCCTGATCCGCCTGCCGAGCTCGTCCGACAACGACCCCGGCCTCGTCATGACCAACGGACACTGCCTGGAGACCGGCATGCCGGGCCCGGGGGTCGTCGTCACCGACAAGCCGTCCACCCGCACGTTCAGCCTGCTCGACTCCAGCGCGAACAAGGTCGCAACGCTGCGCGCGACCAAGATCTCGTACGCCACGATGACCGACACGGACGTCACGCTGTACGAGCTGAACACAACATATGCCCAGATCAAGCAGCGCTACGGGATCAACGCGCTCGGCCTGTCGGCGGACCACCCGGTGAGCGGTACGCCGATCAAGGTCGTCTCCGGCTTCTGGAAGCGGATCTACACCTGCAACGTCGACGGCTTCGTCCACCGCCTGCGCGAGAGCGACTGGACCTGGAAGGACTCGCTCCGCTACACCCCGTCGTGCAACACGATAGGCGGCACGTCCGGCTCGCCGGTGATCGACGCCAACACCGGGAAGGTCGTCGCCATCAACAACACGGGCAACGAGAGCGGCGAGCGCTGCACGATGAACAACCCGTGCGAGGTCGACGAGAACGGGCAGGTCACCGTGCGGAAGGGCATCAACTACGCCCAGGAGACGTACGGCATCGCCAAGTGCGTCAAGGCCGGGAACAAGGTGGATCTGAGCCTGCCGGGCTGCGCGCTGCCGAAGCCCTGATGGCCGGTAGCCGGTAGCCGGTAGTCGCTGATACCCCTCCTCTCTGCTGCCGGGCGAGCCTGCGGGCCCGCCCGGCAGCAGGGCCCCCGCCCGGCAGCAGGGGCTGCGCGGGAGCGCCGGCAGGGCGGCCTACGGCAGCCCGTGGACGTGCGGCCCCACCGCGCCGGACCAGGCGTTGCCGGCCGCCGCGTCCCAGTTCGTCGACCACGTCATCGCCCCGCGGATCCCGGGGTACGTCCTCGACGGCTTGAACGCACCGCACCCCGTGCCCTTCGCCAGGCAGTCCAGGGCGTTGTTGACGACGGACGGGGACACGTAGCCGCCGCCCGCCGCGCGCGGGGAGGCGGGCAGGCCCAGGCCGACCTGCGAGGGGTCGAGGCCGCCTTCGAGCTGGATGCAGGCGAGCGCGGTGAGGAAGTCGACGGACCCCTGCGCGTACACCTTCCCGTCGCAGCCGTTCATGGAACCGCTGTTGTAGTACTGCATGTTGACGACGGTCAGGATGTCCTTGATGTTGAGGGCCGTGCGGAAGTAGCCCGCCGACGTCGACTGCATGTCGATCGTCTGAGGCGCCATGGTGATGACGAGCTTGCTGCCCGCCTTCGCCGAGAGCGCGCGCAGGGCCTGCGTCATGTAGGTCGGGTTGAGGCCGTTCTCGAGGTCGATGTCGACGCCGTCGAATCCGTACTTCTGCATCAGGGCGTGGACGCTGTCGGCGAAACGGGCGGCGGAGGCGGCGTCGTTGACGGTGACCGTACCCCGCTCGCCGCCGATGGAGATGATGACGCGCTTGCCGGCCGCCTGCTTGGCGGCGATGTCGGCCTTGAACTGTGCTTCGGAGTAGTTCAGGGCGGGATCGAGGCGGAAGTCGACCGCGCCCGGCGTCGCCGTCGCGTCGGCGAAGGCGACGGCGATGATGTCGTACTGGCTCTGCACGTCACTGATCTTCTGGACGGTGGCGCCGTTGCTGAAGTTCTGCCAGTAGCCGGTGACGGCGTGCTTGGGCAGGGAGGGCCCTGGTCCGGGCCCCGGATCACCGCCGCCCGGGCTCGTCGTGGCGGTCACCTCGCCCGACTTCGGCGACTCGCCCGCCGCGTTGGTGGCGGTGACCTGGAACCGGTACGAGGTGGAGGCCGCGAGCCCGCCGACCGTCGCCGAAGTCCCCTCGGCCGAGGCGACCTTGGAGCCGTCGCGGTAGACGTTGTACCCCGTGGCCCCGGCGACCGCGTCCCAGGACAAGGCCACGGAGGAGGCGGTCACGGCCCCGGCCTCGAGCCCGCCCGGAGCACCCGGCACCGGCTCGCCGGGCTCGCTTCCGCCGGGCCCCGTGAGGGTGATGTCGTCGGCGAAATAGGCGGCCTGTCCGTACCACCCATGGGTGTAGACGGTGACGGAGGTGGTGCCGGGGCCTGTGGTGAAGGAGGTGGAGAGCTGCTGCCAGGAACCGGCGGACGGCGTCCACGTCGAAACGTCGGTGGCGCCGGTCCCGCTCGCGCCGAGGTACACGTAGGAGCCCTGAACCCACGCGCTCAATGTGTACGAAGCGTTGGGCTGCACCGCGACGGTCTGCGCGCACCGGGCGTTGTCCGCCCCGGCCGGAACGGCCTTGAGTGCGCCGCTCCCGGTGTGCGCGGGCGAGCCGACGACGGCACCGCTGCCGCCGGAACACGTCCAGCCGGCCAGGCCGGACTCGAAGCCGGGGTTCTTGGTGAGGTTGCCGTCACCCGCGGCCCGCGCGGGCTCCGCGCCGAGGGCGGGGAGGCCGGCGAGTGCGAGGCCCGCGGCCAGGAGGGTACAGAGGCGGGCTGTGCGGCGTCTGTGGCGGGGCAGGCGTGAGTGCTCCACTGGTGCCTCCGGTGGGGAGTGGGAGAGCAGATCCGGGTGGTGTGGGGGACGGCGGCCGCCGTGGCGTACAAGCTGGTCCAGACCATTTGCCGTGTCAAGAGTCCCGGCAGCCATTACTAGGCTGAGGACATGACAACCCTGATTGTCCTTCTGCTCTTCGTGGCGGGAACTGCGTGGGTCCTCTGCAAGTGCGTGCGCGAATTCCTCACGGCGCTGAGGTCCGTCTTCTTCGGACAGCGCGCGGAAGGCCGCTGCGTGCGCAGCTACGGGACGGAGGGGGCCGACGGCTTCACGCGCATGCACCACGTCTACGGCTTCACCACCGCCGACGGCCGGGCGGTGGAGTTCGAGGAGCCCACCATGCTCATGCGAGAAGGCAAAAAGGTCACCGTCCGCTACCGGGAGGACGACCCGGAGCGGACGGCGACCATTACGGGGCTGCGCACCCTTTCTCCCCTGCTCGGGAGCGCTTTCGGGGTGCTGCTGAGCTGTGCCTTCTTCCTGCTGAGTGCGGTACTGCTCTGGCTGTACGTGGCGAAGGTCTGGCCGGAGCAGTAGAGGGAAGGGCGGCCGGGGTCAGCCCGTCACCTCGATGGACTCGATGATCTTGTCCAGGTCATCCGGTGAGAGCTTCCCCTTCGGTGCGGTGACCCGTACGACCCAGGGCTTGTCGTTCTTGTCCATGCCGACGACGTCGACGGCGGTCATTTCCGTGTCCCGCGGGGGAGAGTCGTCCTCGCCGCTGGACTTGAACTCGTGATTGACGCGCACTGCCTTGCCGGCCCCGGCGACCTCGATGTCTTCCTTGCCCTTGGGTGTGCCACCGATTTCGTACGGCGCCTCCGCGCCCGCCACGGCCATATCGAGGTCGCTGGTCTTCATGAACTTCACCTGGGCCACGATGCGGGCGACGGTCTTGCCGCCCTCCACCAGGTCCGCCTCGGCCGTGGCCGTCTTGGGCAGCCTGTCCTTCGCCAGCTCCTTGAAGCCCTTCGGGTAGGCGACGCTGACCTGCTGCGCGTCAAGCGTCTGCCACCCCTCGGGAACTGCTGCCCCGGCGCTCTTCTCACTACCGCAGCCGACCACGAGAGCGCCCAGGAGGGCGGTGGTCGCGGCGGCTGCCGTGGCGCGGCGTGCGGTGGTGGTGATCATCGAGTGCTCACTCTCTGTCTGGCTCTTCCGGCGGGGGTGCGGCTCTCAGCCGCTACTTCGAGCAGAGCGTCATCGGCACATAACTCCGCTTGCCGTCCTGCGGGGCGCCGAGGAACTCCGCGTCCTCCTGGCGGACCTTCTCCTTGCTGCCTTCGAAGCTCGCCGTATAGCCGAAGGAGGCTACGCCCAGGTTGAGCTCGGCGCCGAATTCGGCGGCATCGGTCACGCCGTCGTAGGTGAGCTTGCTGGACCTGCCCTCGTCGAACATCAGCTGGCCGAACTTGTCGTCGTCGCCGGGCCGGTCCGTGGGGGCCTCGTCGGAGAGCAGCATCTCAAGGGGCTTGCCGTACTTGCTGTTTCCGTTCAGCCAATTCTGAGCGGTCTTCTGCTTGTCCGGGGTGTTGAGCTCGACCGTGGTGGTGACGACCTCGGTCACGGTGTCCTTCGCCGAGGCGCTGCCCGAACCCTTGTGCTTGGACTTACCCGCGTTCTTGTTGTCCTTGCCCTTCTCGTTCTTGTCCGGGACCTTTTCGTCGTCGGAGACTTCCTGCTTGCCGCCCCCCTTGCCGGACGTCTCCGCGGTGCGGGTCATGATGATCCGCTTCAGCTTCCCGTCCTTGTCACGGGTGACCGTGAGGGCTCCGGTGACGCCGGCTCCGTACTCCGCGGAGGCCTTGCTCCCGCCGGCACTGGCCTCGCCGGTCGCGGCGCCCTCCACCTTGAACGCGAAGGTCTTGGACGTCGTGTTGTTGATGCCGTCCTTGGTGATCGTCGCGGTGGGCGCGACCTTGACCTTGCCGCCGAGCTTGCCCGTGATCTCGTCGTTGATCGACCCGGACATCTTGAGCTCGCCGGCTCCCTCGACGCCGACCGAACCATAGGAGAGGTGCCCGGCGTTGATCTGGCTGTTGACTTCCTTCTGCAGCTTCCCGTAGCGGTCGGCGGTGCGATAGGAGGCCAGGGGAGTATCCCTGGCGTACTGCATGCCGGCCTTGGCGCTTTCCAGCTCCTCCAGCTTCTCGCGGAACTTGTCCGCTTCCTCCTGGCTGTCGAACTGCCAGGTGTCGCCCGCCGTCACCTTCACGCTAGCGGACAGTTCGACCTCGGATTCGCCGTCCTCATCGAGCTTGCCCACCTTTGCGCCCCACTTGGGAGAGAAGGCCACACCGGCCTTTCCGGCCTCGCTGAAGGTGAGCCGGACCTTGTCCTTGTACACGGGCTTTCCGTCCTTGCCCAGGACGGGGTTCCCCTTGTCGTCCACCTCACGGACCTTGAACTTCTGCTGCTGGAAGCCGTACTCGTTGCCGAACTTGAACCAGGCGAGCTTCACTTCATGGCCCGCCGTGCTGCTGGTGTTGGCGGTGTTGCACATCGTCGGCTCGAAATAGGAATCGGGCTTCTTGCTGCTCGCTGCATCCTTGGCCGGCGCCGGGCAGCTGCCGCCCATGGCCTTGCAGAGCTTCGCCTTGATCTGCTCACCGATCGCTCGGCCGGCACCCGTGGCCAGCAGTCCGGCCAGCACCGCCACGACGACCACGACCATGCCGATGTATTCCGTGGCGGTCACGCCCAGGTCGTTCCAGGGGTAGTCCGAACTGCCGCTGCCCGACCGCCGCAGCCGCCCGAGCACGAGCCCGGCGGCGCCGCCCAGGACGAGGGACGCGGCCGCCATGCCGATGCCTTCGGCGACGACGAGGTCCCATCCCTCCACGGTGGTCCGCGTGGAGGTGATGACGGGAACTCCCAGCGCGGCCAGCAGGTACAGGGGCAGGGAGTCCCTGTGCGGCTCCGGGAGGAGACGCGCCGCCGCCCAGACGGCCAGCGTGACGTACAGCAGATTCGGAACGTAAATGATCCCGACCCGCCAGCCGAACGAGGAGAGTCGCTCGGCGGTGGCGAGGTCGTCGAGGAGCGCGGTATTGAACAGATAGCCGGCAGCGAGGAGAACGACAAGCGCCGCGGCCCAAGAACGCATCAACGAGAAGAAAGGATGGGATTCCCGTGGGGGTGGCGTCCTGTACGGGCTGTGCGCCTGGTGGGAGCCAAAACCATTGCCTATGCCGCTCATTCCCCCGTGCCCTCTGTCAGTGATCGTTCCTGGGCCCACGTTAGTCTCAAATGATCAACTGGTCGTGGGCCCAGGGGCCCCACCGGGGGCCCAACGTGACGTGGAATTCGGGAGAAGTGCTGACCTATGGTGGGCGGCGCTCAGCTGGTGCGCGGGAAGGAGACCTCCACGCGTCGGTTCTGCTTGCGGCCCTCTTCCGTGTCGTTCGACGCGACCGGAGCGTCCTCGGCGTAACCGCGGATCTCGTAGCGCACCTCGGAGCCGAGCGACTTGGAGAGCTCCTTCTGCACCGCGTCCGCACGCTGCTTGGAGAGCTCCATGCCGTGCTCGTGCGTACCGAGGTTGTCGGTGAAGCCGAAGACCTGGACCTGGCGGGCGTTCTGCTTCTTGATCTCGTCCGCGATGGCCCTGATGCGCTCGTTCGCCTCGGGGTTGAGGTCGGCGCTGTCCTTGCCGAAGAGGACCTCGGCCTGCAGCTGGAACTTCACGTCGGAGTTGGTGTCCTGCCGCTGTTCCTGGCCGCTCTCGTCACCCACGATGCTCTTGATGTCCAGCACCTTGGGCGGCCCGAGAGTCCTGCCCGGCTCCAGCTTGAGGCCGGGGTCCTTGGGGTCGATCTTTCCGGTGAAGGCAGAGGGGGCGGAGGGCACTTCGTCTGCCAGGGCAACGGGCGCGGCGGCGGCCGTCAGGCCGACCGCGAGGGTGACGGAGACGACCCAGACCGAGCCCCGGCTGTGGAGCCTCTTCATGCGCTCACCCATCCGTCAGCGTCAGGGCGACGGACTGGAAGGTCGGGATTTGCAGGGCCACCTGGGTCGTGGACTTCGGGGGCGCCGGGAACTGCATGTAGACCTTCTGCTCCGACTTTTCCTCGATGACGGGAATGCCCGTCGTGGCCAGCGGCCGGTTCTCCGTGTCCCGCAGCGTGTAGTAGCGCTTCTTCTCCTTCTCGTCCACGAGCGTGGCACCGCCGAAGGAGCTGCCGCCGGCCCCCCGGATCACGTTCAGCTCCGTCCCTGACCACACCTGCGTGTCATAGAACTTCTCATCCGCCGTGTTCTTCAGGTTGCCGTTGAGCGTGACGAACCCACCTGAACTGCGTGTCACCGAAGTGATGTCGAGGACGATGCCCTTCGGGCCTTTGAGCGTGGCGATCACCTTGGTGTCGTCCGGCCGGTTGGGCTGCGTCTCCTGCTTGGCCTGGCCGTCCTGTTCACCCCGGTCGGCTCGCTGGGCGCTCTGATCGGCCTTCGGCTTTTCTTCCTTGTCGTCACTGCCGCAGGCGGACAGCGTCAAGGCCATTGCCGTCATCAGGGCGGCACCCGCAACAGTCCGAGGTGCCCGGGCACGTTGCCACACGCTCATCACTCATCGTCCTCTGGTTGTCGTTCGCAAACCGGCGCGCATGTATCAGTCGGCAAGTCTGACGGAGAACAGGTCTGTAACTCCAGGGAGGTTCCTCGGCTCGCCGGGGTTCTTGGGGTCGATGTCCCAGGTGCGGCCATCGGAGCAGTGGAGTCGCAGTGGCTTCGGCTCCGGCTCCTTGCTCGTTCCCGGAGCCGGCGTCCCGCTCGGACCCGGGTCTTTGCTTGTTCGCGGCTTCGGCGTCCGGCCGGCCTCGGGTGCGCCGGTGACTCCGGGATCTTCCACTGGTCGCAGCGCGCACACCCGCGGCACGATGACCGCGGTGGCGGTCGCCTTCATGTGCCGTTTCTCCGTACCGGGGACGACGGAGCCCCCGATGGACTTCTTGGACTGCAGACTGACGGTGAAGCCCGTACGCCCGTCGCTGAGCGGTCGGCAGCCATCTGGACCGTTGCCCATCTCGGCTTCATTGCTTTCTGCGAAGCGCCTCGCCGCCGCGCAAGCCCTCTCGGTGAAGTCGTTTCTGCCGTTGAGTGCGCGGTGCCAGGTTGCTGGATCGCTGAGGGAAGCGAGCAGGCCCGCGCGGAGTTGCTCCCGGGCATCCCGTGCGGCCGCCAGTGCCGCAGCGTCGGCCGCAGACTGTGCGCCGTTGCGGGACACGGCGGCCTGACCGACCGCGACATAGGCGAACGCGAGGAAGAGCAAGCCCGCCACCACCGTGATGTAGATGGGGAGAGCCTGCCCTGCCTCGCGATGCGGCCGCGCAGTCAATCGAATCGGAGCTACTTGTTGGTTTCCTCCGGCTTCTTGGGCTCCTTGCCGATCTTGTCGGTCCCGTCGATTGCGCTCATGATCTTCTTCTTGATGCTGGTGCCGATGTCCGTGAAGCCGACGATGGCAGCCAGGATCGCCACCACGACGACGATCATGCCGATGTACTCCACCGCGGTCTGACCCTTGGACCGCTCGCGACGGAACATCCGGTCGATGACGTTGTCCCGCCACTCCACCACGTGCACTTTGGTGTCGACGGTCGCCTTCAGCAGCTTGTCGTTCATGCTCTTCCCCTCCGGCCTCAGCTGGCGTCATGCCGGCCGCTACGTAAGTCCTGGTTCCATCAGCGCCTCCGGTCGCCACCTGACCGGCCTCCCCGACGGCAGCAGAAACGTACGCCGGAACCCCACGTCTGAACATGGGTCCCAAGACCCAAACCCGGGCCCAAAGGCGTGCACCAGCCACCCGCCCGTTCACGTGGGCCCCCTTCACCCGCGTCTGTTCGTCACCCATGCGCTTTTCCTCCCCCGCGCGCCGTGCCGAGCCAGAGGGCGATGGCCTGACTCCGGTTCTCGGTCTGCAACTTGGTGAAGATGCGGTTGATGTGGTTCTTGACCGTCTTCTCGCTGATGAAGCACGTCGCCGCGATCTCGGCGTTCGTCATTCCTGCGGCGATGAGGTCCATGACCTCCTCCTCCCGCCGGCTCAGCGGGAACCGGGCCGGTTCGGGCGCGGGGGCAGTGGAGTGAGATGCGGTGTGCCCCGCGCTGGGAGCGCCCCTTCCCAAGCCGTCCGGTAGCTCCGGACGGCCGCTCGCCTGCCCCGGTGCTTGCCGTACATGGGCCAGCAGGGCCGTGGAAGCCGTGGCAGTGAAGTGCGCCCTGCCCTGCTTGATGTTGCGTATGGCCATGACGAGTTCGTCGGCTGTGAACTCCCCGTGGACGAGGTAGCCGCCGGCCCCCAGGCGCAGCGCCTCGTGCACGATCTCGGCTTCCTGGCTGTACGTCAGCATCAGGACGGTCGTCAGCTGCACGAGGTACGGGAGCGCCGAGATGCCGTCCACCTCCGGCATCCGGACGTCCAGCAGGACGACGTCCGGCCGGAGCCGGTAGGCGGCGTCGTACGCCTCACGTCCGTTTCCCGCCTCCGCCACGACCTCGATGTCCTGGCGGCCGGACAGGAGGGCGGTGAGTCCCGCCCGTACGACCGGGTTGTCGTCCGCGACGACGACGCGGAGCGGAGCGGGCTGAGGAGCCGTGGCGGCCGCGAAGAGGTTCCGGGGATCCTGCGGTGCTGCGGGGGCCGCAGGAGGCGACGGCTGCTGCTGCGGAAGTGACGGCGGGACGTGGGGATACGGCGGCTGCGCCGGTCTGTGCGACTGCCGGTTCTGCACGGTGTGCCCTCCTCTCGATGAGGGGTGGAAATCGACGGGGGACTAGCGGGCTGCCGACCGGTCGGTGCGGCCGGGCACCGGAGGGCCCACTGCAACAGGCGTTGGGCCCAGAGCCGCGAGTGGGAACTCCAGACGCACCTCCGTGCCCTCCTCGGCGCTCCCCTTGCCGATGCGGATCCGGGCGCCGATCCGTGCCGCCCGCTCCACCATCCCGACCAGACCGAAATGCCCGCTCCGCTTGAGCTCCTCCAGGGTCGTGCCGGGAGGCAGGCCGCGGCCGTCGTCGCGGATACTGATCCGCAGGGCTCCCTTGACCACGCCCACGGAGACGTCCACCTTCGAGGGGCCGGCATGACGGTGGGCGTTCTCCATCGCCTCGGACACGATGGTCAGAAGGTGCCGCGCAACGGCGTGGGGAACCACGGGGACGGCCGCGTTGCCGACCGGGCGGCACGAGGCGCTCAGCCCGGACCGGTGTGCGAAGTCGGCGACGCGGGCGGAGAGCTCGACGGTGACATCCACGCCGCCGTCCAGGCCCGATTCGCGCCTCAGGTCCGACAGCAGTTCCCGGGACTCCGCCGCCGCTCGCCGCGCCGAGCGGCTCACCAGCTCGGCCTGCTCCTTGAGCCGCTTCGGGTCCATGCGGTCGGCGGAGTGGGCCAGTCCGTCGGCCGCGAGCGCGAGCCCGTGCAGGGTCTTGGCGACCGAGTCGTGCATCTCCCGGGCCAGGCGGGCGCGTTCGCTCTGCACGGCCTCGGTGACGGCGAGCCGGGATCGGGTATCGGTCAGGGCTTTACTGGCTGCGCCGAAGCGCAGGACCAAGCGCCGCAACGTTACGCCGACCGCGCCCGCGAGGATGCACACCCCGGGCAGCAGCGCGGCTCCGTCCATGCTCAGCTCGACGCGGCGGTCTCCCACGTAGGCGAGACCGACGATCAGCAGCGTGAGCGACGCGAAGATGCCCGCCCCTCGCCAGCCGTATACGAGCCCGGCGAGCAGAGGAGTGCAGATGGTCACGTAGGCCAGCGGGCTCTCCGGCGTCGCGGTGAAGAGCATGAGTGCGCCGAAGACGGTGTCCAGGCCGAGCAGCGCCGGGTGCTTGAGCAGCAGTGGGCCGAAGCGCTCCCAGTCGCGGATCAGGATGTACGAGCCCATGAAGGTGAAGAGGATCGCGGAGCCGACCAGCCAGGTAGGCCAGCCGCGTCGCACCCCGTACAAGGAGAAAGGGGCTGCCAGCGCAATCATTGCCAACCGGAAGCCGAAGACCTGTCTGCACAGCGCCTGCAGCGCGGACAGCTGAATCCTGAGTGCCGGCTCGCTGGACGCGAGCTCCTCGGGCTCGGAGGCACCGCCGGAGACGACCGCGGCCGGTGGTCGCGGGCGCGAGTGGTACGCCGTGGTCACTTTCCCCCCCTACCCCAGCAAGCCCGAGCCGAAGAACATGCCCGTGCCAATGAGGATCATCGTGGCAGGGACCATGATCATCGTGACGATGGTGGTGGCCTTGGGCACGGCCTTGGCAGCCTTGCGCCGTGCGTTCTGTGCGTCCGCGCGCCGCATGTCGTTGGCGATGGCCATCAGCGTGTCGACGATCGGCGAGCCGAGCTCCTCGCCCTGCTGCAGCGCGGTGACGAACATCGCGACCTGCTCGGAGTCGTTGCGCTTGCGCAGCTCGTCGAAGGCCTGGCGGCGGCTGACGCCCATGTCCATCTGGCGCAGGGTGATGCGGAGCTCGTCGGACCACGGGCCCTCGTACTTCTCGGCCGTACGGTCGAGGGCCTGCCGGAAGCCGAGGCCCGCGGAGACGACGACGGCGAGCACGTCGAGGAAGTCCGGAAGGGTGCGCTCGATGGCCTCCTTACGGGCGCGGACGGCCGACCAGAGACCGACCTCCACCCACACGGCGCCGAAGGCGAACATCACGATCGCCAGCAACACCTTCCCCCCGGCCAGCATGACCAGTCCGCCGATCCCGCCCGTGACGCCGTAGACGAAGCGGCGTGCGGCGTACCGGTCGATGGTGAGGCCGCCGGGGTTGCCGGCCATGTCGATGCGGCGGCGGGTCTTGTTCACCCGCTCGGGCCCCATCATGCGCAGCACCATGGGCGCGTAGCGCATGCCCAGGCGGTCGATGAGGGACCCGGCGGCGTTGGTCCGGGTGGCGCCGACCTCCAGGGCGACGGCGAGGTCCGCGGGCAGCTTGGCGTCGGCGCGGTAGAGCCGGAGGCCGTAGAAGATCCCGACGATGGAGAGGGCGAAGACGAGTGCGAGCAGGAGTCCCATGGTGCAGCTTCTCTCAGATCTCTCAGGTCTCTCAGACGTCGATCTTGCCGAGGCGGCGGACGAGGAAGAAGCCCAGCCCGTAGAGGCCGATGGACACGATCATGGCGCCCTGCCCGATCACCGAACCAGTGATTTTGTCCAGGGCGCCCGGCCAGATGCGGTCCATCATGAGCAGGGCGCCGAGCCCCATGCCGGGGACGATGTATGCAGTCGCGGTGACCTGCGAGAGCTGGGTGCGCACCTCGCGGCGGGTCTCCTTCCGCTCCTCCAGGGTGACGGTGAGGCTGCGCAGCGAGCTGACGACCGTACCGCCCGCCTTGTTGGACAGGACCAGGGTCGTGACGAGGACGACCAGTTCCCGGGACGGCAGGCGCTTGGCGAGTTCGTCCAGCGCGTCGTCGAGGGTGTGGCCGACGGCCAGCTGATCGGCGACCCTGGCCAGCTCGTCGCCGGCCGGGCTTTCGAGCTCTTCGGCGGCCATGGCGAGGGCGGTGCGCAGGGCGAGTCCGGCCTGGGTGGCGTTGGCGACGACGCGGGAGAGCTCGGGCAGCTGGTTGATGAACTTCTCGTTGCGCTTCTGCCGCTGCCAGTTGAGGTAGGCGAACGCTCCCCAGAGCCCGGCGATCGCCGCGATGGGGCCGAAGAACGGAGCCAGGAGCATGCCGGCGATCAGCCACATGCCGACGGTGGCGCCGATCATGCCGACGAAGAACTGCCCGGGGGTGATGCGCAGACCCGTGGCGGCGAGCCGCAGTTCGATCTTCTTGCCGAACGAGGTCTTGCGGATCCAGCGGTCGATGCCGCGGAAGGCCGGGCGCCGGCCGCCGGTCCGTACCTCCGGGCCCTGCTGGGTGAGCCGGTCGACCAGCGCCTCGCGCTGGGCCCTGCCCGTCGCGTACACGTGCACGCCCACGATCGCGAGCACGCAGCACAGCAGCGTGGCGCCGATCGCCAAGAGCACAAACTTGTCCATGTCCGTTGGCAGACTTCCTACTTGGCTTCTCGCGCGGCGAGCTGATCGGCGGACTCGGCCACCCCGAAGGCGGGCGGGACGGGCTCGTTCTTGAGGTAGAGCCGGTCGGCCACCCGGCGCGGGAGCGGGAAGTAGGCGAAATCGCCGTACACGACGCCGTCCGCGGACATCGGCCGGGCGGTGAACCGGCTCACCGTGACGAGCTTGTAGTCCTCCCGGCCGCGGGAGTCGAGGATGGCGACCTCGCTGATCTTCCGCGAGCCGTCGGCATTGCGGCTCAGCTGGACGATGACGTCCACGGCACTGTTGATCTGGTCCTTCAGCGCCGCGAAGGGAATCTCGACCTCGGACATCGAGGCCAGCGTCTGCAGACGCATCAGGGCGTCCTCGGCGTTGTTGGCGTGGACGGTGGCCAGGGAGCCGTCGTGGCCGGTGGACATCGCCTGGAGCATGTCGAGCGTCTCGCCGCCGCGGACCTCACCGACGATGATGCGGTCGGGCCGCATGCGGAGCGAGTTGCGGACCAGGTCGCGAATGGTGATCTGGCCCTTGCCCTCGACGTTCGGAGGCCGGGACTCCAGAGTGATGACGTGGTTCTGCTGGAGCCTCAGCTCCGCCGAATCCTCGATGGTGATGATGCGCTCGTTCTCCGGGATGAGCCCGGACAGGGCGTTGAGCAGGGTCGTCTTCCCGGAGCCGGTGGCCCCGGAGACGATGACGTTGAACTTGGCGCGGACCAGCGCGGAGAGCAGGGCCAGCATCTGCTCGTCCAGGGAGCCCAGACCGATCATCTCGCGCAGGGTGTAGGCGCGGGGGAACCGGCGGATGGTCAGCGTCGCGCCCGACAGCGCCAGCGGCGGGATGATCACGTTGACGCGTTCGCCGGAGGGCAGGCGGGCGTCCACCATCGGGTTGGACTCGTCCACGCGGCGGTTGACCGTGGAGACGATGCGCTCGATGGTCTGCATCAGCTGCTCGCCCGAGGCGAAGCGGAGCGGCAGCTGCTCGACGCGGCCCGCGCGCTCCACGAAGATCTGGTCCGGCCCGTTCACCATGATCTCGGTGATGGAGGCGTCCTCGAGGAGCGGCTCCAGGATGCCCAGGCCGAGCGCCTCGTCCACCACCCGGCGGATGAGCTGCGAGCGCTCGTGGGTGGAGAGAACCGGCCCTTCCCGGCTGATGATGTGGCCGAGGACGCGCTCCAGCCGGGCCCTGCGCTCGGCGGTCGCGAGCGAGGACATCTCCGCGAGGTCGATCTCCTCGAGCAGCTTGGCGCGGTAGACCGCGACGAGATGGTTCTCCTCGTGCTGCGTGCCGCCTGCCTCGGGTGCGTTGATGCGCGCCCTCAGGCTCATATTCGGGGCTCCTTCTGTCTTGTGCCCGGCTGAGGGCAGATCACGGGAGGGTCGGTGCGGCTTACGGGAGAGTCGGTGCGGCTCACGGGAGGGTCGACGCGGCTCACGGGCGCGCCATGTCGCGGGGCATCGTGACGGTCTTGGTGGTGCTGCCCAGGTCGAACCCGATGATCGACGGAATGGACACTTCCGCGGATACGGTGGCCTCGTCGACTCCGATCCGGCAACGGATCTCGGTCCTCTTCGCCACCCAGCCGCTGATGGCGGCCTCGCCCGCCCGCCGGCACCCGTTCTCCATGCCGGAGCGGCCGGCCGTACGCGCCGCGGCGCGCGCCGCCGTGCCCGCCTGCTCCATCGCGTACATCGCGATGCCCGTCTGGATCACGGCCAGGCCGATCAGGATCAGCACCGGAAGCATGCCGATGAACTCGACCGCCGCCTGTCCCCGGTCACCGCGACCGGCGCGTTTCGCCATGCCTCATCCTTCCTTCGCCACGGCCGCCCTGCCCCTGATCGGGACGGGGAAGCTCGCGAGGCCAGGGAAGAGCACGGGCACCTCCAGCTCGACCTCGGCCTCGTAGAGGCTGCTGCCGTGGGCGTCGCCGCACCGGATGCCGGCCGAGTCCTGCCAGGAGGCGCCGAGACTGTTCCTCGCTCCGTTCCGGCAGGCCGCCTCGCGTGTCCCTTCGGCCGCCGTGGCTCCCCTGTGGGCCCCCTGGTCGGCCGCGTGCCCCGCCTGCGTGTACGTGTAGCCGGCCAGCACGCACTCCCAGAGCAGGATCAGCACCAGGAGGATCAGCGGCAGGATGCCCAGGAACTCGACCGAGACCTGTCCCCGGTCACCGTTGTCACCCTTCGCAGGGCCACCCTTCGCAGGGCCACCCGGCGCAGGGTCACCCTTCGCAGGGTCACCCGGCGCAGAGTCACCCTGCGCAGGACCGCGGCCCGCGGGGGCGCGCAGCCGCGCCGGCCGGGTCCTCATCGCCCGGTCCCGTCCGGCTCGCCGGTCGCGGAGTCCGGAGCTATGCCACCGCCGTCGGGGTCTCCGGGGTGCCCGTCTCCGCGGCGCCGGCGGAAGCCCACGGCCCCCCGGTCGCTGCGGTACCTCGCACGCCCCTTCCTGCCGGCCGCGTGCTGTGCGGCACTGCGCACCAGACCCAGCTCGCCGGCCAGCCCCCACATCGCCTGCTTGACCACGCTCCGGCTGTCGAGGTCCTGCATCCGGCCCGCGTCCACCACGGGCTGCAGGTCCTTGAAGTGGGCGGGGACGGCGGTGCGGGCGATCCGTGTGCCGACGATGCGCTCGATCAGCGGCGGCTGGATCTCGGTGTTGCGCACGGCGCGGTTGACGACGGTGATGGTCTCCTCCGCCTTGCGGACCTGGAGCCGCTCCCACATCCGCACCATGCGCTTGGCCGCTCGTACGGCGACGACGTCCGGAGTGAGGACGAGTGCGGCGACGTCCGCGACCTCGATGGCCGCGGTGTTGGCGCCGGTCATCTGGGAGCCGCAGTCGATGACCACGACCTGGTAGCGGCCGCGGAGCGCGCTGACGAGCTGACGGGCCGTCCGCTCGCTGACCTCCTCGGCCCGCTCTCCGTCAGCCGGGGCGAGCAGCAGGCCCATGCCCGTCTCGTGGTTGAAGACGACGTCCTGGAGGACGCGCGGCGTGATGTCGTGGATGTCGGCGAGGTCGGCGACGGACCTCCGGAACTGCACGTCGAGGTACGAGGCGAGGTCCCCGTTCTGCAGGTCCATGTCCACCAGGGCGACGCTGCGGCCGGCCGCCCTGGCGGCGAGCGCCATCTGGATGCTGATGACCGACGTCCCCACGCCGCCCTTGGCGCCGGAGACCGTGACCACCGTGCCGCCGGGGCCGCTGGGGGCCCCGACCTCGGCGGTCAGGTGCTTGCGCACGCCGACGGCCCAGTTGCCCGTCGCCCGGACCCGCGCCACGAGCTCGTCGTACGACAGGGGCAGGCCGACCAGGCCGCGCGCACCCGCGTCCATGGCGGCGGAGATCAGCGCGGGGCTGGTGTCCGCCGTGATCAGGATGACCCCGACCGCCGGGAACCGCAGCGCCACCTCGCGTACGAGCTCCAGGGCGGGGACCGGCCCGATCCGCTCGTGGACGAGCACGACCTCGGGAAGGTCGGCCATCGAGTCGTGGGCGAGCTGCGTGAGGGTGTCGATGAGCTGGGTGGAGCTGGCCGCCGGCTGGGCGGGCTCGGTGTCCGGGAGCTGGCTCAGCAACGCCGTCACCGAGCGGGCGGCGTCCGCGTCACCGACGGCCGGGAGGATTCTTGTGGCCATCCGTTACCTCACTTGTCGCCGTTCAGGGTGTAGTCCCGCTGGTTCGGCGGGATGGTCGTGTCACTGCCCGGTGCGACGAGCGCGAGACGGACGTGGGAGGCGAAGGACTCGGCGTAGGCGATGCGCTGGGCGTCGAGGGTCTCGAGCGCGAAGGTGATCGGCACGGCAGAGCCGCCGGACTGCGACTCGCCCTGCTTGGGGGCCAGCGGGGTGAGCTTCCCGACGTCGATCACCTTGGCGTTGGTGACGATGACTTTGGAACGGGGCTGGGCGGCGCTCTCGGCGCCCTCTCCCTTGCCGGTCGCAGATGCGAACGTCGCGTAGATGTTTACGGTGGCACCAGGGGTGATCTTTCCTGCGACACCCGTGACGGCGTCGATCATGATCGCGATCTCCTGCTGCCCCGGCTTCAGCGCGGGCCGGTCGGCGATCATGTCGGACTGCAGGAGGGAGCCCGCCTTGAGCGGATTGACCGCTATCTTGCCCGTGACCTCGTCCAGATTGGTCACTGCCGTGCTGGGCAGCCACCGCTTGGGGAGCGAGACCTGCTTGAAGTCTCCGGCCTCCAGCGCCCGGTACGCGGGGACGTCCGCCGCCAGCTCGTACGCCGTGACCTCGGGTCCCACCTTGGAGTCGACGTCGTTGATCACCGAGAGAACACCGATGAATGCGGCGAAGGCGCACACAACAGAAAGGAGGAGCAGCATGATGCCGCGGCGCTGGCGTGAGTTCATGGTTGCGGACTACCTCGTTCAAGGGTGGATTCGGTGAGCAGCGCTGCGGGACGCGCTGGGCCTTGCTCTGTACTCGCTTCGTGCTCGGGAGGAGTGCGACGAGTGCGCGCCGGCTCGGCCGCGCGGCGGCGTGCGGCCGGGGTGCGCCCTCTGCGGGTCACTCGGCGGACTGCCCCTGCAGTCCGGCTTCGGGACTAACGACGCCGCTGCGCGACTGTTGGTTCGCGTGAGGCGGGAGAGACGCGGAGCAGAACACGCAGCGCTCGCCGATGAGCTCCAGCCCGCACCACGGGCACGGCTGTCGCTTCACGGAGGCGACGAGCTGGGCGAGCACCGAAGTATCCCCGATCGCCGCGACGAACTCGACCAGTTTGCCCGTTCCCCACCAGCGGAGGGACTCCTGGGGCAACTCCGCCTGGTGGAGGGCCTGGACGGCCCAGGCGGGCGCGAGGGTCGAAGTGACCCAGTCCGAGGGGATCCGTCCCTGAGCGACGGTCAGGTAGGTGCCGAACTTCGGCCCGGCGAGGGTGGCGCCGTCGGTGCCGATTTTGATCAGCTGCGGCGTGGGGCTCGCCAGGACGCCGAACTGTGAACCCGGGAGCCAGGACTTCGCATGGGACTTGAGCCCGACAGGTACGTGGTCGAGCTTGGCCACGGAGTTCAGCAGGGCGCCGGCGTACAGGTAGTGCGAGAACAGCAGCGCCGCCGATCCGACGACGCCGGCACCGAAGTCGAAGACGGAGATCTGACGCAGCTGCCGCGCGAGCACGGCCAGTGCCAGGGGCGGCAGATCCACGCGCACCAGCGCGATCCTGCCGTTCTCCAGAACCGAACGGATCGTCTGGAGCCGTCGCTCGTGCGGCACGGCGAGGGACGAAGGGTAGAGCACGATCACATGACCGCACTGCTCCACCAGCGCCTGCATGCCGGCGAGAGCATCGTCCAGCGACTGCTCGCCCGGAGGCTGGAGCACCGCCGCGGACGGCGTCCGCCCGTCAAGCGGCGCCAGTACCAGGTCAGCGCTGGTAACTGCTATCGCGGTTGCCACGTCTGATTACCTGTCCCCTCCGGACGCCCCGTACTGCAGGCGCCCGCAAATCATTCTCCCCCGTACAACTGCAGCAGCACTTTATCCGCGTCACGGGAGTCCGGAGAACACCATCCCGGGGCCCCGGCAGGGCACTTGGAGCGCCTCAACCAGGGGCAATGTGGGACATAGTTCCTCCGGGGTCGGGGGCGCGGGACGGTCCGGCTGCGCCGCTGGAGCCGCTGGAGCCGAAGTCAGCTGAACGCCGCCGGGAGGAATGCAATCCAGAGAAAGCCCGTGACCAGCAGGCCGAAGGCGGGGAGGAGGATGGGCGCGAGGTCTTCCCTGCTTGCGATCGTGGCCGTGCGCTCCGGGTTGGCGGGGTGGTAGTGGACGACCGTGCGGTAGCCGCGCTGGATGCCCTGCGACACGTCCTCGGAAAACCGGATGCGCCGGCCGTCGGCGGCGTCGAACTCGAAGACGTGGTGATAGCTGGTGTCCTCCCGTCCCGAGGACACCTGCACCTCCACGCACTCCGCCTCGGCCTTGAGGCCGTACCGCATCACCTTGAAGACCGTCAGCAGCCGGTGCAGGAAGTACGCCGGCAGCGCCCCCAGGCCGATCAGCCCGGCCGCCGTGATCACCGTCAAGGTCTGCCCCCGTCGCGAAACGAACTTTGGGCCCGGCGTGGGTCCGTGGGCCCATGACCAGGCAGTTCGTGCAGGCTAGCGTGGGCTGGAAGTGATCAGGAATAGAGGGCACGCGGGCATGGGCGGCATAGGTGGCGGATTTGGTGCAGGAGGGGCAAATCACCCGTACGGCGCGCCGGACCCACGGCGTACCGGCCCCTTCTTCCCTCTGATCCGTTCGTGGGCCGTGGGCTTTCTCGTGCTCTACGGCGTCGGCTATGCACTCGAATTCGCCCGGCTTGGCGCGCTTCTGACGGATGAACGGCTGTCCTCTCTGGCATGGCGGCTCATGCTCGTCTGGGCCCCCAACCTCCTCTGCAACACCCTGGCCGGGTGGGTGGCGGCCCGCATCCTTCCCGGGGCGTACAGGGGTTCTTTGCCGCTCACCCTGCTCGCCGCTCTGGGGGCACCCGTACTGGCCTGCGCCGAAATCCTCTTCTCCGGGTGGGGCTTCTGGAATGCCGAAGCGGTCGGCGTGATTGCGGGAACGGCGATTGCCGGTGGCGGCACAGGAGCCGTCACTGTCTTCCTCGGCGGTACACGTGGGAGTCACGTCCACTACAACTGGGGCGACTCCGGAGCAACGGCCGTGGAATACATCGGCATGCTCGCGGTGGTTGTGGCGATCATGGTCGCTCTGGCCGCTACGAATCTCGGGAAATCCATTGCGGACGAGATCAAGGCGAAGATCTGCCAGGCCTTCGGAGGATCCTGCTCCACGGGTACGACGGGCGAAGTCGCTGCGAAGCAGCACAATAATGATGCTGCCTGGGAGCCAGGTCTGTGCAACACCTTGAATGTCTCGGACGTCGGGGGGCACGAGGTGAAGCTCGGCTGGTTCAAGATCGGCAGCGAGTACGGATTCCAGAAGCAGGACTTCACCAAGAAGGTGAAGGGCGAGGACGGGAAGTATAAGACCGTCCCGAGGTTCCGCATCACCTTTTCCGAGGCCGGTAAGGTCGGCGTGGGATGGAAGCCCAAATTCGGCATGGAAGCCGGGAAGTTCGACGAGCAGCCGGCCAAGCTGGAGCTCGAGGGCGGCATCAAAGTGACCAGCGGTGACACGTTTGAATTCGGCTCCGCCAAGGAGCGGGATGACTTCATGGGGAAGTTGAACGAGTACGCGGCCGCCAAGGGGCATGCTATGGGCGGGTCGGCGCACGAGTCTCCTGCCGCGAGCAGTGCCGCCCTCAAACGTTTTCTCAAGGTCAAACGCGAGATCAGCGAGGTCGTTGACGGTAAGAAGATCTCCTACGGCACGGTCGCCGCGGAGGCTTCTGCGAGTGGAGCTCTTGAGTTTTCCCCCGACGAGGCCAAGAAGTTCTCGGGGAAGCTGGGTAAAAAGCTGAAGGTTTCGCCTTCTGTAACCGTCACCCACGACAGCATCAACAACCTTGTGGGCAGGACCTACTCCTACGAGCTCGAGGACGCTGAAAGTGCCGAGCTGGGTGGCGTGGGGCTCGGCATGAAGGGCGAGAAGGGCGGAAAGCGCGCGGCGACGGTAACGGTCAATCGGGCCCCTGACGGCACGCTCATGTCCATTATCATCACTCACACCAGCCAGACCAAGGGCAGCAGCAAGGCGAGCGGCGATGCCAGCAAGTCGGGTGAAGAGGATCCCGACACCAAGAAGAAGCCGAAGGGCAAGGGCAGCGCGAGCAAGTCGGACGAGGCCACCCAGGCCCATGTGGTCACAAATATGATCAAGTTTGATGATCACTCGACCGACCCGGTTCTGCAGGCGATCACGAAGAGGGATCGCAAAACCGCGAATGACTGGCTGAGTGGCAAGCACGGCGGCAAGCTGCATCCCATCGAATCCATCTTTTCCAACGAAGCGCCGACCAGCCAGCCGAAGGACGAGGGTACGTTCGAGTACCTGATGTACAAAAAGGGCGTCTCAAGTAGAGCCGACTACGCCGGCGTGACCAATGCCGCCGAATTCGGATTTGATGTCAACCTCGGCGTCGGGGATTTCGGGTACAAGGCCACGTTCTCCAAGGAGGTCCAGCGGATCGGTGATGCCGAGTTCCTCGGCGCCCCGCGGGAGGACGGCACGCGCAACTATGTACCCTTCGGCCTCTGTGCCAAGTGAACGAGTGAGCCGGACGAGAGCGAGTTGCCATGGTCATCACCACGCCACCGAAGCCGTGCAGCCGTCGTGCGGTCGTCGCGATGGGGGCGATCGCCCTCGCCGGCAGCATGCTCACCGGATGCAGCGGCGAGAGCAGCCCGAAGACGCCGGAAGGCTGGGGGACCCTGGACGCGCGGCAGGTGAAGGTGTCCTACCCGGAGGGGTGGAAGCCCGTTCCTCCGGGGCAGGAGAGGAAGAAGAACACCACCAGTGCGACGCTGAGCAAGGATGGCACTGTCGTCGGTTGGATCGCCGTCCGGCCTTCGTTCATGGCGGCCGGTGACCTCGAACTGGCTGTGGGAGGAGCCACAGCCACCTACGTCCTGGGCGGCGAGTTCAAGAAGTCCAAGGACATCAGGCCGGGTGGCGTCGAGGCCCGCCGCATCGACTACAACCCCCAAGCCTCGAACGGCCTGGACCACTCCCCTCCCGAAGGAACCACCGTCGACGGCACCGATGTTGTCGGCATGGACGCCGAGGACAGGCCGTTCCTGGTGCGCATCATCAGGAAGCAAGGGGCCGTCTCTCCCTCCGACGTAGACAAGATCGTCGAGTCCGTCAGGGTGACCGGCTGACCGGCTGACCGCCGGGGCCCTGAGGTTCCGAATGGGCCCCAGGGCCCAAGACCCCGCCCCCGTAAGGCCGTTAGCTTCCCCCTCACGTGATCACGCGAGGGAGGGGCGCGAGGCATGGACGGGGCTGGTGTCAACTGGGGGCGTAGAAGGGCGAATCGTTTCCACGGCGATCCGCCCGAGCCCCGGCTCGGGTTTCTCTTCTCGTTGATGCGTTCCTGGGCCGCCGGCCTCGTGGTGACGTTCGGCGCCGGATACCTGTTGGGCGTCGTCGTCGTGGACGCCCTCGCAACGCCGGAGCGGCTGGAGTCGTTCGGCTGGCGCATGGCGCTGCTCCACGTGCCCGGCACGGTGGTCATCGTCCTGGCCGGGCTGGCCGCGGCGCGGTTGCACAAGGAGCCGTACCGCCACTCGCTTCCGCTCCACCTCCTCGCCGCGCTCGCCGTTCCGACGGCGGTCACGCTGAGGAACCTGTTCGGCAGCTGGGACATCGTCGTCGCCGAGGCCGTGTGGATGGCGGCGGCCTCCTTGGTCTTCGGCGCCATGTGCGCCCTGCTCCTGGACCGGCTGTGGGAAGGGCGAGGGGGCGGTCGTTCCCGGCGCCCGTGGGACGACCTCGGGCAGACGGCCGTGGACTACATCGGCATGCTGGTGGTCGTCGTCGCGGTGATCGCCGGGCTGCTGGCCACCGGTGCCGGCCGGTCGATCGGCGGGCAGATCAAGGAGAAGCTCTGCCGGGCGTTCGGGGGCGGCTGTGGGGGAGACGGGCAGTCGCAGGCGGACGGCAAGAAGGATGCCGATTTCGAACCTCCGCTGTGCAACATCACCACCGTGTCGGACACCGCGGGCAGCGAAGCCAAGATCGCCTGGTTCAAGTGGGGGAACGAGTACGGCTTCCAGCAGCAGGTCTTCAAGGCGAAGACCGACGTCAACGGGGACGGCAAGGTCGACGGCAAGGACCAGAAGGTCTATCTGACCTTCACCGACGCCGCTTCGGTCGGCGCCGCGGGGGAGTGGAAGCCGGGTCTCAAGGTCGGCAAGCTGGGCACCGACAAGGTCGAGCTGGGCGCCGGCGTCAAGGTCACCAACGGCGATACGTGGGCCTTCGACAGCCCCGAGCAGGCCGAGAAGTTCCGCAAGGACATCGAGGTGATGAAGACCTGGGAGACCACCACGAAGTACGGCGGAATGGGCGGCGGCAACCCGTACGCGGCGTACAAGTACGCCAAGGAGCGGGAGAAGATCGAGAAGAAGCTCGGGGACCGGCACATCGGCTACGGCAAGATCGGCCTGGAGGGCACGGCCGAAGCCGGCCTGAAGATCTCCGCCGCGGACGAGAAGAAGCTCTCCGCGCAGCTGGGCGGAAAGTTCAAGTTCTCGCCCGAGGTCACCTTCACGAACAACGACATCAACGGGACCAAGGCCTACACGTACTCCGCGGGCATGGAGTACGGCGGCAAGACGGGTGTCGAGGCCGGTGGCCTCAGCGGCTCCTCCGAAGGGACGGTCGCCCGTACCGGGACCATGACCGTCACCCGGGACAAGAAGACCGGGAAGCTCACCCGCATCGACATGACCCAGACGATCGACAGGAAGGGCAACGACGGCGGCAAGGCGAGCGGCTCCAAGGACAACGGGAAGGACGGGGACGACAAGAAGGGCGGCGGCGCCAAGGCCGGCGGCAGCTCCAAGACGAGCGACGTCGACCTCGTCACCAACTCGATCGTGTTCGCCGAGGGGGACAAGGGGGACGCCGACCGGGCCACCGCCGAGAAGTGGCTGGACGGATCCGGGGACAACACCGCGCCGTTCACCTACATGTTCGGCGACCACGCGCCGACGACCAGGCCCGGTGACGACGACCCCTTCGGTCGGCTCCTCTTCGACAAGGGCATGTCCAGCAAGATGCACTACACCGGCGAGTCGAGCGCCGCGGAGTACGGCTTCGACCTGACGCTCGGACTCAGCCTGGGCTTCAAGGTGTCCACGGAGCACAGCGATCAGAAGCTGGACGAAGCCAAGTTCCTCGGTGCGCCTGCGGACGGGAAGCGCGGATACGTACCGTACAGCTACTGCGCGAAGTGACCGGTGGGGCGCGGCGTGACCGACGGGATCGGGAGATGAGAAGGGAATGGACGTGAAGCGTGTGCTGCGCACCCTCAAGGGCGTCGGGGCCGGAGCGCTGGCGGCGGTGCTGATCGCCGGCTGCGGGAGCGAGAAGGAAGCGGGCTCCTCCGCTGCCGAAGGGTGGAAGGCGCTGGACGCCCAGCGGCTCACCGTCTCCTACCCGCCGGGGTTCACCGAGCTCGGCGCCGCCGACCGGGGTTCTCACACCGCGGCCGCGGCCGCCCTCACGGAGGGGGGCAAAACGGTGGGAAAGGTCGGTGTGCAGATCAACTTCACCACGGCCACGTCGGCCGAGATGGCGGCCATCGGAGCCGAGGCCAGCGTCCAGCTGGGGTCGACTCTCGGCGGACAGAAGAAGATCGACGTCCGGGGGACGGACGACGCCCGGCGCGTCGATTACGAATTCACGTCCACCGGCCAGCAGAACACGCCCTCCAAGGGGACGCGGATGACCGGCGTGGACATCGTCGGCATGGACAAGAAGGACGAGGCCTTCCTGGTGCGGATCAACGCCGTGAAGGGGAAGCTGTCCGACGCCGACATCAGCAAGATCGTCGAATCGGTCCGCGTGACCGGGTGACCGCGAGACCGGGAGACCGGTCACCCACGCTCCGTTGGGCCCCCGGGCCCATGACGCCGCCCCCACCCGGTCCGTAGGGTCGTGACGTGTATCTGTCTGCCATCCTCCTCGCCGCCGTCTTCGGCGCCCTGAGCGGATTCCTGGTCCCCCGCGCCGCCTACCGGTTCGCCGTGGAGCCCGAAGAGCCGTGGCGGGCGGCGTGCCCGGCCGGGCACGCGATCACCGGTGTGGCAGGGGGATGGCTCGGCCCGGCGCGTTGCGCCGCATCAGGCGCCGGACCGGACACCGGACCGGAGGCCTCCGAGCGCTGCCCTGCCTACGGGCCCGCAGTCGTCGCGGCGCCCCTGATCTGCGCGCTGGTGTGCGCCGCCCTCGCCGCGGCGGTCGGGCCGCGGCCGGAGCTGGTGGTGTGGCTGCTGCTCGCGCCGATCGCGGCCGTGCTGGCGGTGGTCGACGCCACCGTGCACCGCTTGCCGGACATCCTGACGCTTCCCTTGGCGGGTGCGGCCGTGGTGCTGCTCGGTGCGGCGAGCCTGGTCCCCGGTCACGGCGGCTCCTGGACCGGAGCCGTCACCGGTGCGCTCGCTCTCGCCGGCGTGTACTTCGTCCTCTTCCTGATCCACCCCAACGGCATGGGCTTCGGAGACGTGAAGCTGGCGCTCGTCGTGGGCGCCGTCCTGGGCTGGTACGGCTGGGCCGTGCTGTTCGTCGGCTTCTTCCTGGGGATCTCGCTGGGAGCGGCCTACGGCATCGGGCTGATGGTGCTGAGGCGCGCGGGCCGGAAGTCGGCCATGCCCTTCGGGCCGTTCATGCTGATCGGCGCCTTCCTCGGGATGCTCCTGGGGGCCGCGAGCGTTTCTGCCTGAGGCGGGGGAACGCGGCCGCGCAGCCCTGCGGAATCCCTGCGCGGATGACACCGGCACGTGCAGGATGGGGCCGGGCCGAATTCGCGATGCCGGGGAGGCGTGTGATGCGGTACCGGCGCAGGCACAGGACTGCCCTCGCGACCGCGGCGGCGCTCTGCGTGCTTCCGCTCGGGCAGGGAAGGCCGGCAGGAGCCGCGGAAGCCGGTGGCTCGTCGGCCTACAGACCGGCGGCGAGCGCGAAGGAGGTCAGCGGCTCCGCGTCCGCCGCGCAAGGGCCGCTGCTGCGACCGGGTACGTACACGGACACGATCGGCCCCGGGGGGAAGAAGTTCTACGCCGTGGACCTGGACGCGAGATCGGATGCCTACGTTTCGGTGGTCGGGGCGCCCGCCCCCGGCGCCGCCGTCGGCCCCGAGGACGGCATCCGCGTGGCGCTGCGGCGGGAGGACGGGCAGGAATGCGGCTTCGGCGAAGCGAAGTTCCGCGACGCGGACAGCGGCCGCCCCCTGGCCGACTACGCGGTCCGCAGGGCACGGCCGGATCCGGGCGGGTGCGGGCACGCAGGCCGCTATCACGTGGTCGTGGAACGGACCGGGCAGGCCGGGGACACTTACCCGACCGAGATCAAGTACATGACGGAACCAGGGCTCAAGGAAGGGACCCTGGCCGTCACGTCCGGGACCGGCAAGTGGAACCCGGCCCCGTCACCGGCCCCGTCACAGGGCCCGCCATCGGCCTGGTCACAGGACCCGTCATCGGCCTCGTCACCGGTCACGGGCAGGAGCCCGGGCCGGGTCACCGGCGGCACGGGCTTCAATGACGCCCCGGCCGTGGGCAACGGCGTCTGGAAGGACGACCTGCTCCCCGGCCAGACCCGCTTCTACCGGATCCCCGTCTCCTGGGGCCAGCGGCTCTCCGTGGTCGCGGACGTCCCCAAGGCCTTCGCGCCTCCGGGCTTCCACGCCCCCGGCGGCGTACGGGTCGGGCTCAACAATCCGGCGCGGGGTTACGTGGGGGAGTCCGTCGAGGACTACCGGGGCATGCCGAAGTCGGTGTCGCTGAGCACCGCTCCGGTCGCGTACGAGAACCGCCTCCGCGGGCGGTCGGACCCGGCGAACGCGATGCGCGTAGCCGGCTGGTACTACCTGCAGGTGGGGTTGCACCCGAAGGTCGGCGAAGTCGTGAGCCACCCGGTGCCGGTCGTCCTGCGCGTCACGGTCGACGGGACGCCCAGGGCGGCACCCGCCTACGACGGCGACGCCGTGGCGGCAGGCTTCGGCGTCACCGCCGACCCCGAAGCCGTGGCCGGCGACAGCGGCGCGGGCCGGGACGCCCTGCGCGTCATCGGCTATGCGGGCGTTTCCACCGGGAGCGCCCTGCTGTGCTGGCTCGGCGGGTGGTGGGTGGCCGCTCGGCAGCCGGTCCGCCGCTCCCCGGCCCGGTATCGCGTCCGGACCGGCAGCCTCATGCCTCGACGGTGACCCGCCCCCCGGCCCGCAGCCCCCACCGCTCCATCGCGCCCGCCTCCGCCTCCAGCACGTGCCGGGAGCGCAGGCGGGGGGCGCCCAGGCGGCCGGGCTTCATCGTGCGGACCGCCAGGACCCGGAAGTGGCGGTCCAGGTATGCGACGTCGATGGCGAACCGCATGCGGAAGGTGTGGACGCTGCCGGCGGGCGTCAGCAGGATGGCGCCGTCGATGCCGTCCCGGCCCAGGAGCCCGCGGGTGCGCGCCCGGTACGAAGCGGCGATCTCCAGGGGGATCGGCTCCGTGGCGGTCGTGCTGTCGGCGACGCGCAGCGTCGCCCGGCCGTCCTGCCAGCGGCCCATGCGCTGTCCTTCCGTCGGCTTCGTGTTCGAGCGTTGTATCACTCCGCCGGTTGCGGCGTCCGCTCCGCGTTGTCCACAGGGGTCGCCGGACGGGCGCAGATGCGCTGTCCTTGGGGGGTGAAGGCAGATCACCCGCGCCTGCGCGAACTCGCCGTCGCGCAAGGCGGATTCGTGCTGACCTCCCAGGCCGTGGCCGCCGGGCTGTCCCGTGGCGGAGCGGCCCGGTCGCTGCGTCGTGCGGGCTGGACGCGGCTGCACGCCGGGGCCTGGGCGGAGCCCGGCCGGCAGGCCGATCTGAGGCTGCGGTTACGGGCCCTGCAGCTCAACCGCCCGGAGCTGGTCGTGAGCCACAGTTCGGCCGCCGCCGCGCACGGCGTCGCGCTCATACGGCCGTGCAGGCCCGAGTTCACCTCCCGCGTGGGGCGCAGGCGCGCGGTGGACGCCGTCGTCCACCGTCTCCCGCCGGCGGAGGCCGAGGTGACGGTGGTCTCCGGTGTCCGGGTCACCACGGCCGTACGGACCCTGTCCGATCTGCTGCGGGCCCTGCCCGCCGACGAGGCCGTCATCGCCGCGGACTCGGCGCTCGCCCACGGCCTGGTGTGCCGCGACGACGTCGCGCGGGCTCTCGAAGCGTCGGCGCGCCGCCCGCGCACCCGGGCGGCGCGGCAGGCGCCGGCGCTCACCGACCCGGCCAGCGGCTCCCCGGCCGAGTCCAAGGCCCGCCTGGAGATGGGCCGGGCGGGGCTGCATCCGGATTCGCAGGCCGAGGTCACAACGGCGCGCGGGCGTACGGTCCGGCTGGACTTCCTCTTCCGGGCGGCCGGGCTCGGCATCGAGATCGAGGGGTTCGCCTGGCACGGCACGAGGGCCGCCCACCAGAACGACACCATGCGCTTCAACGAGCTCGCCGGCTGTCCGGAGGTCCGCCGCGTCCTCCGCTTCACGCGGGACGACGTCTTCCACCGGCCCCGGCTCGTGATCCGCACCATCCGGCGGGCCCTCGACGACCTCCGCTCCTGAGCACGTCCCTGAGCATGCCCCCGAGCAACTATTGGAATGGTCGATCCAAAACTGCTACGGTTCCCGGCATGGCCCGACCGAGGAAGTTCGACGAGGAGCGGGCGGTCGACGCCGCGTTGGAGGCGTTCTGGGCCGCCGGGTACGAGGCGACCTCGACCCAGGATCTGTGCGACGCCACCGGCCTGGGCCGCAGCAGCATCTACAACACCTTCAAGAGCAAGCACGACCTCTTCCGGCGGGCCCTGCTCCGTTATATGGAACGCAAGAACGGGAACATCGACGCGGTGCTGGAGAGCGCGATGCCCGCGAAGGAGAAGATCCGGGCGCTCCTCGGCGTCATCGTCGAGGAGGAGGGGCTCCACGCGGAGGACCGGCGCGGCTGTCTGGTCGTCAACACCTGTATCGAGCTGGGGTCCAGGGACCCCGAGGTGGCCGGCGTGCTGGAGCGCGACTACCGGCGGCGGTTCGAGGCGCTGAAGGCCGCCATCGAGGCCGGGCAGCGGGACGGTGACATCGACCGCGCCAAGGACGCCGGTGCCCTCGCGCACTTCGTGATCGCGGCCATCGGCGGCATGCGCGTCTCCGCCCGGGCCGGTGTCGGGCGGGAGGCGCTCGAAGGGATCGTGCGGACCACGGTCGACGCCCTTTGACGGGGTGACCGCCTCCTGAAGTGAGGCTCGGTCTCCGCTGCTTCCTTCATTCCTTCCTCTCCCCTTTCTCTTTCCTCTCTCCTTCTTCTCTCCACTCCTTCGCATGCCTTGATTTTGTACTGAGCAATCCAAAACTCTCGCCCCACCAAGAACCAAGGAGCACCCCACCATGCCCCGCGCCGTCTACCTGCTAGCCCTGGGCATCTTCGCGATGGTGACCAGCGAATTCGTCGTCGCCGGACTGATGCCGCAGATGGCCGACGGGCTGGGAGTCACCGTTCCGGAGATCGGCTACCTCATCACCGCCTTCGCCGTCGCCATGGCCGCCGGCGGCCCGTTCCTGACCGTCGCCGTGATGCGGCTGCGGCCGAGGACCGCCCTGCTGACGCTGTTCGCCGTCTTCCTCGCCGGCAACGTCCTGGCCGCCACCGCGACCACGTACGGCGCGATGCTGGCCGCGCGGATCGTCACGGGCGTCGCCGCGCAGGCCTTCTTCGGCGTCTCGCTGTCCCTGTGCGCCCAGCTGACCCGTCCGGAGGTGCGCGGCCGCGCCGTCGCCGTCGCCATGAACGGCCTGATGCTCGGCACCCTGCTGGGCCTGCCGCTGTCCACCCTCGTCGGTGAGCACTTCGGGTGGCGCGCCGCCTTCTGGGCCATTTCCGCTCTCGCCCTGTTCGCCGCGCTCTGCACCGCCGTCGGCATCCCCGACACGGACCGCCCCGCCGGGGGCGGCGGCATCCGCCGGGAGCTGGCCGTCTTCAAGCGCCGCAAGCTCTGGCTCGCGCTGCTGACCAGCACCTTCGTGATCGGAGCGACGTTCTCGGCGTTCAGCTACTTCAACCCCGTCCTCACCGAGGTCACCGGGTTCTCCGCCGGTTCCGTCCCCCTGCTGCTCATCGCCTACGGCGCCGCCACCGTCGTCGGCAACTGGGTCGTCGGGCGCCTCGCGGACCGGTACCCCGTCCGCGTCCTGCTGTGCGGCCTCGTCCTCAACGCGGTCTTCCTCACCGGCTTCGCCCTTACCGCGCACCTGCCCGCCCCCACCGTGGTCTTCCTGCTGGGCGTCGGCCTCGTCGGTGTCACCATGAACCCGGCGATGGTGACCCGCGTCCAGCGCGCCGGCAACGCCGGCCCGCTGGTCAACTCCATCCACTCCTCGTTCATCACCCTCGGGATCATCATCGGCTCGTCGCTCGGCGGGCTGGCCATCGACGCGTACGGCCTGCGCTCCCCGCTGTGGCTCGGCGCCGCCATGGCCGCCGTCGGGGTCCTCACCCTCGTTCCCGATCTCCCGCGGCGGGGCCTCGCCCGCCGGGCGGAGGGTGCCGCCGAACGGCCCATCGACGCGCCCGGGCCCGTCGCGGCGTCAAGTCGGCCGTGATTTTTCCGGACGTTATCGAAGTGTTCCCAAGCGCCGGCCGGAGCTGTCCGCCGAATGGCTGGTTCTACGCTGTAGGCCCAGTGCTGACGGGCCCCCCGCGCCTCCGAACGCACCGGCCGTACCTACTTGTTCAAGATCAAAAAGGTCACCCAGTGTCAGCATCCCGCGCGCCGTCACCCCTGTCGGTGCAACGAGCACGGCCTCAGACCGGTTAAGGTGGAAACCCCCCCTCGGGCCGGTCCGTATCCCCCCCACGGACCGGCCCGTTTTCTTTCACTCTCGTCACCCACGGTGACGATGCGTGCAGTCCGGGCCGGTCCGCTCCGGGTCAGCCGCGCCGGGCCCAGATGTTGACGCCCTCGGTGCTTACCGCGAGGGAATCGATCTCCGCCAGTTCCTCATCGGTCAGCTTCGGCGCCCCCAGCGCGGCCACATTGGCCTCCAGCTGGCCGACGCTCGACGCGCCGATCAGCGCCGAGGTCATCCGCGGATCGCGCAGCACCCAGCTGAGCGCCAGCTGGGCGAGCGACTGCCCGCGCCGCCCGGCGATCGCGTTCAGGCCGCGCAGCCGGCCCACCACGTCCTCGGTCAGCAGCCCCGGGTCCAGCGACTTGCCCTGCGACGCGCGCGAGCCCTCCGGGACGCCGTGCAGGTACTTGTCGGTGAGCAGGCCCTGGGCGAGCGGCGCGAACGCGATGCAGCCCATGCCCTCCGCCTCCAGGGTGTCGAGCAGGCCGTCGTCCTCCGTCCACCGGTTGATCATCGAGTAGGACGGCTGGTGGATCAGCGCCGGCACGCCCATCGCGCGCAGCAGCCGCGCCGCCTCGGCGGTCTGCTCCGCGCTGTACGAGGACACGCCCGCGTAGAGCGCCTTGCCCTGCTGCACGGCGGACGCGAGCGCGCCCATCGTCTCCTCCAGCGGGGTTTCCGGGTCGAACCGGTGCGAATAGAAGATGTCGACGTAGTCGACACCCATCCGGCGCAACGACGCGTCCAGCGAGGACAGCAGGTATTTCCGCGAGCCCCACTCGCCGTACGGGCCGGGATGCATGAGATACCCGGCCTTCGTGGAGATCAGGATCTCGTCGCGGTACTGCCGGAAGTCCTGTGCGAAGATCTTGCCGAAGTTCAGCTCGGCGGAGCCGGGCGGCGGGCCGTAGTTGTTGGCCAGGTCGAAGTGCGTGACGCCGAGGTCGAAGGCACGGCGCAGAATGGCGCGCTGCGACTCCAGGCTGCGGTCGTCACCGAAGTTGTGCCACAGTCCGAGGGAGATGGCGGGCAGCTTCAGCCCGCTGCGGCCCGTTCGCCGGTACTCCATGGCGTCGTAGCGGGAATCGGCCGCACGATAGTGAGCGGAATGTGTGGAATCGGTCATGTGCATCTGACTATCACGGTCTTGTGACAGACCGAGTTGGGTTCCCGTGACACGCGGGCAGTAATGTGGCGCCCTCGGGGCGACCGCTGTGGCTTGGAGGGGCTGGAAACGTGAAGTTGCGCGACCTGGTGTACAGGCTCTACGCACGCCGGGTGGAAGGCCGCCTCGACCATGCGCAGGTGCCCAAGCACATCGGCGTCATCCTCGACGGCAACCGCCGCTGGGCGCGGGCCGACGGCCGCACGACCGAGCAGGGTCACCAGGCGGGCGCCGACAAGATCTCCGAGCTGCTCGGCTGGTGCGCCGAGACGGACGTCGAGGTCGTCACCCTCTGGATGCTCTCCACCGACAACCTCGACCGCCCGGCCGTGGAGCTCAACCCGCTGCTCGGCATCATCGAGAACACGGTGCGCGGCCTCGCCGCGGACGGCCGCTGGCGCGTGCACCACGTCGGCACGATGGACCTGCTGCCGGCCCGGACGCAGTCGGTGCTGAAGGAGGCCGAGCAGGACACGCTCGGCACCGGCGGAATACTGGTCAACGTGGCCGTCGGCTACGGCGGCCGGCAGGAGATCGCGGACGCGGTGCGCTCGCTGGTCCTCGAAGCCGCGGAGAACGGCACGTCCTTCGAGGAACTTGCCGAGACGGTCGACGTCGAACACATCACCAAGCACCTCTACACGCGCGGCCAGCCCGATCCGGACCTCATCATCCGCACCAGCGGTGAACAGCGGCTCTCCGGCTTCATGCTCTGGCAGAGCGCGCACTCGGAGTATTACTTCTGCGAAGTCTTCTGGCCGGCTTTCCGGAAGGTCGACTTCCTGCGCGCATTGCGGGATTACGCCGCGAGGCACCGCAGGTACGGTTCCTGAGGTCCCGCGGCTGCAACTCCTTCTGCCACCGGTACGGCTCCTGACGGACCGGTGGCTCACCACGCCACCGCATATGCCGTTGCATGGTCAAGCGGTCCAGCGGGAATATCCCCTGCAGGCCGACGGTCTGTCCTAAGACCGTCGCTCTGCCAGCGGGCGGCATGGGGCCGCCCGCCCGGGAGGCCCTTTGCACACGGACGACGACCGTGCGGACCGAGCGGCCCTGTCAGGTCGCGCGGCCGCCCGCGGAGGGCCGCAGCCGGGCCCTCGAAGGGCTCCGATCCCGGCCCATTCCCCGGCGACGCCGTCGCGCCCCGACCTCCCCGAGGGGGTTCGTCCACCCGTGGTGACCAGCAAGAAGCGCCGTGAGAACGACCGGCGCACCTACGTCCTCGACACCAGCGTCCTGCTGGCCGACCCAGGCGCCATGTCCCGCTTCGAGGAGCACGAGGTCGTGCTGCCCGTGGTGGTGGTCACGGAGTTGGAGGCCAAGAGGCACCACCCCGAGCTCGGTTACTTCGCGCGGCAGGCGCTGCGTCTGCTGGACGCGTACCGGGTGCAATTCGGCCGACTGGATTCCCCGATTCCGATCGGTGATCTGGGCGGGACGCTCAGGGTCGAGCTCAACCACTCGGATACGGGCATACTGCCCGCCGGCTTCCGCCTCGGCGACAACGACTCGCGCATCCTCGCGGTCGCCCGCAACCTCCAGGCCGAGGGGTACGACGTCACGGTCGTCTCCAAGGACCTGCCGCTGCGGATCAAGGCGTCGGCGGTCGGCCTGCTCGCCGAGGAGTACCGCGCGGAGCTCGCGATCACCGACTCCGGGTGGACCGGGATGGCGGAGCTCACCGTCACCGCCGAGCAGGTGGACGAGCTCTTCGCCGCCGAGACGGCCCACATCCCGGAGGCCGCGGAACTGCCCGTGCACACCGGCCTGGTGCTGCAGTCCGAGCGGGGCAAGGCGCTCGGCCGGGTCGCGGCCGACGGCTCGGTGCGGCTGGTGCGCGGCGACCGCGAGGCGTTCGGCATCCACGGCCGCAGCGCCGAGCAGCGCGTCGCGCTCGACCTGCTGCTCGACCCCGAGATCGGGATCGTGTCGATGGGCGGCCGGGCCGGCACGGGCAAGTCCGCGCTGGCGCTGTGCGCGGGGCTGGAGGCCGTCCTGGAGCGGCGGCAGCACCGCAAGGTGATGGTCTTCCGGCCGCTGTACGCCGTCGGCGGGCAGGAGTTGGGGTATCTGCCGGGCAGCGAGGCGGAGAAGATGAGCCCCTGGGCCCAGGCCGTCTTCGACACCCTCTCGGCGGTGACGAGTTCCGAGGTGATCGAGGAGGTCACCGGGCGCGGCATGCTGGAGGTGCTGCCGCTCACCCACATCCGCGGCCGGTCGCTGCACGACGCCTTCGTGATCGTGGACGAGGCGCAGTCGCTCGAGCGGAACGTGCTGCTGACCGTCCTCTCCCGCATCGGCGCCAATTCGCGCGTCGTGCTCACGCACGACGTGGCGCAGCGCGACAACCTCCGTGTGGGGCGGTACGACGGCGTGGTCGCCGTGGTCGAGAAGCTGAAGGGGCATCCGCTCTTCTCGCACGTCACGCTCACGCGTTCGGAGCGTTCGCCGATTGCGGCGCTGGTGACCGAAATGCTGGAGGAAGGCCGGATCTGATGCGGCTCGCCGGATAGGGCTCGTTCTCTGGAGGGACTGAAGAGACTGGAGAGAGGAGTCGGCCGATCCGTCCGACCCATCCGGCCCTTCCCTGAAGGCCGTTGCCGAGGGGCGTTCCCCGAAGGCCGATGCCAGGCGGCGCGCGGCAAAGCCAAGGAGCTTAGCCGCGCGCCGCTGTTGTGCGTCGGGCTTTCCGGAAAAGCCCAGGCATAAACGAGGTGTGACCTTTCCCACGTAACCCGGAATTGCCTCCGGGCAACCCGGTCGGGCAGAGTCTGGGTCCTGTCAGGCCCCGCATACGGCACTTCGTCCCCTCATCGGGGCGGTGCAGAGCAGATCCAGAACTGAACAGCGTCGCCGTATGCCGCCCGAGCGTCACGCGGACCTCCCTCGCGGGAGGCCCCACGGGCCCGTGCCTTCTGTGACCGATTACGGAGGCCAGCGCCAGGGGGCACGATCGCGCTCGCGAGGTCACCCATGCGGGCGATGCTGGAAGGAAAACGTGTGAGCCGGATTTCGGTCCGGGGATTCGCCGTGGCATCCGCCACCGCGGTCACCACCGTCGGCGCCGTCGTGGGTGTCGCTGCAGGCCATGACCAGGGTACGAACGACCGGGTCGAGGCGACCGCAGCCGACACGACGCTCCTCGCGGACATCCCCGCAGGACAGAACGTCCGGGCACAGGCCGCTTCCCTGACCCAGCAGGCGGACACGCAGTCCGAGGCGGCCGAGAGCGCGGCCAAGAAGGACGCCGAGGAGGCCGCGCGCAAGCAGGCCGCCGAGGACGCCACCGCGAAGAAGGAAGCCGCGGACGAGGCCGCCGCCAAGAAGAAGGAGGCCGAGGAGAAGGCCAAGGAGCGCGAGAAGGAGGAGAAGGAGCAGGTCAGCAGCCGCTCTGCGACTCGCGACGCCTCGTCCTTCCCCGCCAAGAGCTCCTACTCCGTCGCCGAGGTCAAGGCGATGGCCCGCTCCATGGTCCCCGGCGACCAGTTCCAGTGCTTCAGCAACATCGTGAACAACGAGAGCACCTGGGACTACACGGCGGAGAACCCCTCCTCCGGCGCGTACGGCCTGGTGCAGTCGCTGCCCGGCTCCAAGATGGCCTCCGCCGGCGCCGACTGGCGGACCAACCCCGCCACCCAGATCAAGTGGGGCCTCGGCTACATGAACGAGCGCTACGGCAGCCCCTGCGGCGCCTGGTCGTTCTGGCAGGCCAACCAGTGGTACTAGGGCGCACCGGCCGCGCCTAGCGCCGGTCACTTCCCCGCCCTCGCAAGCCCCCGGTCCTCATCAGGCCGGGGGCTTGGCTGTCTTCCCGCGTCACCCGTCGGGGGTAACGTTCACCCTGGCCACGGGGGAGTGGGGGTAGAGGAAGAGAAATGTCCAGATTGCCACGATGGGTTGGCGGTGTGGGAGCGGGTCTGACCCGTCTCGCCCGGCGACTCGAGGAGCGCACGGCCGAGGTGGAGGGCGCGGCACCGGCCGCCGGCACCACCGGTGCCGCCGGCGCGCCCGAGTCCGGCCGCACCGCCGACCCCGCACGCGCCTCCTTGCCGATACGTTCCGGCGCCGCCGGTGACTCCGCGGGCTCCGCGGGTTCCACCGATTCCGCGGGCTCCGGCGCTTCCGCCGGCACCGACCCGGAGCACCGGGGGTCCGCCGCCGGAGCCGCACCCGCGCCCGCCGCGGGCGACCCCGCACCCGAGCACGTACCGCCGCCGCCCGGGTACGCACCCGCCGTCCCCGCGCGCCCCGACCCCGTGGCCGCCGTGCCCTGGGGCGTGCGGGTCGCGGCCGAGGTCGCCTGGCGGCTGCTGATCCTGGCGGGCACCCTCTGGGTGCTGATGCGCGTGATCAGCTCGGTCCGCCTGGTGGTGCTGTCCTTCGTCGCCGGCCTGCTGATCACCGCGCTGCTGCAGCCCACCGTCGCCTGGCTCAAGCGCCGTGGCGTGCCGCGGGGGCTCGCCACGGCCATGACCTTCATCTCCGGCTTCGTCGTCATGGGCCTGGTCGGCTGGTTCGTGGTGTGGCAGGTGACGGACAACCTCGACGACCTGTCGGGACAGGTGCAGCAGGGCATCAAGGACCTGAAGCACTGGCTGCTCACCAGCCCGTTCCACGTCACCGAGAACCAGATCAACAACATCGCCGACAACCTCAGCACGGCCATCGGCGCCAACACCAAGGACATCACCACCGCCGGCATCGAGGGCGTCCAGGTGATCCTGGAGGTGCTGACCGGCATCCTGCTGGCGATGTTCAGCACGCTCTTCCTGCTCTACGACGGGCCGCGGATCTGGGAGTGGCTGCTGAAGCTGTTCCCGGCGGCGGCGCGCGAGGGCGTGGCGGGCGCGGGTCCGCGCGCGTGGGCGACGCTGACCGCCTACGTGCGGGGCACGGTGATAGTGGCCCTGATCGACGCGATCTTCATCGGCATAGGGCTGTTCTTCCTCAAGGTGCCGCTGGCGGTGCCGCTGGCCGTCTTCATCTTCCTGTTCGCCTTCATCCCGCTGGTCGGTGCCGTGGTCTCCGGCGCGCTCGCGGTGGTCGTGGCGCTGGTGACGAAGGACGTCTTCACGGCCCTGATGGTGCTGACCGTGGTGCTCGCGGTGCAGCAGATCGAGGGCCACGTGCTGCAGCCGTTCATCCTCGGCCGCGCCGTGCGCGTCCACCCGCTCGCGGTGGTCCTGTCGGTGGCCGCGGGCTCCCTGGTCGCCGGCATCGGCGGCGCGGTGGTCGCGGTGCCGCTGGCCGCCGTGACCAATACGGTCGTCGGCTATCTGCGCGCCTACGCCAAGGACAAGGCCCTGGCCGCGGCGCCACCGGACGAACCTGTTCCGGACGGGCCTGCCCCCGGCGGACCCGTTCCGGACGGACCCCGCCCGGGCGGGGCCTCCTCGGGACTCTCCGGCTGAACACATGCGTGTGGGCCCCGGCCGTAACGGCCGGGGCCCACACGCATCTGAGGAGGAGAGCAGGTCAGGCGTTGTCCGCCAGGACCTTCTCGGCGTCCAGGGTGGCGCCGACGGCCTGGAGGACCGCGGCGATCTTGAACGCTTCCTGGATCGTCTCGCGCGAGACGTCCGCCTTGCGGAGGACCTGCTCGTGCGAGTCGAGGCACAGGCCGCAGCCGTTGATGGCCGAGACGGCCAGCGACCACAGCTCGAAGTCGACCTTCTCCACGCCCGGGTTGCCGATGACGTTCATCCGCAGGCCCGCACGCAGGTTGCCGTACTCCGGGTCCGACAGCAGGTGCCGGGTGCGGTAGTAGACGTTGTTCATCGCCATGATGGCGGCGGCGGCCTTGGCGGCCGTGTACGCCTCCGGCGACAGGTTCGCCTTGGCCTCCGGCTCCAGCTCGCGCAGCACGATCGGCGAGCGGGTCGCGATCGCGCAGGCGAGGACGGTGCCCCACAGCTGCTGCTGCGGGAGGACGGAGTTGCCGATGACCGAGCCGAGGTTCAGCTTCAGGTCCTTGGCGTAGTCCGGTACGGCGGACTTCAGCTCATCGAGCGCCATGGGAGATCAGCTCACTCGCCCGCGAGGAGCTTGACCGCGTCGAGGGTCTCCTCGCCCTTGGACCAGTTGCAGGGGCACAGCTCGTCCGTCTGCAGGGCGTCGAGGACCCGCAGGACCTCCTTGGGGTTACGGCCGACGGAGCCGGCGGTCACCATGACGAACTGGATCTCGTTGTTCGGGTCCACGATGAAGACGGCGCGCTGGGCGTAGCCGTCCTCGCCCTCGACGCCGCAGGCCTGCATGAGCTCGTGCTTGGCGTCGGCCAGCATCGGGAAGGGCAGGTCGCGGAGGTCCTTGTGGTCCTTGCGCCAGGCGTGGTGGACGAACTCGGAGTCGCCGGAGACGCCGAGGATCTGGGCGTCGCGGTCGGCGAACTCGTCGTTCAGCTGGCCGAACGCGGCGATCTCGGTCGGGCAGACGAAGGTGAAGTCCTTGGGCCAGAAGAAGACGACCTTCCACTTGCCCTCGTGGGTCTTGTTGTCGATCTGCGCGAAAGCCTTGTCCGCGTCGAGGTCCACACAAGCGGTCAGGTCGAACTCAGGGAACTTGTCACCGACAGTGAGCACGCGCTCTCCTTGCAGCGAGCGGGAAGCTCCCGTGACAGGAGTTTCCCTCGGGGTTGGACATGAGCAACCCTGCCACAGGAGCCATTGATAACGGAAATAGCTAGACTGGGAGATGTTGATCGGAGGTGCTTATCAGTCATGTCGTCCGCACCGCACGCACCACAGACGCCGGCCGTGCCGGCCGTGTCGTCCATAGCCCCGGGGTCGCGCCCCCGCCAGCCCAGCCTCGCCCAGCTGCGGGCCTTCGCCGCCGTCGCGGAGCACCTGCACTTCCGTGACGCCGCCACCGCGCTCGGGATGAGCCAGCCCGCGCTCTCGGGCGCCGTCTCCGCGCTGGAGGACATCCTCGACGTCCAGCTCCTCGAGCGTACGACGAGAAAGGTGCTGCTCAGTCCCGCGGGGGAGCGGCTCGCCGCCCGGGCCCGCACGGTCCTCGACGCCGTCGCCGCCCTGATGGAGGAGGCCGACGCCGCCCGCGCGCCCTTCACCGGCGTCCTGCGCCTCGGGGTGATCCCGACCGTCGCGCCCTACCTCCTGCCCACGGTCCTGCGCCTGGTCCACGACTCCTACCCCGACCTCGACCTGCAGGTCCACGAGGAGCAGACGTCCTCGCTGCTCGACGGGCTCACCCAGGGCCGGCTGGACCTGCTGCTGCTCGCCGTGCCGCTCGGCGCGCCCGGCGTCAGCGAAATCCCCCTCTTCGACGAGGACTTCGTCCTGGTCACCCCGCGGGACCACTGGCTGGCCGAGCGCGGCGACATCCCGCGGGAGGCCCTGCGCGAGCTGGAGCTGCTCCTCCTGGACGAGGGCCACTGCCTGCGCGACCAGGCGCTGGACATCTGCCGCGAGGCCGGCCGGACGACCGGCGCGGCGGTGACCACCAGCGCGGCCGGACTGTCCACGCTCGTCCAGCTGGTCGGCGGCGGCATGGGCGTCACGCTGCTGCCGCGCACGGCCCTGCGCGTCGAGACCGAGCGCAACGAACAGCTCGCCACCGGGCACTTCGCCGATCCGGTGCCCTCGCGCAGGATCGCCCTGGCGATGCGCACCGGGGCGGCGCGGCAGGGGGAGTTCGAGCAGTTCGCGGCGGCCCTGCGGACCGCGATGCGGAAGCTGCCCGTACGGATCGTCAACGGGTGACGGTCCGTACGGGCTACACGGGCCATGCGGGCTATACGGCCCGTACGGACCGTCAGCGGTGACCCGGGGGCGGGGTTCGTCCCCCGCCCCGGATACCGGCACAGCCCCGCCCGTCACTCCGTCCGCATGCTCTCCGGCCGTGTCAGGCGCCACAGGGTGGGCAGCGCCAGCAGCGTCACCGCGACGATCACGGCCGCGCCGGCGCCGACCAGCGGGACGAAGGCGAACCAGTCCCGTACCCGCTCGCCGACCAGCGCCAGCATCACCCGGCCCAGCCCGAGGCCGCCCGCCGTCGCCAGCACGAGGCCCACGGCGACGGGGACCGCCGTCTGCCACAGCACCGACCAGGCGAGCGTCGACCGGTCCGTCCCGCAGGCGACGAGCACGGACAGCGCCCGCCTCCGCTCGCGCAACTGCTCCACCGTGGCGACGAGGAGGCTCAGCCCCACGAGGACGAGGACACCCACCCCGCCGGTCGTCAGTCCCCCTTCGACGGCCGCGAGCTGGTCCTTCTTCACGACGCCGCCCATGCGCCACACCCGCATGCCGGGGTCGATGGCGGCGGCGGTGTTGCGGAACCGCTCGATGGCGTCGTCGCGGTCGCCGGGGTCGACCCGCGCCAGCACGGTGGTGCGGGCGTCCGGGATCGCCCGGGCGTCGATGGCCGAAGGCGTGGCCAGGATGCCGAACGTGTCCGATCCGGCGGGGGCGGTACGGGTCTCCACGACGCGTGCGGTCCGCGGGACCGTCCACCGGTGGACCGGCGTGCCCTTGGCCCTCGCCTCCTCGAAGCCGTCCATCTCCAGCGCGGTGCCGGGCGGGAACCGCCGGGCCGTGTCGACGTCGCCGTCCTTCTCCTGCGCCACGAACACGTCGCCGTCGCGGCAGGAGTCCAGCTTCGCCATGCGGCTCAGGGTGGCGCAATCGGCGACGTGCACCGTGGTGACCCCGCGCTCCGTGCCCGAGCCGGCGGTGGCGTACTGCTCCACGAAGGCGACGGCGTCGCGGACGCCCGGCGTGGCCCGGAACGCCTCGGTGTACGCACGGAGTTCGTCCGGCGTGCCCGGGCGGTACGCGGCCTGCACCTGGGAGTGGCTCGCGACCGTCCCCGGAGGCCCCTCGTGGTCGCCGCGCATGCCGGAGACCATCATCTGGACGGCGACGGCCCCGGCCACCGCCACGGTGATGCCGGCGACCGCCCGCGCGGCCGGACCGCTGTTCGCCTGCAGCCGCCGCGTGGCCAGCTGCCAGGCCGGAGGCCCGCCCCGCAGCCGGGCCACGGACACCTCGACCAGCCACGGCAGGACCACGGCGACGCCGGTGAGCAGCAGCGCGGCACCGGCGGCCACCAGGACCGTCTGCCCGGAGCCGGCGAAGGCGGAGCCGAAGGCCAGGGCGCCGCGCGTCTCCAGCACGCCGGGCGCCAGCAGGGCCAGACCCGCGGCCGGTATCAGCAGCCGCCACCACAGCCGCCGGCGCCGGGCCGGGGCGTCGCGGACGACCCCCAGCGGTTCGGCCGCGACGCCGCGCAGCGCGAACAGCGTCACGGCGACGGCCAGGGCGGGCACGGCGACGGCGATCAGCGCGGCCAGGACCGGGTCGGGGGTGACGTCCGCGGGGAAGACGCCGATCTCGCGGATCGCGACGTGCGGGGCGAAGCCGCGGACGAAGAGGAAGATCCCCGCCCCGGCCAGCAGGCCGAGCAGGGCGCCGCACAGCGCCTCGCCGGCCGCGATCCGCCGGGTCGATCCGATGCCGGCGCCGACGAGCCGCAGCGCCGCGAGCCGGCGCTCGCGCCCCTCGCCGCCGAAGCGGACGGTCGTGCCGATGAGGACCGCGACCGGGAGCAGCAGCACGACGCACACCATGGCCGCCAGGACGACGACGCGCGGGTCCACGGGTTCGTCCTGGCTGCTGCCGAAGCGTTCGATGCGGACGACGCCGCCGCCCTGCTCGATCCGGTCGCTGCCCAGGTAGTAGAAGAGCTCGTCGGGGCCAGTGAGCCCCGCGTCGCCGATGGTGCCCACGGTCCGGTGGCGGAACCGCTCGCGCAGCAGCTCCCCTTCGCCGGAGGCGAGGAGCCGGCCGAGGGCGGGGGAGACGACCATCTCGCCGGGGCCGGGGAGGGCGCCCACGCCCGGCGGGACCGGCGCCCCGGGGCCCTCGGGGCGCAGGATCGCGCCGTCGACCAGCCGGTCGCGGAAGTCCGTGGAGGCCCGCTGGTAGAGGAGCGTTCCCGTGCCCTTGCGCGGCTGGTCGTCCGGCGGGACGTCCGCCCCCGCCGGGAAGACGCTGCGGGCCGTGGCGCGCTGGTCGCGCTCGTCCAGCAGCTGCGGCACGGCCGCGGCGATCGCCAGGACGGCCACGCCGAGGCCGACGGCCAGCGCGGTGAGGGCGGCGCGCAGCAGGCCCTCGCGGCCGCCGGTGACGGTGAAGCGCGCGCCCATGAGCAGGTCGCGGAGCCAGGCGGAGGGGCCGGACGGCCCGGCGGGGCGGTCCGCGGGGCCGCCGCCGGGGCGCGGTGCCCCGCCGTCGCGCCCGGTCTCACCGCTGCGTCCGGTCTCGCCGTCGCGTCCGTTCTTGTCGTCGCGTCCGGTCATGACAGCCTCGCCCCCGCCATGTCGCGCGCCCGTCCGTCGCGCACGACGACCTCGCGGTCGGAGTACGCGGCGACGCGCGCCTCGTGGGTGACCAGGACGACGGCGGCCCGGGTGTCGCGGGCGGCCTCGGTCAGCAGTTCCATCACACGCTCTCCGTTGAGGGAGTCCAGGGCGCCCGTCGGCTCGTCCGCGAAGATCACGCGCGGGGTCGTGACCAGCGCCCGGGCGACGGCGACGCGCTGCCCCTGGCCGCCGGAGACCTCGCCGGGCCGCTTGCCGCGCGCGTCGGCGACCTCCAGCCGTTCCATCCACCGCATGGCCTGCTGCTCGGCCTCCTTGCGCCGCAGGCCGCCCAGGCGCAGCGGCAGCGCCACGTTCTCCACGCACGTCAGCTCCGGGACCAGCTGCCCGAACTGGAAGACGAAGCCGAACTCGCCGCGCCGCAGGGTGCTGCGCTCGGCGTCGGAGAGCTCCGAGAGCTTGCGCGCGCCGTAGCGGACGACGCCCGCGTCGGGGCGAATGATTCCGGCCAGACAGTGCAGCAGGGTCGACTTTCCGGAGCCCGAGGGGCCCATGACGGCGACGATCTCGCCCGGGTGGACGGAGAAGTCCGCGCCGTCCAGCGCGGTCGTGGGCCCGTAGGCCTTGCGGAGCCCGGTCGCGGCGAGCAGGGAGCCCGACGGCGTCATGTGCGCACCGCCCGGGCGAGCTGGTCGAGCCGGGCGGCGGTCATTTCCAGCCAGCGCAGGTCGGCCTCCAGATGGAAGAGGGCGTGGTCGCAGATCAGCTGGTCGGCGAGGTCGCCGCCGGTCTTGCGGCGGGTGAGCTCGCGCATCAGCCGCAGGTGCTCGGCGCGCTGGGCGTCCAGCAGCTCGTCGGCGTCCCGGCCGGTCAGCAGGGCCACGACGACCTTCGTATAGAGGACGGACTGCAGGTAGGGCTCGGGCTTCTCGGGCCGGGCGAGCCAGTCCGCCACGTCCGTGACGCCCGCGTCGGTGATCGCGTAGCGCTTGCGCTCGGGGCCGTCGCCTTGCTCGACGCCGTCGACCTCCACCAGGCCGTTCTTCAGCAGCCTCGACATGGTCGCGTAGACCTGGCCGTAGTGGAGCGGGCGGTCGTGGCCGAAACGGGCGTCGAAGGCGCGCTTGAGGTCGTAGCCGTGGCGCGGGCCGGACTCCAGGAGCGCGAGCAGGGTGTGTCCGATTGACATGCCCGGACTGTACATCGTGTGTATACATGGAGAGTATAGCTGGCTGAAAATCGCCCCTGATTGGCCGGTGAGTGGCCTCTGCAGTTATGAGCCGCCAACCCCGACGGCCCCTTGAGCGCCCGCTGTTCGGGCTGCCGAATCGGATTCGGAATCGGAGCCCTGTACGGTTTCCCGCACTGCGCCGCGCCCGGTTCCCGCCAGCCGGGGTGCTGTATGTCACGTGGTCCAAAGCCTTGATCAATGGGCGTTTGGTGACAGTTGCGGTGTTAGCTTCATGAGCTGGGTTGGGGGCGGAAAGACTGGAGCTACGGGAGAGATGGGCCGAGCGGAAGCGCGACGGGCGCAGAAGAGCACCCGCACAGCAAAGGGCAAGAAGCCCAAGAAGGCCGGGAAAACCGGTATACGCCGCTTCTTCACCTGGAAGAAGCTGCTCGCCTACTTCGTGGTGCTCGTCGCTCTCGGGGCGGGCGCCTGCGTGGCGCTCTACCTGTACGTGGACGTCCCCAAGGGCAACAGCCAGGCCAAGCTGCAGAGCAACGTCTTCAAGGACGCCGACGGCAAGGTCATCGCCCGCAGCGGCGACGTCAACCGCCAGGAAGTGTCCCTGGACAAGATTCCGAAGGACGTCCGGTACGCCGTCGTCGCCGCCGAGAACAAGAACTTCTACACAGACCCCGGCGTCGACATCAAGGGCACCGCGCGCGGCATCCTCAACACCGTGATGGGCCGCGGCAAGCAGGGCGGCTCCACCATCACCCAGCAGTACGTCAAGAACTACTACCTGGACCAGCGGCAGACCGTCACCCGCAAGGTGAAGGAACTGGTCATCTCCCTCAAGGTGCAGAAGGAGAAGTCCAAGGACGAGATCCTTGAGGGCTACCTGAACACCAGCTTCTACGGCCGCGGCGCCTACGGCATCCAGGCCGCCTCCCGCGCGTACTACAACAAGGACGTCGACAAGCTCAGCCTCGAGGAGGGCGCCTACCTCGCGGCGCTGCTCCAGGCCCCCAGCCAGTACGACTGGACGGTGGCCACCCCCGCGGGCAAGGAGAACGCCAAGGCCCGCTGGAACTACGTCCTGGACAAGATGGTCGAGCAGAAGTGGCTCGACAAGGACAAGCGCGCCACGATGCAGTTCAAGGAGCCCGGCAAGCCGCCGGCCGCCAAGGGCCTCACCGGCCAGAACGGCTATCTGGTCGAGGCCGCCAAGGCCGAGATGCGCAAGAAGCTGGCCAAGGACGGCCGCCCCGAGAGCGACCTCGACGCCGGCGGCTGGACGATCACCCTCAGCATCGACAACAAGAAGCAGAAGGCCCTGGAGAAGGCCGTCAAGGACAAGCTCCTCGACGACCTCGACCCCAAGGCCCGCGCGGTCGACAAGAACGTCCAGGTCGGCGGCGCCTCCGTCGACCCGAAAACCGGCAAGGTCGTCGCCCTCTACGGCGGCACCGACGCCCTCCAGCACTGGACGAACAACGCCACCCGCGAGGACTACCAGGTCGCCTCGACCTTCAAGCCGCTGATCTTCGCCTCGGCGCTGGAGAACAAGTCCACCACCCAGGACAAGGTGCGCATCAACGCCGGCACGCTGTACGACTCGACCACCGAGCGTCCCGTCACCGGCACGAGCGAGCACTTCGCCCCGGAGAACGAGGACGGCTACTCGCACGGCATGATCCCCGTGCAGAAGGCCATGAACGACTCGGTCAACTCCGTCTTCGCGCAGATGGCCATCGACGTCGGCCTGCCCGAGGTCAAGAAGACCGCCGTCGACATGGGCATGAACGGCAAGGTCCGCGACTTCGTGGAGAAGCCCGCCATGTCGCTGGGCTCCATGGGCAACAGCCCGCTGCACATGGCCGGCGTCTACGCGACCCTCGCCCACCACGGCAAGAAGGTCACGCCCTCGATCATCAAGTCGGCCTCCCAGAACGGCAAGGAGCTGTCGCTCGACAACCCGATCGGCGGCGACGCCATCTCGCGGAACACCGCCGACGGCGTCACCACCGTCCTCAAGGGCGTGGTCGACGACGGCACGGCCTCCGTCGTGCAGAGCGTCGGCCGCCAGGTCGCGGGCAAGACCGGCACCTCCGACGACAACAAGTCCGCCTGGTTCACCGGCTACACCCCCGACCTGGTCACGGCCATCGGCCTGTTCGGCGAGGGCGAGGGCGGCAAGCAGGTCACCCTCAAGGGCACCGGCGGCAACGGCCGCGTCAACGGCGGTACGTACCCGGCCCGCATCTGGGCCGCCTACACCGCCAACGCGCTCCAGGGCTCGGAGCCCGAGGAGTTCGACCTCGAGACGAACATGAGCACGACGGTCCCGGTCATCCCCGGCCCGCCCGCCTCGTCCAGCCCCTCCGCGCCCGCGTCGCACAGCCCGTCGCCGTCGCCCTCGCGGCCCTCGCAGTCGCCGTCGGCCTCGTCCTCGCGCACTCCGTCCCGCGCACCCTCGTCGGCGCCCCCGTCCTCGCGGCCGCCGGTCCCGCCCGTCACGCCGAGCGGCAAGCCGTCCAGCTCCGCGCCGGTCACCGGCGGTGGCGGGCTCCAGCCCAACGGAAGCCGCGAACCGATCCGCGACTGACCCCCGGTCAGCTCACCGCCCCGGCCGCTCACCCTCTCGCAGGGTGAGCGGCCGGCGTCGTTGCGGACCCCGCTCAGCCGCCGTTGACCCGGGTGGCGATGCGGTCGCCGACCTCCTTGTCGATGTTGCGCCAGTACTGCAGGGCCCGCTCCCGGACCGCCCGGCTCACGCCGTTGCCCACGTGGCCGGCGACGTTGGAGACGAGGCGGTCGCGGGCCGCGTCGTCGAGGACCTGGCGGACCATCGTGCCCGCCTGGCCCCAGTCGTCGTCCTCGCGGTGCGGCTTGTACGCCTCGCGGACCATCTCGCCCGCCGCCCGCCAGCCGGCCACGTCCCCGAAGCGCCCGGTGTCGGCGGCCGGGCCGCCGTAGGAGTTGGGCGCGTAGGGACGGGCCGCGCGGCTGGACTCGTAGCGCATGGGGCCGTCCTTGGCGTAGGAGCGGACGTCCGAGCGGGGGTGGTTGGGCGGCAGCTGGGCGTAGTTGGGGCCGATGCGGTAGCGGTGGGTGTCCGGGTAGGAGAAGAGCCGGCCCAGCAGCATCTTGTCCGGCGACGGGCCGATGCCGGGCACCAGGTTCGACGGCTCGAACGCGGCCTGCTCGATGTGGACGAAGAAGTCGTCGGGGTTGCGGTCCAGCGTCATCCGGCCGACCTCGATCAGCGGGTAGTCGCCGTGGGGCCACACCTTGGTCAGGTCGAAGGGGTTGAAGCGGTAGTCCGGGGCCTCGTCGAACGGCATGGCCTGGACGTACATCGTCCAGGACGGGGCGTCGCCGCCCTTGACGGCCTCGAAGAGGTCGCGCCGGTGGAAGTCGGTGTCCTCGCTCGCCATCCGGTCGGCTTCCGCCTGGGTGAAGAACTCGATGCCCTGGTCGGTCCTGATGTGGTACTTGATCCAGAACTTCTCGCCGCCCTCGTTGACCCACATGTAGGTGTGCGAGCCGTAGCCGTTCATGTGGCGCCAGGTGCGCGGGACGCCGCGGTCGCCCATCAGCCACGTGACCATGTGGGCGGACTCGGGCGACAGGGTCCAGAAGTCCCACTGCATGTCGTTGTCGCGCAGGCCGTTGTCGGTGCGGCGCTTCTGGGAGCGGATGAAGTCCTGGAACTTCATCGGGTCGCGGACGAAGAAGACCGGGGTGTTGTTGCCGACCAGGTCGTAGTTGCCGTGGTCCGTGTAGAACTTCAGGGCGAAGCCGCGCGGGTCGCGCCAGGTGTCGGGGCTGCCCTGCTCGCCCGCCACCGTGGAGAAGCGGGCCAGCATCTCCGTGCTGCGACCGGGCTGGAAGAGGTCCGCCTTGGTGAACTGGCTGACGTCGCTGGTCACGCGGAAGGTGCCGTATGCGCCGCCGCCCTTGGCGTGGACCACCCGCTCGGGGACCCGCTCCCGGTTGAACTGGGCCATCTTCTCGATCAGATAGTGGTCCTGGAGAAGGATGGGTCCGGAGTCGCCGATGGTGAGGGAGTGCTCGTCGCTCTCGACGGGGATGCCGGCGTTGTCCGTGGTGTACGGGGTCTGCTGCGCCGAGTCGGTCATGGGACGCCTCCCGGTACGGGGATGGTGAGGGCGCGCGGCAGTGCCCGCCCTCCAACTCGCCAGTGAACTCCGCCGACGACGTGTCGGCAACGGGCGTCTGGACACTGTCCAGAATTTCACCGCGTACGGGTCTCCCCGTGTTCGAGTCCGCCCGGAGCGGGTACGAGAGGGCGCCGCCCCGCGCGGCTCACCCCCGCGCGGCTCACCCCCGCGCGGCTCACCCGGCGCGGTTCACCGCGTGCGGGGCGGCAGCGCCAGTTCGAACCAGACCACCTTCCCCGTGCTCAGCCGGGTCGCGCCCCACCGCCTGGCCAGCCGGTTGACCAGGTACAGCCCGCGGCCGCCCTCGTCCGAGGGCCGGGCCTGGCGCAGCCGCGGCAGCTGCGGCACGTCGTCGCCCACCTCGCAGCGCAGCACGTCCGTGCGCAGCAGGCGCAGCGTGATCGGCCGCTCCGCGTACCGCACGGCATTGGTGATCACCTCGCTGACCAGCAGCTCCACGGAGTCCGTGAGCTCCTCCAGGCCCCAGCGGGTCAGGGCGCGGCGGGCCAGCCGGCGCGCCTGACGGGCCGTCTGCGGGCGCGGGTCGAGGAACCAGTAGGCCACGTCGCTGGGCGCGATGCCCTCGAAGCGGGCGGCGAGCAGGGCGATGTCGTCGTCCCGGTCGCCCGGGCCGAGCATGCCGAGCACCTCGTCGCACAGGGGCTCCAGCGGCGGCGGGTTGGGGCCGGTCAGCCGGGCGGTCTCGATCAGCCGCTCGCGCAGCTGCTCTATGCCCGTCCAGACGTCCCTGATCCGCGACTCCACCAGGCCGTCCGTGTACAGCAGCAGCGTCGCCCCGGCGGGCGCGTCCAGCTCCACCGCCTCGAAGTCGACCCCGCCCACGCCGATCGGCGCGCCCGGCGGGACGCGCAGGACCTCCGCGCGGCCGCCGCGGTGCAGCAGTATCGGCGGCGGATGGCCCGCGTTGGCGATCACGATGCGGTGCGCGACCGGGTCGTACACCGCGTACATGCACGTGGCCATGCGGTCCGAACCGAGGCGCTGGGCCTGCTCGTCCAGGTGGTGCAGCACCTCGGCCGGGGGCAGGTCCAGGCCCGCCAGGGTCTGCGCGGTCGTGCGCAGCTGGCCCATGATCGCGGCCGAGGTCATGGAGTGGCCCATGACGTCGCCGACGACCAGCGCCACCCGGTTGCCCGGCAGCGGGATCGCGTCGTACCAGTCGCCGCCCACGCGGGCGGTCTCGGCGGCCGGCAGGTAGCGGCTGGCGAGCCGGACGCCGGTCGGCTGGGGGAGGGAGTCGGGCAGCATCGTGCGCTGCAGCTCGTCCGCGATGTACACCTCGCGGCCGTAGAGCACGGCCTTGTCCACGCCCAGGGCGGTGTGCGTCGCCAGCTGCGCGGCCACGAGCAGGTCGTCGTTCTCGAACGCGGCCCGGTCCGGGCGGCGGACGAACACCGCGGCGCCGATCACCCGGCGCCGCCCCCGCAGCGGCGCCAGGATCGTCCGGTGCCGGTCCGGGACCGGACGGTCGTCGCCCAGCAGCTCGGGAAGGGCCGCCCGCGCGGCGGAGGAGTCCCCGAAGACCGGTCTGACACCCCGCAGCACCTCCGCGAGCGGCCCTCCTATGCGCACCTCGCAGCGCTCGGCGGCGCAGCCGGCGAGATCGGGGACGGGCTCGGGGCGCTCGGCCGCGAAGTCCGTGCCGTCGCCCTCGCCCACGCCGCGCACGTGCTCGGGCAGCTGGTCGGTGCGGCGCAGCCGCAGCACGACGGGGCCCACGGGCCGCTCGTCGCCGACCGGCAGCGGGTCGCGCAGGTAGACGAGGATGGCGTCGGCGAACGTCGGCACGGTGGCCCGGCACAGGCCGAGCACGATCTCGTCCAGGTCGATGCCCCGGGCGATCCGCCGCGTGGCGGCACCCACGAACCGCAGGCGCTCGCCGCCGGTGGGGTTGCCCGCGGCGGTGCCCTCGGGCCCGGCCGGAGCCGGGTGGCCGCCGGCCTCGGCGGCCCGCGCACCGCCGGCGCCATCCGGCCCGGCCGGGCGACCGGCGGGCGCGGCGGCCGGGGCACCGTCGCCGCCGTTCGCGGGCTCGGTCGCTTCTTCCGGCCGCGGGGCGCCAGCGGCGGGCTTCCGGGCATCGTTGTCAGCGGTCACGGCGGGAGCACGCTCGGCCGTGGCGGCGGGCAGCGCGGCGGAGGCCGCGCCGGACGCACGGGTACGGGAGCGGCCGCCGCGAGGGCCCGCGGCCGGGACCCCACCGGCCTGGGACCGGGCGGACCGGGACCCGTCGGCCCGCCGCGACCGGGCGGTGCGGGACCCATCGGCCTGGGGCTCTTCGGCCGGGGATCCGGTGGTCCGGGAGGCCGGAGCCGGGGACCCGGTGGCCCTGGGCTGCGCCGCCTCGGACCCCGTGGGCTCAGGCGCCGGACCGGGAGCCGCCGGGGTTCCCCGGGCCGGGAGGCCCTCCGGTTCCGGGTGGGAGCTCGCGCGCGTCCGCCCGCGGGAAGGGGCGTCCGCCGCCGGGCGCGTCCCCGCGTGCGCGTCGTCGCGCCGCTGGGGTGGCACGCCCTGGGGCCCCGGCTCGGGGACCGGCCGGGGACGTCCCGGTTCCGGTTCCGGGGCAGAGGCAGCGGCGGGCGCGGCGGCCTGCCGCACCGCGGCGATCCGCTGGCTTCCGTGGGAGTCGGTGTGCTCCGTCACGCGTGGGGTTCCATCCGTCGGGGCCGTGCGCCCGCTCGCGCGGGTGCACCGTGGGTCAGGCGCGTCGCAGATTGAGGAAGAGCTGGATCTCGGGTGGTACGTCCGTACTCGCCGGGGCGTACGCCAGCGAGTTCTCCCCGGCGACTTCGAAACCCGCTTCGCGCACGACCTGGCGCAGTTCGTCCCGCAGGTATCCGGATACCCGGATCGTGTTGCCCAGGAACGGGATCGCGTAGTCGTCCACGTCGGCCTCGACCATCGACAGGGCGAGCAACCCCCCGGGTCTCAGCAGCCCGTGGAGCATCCGCAGGGCGTGCGGGATCTCCGTGCGGGGCAGCATCAGCAGCGAGAAGAACGCGGTGACCCCGTCGAAGGCGCCCAGCCGGCCGTCCCGCAGGTCCGCCAGGTCCGCCAGGTGGAAGTCGGCCTTGGGGACGTTCTCCCGGGCCAGCTCCAGCATGCCGGCGGAGAGGTCGACGCCCACGACGCGGTGGCCCGCGTCGGCCAGCTGCAGGGCGGTGGGCAGGCCGGTGCCGCAGCCGACGTCGAGGACGCGGGAGCCGGGCGGCAGGGCGGCCGCGAGCCAGGCGGCCGCGCCGAGCTGGCCCTCCTTGTGCGGGAAGGCCTCGTCGTAGCGGTGGCCTATCGCGTCGAACGCCTCGGCCTGACCGCTGCGGTCCAGCCCCGAACGGGCGTAGCCGTCGTAGCCCCGCTGGTCCTCGTCACCGCTCACGGCGCCCGCCCTCTCTGTGACCCGTATTTCCGTGAACAAGCGTCACATGCCGTGCTCTGATCGTGCCGTGCTGCTGTGCAGTATCGCGGAGGCCGATCCTACGATTGCCCGGAGGGCCGACGCCAAGCGGTTGCCGGTTCTCCCCGGGGTTCCGTCACGGCTCATGCCCGGATCCGGGCCGGGGAACGGTCCCAGTCGTCCGGAAGGGCGGGTACGGGCCACGCCGGATCCGGCCGCCAGGCCTCCCAGCCGGCCGCGAACGGCGCCTCCCAGGACTCGATCCGCTCGACCGCGGCCCGCCCGGCCGCCCGCACCCGCTCGGCCTGCCCGGCGGACATCAGGCCCGCCTGCTGCGCCTGGGCGAACTCGTCCTCGTCCTTCCACTGCCAGCTGCGGTCCGGATAGACGGCGATGTCGAGGAAGTGGTCCTCGGAGTCCACGCCGCCCGTCCAGCGGGCCAGCGGCTCCTCCAGGTTCACGTACCAGTTCTTGAACCGCCAGTCACGGTCCCAGAACAGCCAGACCGACCACGGCTCGCCGGGCCGGGCGAGCTTCAGCACGCCCGTGCCGGCCCACGGGGAGACGCCCGTGGTGCGGGGCTTGGTGTAGCGGGTGGCGAGCGGCTCCTGGTGGACCGGGGTGCCGTCGGCGAGCAGCGGGCGCACGCAGGCCGTGCCCGGCGCGACCCAGACCGCGAGGAGGTCGGCCGTGTCCTGCACGACGGTGACGGGGCGGCAGATGTGGACGCGGTCGGTGGCATTGCCCCGGTAGCGCCAGAGGATCTGGTCCCCGGGCGCCCAGGAGGCCGTGCCGGCCGTGTTCGTGGGGTCCACCGTGTCCGTGTCCGTGTCCGCGTCCGCTGTCATGCGGAGATCCTAGGCGCGAGGGGTGCGTGTGCGCCGTGATGTGTGACGCACGGAGACGCACGGGGCCGGATACCGGCGGGCGGGGACACCCGTCCCCGCCCGCCGGCAACCGGCCCGGCCCCTACGGGCGCGTCATGCGCAGCACGTCGAGCGCCTCGTCCAGCTGCTCCAGCGTGAGCAACCCGCGCTCGACGTAGCCCGAGTCGAGGACGACCTCACGGATGGTCTTCCGCTCGGCGAGCGACTTCTTGGCCACCTTCGCCGCCTCCTCGTAGCCGATGTAGCGGTTGAGGGGCGTGACGACCGACGGGGAGGACTCGGCGTACTCGCGGGCCCGTTCCACGTTGGCCGTGATGCCGTCGACCGTGCGGTCGGCGAGCAGGCGGGAGGCGTTGGCGAGCAGCCGCACCGACTCCAGGACGTTCTTCGCCATCACCGGGAGCATCACGTTGAGCTCGAAGTTCCCGGCGGCGCCCGCGGCCGCGACCGTCGCGTCGTTGCCGGTGACCTGGGCGGCCACCATCAGGACGGCCTCGCAGATGACCGGGTTGACCTTGCCCGGCATGATCGAGGAGCCCGGCTGCAGGTCCGGCAGGTTGATCTCGGCCAGCCCGGCCCGCGGGCCGGAGCCCATCCAGCGCAGGTCGTTCGCGATCTTGGTGAGGCCGACGGCGACGGTGCGCAGCTGCCCGCTGGTCTCCACCAGGCCGTCGCGCGCGCCCTGCGCCTCGAAGTGGTCGCGGGCCTCCGTCAGCGGCAGCCCCGTGGCGCGGGCGACCTCGGCGATGACGGCGGCGGAGAAGCCGGGCGGGGTGTTGATGCCGGTGCCCACGGCCGTGCCGCCCAGGGGCAGTTCGGCCAGGCGCGGCAGCGAGGCCCGCAGCCGCTCGACGCCGTAGCGGACCTGGGCCGCGTACCCGCCGAACTCCTGACCGAGCGTCACCGGGGTCGCGTCCATCAGGTGCGTGCGGCCCGACTTGACGACCTCGGCGAACTCCTCGGCCTTGCGCTCCAGGGACGCCGCGAGGTGCTCGAGCGCGGGCACCAGGTCACGGGTGACGGCGGCCGTCGCCGCGATGTGGATGCTGGACGGGAAGACGTCGTTGGAGCTCTGCGACGCGTTCACGTGGTCGTTGGGGTGCACCGGGCGGCCCAGGCGCTCGCTCGCCAGGGTGGCGACGACCTCGTTCGTGTTCATGTTGGAGGACGTGCCGGAGCCCGTCTGGAAGACGTCCACGGGGAAGTGGTCGTCCCAGCGGCCCTCGGCGACCTCCGCGGCGGCCGCCCCGATCGCCTCCGCGACGTCCTTGTCCACCACGCCCAGCTCGGCGTTGACCTTGGCCGCCGCGGCCTTGATCCGGGCCAGCGCCTCGATGTGCGCCCGCTCCAGCCGCTGCCCGCTGATGGGGAAGTTCTCCACCGCGCGCTGGGTCTGCGCCCGCCACTTGGCATCCGCCGGGACCCGGACCTCACCCATCGAGTCGTGCTCGATCCGGTACTGCTCACCATCGGTCATCGTCACTACCTCCTGACACACCAAGCGTTTGTCCGGTTCACGGTGTTCCCAAAAAGCACTACCGCCTAGTAAATACCGCGGGTAACAACTGAAATCGGGGAGGCACCATGACACGCAGACCCACCCTGCGCTGTTCACTCGCCGCCGTCGCCGCGTTCGCCGCGGCGCTCGGCGGCCTCGCTGTCACCGGACCCACCGCCCACGCGGCCGCCGCGCCGCACACATCCGCCGCCGCGACGCCCCTGTCGCCCGAACTGGAGAGGATCCGCGCCGCGGAAGCGGTCAAGCTCTACGGGGACGCCGCCCAGCGCCCCCTGGAGCAGCGCAAGACCTCGCTCCTCTCGCTCGGCGACAGCGAGATCTCCGGCGAAGGCGTCGGCACCTACGAGCCGGGCACCAACGGCCCCGCCAACTGGTGCCACCGCTCGCCCGACGCCGCCATCCACCGCACCACGATCCCCGCCGACGTCACCTACAACGTCGCCTGCTCCGGCGCCTCCACCGCCAACATCCGCATCGGCGGCACCAAGCAGTACGCCGACGAGCTCGTCCAGAGCGACAGCCTCGCCGTCAAGGCCCGCAACACCCGCGTGAAGATGGTCCTGCTCGTCGCCGGCGCCAACGACGACCTGCAGTTCGGGCCCGTCATGACCGACTGCGTCACCCGCTACCTGACCCTCCAGGGCACCTGCGAGCCCAAGTACGCCCCCGGCTGGCAGGCCCGCGTCGACGGACTCGTCCCCAAGGTCGAGCAGACCGTGCGGGACCTGCGCACCGTGATGAAGGACGCCGGCTACGCCGACGGCGACTACAAGCTCGTCCTCATGGGCTACCCGAGCCCCATAGGCCCCGACTTCGAGGACAACCCCTCCTTCCCCGGCAAGCTCCCCGGCGGCTGCGTCGGCCACACCTCCGACGCCGCCTGGGGCCGCAACTCCGCCGTGCCGGCCTTCGAGCGCGGCATGCGCAAGGCCGCGCGCGACACGGGAGCGGTCTACCTCGACAACTCGCGCCTCTTCCACGGGCACGAGGTGTGCATGGACGACGCCTGGGCGCGCGGCCTCTACGTCGACCTGTCCAACCCCTTCCCGCCCAACGAGAACTCCGTACGGCAGTCCTTCCACCCCAACGCCCGGGGCCACGGCGCGTTCGCGTCCTGCCTGAGCCAGGCCTACCTGGCCGGCTACCGCGAGGCCGGCTGCGCCGACCCGGCGAGCACGGGGAAGCCCGTACTGCACGAGGGCGCCTGGGACGACGCCTTCCGACCGCTCAGGAACGAGGCCACCGGCACCTGCGTCGACGCGTACGGGGCGAGCAGCCGCAACGGGACCATGGTCGGCGGCTGGGATTGCACGGGCAGCCGCAACCAGGAGTGGGGCCACGACGCCGGCACCAAGGCGCTGCGGACGGCCCTCTCGCACGACCGGTGCGTGGACGTTCCCGGGGGGAAGTACGCGGCGGGGACGGCCGTGGTGCTGTGGAACTGCCATGGCGGGGCGAACCAGCAGTTCGTGCGGGACGGTTCGACCGTGCGGCCGGCTGCGGCCGGCGGGCTCTGCCTCGCCCTGGCCGGGGCCAAGGAGCCGGTCCGGCTGCAGGCGTGTGACGGGTCGAGGTCACAGCGGTTCGCGTAGCGGCCGACCCGCCGTGGGCCGGCTTGTGCCCACCCGTTCCGCCCCAGCGGAACGACTGCCCACAAGCCGGCTTGCGGGACTACTTCGTACGCATCGGGATGCTCGTGAACGTCGGCGCCGGGGCCGGGTCGACGAAGAAGTCGTTGCCCTTGTCGTCCACGACGATGAACGCCGGGAAGTCCTCGACCTCGATCTTCCAGACGGCCTCCATGCCCAGCTCCTCGTACTCCAGGACCTCCACCTTCTTGATGCAGTCCTGTGCGAGGCGGGCCGCCGGGCCGCCGATCGAGCCGAGGTAGAAGCCGCCGTGGCTGCCGCACGCGTCGGTGACCTGCTTGCTGCGGTTGCCCTTGGCGAGCATCACCTTGGAGCCGCCCGCGGCCTGGAACTGCTCGACGTAGGAGTCCATGCGGCCGGCCGTCGTCGGGCCGAAGGAGCCGGAGGCGTAGCCCTCGGGGGTCTTGGCCGGGCCGGCGTAGTAGACCGGGTGGTCCTTGAGGTACTGGGGCATCTCCTCGCCCGCGTCCAGCCGCTCCTTGATCTTCGCATGTGCGATGTCGCGGGCCACGACGAGCGGTCCGGTCAGCGAGAGGCGGGTCTTGACGGGGTACTTGGTCAGCTCGGCGAGGATCTCGTCCATGGGCCGGTTGAGGTCGATGCGGACGACATCGCCCTCCGACTCCAGATGCTCGTCCGTGGTCTCCGGGAGGAAGCGCGCCGGGTCGGTCTCCAGCTGCTCCAGGAAGACGCCCTCGGGCGTGATCTTCGCGAGCGCCTGGCGGTCGGCGGAGCAGGAGACGGCGATGGCCACCGGGCAGGACGCGCCGTGGCGCGGGAGGCGGACGACGCGCACGTCGTGGCAGAAGTACTTGCCGCCGAACTGGGCGCCGATGCCGATCTTCTGCGTGAGCTCGAAGACCTTGTCCTCCAGATCCTTGTCGCGGAAGCCGTGGCCGAGCGGGGAGCCCTCCTCCGGCAGCTCGTCGAGGTAGTGCGCGGAGGCGTACTTGGCGGTCTTGAGCGCGTACTCGGCGGAGGTGCCGCCGACGACGATCGCCAGGTGGTACGGCGGGCAGGCGGCCGTGCCGAGCGAGCGGATCTTCTCCTCCAGGAACTTCATCATGCTCGCCTCGTTGAGCACGGCCTTCGTCTCCTGGAAGAGGAAGGACTTGTTGGCCGAGCCGCCGCCCTTGGCCATGAAGAGGAACTTGTAGGCGCCGCCGTCGGTCGCGTACAGCTCGATCTGCGCGGGCAGGTTGGAGCCGGTGTTCTTCTCGTCCCACATGGTCAGCGGGGCCATCTGCGAGTAGCGCAGGTTGAGCTCGGTGTAGGCGTCGAAGATGCCGTGCGAGAGGGCCTTCTCGTCGCCGCCCTCGGTCAGCACGTTCTGGCCGCGCTTGCCCATGACGATCGCCGTGCCGGTGTCCTGGCACATCGGGAGCACGCCGGCGGCCGCGATGTTGGCGTTCTTCAGCAGGTCCAGGGCGACGAAGCGGTCGTTCGGGGAGGCCTCGGGGTCGTCGAGGATCTTCCGCAGCTGCGCGAGGTGGGCCGGGCGCAGGTAGTGCGAGATGTCGTGCATCGCCTCGGCGGCCAGCTTGCGCAGCGCCTCCGGCTCGACCTTGAGGAAGGTGCGGCCGTCGGCCTCGAAGGTCGACACGCCCTCGGAGGTGACCAGGCGGTACGGAGTGTTGTCCTCGCCCAGGGGCAGGAGGTCCGTATAGGCGAACTCAGAGGCAGGCATTGCGGCGGATTCCTCACTCGGCAGGCAGTGGTGGCTGGCGTCCTCGACAGCGCGTACCAGCCTAGGGCGCGCGCGGGGGAGCGGTCTTGTGAGGTAAGGCTCACCCGCTCCGACCAGCGGGAATCCCCGGGTCGGGCCCGCCCTCTATCGCGATCTATCGCGTTGTGGCTACCCTGCTTGCCGTGGAAGAGCCATCGTCGCCCTCGTTCGAGAAGAGCCCCCGGCAGCCCCTGCCCGCCGTGCCGGAGCCCGGCCTGCGCGCCTCCGACGCCGACCGCGACCGGACCGCCGGCGTCCTGCGCGACGCCCTGGGCGACGGCCGGATCACCGCGGAGGAGCACGCCGAGCGGGTCGGCGCCGCCTACCGGGCCAGGACCCTGGGCGAGCTGGAACCGCTGGTCCGTGACCTGCCGGTGGACGGCCGGGCCCGGCCGCAGGCCCCCGCGCGCCCGCACCCGGCCCCGGCGCACACCCCCGGCGCGGGCCCCGCCGAGAACCTCGTCGCCGTCTTCGGCGCCGCGAGCCGCAAGGGGCGCCGGCGGGCGAGCCCGCGGACGAACGCGTTCGCGCTGTTCGGCGCCGTGGAGATCGATCTGACCGAGGCGTTCTTCGAGCAGCGGGAGATCGTCATCAACGCGACCTCGTTCTTCGGCAGCGTCGACATCACGGTCCCGGAGAACGTCACCCTGCGCTCCACCGGCACCGGCATCTTCGGCGGTTTCGACATCAGGACCGTGGAAGCGGCCGACCCCGACGCGCCGGTCGTCTCCGTCACCGGCTGCGCGGTCTTCGGTGGTGTGGACGCCCGGCCGAAGCGCGGCAAGCGGCTCAAGAACCTTCGCGCGGGCCGCTGATGGCGCCCCGCGCGCCCTATCACCGCGAACTTACTGCGGGTTACCGCGTTCCGCTCATGGCAACGGTGTGAATAAGCACGCGCACAGCGGGTAAAGCTTGGTGCATCGTCTCTCGTACGGCTGCCGGTGCGAATGGCCGTGCGCAGTGGAGGCGGGCAAGGGTGACTCAACCGGCCAAGTAAAAGCCGTCGTCAGGAGTAGACCGTGCTGCTACCGCATCAGCCCCTGCAGGAAGCCGCCGTACCGTCCCCGCGGATTCCGTCCGCGCGGGATCAGGCCGGCCCCTGGCATTCGGAGGCGGTGTGCCGCCGGGATGAAGCCGGGCTCTTCTTCGCACCATCCAAGGAACCGACGGCTGCCCGTCTGTCGCGCGAAGAGGCCGCCAAGCGCGTCTGCGCCCGTTGCCCGGTGATGGTCGAGTGCCGCGAGCACGCCTTGCTGCAGCCGGAGCCCTACGGGGTGTGGGGCGGTCTCACCGCGGCCGAGCGCCGGGTGGTGCTGGCGCGCCGGCGGCGGCGCGAGGCCGAGCTGGCGCGCACGACGCGGGTCGCCGCCGCGGGCTGAGCGCACGGGACGGCAGAAGCGCCGGACGGGCTTGATTTCGGCTGGGCTCGGCCGAAATCGCAGCCCGTCCGGCGTTTGGGGGCAGGTGTGCCCGCAGGGCGATCAGCTGGGGCGCTCGAAGTCCACCGTGCTGTACGCGCGCAGCTTCGAGAGCCGGTGCGTGGAGTCGATCTGCCGGATCGTGCCCGACTTGGAGCGCATGACCAGCGACTGCGTGGTCGCCGTCTCCGCGCGGTAGCGGACGCCGCGCAGCAGCTCGCCGTCGGTGATGCCGGTGGCCACGAAGAACACGTTCTCGCCGCTGACCAGGTCGTTCGTGTGCAGGACGCGGTCGAGGTCGTGGCCCGCGTCGAGGGCGCGCTGTCGCTCCTCGGCGTCCTTGGGCCACAGCTTGGCCTGGATGGTGCCGCCGAGGCACTTCATCGCGCAGGCCGCGATGATGCCCTCCGGCGTGCCGCCGATGCCCAGCAGCAGGTCCACGCCGGTGCCCTCGCGGGCGGCCATGATGGCGCCGGCCACGTCGCCGTCGGAGATGAACTTGATCCGGGCGCCGGCCTCGCGGATCTCCTTGACGAGCCCGTCGTGACGGGGGCGGTCCAGGACGACGACCGTGACGTCCTCGGGGGAGGAGTGCTTGGCCTTGGCGATGCGGCGGATGTTGACGGCGACGGGGGCGTCGATGTCGACGAAGTCGGCGGCCTCCGGGCCGGTGACCAGCTTGTCCATGTAGAACACCGCGGACGGGTCGAACATGGTGCCGCGGTCGGCGACGGCCATCACGGAGACGGCGTTGGCCATGCCCTTGGCGGTGAGGGTCGTGCCGTCCACCGGGTCGACGGCCACGTCGCACTCGGCGCCGGTTCCGTCGCCGACGCGCTCGCCGTTGTAGAGCATGGGGGCGTTGTCCTTCTCCCCCTCGCCGATGACGACGACACCGTTCATGGACACGGTGCCGATCAGGGCACGCATGGCCTTGACCGCGGCGCCGTCCGCGCCGTTCTTGTCACCCCGGCCGACCCAGCGGCCCGATGCCATGGCACCGGCCTCGGTGACCCGGACGAGCTCCAGGGCGAGGTTGCGGTCGGGGGCCTCGGGGCTGACCTCGAGCGGGGACGGCAGATGATGCTCGGTCATCGGAGCGCAACCTTTCTTTACGGCGACGGCCGCAGGGACCCCTCTCCCCCGAAAGGGGCAGAAGGTGAGGGTGCTGATGACTTTATCTGTTTACTGCGAGAGTGAGCAGAGGGCCCCACGCATGAGCGGCGTCAAGGTCTTCCGGAGGAGGCGCGGACCGGGCTCCGGCGCGCCCCCGGGGCCGCCGTCAAGATCTCCCGGGGCATAGGGGACGATGGGGGGCGTGGCAGGTAGGAATCCCAAGGCGCAGACCGTGCGCAACATGGTGCTCGCGATGGCGGTGATCATTCCCGTCGCTTTTGTCAGCTACGTGTTCATCCCGCACGACGAAGGCAAGGCGAGCGACGCGGTGCCGACCGTCGACTACCGCGTCGAGCTCGACACGGCGCGGCGCGCCGCGCCGTACCCCGTCGCGGCCCCGGCCGGGCTGGACAAGGACTGGCGCGCCACCTCCGTCTCGTACCGGGCGGGCGGGACGGGCGGCAAGGAGGGCTCGGTCTGGCACCTGGGCTTCCTCGACCCGGACACGCAGTACGTGGCCGTCGAGCAGAGCGACGGCCCGGCCCGTGCCTTCATCGACGGTGCGAGCCAGCGCGCGGTGAAGACGGACAGGACGCAGCGCGTGGGCGATGCCACGTGGCGGCACTACGAGGGCGAGAAGTACAACGCGCTCGTGCGCGAGGAGCGCGGGGTGACCACGGTGGTCACCGGTACCGCGTCCGCGGAGCGGCTCGCGGAAATGGCCGCCGCGCTCAAGTCCAAGAAGGGCTGAGGGAGCGCGACGGCCGGGTGCCGCAGCGGGGACGGTCCGGGACCGTCCCCGCTGTTCAGGCTGTTCAGGCTGTTCAGGCTGTTCGGATTGTCAAGGTTGTCCGGACGGATCAGACCGTCGTGACGACCTGCTCGTAGGGCAGGCGCGGCGAGCGGGGGTACGAGGCGCCCTCGCCCGGCTTGCCGATGTTGACGATCATCAGCGGGGTGTGGTCGCCGTCCAGGAACTCCTTCTGGACGCCCGCGAAGTCGAAGCCCGTCATCGGGCCGGCGGCCAGGCCCGCCGCGCGGATGCCGAGGATGAAGTAGCCGGCCTGCAGCGAGCCGTTGAGCGCGGCGGACTGCTCGCGCACCGGGCGCTCGGCGAAGAAGACGTCCTTGGCCTGCGGGAAGTGCGGGAACAGCTCCGGCAGCTCCTCGTGGAACTCGTTGTCCGTGGCGAGAATCGCGACGAGCGGGGCGTTGCGGGTCTTCTCGCGGTTGCCCTCGGCCATCAGGGGCGCGAGGCGCTCGCGGGCCTCCTCGGAGCGGATCAGCACGATGCGCAGGGGCGACTGGTTGAACGCCGTCGGGGCGTACTTGACCAGGTCGTAGACGGCCTGGATCTGCTCGTCGGTCACCGGCTCGCCGGAGAAGGTGTTGGCGGTGTGCGCCTCACGGAAGAGCAGGTCCTGGGCGGCGGCGTCGAGGGCGAGGGACATGGGGGTGCACCTTCTTGCGTACGGAAGATCCCGGGGGGAGGGCTTACGGGATCCACTGTACGACAAGTAGATGAAACTTCAACTAAAGGGGTGGGGATGTGGCGGGGTTCACCCGCCCTTGCTGATGTATTGGCTGGTCAGAGGGGGTAGCCGGGCGTCAGGACGCCTCTTCGGCACCCTCCGCGGCACCCTCCGCCGCCCCGGCCTCCTCCTCGGAGGCCAGCGCCGCGTCCAGCCGCGCCCGCGCGCCCTCCAGCCAGCGTCGGCACACCTTCGACAGCTCCTCGCCGCGCTCCCACAGGGCCAGCGACTCCTCCAGCGTCGTGCCGCCCGCCTCCAGGCGGCGCACGACCTCGATCAGCTCGTCGCGAGCCTGCTCGTACCCCAGCGCATCCGTTGTCGTCGCCATGGCCACCAGCCTATGCGGGAGGTACGACAGCGGACCCCGCAACGGGCCGCACCGTGAACTCGCCCTCCGCGACCCGGGCCCGCAGCTCCTCCTCCGCCGTCACCTCCGCTGCGTCCCGCACCACCGAGCCGTCCGCGTGCTGCAGCACGGCGTAGCCCCGGCGCAGCGTCGCCGCCGGGGACAGCGCGACCACGCGCGCGTGCGTGTGCGACAGCTCCGAGTCCGCGCGGTCCAGCAGGTGGCCGAGCGTCCGGCGCGCCCGGGCGGTCAGGGCGTCGACCCGGTCCTCGCGCTCCTCCACCATCCGCTGCGGGTGCTGCATGCACGGGCGGGCCCGCACCGACGCCAGGCCGCGCTCCTCGCGGTCCAGGTGCGCGGTGACGCAGCGCAGGGCGCGCTCGCGCAGCTGCCGGACCCGCACCAGCTCCTCGCCGACGTCGGGCACCACGCGTTTCGCCGCGTCCGTCGGCGTGGACGCGCGCAGGTCCGCGACCAGGTCCAGCAGGGGGGAGTCGGGCTCGTGGCCGATCGCGGAGACCACCGGCGTGCGGCAGGCGGCCACCGTGCGCACCAGGCGCTCGTCGGAGAACGGCAGCAGGTCCTCCACGCTGCCGCCGCCGCGCGCCACGATGATCACGTCCACATCCGGGGCCTTGTCGAGCTCCTCGACGGCCTCGATGACGCGCGGCACCGCGTGCACGCCCTGGACGGGCACGTTGCGGATCTCGAAGCGGACGGCGGGCCAGCGGTGCCGGGCGTTCTCCAGGACGTCCCGCTCTGCGGCCGAGGCACGGCCGCAGACCAGGCCGATCAGCTGCGGCAGGAACGGCAGCGGCCGCTTGCGCTCCGCCGCGAACAGCCCCTCGGCCGCCAGCGACTTCTTCAGCTGCTCCAGCCGCGCCAGCAGCTCCCCGACGCCCACCGGCCGGATCTCCGCCGCCCGCAGCGAGAGCTGACCGCGCGGGGCGTACCACTCGGGCTTGGCGTGCACGACGACGCGCGCGCCCTCCGAGACGATGTCGGCGACCTTGTCGAAGACCGCGCGGTAGCAGGTGACGGACAGCGAGATGTCGTGCGCCGGGTCGCGCAGCGTCAGGAAGACGACGCCGGCGCCCGGGCGGCGGGAGAGCTGGGTGATCTGCCCCTCGACCCACACCGCGCCGAGACGGTCGATCCAGCCGCCGATGAGCCGGGACACCTGCCCCACCGGGATCGGGGCGTCGGGGGACGTGTTGAGGGCCATGGGGTGAGCGTAGTGGCCTCTCACCGGCCGGGGGCCAGGCACGTACGGTCACGCCCTACGGGCATTCCGCCGGACCCTCGCCGTCGTGGTCGCTCGCCGCGGCGGCGGGCATTTCCTTGGGGGCCTCGCCCCTCAAGGCCGCCGCCGCGGCGAGTGACCACCGCGGCGCTACCCGGCGGTGCCGTACCGCGCCGCAGGGTGGCTGTACCGCGCCTCGCCGCACCGTCCCTACGCCGGACCCCCGCGGAGCGCTTGCGCCCCCAGCACCCCCAGCCCCGCCACCAGCCACAGCCCGCCCACGACCTGCGCCGTGGCCGACGCCTCGACGATCACCGCGATCACCACGGCCAGCCCCAGCAGGGGCATCACCACGTGCCGTACGGGCCGCAGCTCGCGGCCCCGCCTGCGGACCGCGAACCAGCCGATCACCGACAGGTGCAGCAGCGCGAAGGCCACCAGCGCACCCACGTTCACCACCGACACCAGGCGGTCCAGGCCGTCGTCGCGCCGCGCCGCCCACACCGCCGCCACGAGGTTGACCACCGCCGTGCCCAGCAACGCGATCCGGGGCACGCCCGAGGCCGGGTCCACCTTCGACAGCAGGCCCGGCAGCCTCCTGTCCCGTGCCATCGCGAACAGCAGCCGCCCCGCCGCGGCCTGCCCCGCCAGCGCCGCGAACGCCGCCCCGACGGCCTTGCTGACCGCCACCAGGTCGTGCAGCCACGTGCCGGTCGCCGAGTCCACCGTGTCGTAGAACGCCGAGCCCTGCGCGGCCGGGTCCGCCGCCAGCTCCGCCGCCGACATCGGGGCGAGCAGCGCCGCCAGGTACGTCTGGACCATGAACAGCACGCCCGCCACCGCCAGGCACGTCATCACCGCCCGGGCGACGCGCTCCGAGCCCCCCGCGGCCTCCTCCGCGAACGCCGCGATCGCGTCGAAGCCCAGGTACGACAGCACCGCCACGGACACCGCGGCGACCACCGCGCCCATGGCGAAGTTGCCCTCCCCGGTCAGCGGCGACAGCCAGCCGCGCCGGGCCCCGTGCTCCGCGAGGGCGAACACCGCGCACGCCACGAAGACCAGCAGGACCGCGATCTCCATGGCGAGCACCAGGAAGCCGACGACGGCGGCCGTCCGCACGCCCGCCAGGTTCAGGGCGGTCGTCACCACGACCGCGACGGCCGTCCACACCCACTGCGACACCGACGGCACCAGAGCGTGCAGGGCGATCCCCGAGAAGAGGTAGGCCACCGCGGGGATCAGGAGGTAGTCCAGCAGCGCCATCCAGCCGGCGACGAACCCCGGGCCCTCGCCGAGCCCCACGCGCGCGTACGTGTAGACCGAGCCGGCCTGCGGGGCGACGCGGACCATCTGGGCGTACGAGAAGGCGGTGAAGGCCATCGCGACGGTCGCGACGGCGTAGACGAGCGCCACCGCCCCGCGCGACTTCGCGTCCAGCGTGCCGAAGATGCCCACCGGCGCCATGGGGGCGATGAACAGCAACCCGTAGACGATCAGGTCCCGGAAGGTGAGGGTGCGGTGAAGCTTTCCGTCGGTGCCGCCGGGGGGTGCGGTCACGGGTGCGGTCATGGGCTGCCCCTAGAGCGGACGGAATCGCGGCTTCCGTCATCGTGCCCCACCGGGCGGCCCGCCGCCGGTCGGCACCGCGGGCCCTTACGATGGACGGCATGACTGCACCCACCGCCCGCAAGGTCCTCCTCGCCGCCCCCCGTGGCTACTGCGCGGGCGTGGACCGCGCCGTGATCGCCGTCGAGAAGGCCCTGGAGCAGTACGGCGCCCCCGTCTACGTGCGTCATGAGATCGTCCACAACAAGTACGTGGTGAAGACCCTGGAGAAGAAGGGCGCGATCTTCGTCGACGAGACGGAGGAGGTGCCCGAGGGCAACATCGTCATCTTCTCCGCGCACGGCGTCGCCCCGGTCGTCCACGAGGAGGCACGGCGCGGCAAGCTCGCCACGATCGACGCCACCTGCCCGCTGGTCACCAAGGTCCACAAGGAAGCCGTCCGCTTCGCCAACGACGACTACGACATCCTCCTCATCGGCCACGAGGGCCACGAGGAGGTCATCGGCACCAGCGGCGAGGCGCCCGACCACATCACCCTGGTCGACGGCCCCGGCGACGTGGCGAACGTCGAGGTCCGCGACCCGGACCGGGTCGTCTGGCTCTCCCAGACCACCCTCTCGGTCGACGAGACCATGGAGACGGTCGACGCCCTCAAGGGCCGCTTCCCCAACCTCCTCTCCCCGCCGAGCGACGACATCTGCTACGCCACGCAGAACCGGCAGACCGCGGTCAAGCAGATGGGCGCCGACGCCGACCTCGTGATCGTCGTCGGCTCGAAGAACTCCTCCAACTCCGTCCGCCTGGTCGAGGTCGCCCTTGGCGCCGGAGCCAAGGACGCCCACCTGGTGGACTACGCCGACGAGATCGACGAGGCCTGGCTGGAAGGCGTCTCCACGGTCGGCGTGACCTCGGGCGCCTCCGTCCCGGAGATCCTCGTCGAGGGCGTCCTGGACTGGCTGGCCGAGCGCGGCTACGGCGACGTCGAGACGATCACCGCCGCCCAGGAGAGCATCACCTTCTCCCTGCCGAAGGAGCTCCGCCGCGACCTGCGCTCGGAGGCGGCGGGGCTGGCCGGCGGCGACCAGGCCTGAGGACCCCCGGACCGCGCAGGGACCCTGCACTCATGGCCGCCACGCCGTAGCGTGGTGGCCATGAACGTATTCGGCGTGGACATCGGCGGATCGGGCATCAAGGGCGCTCCGGTCGACGTGCTGCGGGGCGAGCTCACCCAGGAGCGCTTCAAGGTGCTCACTCCGCACCCCGCGACCCCGGACGCCGTCGCGGACTGCGTCCGGCAGGTCATGGAGCACTTCGGCACGCCCGCCGGGCCGGTGGGGGCCACGTTCCCTGGCGTGGTCGTCGGCGGCACCACGCGCACGGCCGCCAACGTCGCCAAGGACTGGATCGGCCGGGACGCCGCGGGCCTGCTCGGCGAGCGGCTCGGCACGCCGGTGACCGTGCTGAACGACGCCGACGCCGCGGGCCTGGCCGAAATGCACTTCGGGGCGGGCCGCGGCCGCCGCGGCACCGTCATCGTGCTCACCTTCGGCACGGGCATCGGCAGCGCCGTCTTCACCGACGGCAAGCTCGTCGCCAACACCGAGCTGGGCCACCTGGAGCTGCAGGGCCACGACGCGGAGACGCGCGCCTCGACCCGGGCCAAGGAGGAAGAGGGCCTGAAGTGGAACCACTGGGCCCGGCGCGTGGAGCGCTACCTGGCCCACGTGGAGATGCTGTTCTCGCCCGAGCTGTTCGTCATCGGCGGCGGCGTGAGCCGCAAGGCGGCCAAGTTCCTGCCGCTGATCGAGGGCGTCAGCGCCGAGATCGTGCCTGCTGAGCTGGAGAACAACGCGGGGATCGTGGGGGCCGCGATGGCTGCTGCCGCTGCGACCGGCGCAGCCGTGCCCGCCTCCGCCGCCTGATCAGCACGATCCGGCGCACCAGCGTGATCAGGGCGGTCAGCAGGGTGCCCGCGTAGAGCCAGCCCGCGTTCAGCGACAGCAGCGTGACCAGGCCCATGACCTTGGCGCCCGCCCCGTCGCCCCCGCCGGCCAGGGGCACGGCGCCCACGGCGAAGGCGATGGGGGCGGTGACGGGCGCGGTGACCAGGTCGGCCGGCCGCACCCACAGGGCGCACACGGTGCCCGCCAGCAGGAAGAAGAGCCCGTAGAAGGCGGAGGAGCCGCCCGCCAGGGAGTCCAGCCAGCCGATGCCGAGCATCCACGCGGTGGTGAGCACGCCGCTGCCGAGGCCGGTCAGCCGGGGCGCCGGCAGCCGCCCCAGGGCCCGCAGCTGCTGCGTGGACGGCCCGCTGCGGGGCCGGCGGACGGTGGCGGCCCGGCCCTGCCCCACGGGCGCCGCGGGCCGCGGCACGGGTGGGACGCGGCGGGCCTTGCCCTGGGGCGTGCGCGTGCTGGGTTGCTCCACCCGACCAAACTAGGTCGACAAGCGGGAGGAATCCGGCGTTGGACACGCGGTTTGAGCCACCTTGGCCATACGTTCGACTGATAGTCCGTACGGGCCCGCCGGACGAGTGGACCCGTAGACTGGATGACCGGCCCGGCAGTGGGCCATGACCGGCCCGCCAGTGGGCCGCGGACCCTTTGGAACCTACGGGAAGTCGCCACGTGTCGCTCACGATCGGAATCGTCGGTCTGCCCAATGTCGGCAAGTCGACCCTGTTCAACGCCCTGACCAAGAACGACGTGCTGGCGGCCAACTACCCGTTCGCCACCATCGAGCCCAACGTGGGCGTCGTCGGCGTCCCCGACGCCCGGCTGCAGAAGCTGGCCGAGATCTTCGGCTCGCAGAAGATCCTCCCCGCCACGGTCGACTTCGTCGACATCGCGGGCATCGTCCGCGGCGCCTCCGAGGGCGAGGGCCTGGGCAACAAGTTCCTCGCGAACATCCGTGAGTCCGACGCGATCTGCCAGGTCATCCGCGCCTTCAAGGACGAGAACGTCGTCCACGTCGACGGCAAGGTCTCGCCCAAGGACGACATCGAGACGATCAACACCGAGCTGATCCTCGCCGACCTGCAGTCGGTCGAGAAGGCGGTCCCGCGCCTGACCAAGGAGTCGCGCCTCCAGAAGGAGAAGGTCGCCGTCCTCGCCGCCGTCGAGGAGGCGAAGACGATCCTGGAGTCGGGCCAGACCCTGTTCTCCGCGGGCATCACCAAGGGCACCGAGCGCGGTGACCTGCTGCACGAGCTGCACCTGCTCACCACCAAGCCCTTCCTCTACGTCTTCAACGTGGACGAGGACGAGCTGGTCGACGAGGACTTCAAGAACGAGCAGCGCGCGCTGGTCGCCCCGGCCGAGGCCATCTTCCTCAACGCCAAGATCGAGTCCGAGCTCATCGAGCTGGACGACGAGGAGGCGCTGGAGCTGCTGCAGTCCATGGGCCAGGACGAGCCCGGTCTCGCCACCCTGGGCCGCGTCGGCTTCGACACCCTGGGCCTGCAGACCTACCTGACCGCCGGTCCCAAGGAGACCCGCGCCTGGACGATCAAGAAGGGCGCCACGGCCCCCGAGGCGGCCGGTGTCATCCACACCGACTTCCAGAAGGGCTTCATCAAGGCCGAGGTCATCTCCTTCGAGGACCTGGTCGCGGCCGGCTCCGTGGCCGACGCCCGCGCGGCCGGCAAGGCCCGCATGGAGGGCAAGGAGTACGTGATGGCCGACGGCGACGTGGTGGAGTTCCGCTTCAACGTCTGACGACCAATGCAGGAAGGGCCGGGCTCCGTCGAGCCCGGCCCTTCCGCGTTCAGCCGCTTCGGGGTGGTGTCAGCTTGTCCAGGTCGAGGCTGATCTCGAAGGGCACCGGGCGCCTGAGCGAGCCCCGGAAGATGCCGGCGGGCGCGTAGGCGCGGGTCGGCTCGTCGAGCTCGTAGACGTGGACGACGGGTGCGCCGTCCTCGTCCTCGATGCACCAGTAGTGGGGGATGCCCGCCTCGGCGTACTTGCGGAGCTTCACCGTGCGGTCGCGGTGGGCGGACTCGGGGGAGACGACCTCGATGACGAGTGGAACCTCGTCGGGGACGAACCAGGTCCGGTCACCGTTGAAGTCGGCCGTCGTGACCAGCAGGTCAGGCTCAGGCCGGTTGCGCTGATCGAGCTTGATGGTCATCTCGCGGCCGACTCCGGTGCCCGCGGGGGCCTGCTCCATGAGGGCGACGGTGAGCATGGTGACGAGGTGGCCGTGCCACCACCTCTGCGGCGACATCATGAAGACAAGTGCTCCATCGATCAGCTCGGTGTGGCGCGGTGCCTCGGGGAGGCGGTCCAGATCCTCCGCGAACCAGCCTTCCAAGCGCGGTGGGCGCATCCAGTCGGGCAGTGCGGTCATGGCTTCACGGTAGCGGCCCGCGTCTCGGGCCGGAGGGGCCGACGACCCCCGGCCAGGGCCGCGGCGGACTCGCCGTCACCCTCTTCCGTAACGGAGCGTGTTTGCGGCGCGGGGACTGGGTATGCATCGGCCGGTGCATATTTGCGGATGTGCCGGGGGTGGCTCTCACCGCATGCGTGGGTGCTGTCGCCAACTAAGCGTCCCTGAGCTGCAATTCACTACATCTAGTGAATCAATGGCCTTGAGTTGCGGACAGCAACCGAGGGTTGCCAAGCTGTTGCGGACTGTCAACCTGTTGGGAGTGGCCGTGGCCTTCGGTGACCAGCCCGCGTACCTTCGAGTGGCCGGCGATCTGCGTCAGAAGATCGTCGCCGGTGAGTTGCCGCCGCATACCCGGCTGCCGTCCCAGGCGCGCATCCGGGAGCAGTACGGCGTCTCGGACACCGTGGCCCTGGAGGCCCGCAAGGTCCTGATGGCGGAGGGCCTGGTGGAGGGCCGCTCCGGTTCCGGCACCTATGTGCGCGAGCAGCCCGTTCCGCGCACCCTCGTCCGCACGGGGTACCGCCCGGCCGGCGAGTCGACGCCCTTCCGCCAGGAGCAGGCGGACAGCCGGGTCAAGGGCACCTGGGAGTCGCGCAGCGAGCAGGTCCCGGCCGACGCCGCCGTGGCCCGCCGCCTGCGCATCGCCACGGGCGACCGCACCATGCGCACCGACTACGTCTTCCGGGCGCAGGGCGAGCCCGTCATGCTCTCCACCTCCTGGGAGCCCCTGTCCGTCACCGGGCGGACGCCGGTGATGCTCCCCGAGGAGGGCCCGCTGGCGGGCCGCGGCGTGGTCGAGCGGATGGCCGCCATCGACCTCGTCGTGGACAACGTCGCGGAGGAGGTCGGCGCCCGGCCCGGGCTCGCGGAGGAGGTCCTGGCGCTCGGCGGCGTCCCCGGCCACTGCGTCGTGGTCGTCACGCGCACGTACTTCGCGGGCGGCTGCCCGGTGGAGACGGCCGAGATCGTCACCCTGGCCGACCGCTACCGCGTCGCCTACCACCTTCCGGTGAAGTAGCGGTGACCTGAAGGCGGCGCCGGGGTGAACTCCCTGTACCGGCGCCGTCTTCGGCATGCCCGGGCCCCGCCGAGCGCTCTTTACTCGCGGGTAAGTAGTGCACGGTTTGTCCGGCTTCGACCCGATGTAATCGGGTCATTTTTTCTGTTGCAAAACTCACATACGCCCAGGTCAGGGGCGTTTCGCGGAATCCGGTCGTCCAAAACGCTCGTACGATGGCGCGGTTTGTGTCCTGCGTGGGGGAGTAGAGAGAAAAGGAGATCCGGAGCTTGAGTACCGAACAGGGTTCCCACTCGAATTACCGCCGGACCCTGGGCACGACGGCCCTGACGGCCGTCGGTCTCGGGTCGATCATCGGCTCCGGCTGGCTTTTCGGCGCCGAGCGTGCCGCCGTACTGGCCGGCCCGGCTGCCATCTTCGCCTGGGTCATCGGCGCCATCGTGGCGCTGACCATCGCCCTCACCTACACCGAGCTCGGCTCGATGTTCCCCAAGGCCGGCGGCATGGTGCGCTACGGCCAGTACTCGCACGGCTCGCTGGCCGGGTACATGGCCGCGTGGGCGAACTGGATCGCCATCGTCTCGGTGATCCCGGGCGAGGCGACCGCCTCGATCCAGTACATGAGCTCGTGGGACTTCGGCTGGGCCAAGAACCTCTACGACGGCAAGGAGCTCACGGGCACCGGCATCGCGCTCGCGAGCGTGCTGCTGGTCTTCTACTTCTTCCTGAACTGGTTCGCGATCACCCTGTTCGCCAAGACGAACAACGCGATCACCGTGTTCAAGGTCGTCGTGCCCGCGCTCACCGCCGGCGCGCTGATCTTCGCGCACTTCGACACCAGCAACGTCACCGACCACGGCGGCTTCGCCCCGAACGGCTGGAGCGCCGTCTTCAGCGCCGTCGCCGTCGCGGGCATCGTCTGGGCCTTCAACGGCTTCCAGTCGCCGCTCAACATGGCCGCCGAGGCCCGTAACCCCGGCAAGTCGCTGCCGAAGGCCGTCATCGGCTCCATCCTGATCGCCCTGGTGATCTACCTGGCCCTGCAGGTCGCCTTCCTGATGGCCGTCCCCGCGGCGGACCTCTCCGGCGGCTGGAACTCCCTGGCCTACAAGTCCCCGCTCGCGGACCTGTCCGTGGCCTGGGGCCTGAACTGGCTCGCGCTGCTGCTCTACGCGGACGCCTTCGTCTCGCCCTCCGGCACCGGCATGATCTACGCGGCCACCACCTCCCGCATGATCAACGGCGTCCAGGAGAACGGCCACCTGCCGAAGATCTTCGGCAAGGTCGACCCCAAGACCGGTGTGCCCAAGCCGGCCCTGCTGCTCAACCTGGCGATCTCCTTCGTCTTCCTCGCCGTCTTCCGCGGCTGGGGCTCGATCGCCGAGATCGTCGGTGTCGCCACCGTCATCTCGTACATCACCGGCCCCGTCGCCGTGATGTCGCTGCGCCGCATCGCGCCCGGCATGAAGCGCCCGGTCAAGCTCAAGGCCATGCCGGTCATCGCGCCCATCGCGATGATCTTCGGCTCCCTGGTCATGTACTGGGCCCGCTGGCCGCTGACCGGCAAGGTCATCTTCATCATGGCCATCGGTCTGCCGATCTGGGCCTGGTACGAGCTGCGCAAGCCGTGGGCCGAGCTCAAGCCGCACCTGAAGGCCGGCGCCTGGATGGTCGCCTACCTGCTCGTCATGGCCTTCGTCTCGTGGGCCGGCGGCACCGAGTTCGGCGGCAAGGGCTACCTGGCCCAGGGCTGGGACATCGTGGTCGTCGCCCTGATCGCCCTCGCGTTCTACTTCTGGGGCGTCCGCAGCGCCTGGCGCAACCCGACGCTCGTCGAGACCGAGAAGGAGATGGCCGCCGCCGAGGCCGCCGAGGCCTCCGGCGACCCGGAGGAGCGCTCCGAGCCCTCCATGGCGAAGTCGTAGTCCGGTAGATCTCCAGTGCCGCGCAGGGGCGGCCGAGGGCCCGCGAGGGTCGTCGGCCGCCCCTTCTCGCATCCGTGCCCCGGGCGCCGGTGGCCGAATGCGTGCCTCTTCGTAAAAAACCGTATCCGCTGCGTAAAGGTCGGGCGTACGCTCGGGCATATGCGTACTGCGGTTTCTCCGGGAATGGCCAAGGGGCGTGCGCGGGCGCTCACCGCGGCGGAAGGGCAGGGGCGATGACGGACAGCGGACCGGTCCTGCCATGGCTGGTCATCCGCCAGGACGAGAACGGCAACCGCTACCGCGTCGGGCGGTACGCCACGCGGACCGAGGCCGAGAAGGTCGTCGGCCGGCTGGACGGCGACGGCGGCCGCCGCCGGCTCTACATAGTCGAGCGGGTGGGACGGGCCGCGTCGTAGCGGGCCCGGGGGCCGTCCGTTCCCGTCCGTGGACATGCCGCCCGCCGCAACGGCACGCGGCTGCGACGGAGGGCCCGGCGGGATCCGTACGCACCGGGCCCGCAGGCCATGGCCGGCCGCACGGTCCGTACGCTGGGGGCCCATGACGACCGTACGCGTGGTGGTGGGCGCAGCCCTGTTCGACGGAGGGCGCCTGCTCGCCGCGAGGCGGAGCGCTCCGCCCGAGCTCGCCGGCCGCTGGGAGCTGCCCGGCGGCAAGCTGGAGCCCGGCGAGAGCGCCGAGCAGGCGCTCGTCCGGGAGCTGCGCGAGGAGCTCGGCGTGGAGGCCGAGCCGCTGGAGCGCGTCGCGGGGGAGTGGCCGCTGCGCCCGCCGTACGTGCTGCACGTCTGGACGGCCAGGCTGCTCGCGGGCGAGGCCCGCCCCCTCCAGGACCACGACGAGCTGCGCTGGCTCGCCCCCGACGAGCTGGACGAGGTCGACTGGCTCGACCAGGACCGCCCCGCCGTGGCGCTCGTCGCGGGGCTGCTGCGGCGCACGGCGCCCTGAGCGGGCCTTTTCGCGCCCGCCCCCGCGCACACGGACGAGCCGCGCGCAGCCGGCTACGCCATCTGCCGCACGTGCGGCGACCTCGGACCGCAGAAGAAGATAGTCGGCCCCTCATACCGGGTATGTGCTGATTATTCACCCCGAACCGGGTAAACCCGGCGGGGCCGCAGCGGTCTGGGAAGTGGTCGGCGTGAACGACAGCGCGGGGACCTTGGCGTCGACACCCGGCTTCGCCGAATGGAGCTTCCCTGCCGAGCCCGGCGCCGTCCGGAAGGCACGCACCCTCGTCCGCGACACCCTGCAGGACTGGGGCATGGAAGGCGTCACCGACGTGACGGTGCTGCTGGTCAGCGAGCTCGTCACCAACTCCCTGCGGTACGCGAGCGGACCGATCGGAGTACGGATGTACTCCCACGCGGGTCCCACCCTTCTGGTGGAGGTCTCCGACCCCCTCCCCGACCCGCCCCGCGAGCGCGTGGCCGACCCCGACGACGAGGGAGGACGCGGGCTGCAGCTCGTGGCATGCGCCTCCCGCCGCTGGGGAACGCGACGGGGGAACACGGGCAAGACAGTGTGGTTCGAACTGGGCCTGCCCGGCCACTGACCGGGGAAAGGACTCGTAGCGGGTTGAGACCGTGCTGTGATCGTGAAGTCCGTGCTCCGAGAGGCCCCTGTGCTGGATACTCGGGCTTCTGATGCCGGTGCGAGCACATGAGCCGGAGGGGACGGGCACGTGAGCGAAAAGCCAGCGGGTGCGGCGGGTGGTACGGCGCAGGGATCGCGCGCCACGGCGCAGGGATCGCGCGCCACGGAGATGTGGCAGAACAACCCGCCCGGATCCCTCTACGACTACATCCGCGTCGCCTCCTTCTCCCTCGGGCCCGACGGGCGGATCGAGCAGTGGAGCGAGCGCGCGGCCGAGCTCTTCGGAATAGCGGCACGGCACGCCGTCGGCAAGGACCCGCTGGAGGTGCTGACCCCGGCCGACGGGCACGGCCGCCCGCACCCGTCCGCCCCCTTCCTCGGCGAGGGCGGCCTCGACGGGCGCGAGTGGACGGGCCTGATCCCGTATCAGCGCGGCGGCCGGCAGCCCGGAGCGGGCGGCGGGCCGGGGGCCGGTGACGGAGCGTCCGCCACCGGCAGGACCGCCGACGGGCAGTCCGGCCTCGCCGAGATCTACGTGATGCCCACGCAGAACGAGCGCGGGGAGCGCGCCGCGCTCTGCGTCGCCGTCGACGTCCGGGCCCTGCGCGGAATAGAGACCGACATCGCGGCCTCCGAAGCCGTTTTCGGCCAATCTCCGCTGGGATTCTTCTTCTTCGGCACCGATCTGACGCTGCTGCGCGTCAACGAGAGCTTCGCGCAGGCCTTCGGCCGGCCCGCCGACTGGCACCGCGGGCGCACCCCGCACGACTTCCTGCCCCGCGGCGAGGCCGAGCGGCTCACCGCCGCCCTGCGCCAAGTCCTCGACACCGGAAAGCCGGTGTCGGACATCCAGCTCGTCGGGCCCGTTCCCGGGCACAGCGAGCGCCGCCGCTGGTCGGTCTCGCTCTACCGGCTGCACAGCGGCAGCGGGCGGCCCATCGGCGTCGCCGCGCTCGCCACCGACGTCACCCGGCGCCGCCGCGCCGAGCGCGAAGCCGCCGGCGTCCGCCGCAACCTGGCCCTGCTCAACGAGGCCGGCGCCCGCATCGGCAACTCCCTGGACCTGGAGACCACCGCCCGCGAACTGCTGGACGTCGCCGTCCCCCAGTTCTGCGACCTCGCCTCCGTCGACCTCTACCAGGGCCTGCTCGCCGGCGACGAGGCCCCGCCCGGGCTCGCCGACGGCAGCGCCGAGCTGCGCCGCGTCGCCTACGCCAGCGCGGTCTCCGGCGCGCCCCTGGCCGGCGGCGAGAAGCCCGTCCAGGTCGGCGAGGTGCACCGCTACCCCTTCCACTCGCCGTGCGCCGCCGCGCTGCGCACCGCGCAGGTGCAGTTCATCCCGCGCCGGGAGGGCGAGGACGGCCCCGAGCTCGGCGCCGTCGTGCAGTCCACGCTCGCCGTGCCGATGGTCGCCCGCGACACCGTGGTCGGGCTCGCGCAGTTCTCCCGCACGAAGGGCAGCGAACCCTTCGGCGAACGCGACACCGCCCTCGCCGTCGAGCTGGCCGCCCGCGCCGCCGTCTGCATCGACAACGCCCGCCTCTACCGGCGCGAACACGAGCGCGCCGTCATCCTCCAGCGCAGCCTCCTGCCCCCCGGCGACCCCGAGGCCGCCGGCCTGGAGATCGCCTGCCGCTACCTGCCCGCCAACGCGGCCACCGAGGTCGGCGGCGACTGGTTCGACGTCATCGAGCTGCCCGGGCACCGCACCGCCCTCGTCGTCGGCGACGTCATGGGCCGCGGCCTGCGCGCCGCCGTCGCCATGGGCGAGCTGCGCACCGCCGTCCGCACCCTGGCCATGCTCGACCTCGAACCCGCCGAGGTGCTCTCCGCCCTCGACGAGATCGCCCACGGGCTCGGCCGCCCCGGCGGCAAGCAGTCCTCCACCCGCGGCGTACGGGGCGGGGTGCGCGCCGCCGACCTCTCCGAGGTCTACCTCGCCACCTGCGTCTACGCCGTCTACGACCCCGTCACCCGGCGCTGCACCATCGCCAACGCCGGCCACCTGCCGCCCGTCCTCGTCCAGGCCGGACGCCACGCCGAGCTGCTCGACGTCCCGCCCGGCATGCCGCTCGGCGTCGGCGGCGAGCTCTTCGAGGAAACCGTCGTCGACCTGCCGGACGGCGCGCTGCTCGCCCTCTACACCGACGGCCTCGTCGAATCCCGCGAGCACGCCCTGGACGAGGGCCTGGAGGCCTTCCAGGAGGCCCTCACCGGCCCCGCCCGCCCCCTCGAAGAGGTCTGCGAGCACGTCCTCGGCGCGCTCGACACCCACCACGGCGAGGACGACATCGCCCTCCTCATGGCCCGCCTGCGCGGCCTGCCGGCCGAGCACGTCGGCGACTGGACACTGCCCGCCGAACCGCGCTCGGTCGCCCGCGCCCGCGAGCTCGCCCGCGAGCAGCTCCCCCTGTGGGGCCTGGAGAGCCTCGTCGACACGACCGAGCTCCTCGTCAGCGAGCTCGTCACCAACGCCCTCCGCTACGGCGAGGGCGAGATCCGGCTCCGGCTCCTCCTGGACCGCACCCTGGTGTGCGAGGTCTGGGACGGCGGCCTGGTCCAGCCCCGCCGCCGGCGCGCCCGCGACACCGACGAGGGCGGCCGGGGCCTGCAGCTCGTCGGCCTGCTCAGCGCGGCCTGGGGCAGCCGCCGCACCCCCCACGGCAAGACGGTCTGGTTCGAGCTCGCCCTGCCGGACGGGGAGTTCCCGGCGCCGGATGCGGTGGAGGCGTTGATGAGTCTGTACTGAGGCGGGGCCGGGGTCCGGGGGTCAAGCCCCGCCGCCGAGCGGCAGGCTGGCCCAGACCCGGGTCCCCTCGGTGGTGGACCCGGGCTTGCTGATGCCCCACGTCCCCCGGCACTCGTGCACGACAGCGGCGAGCAGCAGCAGGGTGCGCTTGCGGCATGCGGTGCAGTGGGCGGCCTGGCGGGTGTCGGAGTGGGCGTGGTGGGCGTCCCAGTTGACGATCCTGAGCGCGCCCTCCTGCCAGCGCAGGGAGTGGTAGAGGTCCTGCCCGGGCGCGAACCGTGTCGCGCAGGCGACGAGCTCTCCGGCCACGGAGAGGACGGCTTCTTCCATGGCCGTGAGCCCGTGGGTACGCAGGACGCTGCGGATGGTCGCCCGGACGACGGCGGCGGACCGGGGATCACCGGGAACGGTGAAGCTGTACGCGAGGGCGGAGGGGTCGGCGGAGCGGGGGATGTAGGCGGGGCGGTGGGTTGAGGCGAGGGTGGAGGGAATGGGCGGGGTGGGGGTGATGAGGGGGCAGAGGGTGTCGGCGGTGGGCAGCATGAGGCGACTCCCGGGTGGGGTGGGGCGGATGCGTGCGCTGAGCCGGTGGCCTGTCTCAGGGCAGACGTACATAGGCCCGTTTCGATGCTCTTCCGGCTGCGCCGTGTGCTGGCGGCGACACTGAACGTAGACACAGAGGTGGCGCCGCGCCACTTTTCATGTGGTCATTAACCCGGAAGGGTGGATGTGGCCACTGACGCGGAGGTTCCGCACAGCAAGGCGGTAGGAAGGGGCTATGCCACCGAGGACTACGCCGACAGAGCGACAGAAGCGGCTGGGTTTCGAGCTGCGCAAGATGCGTACAGCTGCAGGTATTTCGACCGACTACGCTGCCGGGCTGCTCGGGCTCGATCGCGGGAAGATCTCCAACATCGAATCCGGTGTGCGCACCATCTCACCGGAACGCCTGAGGACCCTGGCCTGCAACTACGCTTGCGATGATGAGGGCTATATCGAGGCGCTCATTGCCATGGCCACCGACAGGGGGCGTGGCTGGTGGGAACGCTTCCGAGGATCCATCCCGGCAGGGCTGCTGGACATCGCGGAGTTGGAGTGGCATGCGACCCGGGTGCGAACCTCGCAGATGATGCACATCCCCGGGCTCCTGCAGACCGAGGACTACGCGCGCACGATCTTTGAGGGAGTGCTTCCACGTCTTCCCCGGCTGGAGGTCGAGCTCCACGTGGCGCATCGGATGCAACGTCAGCAGGTCTTCGAACGGGACAAGCCGCTCGACTATGCGGGGTATATCCACGAGGCAGCGCTCCGCATGCACTTCGGCGGCAGAGAAGTGATGCGGCAGCAACTCAAGCACCTACTCCTCATGTCCGAGCGCAAGAACCTCCTGCTGCGAGTGGTGCCTGTGGAGACAGGAGCATTCCCTGGCGCGGGTCACGCAACGCTGTATGCAGAGGGGCCCGTTTCCCGGCTCGACACCGTCCAGCTCGACTCGGCCAGCGGTCCGGCCTTCGTCTCGGCGGAGTCCCAACTTGCCCGGTATCGGGGGTATCTGGCGTGGATGGAACAGGCCGCCCTTGACGCAGGTGAGTCGCGCGACTTCATTAGCGGCATCATGTCCGATCTCTAGGGGAGCCGAGCGTGACGCACATCAACTGGGAAGAGCCGTTCTGCGGCACTGGCAACAACTGCTTCCGAATAGGCACCGACTCCGCGGGCAACGCCTACATCGCTGTCAACAGAGCCGAGTACCGCTACGTCACCGACACCCGCGCGGCGCTCAGCGCACTGATCCGCGACATCAAGGCGGGCAAGGCCGACCACCTGCTCTGACGGGCTCGGCTCTCGGGTCGGGTTGCGGGTGGTGGGGGCGGGCGTCAAGACAGGCTGGCAGCGGCCAGTTATCCGCCGCCAGGGCCACCACCCGCCGTCGTTCCGGGCCAGGTCGGGGGCCTGTGAGGCTCGGGGGCACTGCTGGGGCTACAGATACCTGCAGGTGCCAGCCTGGGGCATTCATCCACCGTCCTACGGGCCAGGCCGGTTGATTTCTGGGCTCCAACGGGCCCCGCCCCCCCAACCCGCAGCCGGATGAGCAACCACCCACCGTCCCGCGCTGAGCCGAGTGCCCAACTCCTCCCCCTGCTGCCAGCCTGTTCTGACCCGCGCCCCGACGGCGCGGCTCCTATTCAAAGGGAGGCACCCATGCGCCACGTCAACTGGGAAGACCCGTTCTGCGGCGACGGGAACGCATGTTTCCGCATAGGCACCGACGCCGACGGCAACGCCTACATCGCCGTCAGCGGCGCCGAGGACCACCCCATCACCGACACCCGCGACGCCCTGCGCACGCTCATCCGTGACATCAAGGCCGGGAAGGCCGATCACCTGCTCTGACGTGGCCCCACCCAGGGGCCGTCCACCCGAACCCTCACTTCCGGAAGCCGATGTCCTGGTACCGCGGCGTCCCCAGTCCGAACGCGCCCGCGTTGACGACCGTCTTGCGGGCGCCCACCAGCTGGGGGCGCTGGTAGAGGGGGATCGAGCCCGCCAGGGCCCAGATGCGGGCGTCCGCGCGGCCGGCGAGGTCCCGGGAGGCTTCCGCGTCGAGTTCGGTGGAGGCCTGGTCGAAGAGCTGGTCGATGCGGTCGGTGCCGACCCGGGTGTAGTTCTGCTCCACCACCAGGGAGCCGTCCGCGCCGGGCTGCGGCTTGGCGTAGAGCGGGCGGGCGTCGGTCGCGGGGAAGGCGGTGGCGGGCCAGGAGTAGAGGGCGAGGTCGTAGCTGCCGGCGGCGATGTGGTCCTTGAAGAAGCCGACGTCCCCGACCTTGGTCATCTCGGTGGCGATGCCGACCGCGTCGAGCCGCCGGGCGATGTGGTCGGCGACGGACCGCAGGGACTCGGTCCCGGCGCTCACCGGCACGACGAAGCGGAGGGTGAGCTTCTTGCCGTTCTTCATACGGACCGGGGCGGCGGCCGCCTTGCCCCCGCCGTCGCGGGCGGTGCGCTTGTCGTCGGGCCAGGTGCCCTCGTCGCCGCCGTCCTCGAGGTCGGCCGTGTCCGCGGGGTCGTCGACGGTGCCCTCCGGGTCGTCCTCGTCGGCGGGGTCGGGCCCGGCCTGCGGGCCGGGCCGCAGTTCGACGGTCCTGCCGGGCGTACGGGAGCGGTCGTCGGCTCCGTCCGCCCCCGCCGCCGTCCTGCGGCCGTCGGCGCGGCCCTGCTCCCAGCCGGCGTCCGCGAGCAGGGCCTGGGCGGCCTTGGGGTCGGGGCCGCCGATGGCGTCGCTGTTGTCCTCGTAGCCCTCCTGGCCGGCGAGGAAGAGGTGGCTGCCGAGCGGCTCGGCGGGCAGGCCCAGCGGGCCCAGGACGGATTTGGCGAGGGCCCGGCGGTCGATGGCGCGGGCCACGGCCCGGCGGACGCGCTCGTCGGCGAGCGGGCCGCTCGCGCCGTTGAGGGCGAGCTGGGTGTACCCGGGCTCCAGGGACTTGCGGACGACGACGCCGCGCAGGGCGGGCGAGCGCGGGGCCGCGGCGGCCGGCGGCTTGTCACCCTTGTCCTGCTTCGCCGGCTTGTTCGCGTCCGTGATGCGGCGGGCGTCCGCGGCGCTCACGTCGGCGAGGTCGAGCTTGCCGGCCGCCAGCGCCTCGGCCCGCTCGGCGCGCGGCACCGCCCGCAGCACGAGCCGGTCCAACTTGGCCGCGTCGCCCCACCACTTGGGGTCGCGGGCGAGGGTGAGGGTGCCCTGCTTGTCGTCGCGCCCGGCGACCCGGAAGGGCCCGGAGGAGAGCTCGAGTTCCTTGCGGGCGCCGTCGTTGAAGCCGTCCGCGCTGCTCATGACGGCCTTCGGGTAGAGCGGGGTGAACAGGGCGGGCCAGTCGGCGCAGCTGCGGGCGAAGGTGACCTTGACCTCCTGCGCGTCGGCGCCCCGCTCGACCCGGTCGATGCGGTCGTAGCCGGCGTTGCGGGCCGTCCAGTAGGCGCTGTCCTTGCCGCGCAGGGCCTTCCACTGGGCCTCGAAGTCGGCGGCGGTGAGGGCCTTGCCGTCGCTCCAGACGGCCTTCGGGTTGAGCTTGTAGACGACGACCTGGTGGGGCTCGCGCTGGACGACCTCGGCCGAGCGGAGGTAGTCGGCGTTGCGCTGGGGGCGGCCGCGCCCGTCGGTGGTGAACAGGGCGGGCAGGACGGCCGCGGCGACCCGCTGCGTGGTGGCGTCGGCGTCCGTCTGGAAGGTGTTGAGGGTGCTGGGCAGGGTGTCGACCGCCCAGGTGAGGGTGCCGCCGTCGGCGACCTTGGCCCGCGGCGCGGTCGCGATGTCCTGCGGGGTGACGACGCCGTCGCCGTCGTGGTCGAGGCCGCAGCCGGCGAGCAGGATCCCGGCGGTGAGCAGGGTGGCACAGCGGCGCGCACGGGACCGCAGAGATCGGTTAAAGGCCATGGGTGGTGCCACCTCCGCCGGACTCGGTCGCCGGGCTCCTTCGGCGTAATGCGCCGTTGATCGCATCTACTGCTCACCACTGAATGCGACAGTCGGTCCGGCTGCGCGCCGACACGGCGCCGCCCGGGTGTACGCCACCCGCGTGGACGAACGATTCCGCAGCCCCCGCCCACGGGTGGACGCACCATGAACGAACGTTTCTGCTGTCCTCCGGCGCGCGCCGCACCCGTTCCGGCGAAGGCGCGATCGCTATCTTCCCCCGGAGGGGTGTGACGCGCGACACTCTCAGTCGCATCACCGTCGCCACCCGCAACCGCCGACAGCGGAAGTGAGGGTCAGACATGTCCCTGCAAGACGAAGTGACCGCGGTCCAGCGCTGCCTGGACGATCTCGGCCGGGCGCTCGCGCGGCTGGAGAAGCACCTGGGCAGCCAGGACCTCGAACTGCGCCGGGTGCGCACGGACGCCGCCCACCTGCGCGAGAGCGTCACCCTTCTGCGCGACGTCCACCCCGCGGAGCGGCCGCGCCCCGAGCCGGTGCCGGTCCCCGACGCCCCGTACGACGCGTCCTTGTGGAAGGACGCGGACGAGGAGGGGCTCGGCGCCCGGGACCGGCACGCCCCCTGACGGGGCCGGGCAGCGCGGCAGCAACCGACCCACCCCCTTCCGCTCCTCCCCGGAGTCCCTCTTGGCCACTGGTACCGACCCCCGATCCGCGACCTCCGCCGGGGTGCCCGCCCAAGGCGGGGTCCATCACCCCTCGCGCGCCACGATCCCCGCCCGCCACCTGCGCGCCGACCGCTGGTGGCTGCAGCCCGCCGCCACCGCGGCCGGGCTGTTCGCCTTCGTCGTCTACTCGACCTGGCGGGCCTTCGCGGGCGACGACTACTACGCGGCGCCCTACGTCTCCCCGTTCTACTCGCCCTGCATCGCGGAGAACTGCGTCCCGATGAAGGACGGCGCGGACTGGGAGGTCTTCGGCTCCTGGTGGAGCCTGTCGCCGGCCCTGCTGATCCTGATCTTCCCGCTCGGCTTCCGGCTGACCTGCTACTACTACCGCAAGGCGTACTACCGCGGCTTCTGGGCCTCGCCGCCGGCCTGCGCCGTCGCCGAGCCGCACCGCAAGTACACCGGCGAGACGCGCTTCCCGCTGGTCCTGCAGAACATCCACCGCTACTTCTTCTACTTCGCGGTGATCGTCGCGGGCATCCTCACCTACGACGCGGCGCTCGGCTTCCGCAATGCGCGGGGCGAGTGGGGCCACATGGGCCTCGGCACCCTCGTCCTTCTCGCCAACATCGTTCTGATCTGGGCGTACACCCTCTCCTGCCACTCGTGCCGGCACATCGTCGGCGGCCGGATCCGCACCTTCTCCAAGCACCCCGTGCGCTATCGCATGTGGGGCTGGGTCAGCGCGCTCAACGCCCGCCACATGCAGCTCGCCTGGGCCTCGCTGGTCAGCGTGGCGGTCGCCGACTTCTACGTCTACCTGGTGGCCAGTGGCGTCTTCGACGACCCGCGCTTCTTCTAGGCGGCCCGGCGGACGATCCGGACCCCGACGGCACACGTTCACGTTCACAGCACAAGGGAGAGGTGCTTTCTGATGTCGCGTACGGCCCGACAAGCCTGGGACGTGGTCGTGGTCGGTGCCGGGGGCGCCGGGCTGCGCGCCGCCATCGAGGCCCGCGAGCGGGGCATGCGCTGTGCCGTGATCTGCAAGTCGCTCTTCGGCAAGGCCCACACCGTGATGGCGGAGGGCGGCATCGCCGCCAGCATGGGCAACGTCAACGAGGGCGACAACTGGCAGGTCCACTTCCGCGACACCCTGCGCGGCGGCAAGTTCCTCAACCACTGGCGGATGGCCGAGCTGCACGCCCGCGAGGCCCCCGACCGGGTCTGGGAGCTGGAGACCTGGGGCGCCGTCTTCGACCGCACCCGGGACGGGAGGATCTCGCAGCGGAACTTCGGCGGCCACGAGTACCCGCGGCTGGCGCACGTCGGCGACCGCACGGGCCTGGAGCTGATCCGCACCCTCCAGCAGAAGGTCGTCTCGCTGCAGCAGGAGGACCACCGCGAGTTCGGCGACTACGAGGCCCGGCTGAAGGTCTTCCAGGAGTGCACGGTCACCCGCCTGCTCAAGGACGGCGACCGCATCGCGGGCGTGTTCGGCTACGACCGCGAGTCCGGCCGGTTCTTCGCCATGGAGTCCCCGGCCGTCGTGCTGGCGACCGGCGGGATCGGCAAGTCCTTCAAGGTGACGTCCAACTCCTGGGAGTACACCGGGGACGGGCACGCGCTCGCGCTGCTCGCCGGGGCGTCCCTGATCAACATGGAGTTCGTGCAGTTCCACCCGACCGGCATGGTCTGGCCGCCGTCCGTCAAGGGCATCCTCGTCACCGAGTCGGTCCGCGGCGACGGCGGGGTGCTGCGCAACAGCGACGGCAAGCGGTTCATGTTCGACTACGTCCCGGACGTCTTCAAGGAGAAGTACGCCGAGTCCGAGGCCGAGGGCGACCGCTGGTACCAGGATCCCGACAACAACCGCCGCCCGCCCGAGCTGCTCCCGCGCGACGAGGTGGCGCGCGCCATCAACTCCGAGGTCAAGGCGGGGCGCGGCTCCCCGCACGGCGGAGTGTTCCTCGACGTCTCCACCCGGCTGCCCGCCGAGGACATCAAGCGCAAACTGCCCTCCATGCACCACCAGTTCAAGGAGCTGGCGGACGTCGACATCACGGCCGAGCCGATGGAGGTCGGCCCCACCTGCCACTACGTGATGGGCGGGGTGGACGTCGACCCCGACACGGCGGCGGCGGTGGGCGTGCCCGGCCTGTTCGCCGCGGGCGAGGTCGCCGGCGGCATGCACGGCTCCAACCGGCTGGGCGGCAACTCCCTGTCCGACCTGCTGGTCTTCGGCCGGCGGGCGGGCCTGTACGCGGCCGAGCACGCCGCCTCCTTCCCCGGCGCCGGGCGGCCCGTGGTCTCCGACGCCGACATCGAGGCGGCGGAGGCGGAGGCCCTGCGCCCGTTCAGCGCGGAGGGCGAGGACCCGGCGGCCCCCCCGGGGCCGGCCGAGAACCCCTACGCCCTGCACCAGGAGCTCCAGCAGGCCATGAACGACCTGGTCGGCATCATCCGCAAGGGCCCGGAGATGGAGGAGGCGCTGCGCCGGCTGACCGAGCTGCGGGCCCGCTCCCGGCGGGCCGGCGTCGAGGGCCACCGCCAGTTCAACCCCGGCTGGCACCTCGCGCTCGACCTGCGGAACATGCTGCTGGTCAGCGAGTGCGTGGCCCGGGCGGCGCTGGAGCGCACCGAGAGCCGCGGCGGCCACACCCGCGACGACCACCCGGCGATGGACCGGCGCTGGCGCCGGCTGAACCTCGTGTGCCGGCTGAACGGGGACAGCACGGAGCCGGGCGCGGATCCGCTGCTGGGCCGGGTGCGCCTGGAGCGGCGCGCCATGCCGCCCATCCGTGACGACCTGCTCGCGCTCTTCGACAAGGAGGAGCTGGTGAAGTACCTGACGGACGAGGAGCTGACCTCTTGAGTTACGAGGCCCACTTCAAGGTGTGGCGGGGCGACGCGGACGGCGGTTCCCTCGTCGACTACACCGTGACCGTCAACGAGGGCGAGGTCGTCCTCGACATCATCCACCGGCTCCAGGCCACCGAGGCCGCCGATCTCGCCGTGCGCTGGAACTGCAAGGCGGGCAAGTGCGGTTCGTGCAGCGCGGAGATCAACGGGCGGCCGCGGCTGATGTGCATGACGCGGATGTCGCTGCTCGACCCGGACGAGCCCGTCGTGATCACCCCGATGCGGGCGTTCCCCGTGGTGCGGGACCTGGTGACGGACGTGTCCTTCAACTACACCAAGGCGCGCGAGGTCCCCTCCTTCGTCCCGCCGGCCGGGCTCGGGCCCGGGGAGTACCGGATGCAGCAGGAGGACGTGGAGCGCTCCCAGGAGTTCCGCAAGTGCATCGAGTGCTTCCTGTGCCAGAACACCTGCCACGTGGTGCGTGATCACGAGGAGAACAAGCCGGTCTTCGCCGGCCCCCGCTTCCTGATGCGCGTCGCCGAGCTGGACATGCACCCGCTGGACGGGGCCGCCGATGCGGGCCTGGACCGCAAGCGCTCCGCGCAGGAGGAGCACGGGCTCGGCTACTGCAACATCACCAAGTGCTGCACGGAGGTCTGCCCCGAGCACATCAAGATCACCGACAATGCGCTGATCCCGCTGAAGGAGCGCGCCGTCGACCGGAAGTACGACCCGCTGGTCTGGCTCGGGAGCAAGATCCGCCGCCGGGTGTGACCCCCGCTCGCCCGGTGCGGCCCGCCCGCCGGGCGTGAGCCGGGCGCACGCGGGAGCGTGCACACGCTCCGTATTCAGCTCCTTGCTCCCAGTAGCGGAACGGGCATTGCCGCCATACGCTCCCAAGTGTGACGGGGCTTTCGAGGCGGTACGGGAAGGGGGCGCCGGGACGGGCCGTCGCCGGCGCCCTCCTCGTGCTGTGCGCCCTGCTGCTCGCGGCCCCCGCCACCCGCGCCGACACCCCCCTCGACCTGGACGCCGGCGGCCGCATCACCGACACCGTCGGCGCGCTCGGCCGGCGCCGCGCACAGGTGACCACCGCGATCGAACGGCTGCGCACCACCCATCGCGTCCAGCTCTACGTCACCTACGTCCGCGACTTCTCCGGCCGCTCGGCGCGCGCCTGGGCGGACGCCACCGCCGACCGCAACGGCCTCGGCGAGCACGAGGTGCTGCTCGCCGTCGCCACCCACGGCCAGCAGTACGCCGTCTCCGCCGACAAGCGCTCCGGCTTCCGCGCCGACCAGCTCAAGGCCGTCGCCGACACCGCCATCGCGCCCGCCGTCGCCCAGCACGACTGGGCCGGGGCGGCCATCGGCGCCGCCGACGGCTACCGGGCCGTCCTCCGGGGCGAACCGGTGCGGCCGCCCGCCATCTCCCCCGGCAGCAAGGACCCCGGCGGCGAAGGCCTCGTCCCCGGGCACCGCAGGGTCTGGCTCCCCGTCGCCATGGGCGCCGGGCTGTGCCTCCTGGGGCTGTACCTGTGCGCCCGGCGCACCTCCCGAAGACGCCGCGCGGAGCAGGGGCGGCCGTACGCCCCCGCGACCGCCACCCCGCCCGGCCTCGCCCGCCTCGCCCAGCCGCTGACACCGCTGCCCGAGCTCGACGCGGAGGCCGCCCGCGCCCTCGTCGGGACCGACGACGCGGTCCGTACCAGCGCCGAGGAACTCCGCTTCGCCGCCGCCCAGTTGGGCGAGGAGGCCACCCGGCCGTTCGCCGAGGCCGTGGCCTACGCCAAGGAGGAGCTCGCCGACGCCTTCCGGCTGCGGCAGGCCCTCGACGACGCGCCCTACGAGGACGAGGACATCCGCCGCCGGACCCTGGACGAGATCTGCTCGCACTGCACCAGCGCGAACCGGCGCCTGGACGCCGAGTCCGAGTCCTTCGACCGGCTGCGCGGCCTCAGGGCCAACGCGGCCGGCATCCTGGCCCGCGCCGAGGCCGACGCGCAGTCCCTCGCCCCCCGCGTCGCCACCGCCGAGGCGGCCCTCGCCGCCCTCGCCGGGCACTGCACCCCGGCCGCCCTGGCCGCCGTGGCCCGCCACCCCGGAGAGGCCCGGGACCGGCTGTCCTTCGCCGCGGCCGCCCTCACCGAGGCCCGGCGCGCCCTCGCGGCCGACGACACCGACGGCGCGGCGATCTCCCTGCGCGCAGGCGAGGCCGCCCTGTCCCAGGCCCGCGTCCTGACCCTCGCCGCCCTGCGCCGCGCCCACGAGCTGGCCGGCGCCACCGGGCGGCTCCCCGCCGCCCTCGCGGAAGCCGAGGCGCGCGCCCCGCGCGGCAGCCCCCAGGCCCGCGCCCTCGCCTGCGCCCGCCGCGAGGTCGAGAGCGGGCGGTACGACCCGCGGGCCCTGCTGCGGCACGTGGAGGAGACGGCGGCCGCCCTGGACGCCGGGCACGAGGACCGGGCGCGGGCCCGGGCCGAGCGGGCCCTGCGCCGGGTACGGGGCGAGGTGGCCGCCGCCCGCGACTTCGTCACCACCCACCGGGGTGCGATCGGCTGCCGGGCCCGCACCCGCCTCGCCGAGGCCGAACGCCACCTTGCCCTCGCCCGCACCGCCGGCGACCTGCGCACCGTCCGCTCGGAGACGGGCCACGCGGACTCCCTCGCCCGCCAGGCCCGCGCCCTGGCCGAACACGACGTGGGCACCTACGGCACCCGCTACGACCCCGGCACCCCGCCCCCGGCCCGGGCCCTGGGCGGCGCGCTCCTGGGCGGCATCGTCCTGGCGGGCCTCCTTCCGGCGACGTTCGGCGGCGGAGCGACCCGCGGCCGCCTGGCCGCAGGCTGAGCATGCCCGGGTATCTGCGCCCGACCCTCGCCGCCGGGGTTCCCGCCGTGGCGGCGGTCTTCCTTCCGGCGAGCGCCGGTGCTCTTCTCCGCCGCAACGGCGACCGGCTTCCGCGGTGGAATCCGGCGGTGCCGAGCCTGCCGAGGGCTGTCCGGCACCGCCGGATTCCCCGTCGGGGGCTGCGCGCCGTCGCGGCGGGACCTCCTCGCCCGGGCCGGTTGCAGCCCCCTGCGCTGTGAATAAGGGGGCAAAACCCCAGGTCAGAGGCCCCGCCGGAAGCCTGGGGCGGCCGAAGTCGGCGCGGGCCCGTACCATGGAAGTGGCCGCGGCGTGATTTGCCCGGCGGGCGCGCGTGCCGGACCGTACGCGCCGCCATCCACGATTCCGGGAGAAGCGCCGCAAGTATGCCCACCCGCCACGACATCCGTAACGTCGCCATCGTCGCCCACGTCGACCACGGCAAGACGACCATCGTCGACGCCATGCTCAAGCAGGCCGGCGCCTTCGCCGCGCACCAGCTCGACTCCGTCGACGACCGAGTCATGGACTCGAACGACCTGGAGCGTGAGAAGGGCATCACGATCCTCGCCAAGAACACGGCGGTGAAGTACCACCCCAAGGACGGCGGCGAGCCGATCACCATCAACATCATCGACACCCCCGGCCACGCCGACTTCGGTGGCGAGGTCGAGCGCGGCCTGTCGATGGTGGACGCTGTCGTGCTGCTGGTGGACGCCTCCGAGGGCCCGCTGCCGCAGACCCGCTTCGTGCTCCGCAAGGCGCTCCAGCAGCGGAAGCCGGTCATCCTCTGCATCAACAAGACGGACCGCCCGGACTCCCGCATCGACGAGGTCGTCAACGAGACCTACGACCTCTTCCTCGACCTGGACGCGGACGAGGACCAGATCGAGTTCCCGATCGTCTACGCCTGCGGCCGTGACGGCATCGCCTCGCTGACCAAGCCGGAGGACGGCACCGTCCCCGCGGACAGCACCAACCTGGAGCCGTTCTTCTCCACGATCCTGGAGCACGTCCCGGCCCCGGCGTACGAGGAGGACGCGCCGCTCCAGGCCCACGTCACCAACCTCGACGCCGACAACTTCCTCGGCCGCATCGCGCTGCTCCGCGTCGAGCAGGGCGAGCTGCGCAAGGGTCAGTCGGTCGCGTGGATCAAGCGCGACGGCTCGATCTCCAACGTCCGCATCACCGAGCTGATGATGACCGAGGCGCTCACCCGCAAGCCCGCCGAGGTCGCCGGCCCCGGTGACATCTGCGCGGTCGCCGGTATCCCGGACATCATGATCGGCGAGACCCTGGCCGACCCGGAGAACCCGGTCGCGCTGCCCCTGATCACGGTCGACGAGCCCGCGATCTCCATGACCATCGGCACCAACACCTCGCCGCTGGTCGGCCGCGGCGGCACGGGCAAGGGCGCGGACGCCAAGTCCGCCGTCAAGGACCGCAAGGTCACCGCCCGCCAGGTCAAGGACCGTCTGGACCGCGAGCTGGTCGGTAACGTCTCGCTGCGCGTCCTGGACACCGAGCGCCCCGACGCCTGGGAGGTGCAGGGCCGCGGTGAGCTGGCGCTGGCCATCCTGGTCGAGCAGATGCGCCGCGAGGGCTTCGAGATGACCATCGGCAAGCCCCAGGTCGTCACCAAGGAGGTCGACGGCAAGGTCCACGAGCCCGTCGAGCGCCTCACGGTCGACGTGCCCGAGGAGCACATGGGCGCCGTCACCCAGCTCATGGGCACCCGCAAGGGCCGCATGGACAACATGTCGAACCACGGCTCCGGCTGGGTCCGCATGGAGTTCGTCGTCCCGTCCCGCGGTCTGATCGGCTTCCGCACGGAGTTCCTGACGAACACCCGCGGCACCGGTATCGCCCACTCGATCCACGAGGGCCACGAGCCGTGGTTCGGCGAGCTGAAGACCCGTAACAACGGCTCCCTGGTCGCCGACCGCGCCGGTGCCGTCACCGCCTTCGCGATGACGAACCTCCAGGAGCGCGGCGTGCTCTTCACCGACCCGGGCACCGAGGTGTACGAGGGCATGATCGTCGGCGAGAACTCGCGCGCCGACGACATGGACGTCAACATCACCAAGGAGAAGAAGCTCACCAACATGCGCTCCTCCTCCGCCGACTCCTTCGAGGCGATCGTCCCGCCGCGCAAGCTGTCGCTGGAGCAGTCCCTGGAGTTCTGCCGCGACGACGAGTGCGTCGAGGTCACCCCGGAGGCGGTCCGCATCCGCAAGGTCGTCCTGGACCAGAAGGAGCGCGGCCGCACGGCTTCCCGCGCCAAGCGCTAGTGGTCCCGCACTCCTGACGCTCCGCCAGGAGACCGGATTTCCGAGAGGCCCGGTTCCACCCGCAGTTCACTGCGGTGGAGCCGGGCCTCCGGCATGTCCGGGTACGCGGAATCGGACAGTCCGTGTTGATGCCCGGATGGAAAAGTTGTCCGAATACCGGCCAGCAGGCGCCGGAAGTTGTGTTAACAGTCCGTTTCGCGGGTGTCTGTCTGTGCTGGCTTTGTCCGCTTTTCGAACCTCTGGGGGTGCTCGATGTGACCAAAGCGAGACCCTTTAAGTGTGGTTTACAAGGCGGACGTACTTAATAGTTGGGTTCATTGAGCTCGGGTCAATGGGTCACGCGCTGTGGGGAGCGCCGACTCACGAGCACACTCGAGGTGCCGGTTCCGTCTCCGCTGTCAGGGGTGTCAGCGTGGGGCCGGCGCCTCTCTCGTAGTGAAAAGTGGACTCTTGAGGAGGCATACCCATGCGCGGTGCCAAGAGCGCCAAGTGGGTCGTCGGCGCGATAGTCGTGGCCATGGCGGCGACTGCTTGTGGTGGCAGTGACAGCAAGGACAGCGGCGGAAAGGGAGCGGTCTTCCGTCTCGGTATCACCGAGCCGAAGTCGATCGACCCGGTCAACGCCCAGGAGTCCGAGGGCACGCTGGTGGCCCGTCAGCTGTTCGTGGGTCTCTACGACGTGAACGTCGACGGCACCCTCAACGCGAAGCTGGCGGAGTCCGCGAAGCCGAACGACGCCGGTGACGAGTGGACCTTCCAGATCAAGAAGGACACCAAGTTCTCCAACGGCGAGGCCGTGAACGCCGAGGCGTTCATCCGCGGCTGGACCCGTGTCACCGCCAAGGCGTCCGCCTCCGACGTGGCCTACCACATGAACGGCATCGCCGGCTACAAGGAGCTCAACGGCGGTTCGAGCGACAAGTTCTCCGGCCTGAGCGCCGAGGGCGACTACACCCTCAAGGTCAAGCTTTCCGCACCGGACTTCGAGTTCGACAAGAAGACCGCCCACCCGGCCTTCAGCCCGGTCCCGAAGGTCGCCGGCGCCGGTGACAACAAGTCGTTCAACGACGCCCCCATCGGCAACGGCCCCTTCAAGATGTCCGGTTCGTGGGAGCACAACAAGAAGATCACCCTCGTCCGCAACGACGACTACGGTCTGACCAAGGCCAAGCTGGACAAGGTCGAGCTGTCGATCCTCAACCCGGCCAACGGCGTGACCCTGGAGTACAAGGGCTTCGAGTCGGGCCAGTTCGACTGGGCCCGCATGCCGGTGCCGCAGATGCCGGGCGCCAAGGCCAAGTACGACCCCCAGGGCCAGTGGCTCAAGGCTGACGTCAGCGGCGTCAACTACATCTCCCCGTTCAACGAGTCGGGTCCGATGAAGTCGGCCGACGCCCGTAAGGCCGTCTCCTACGCGATCGACCGCGCGGAGATCGCCAAGGGTGTCTTCCAGGGTCTCCAGGAGCCGGCCACCGCCCTGCTGCCCCCGTCCTTCAAGGACGTCTACAAGGCCGACGTGTGCACCTCCTGCGTCAAGCAGGACAAGGGCAAGGCCAAGGAGTACGCGGAGAAGGCCGGCCTCAAGCCGGGCGACACCCTGGACTTCGGCTACAACACCGGTGCCGGGCACGAGGAGTGGGTCCAGGCCGTCGCCAAGCAGATCGAGGACGTGCTCGGCCTGAAGGTCAAGCTCAACGGTCTGCCCTTCAAGGAGGCCCTGGCGCGGCAGCAGGACAAGGGCACCATCGGCATCTGGCGCCAGGCGTGGACCGCCGACTACCCGACCGCCGACAACTTCTTCTCGCCCCTGCTGTCCACCAGCGGCATCAACCCGGACGCCAACGGCAAGGCGCTGGGCGACAACCGCGGCCGCTACAGCAACCCGAAGTTCGACGAGCTGCTGGTGAAGGCCCGTCAGACCAAGGACGCGGCCGAGCGCGCCAAGATCTACAACGAGGCCGAGAAGCTGGCCATCGACGAGGACCAGGGCGTCATCCCGACCTGGAAGCGCACCCAGTACCGCCTGGTGAACAGCAAGAAGTTCTCCAACATCAAGCTGGACTTCTTCGAGGACCCGAACCTCGCCGAGATCGGCGTCAAGTAACCGTCACCCTCCAGCCAGTCCCGTGAAGACCGTGGAGCCCCGAGCAACGACTTGAGGCTCCACGGCCTTCGCCTCCGCATGTCCCGGCCCGCGCGGCCGGGCCGTGCGCGGCCGCCTCCCCACCCTTCCCGTACCGGGAGGCGACGGCGAACGCCCCACGGCGGCAGTAAGTCAAGGAGACATCGTGGGCAAATATGTGATCCGGCGGATCGGGCAGATGGTGATCGTCCTCTTCGGTGCGACCCTCATCCTCTTCGCCTGCCTGTTCGTCCTTCCCGGAGACCCGGTCGGCTCGCTCGGTGGCGACAAGGCGCGTGACCCCGCCGTCGTCGAGCAACTGCGCGAGCGCTACGGTCTGGACAAGCCCCTTGCCGTGCAGTACGGCAACTACGTGACCAATCTGGTCAAGGGTGACCTCGGCGAGGACTACACCCAGCGGCGCCAGGTGACCGATGTGCTCGGCCCCAAGCTGGGCAACACGGCCAAGCTGGCCGTGGCGGCGATCATCATCGACGTGGTGCTCGGCGTCCTCGCGGGCCTGATTGCGGCCCTGTTCAGATATTCGTTCTGGGATGTACTGGTCACACTTCTCACGACCTTGGCCATCGGCTTCCCCAGCTTCGTCATCGGCATGATCCTGCAGAGCCAGTTCGCCGTGAACCTCGGCTGGTTCCCGCTGATTTCGGACGGGTCGTTCAACTCGATGATCATGCCGGCGTTCACGCTGGCCATCATCGACGCGGCGCTCGTGGCCCGGCTGATGCGCGGCACCATGCTCGAGGTGCTGCGCGCGGACTACGTCAAGACGGCCATCGCCAAGGGCCTTCCGCGCCGCACGGTGCTCCTCAAGCACGTCATGCGCAACTCGATCATCCCCGTGGTGACCTACATCGGCATCTCCTTCGGCGGTCTGCTCGGCGGTGCGCTGATCACCGAGGCGATCTTCAACTGGGACGGCATGGGCTATGCGCTGGTCACCGCGATCCAGCAGGGGAACAACCCGATCATCGTCGGTGTGGTCACCTACGGCGTCGCCGTCTTCGTCCTGCTCAACCTGCTGGTCGATCTGCTGTACGCGGTGCTCGACCCGCGGATCCGCCTCAGCTGACCGCCAGGTCATACCCCGTTCTAGGAGTCACCCATGACTGAGCTCACCAAGAGCGACCAGGGGCCGGGCGCCGCGACCGCACAGACCGCCGCCGCGAACAACACCGCCGAGCCCGCACCGGCCCGCATCACCCAGTGGGGCGAGATCCGCCACCGCTTCATGGCCAACAAGCTCGCCGTGGTCGGCCTCGTCCTGGTCGCGCTGCTCTTCATCGTCGCCGCCGCGGCGCCCCTCATCGCGACCCACGACCCGTACGCGCAGAACCTCACCAACACGCTGGCCGAGCCCAGCGGGGACCACTGGTTCGGCACGGACGCCCTGGGCCGCGACCAGTTCTCCCGCATCATCTACGGCAGCCGCATCGCCGTCATCGTCGGTCTGGCCTCGATCTTCCTGGCCTGTGTGATCGGCTGCATCCTCGGCGCCCTGTCCGGCTACTTCGGCAAGGCCGTCGACAGCGTCATCATGCGCACCGCCGACGTCTTCTTCGCGTTCCCGCTGCTCATCGGCGCGATCGTGATCATCCTGGTGATGGGCCGGGGCGTGCTGCCCGTCATCATCTCGCTGGCCGTCTTCAGCTGGGCCACGGTCGCCCGCCTGCTGCGCTCCAGCATCCTGTCCGTGCGCGAGATGGACTACGTGACGGCGGCCAAGGCGCTGGGCGCGAGCACCACCCGCATCATCCTGCGGCACATCATGCCCAACTCCATCGCGGCCGTGATGTCGTACGTGTCCTTCAGCGTCGGCACCGCCGTCGTGGCCGAGGCCTCGCTGTCCTTCCTCGGCATCGGCGTGAGCCCCGAGGTGCCGGAGTGGGGCAACATGATCTCCGCCGGCAAGGACTCCCTCGGCGTCAGCGACTTCCTGTGGGTGTACCCCAGCTCCGCGATCGTGCTGACGGTGCTCGGATTTGTCTTTGTCGGTGACGGGCTGCGCGACGCCCTCGACCCGAAGCTGCGTTGAGGAGAACGTCCCGATGACCACGACCGAAAAGAACTCCGGGGCACCCGGCGCCGCGCCGCAGGGCGGCAAGGACGCCAAGGACGCCAAGAAGTCCGCGCCCCTGCTCGAAGTGCGCGACCTGCACGTCGAGTTCAAGACCCGCGACGGCGTCGCCAAGGCCGTCAACGGTGTCAGCTACAGCGTCGACGCCGGCGAGACCCTCGCCGTCCTCGGCGAGTCGGGCTCCGGCAAGTCCGTCACCGCCCAGGCCATCATGGGCATCCTGGACTCGCCCCCCGGCCGCGTGGCCGGCGGTGAGATCCTCTTCCACGGCCAGGACATCCTGAAGCTGCCGGAGAGCGAGCGGCGCAAGCTGCGCGGCCCGAAGATGGCGATGATCTTCCAGGACGCGCTGTCCGCCCTCAACCCCGTCTTCTCCGTCGGCAACCAGCTCGGCGAGATGTTCCGGGTGCACCAGGGCATGTCGAAGAAGGACGCCAAGGCCAAGGCGATCGAGCTGATGGACCGGGTGCGCATCCCGGCCGCCAAGCAGCGCGTGGGCGACTACCCGCACCAGTTCTCGGGCGGCATGCGCCAGCGCATCATGATCGCGATGGCGATGGCCCTGGAGCCGGACCTGATCATCGCCGACGAGCCGACCACGGCCCTCGACGTGACGGTCCAGGCGCAGGTCATGGACCTGCTCGCGGAGCTGCAGCGCGAGTACAACATGGGCCTGATCCTGATCACCCACGACCTGGGCGTGGTGGCGGACGTCGCCGACAAGATCGCCGTGATGTACGCGGGCCGCATCGTGGAGACCGCGCCCGTGCACGAGCTCTACAAGCGCACCGCGCACCCGTACACCCGCGGCCTGCTGGACTCGATCCCGCGCCTGGACCACAAGGGCCAGGAGCTGTACGCGATCAAGGGCCTGCCGCCCAACCTCCTGCGGATCCCCACCGGCTGCGCCTTCAACCCGCGCTGCCCCAAGGCCCAGGACGTCTGCAGGGAGGACATCCCCGCCCTGCTTCCGGTGACGGAGCAGGACGGCACCGAGCTCGACGGCCGCGGCAGCGCGTGCCACTTCTGGAAGGAGACGATCCATGGCTGACATGACCAAGGAGGCCGGGAAGGCCGGTCAGCGGGAGCCGATCCTCCAGGTCCGCAACCTCGTCAAGCACTTCCCGCTGACGCAGGGGCTGCTGTTCAAGAAGCAGGTCGGTGCGGTCAAGGCCGTCGACGGGATCTCCTTCGACCTCTACGAGGGCGAGACGCTGGGCATCGTCGGCGAGTCCGGCTGCGGCAAGTCCACGGTCGCCAAGCTGCTGATGACGCTGGAGACGGCCACCTCCGGCGAGGTCTTCTACAAGGGCCAGGACATCACCAAGCTGTCCGGGCGTGCGCTGAAGGCGGTCCGGCGCAACATCCAGATGGTGTTCCAGGACCCGTACACCTCGCTCAACCCGCGGATGACGGTCGGCGACATCATCGGCGAGCCCTTCGAGATCCACCCCGAGGTGGCGCCCAAGGGCGACCGGCGCAAGCGGGTCCAGGAGCTGCTCGACGTCGTCGGCCTCAACCCCGAGTACATCAACCGCTACCCGCACCAGTTCTCCGGCGGTCAGCGCCAGCGCATCGGCATCGCCCGCGGCCTGGCCCTCAACCCCGAGATCATCATCTGCGACGAGCCCGTCTCGGCGCTGGACGTCTCGGTGCAGGCGCAGGTCATCAACCTGATGGAGCGGCTCCAGGACGAGTTCAACCTCTCCTACCTCTTCATCGCGCACGACCTGTCCATCGTCCGGCACATCTCCGACCGCGTCGGCGTGATGTACCTGGGCAAGATGGCGGAGATCGGCACGGACGCCGAGATCTACGAGCACCCGACGCACCCCTACACCCAGGCGCTGCTGTCGGCCGTCCCCGTGCCGGACCCCGAGGCCCGCGAGGGCCGCGAGCGCATCATCCTCACCGGTGACGTGCCCTCCCCGGCCAACCCGCCGTCCGGCTGCCGCTTCCGCACCCGCTGCTGGAAGGCGGAGGACAAGTGCGCCGAGGAGCTGCCGCTCCTCGCCGTGCCCAAGCTCTACGAGGGCAAGGACACCCCGGCGGCACACGAGTCGGCGTGCCACTTCGCCGAGGTGAAGCAGGTGGTCGGCGCCGCGTAGGTGCCGGTCGTACGACGGAAAGGGCTCTCCCGGGGCGCGCTGGTCGCGCCGGGGGAGCCCTTTCGTGTGGTTCGGCCGGGGAAAGCCGCCGAGAGGCGCATCGCACCACCGAATGGGGTGTTATCTGGGCCTAAGCGACACTTGGGATCTGGAGGAGGCACTCGATGCGTGGAGCCACGCGCGCCCGGTGGGCCGTCTGTGCACTCTCGGCGGCGCTGGTCGCCGCCGCGGCCGGGTGCGGCGGCAGCGGCAGCGGGGCCGGGTTCGTCCGCTCCTCCTGGGGCGATCCGCAGAACCAGCTGGAGCCGGCCAACACCAACGAGGTCCAGGGCGGCAAGGTGCTCGCCATGATCTTCCGCGGTCTCAAGCGCTACGACCCCCGCAGCGGCGCCGCCGAGAACATGCTGGCCGAGCAGATCGAGACCGCCGACCAGCAGAATTTCACCATCACCCTCAAGGACGGCTGGACCTTCTCCAACGGAGAGAAGGTCACCTCGAAGTCCTTCGTGGACGCCTGGAACTACGCGGCCCTCGTCGACAACAAGCAGAAGAACGCCTCCTTCTTCGAGTACGTCGACGGCTACGACAAGGTCCACCCGCCGAGCGGGCCCGCCACCGCCAAGACCCTCTCCGGGCTCGTCGTCAAGGACGACCGGACCTTCACGGTCAAGCTCAGCACCAAGTTCTCCACGTGGCCCGACACCCTCGGCTACGCCGCCTACGCCCCGCTGCCCCGGGCCTTCTTCGACGACCACGCGGCCTGGCTGAAGAAGCCCGTCGGCAACGGCCCGTACACCGTCGACTCCTACGCCAAGGGCTCGGCGATGAGGCTCACCAAGTGGGAGGGCTACCCGGGCGACGACAAGGCGCGCAACAGCGGCGTGGAGCTGCGCGTCTACACCGACAACAACACCGCGTACACCGACCTGCAGGCCGGCAACCTCGACCTGGTCGACGACATCCCCAGCGCCCAGCTCAAGAACGTGAAGAACGACCTGGGCGACCGCTACATCAACCAGCCCGCCGGCATCATCCAGACCCTCGTCTTCCCCATGTACGACGCGAACTGGTCGAAGAGCGGCATGGAGAAGGTCCGCCGCGGGCTGTCCATGGCGATCAACCGCGAGCAGATCACCGACCAGATCTACCACAAGACCCGCACCCCGGCGACGGACTGGACCTCACCGGCCCTCGGCGGCCAGGGCGGCTACAAGGCCGGGCTGTGCGGGGACGCCTGCACGTTCGACGCCGCCGAGGCGAAGAGGCTCATCCGGGACGGCGGGGGCCTGCCCGGCGGCCGGATCACCCTCACCTCGAACGTCGACACCGGCTCGCACCGGGTGTGGCTGGACGCCGTCTGCAACAGCATCAACAACGCCCTCGGCAACGACAGCGCCTGCGTCGTCAACCCGGTCGGCACGTTCGCGGACTTCCGCAACCAGATCTCCGGGCACCGCCTCAGCAACCCCTTCCGCTCCGGCTGGCAGATGGACTACCCGCTGATCCAGAACTTCCTCCAGCCGCTCTACTACACGGACGCCTCCTCCAACTACGGGAAGTTCAGCGACCCGGAGTTCGACCGGCTCGTCGACGAGGCCAACGCCGAGAGCACCCAGGAAGCGGCCAACACCAAATTCCACGACGCGGAGCGGATCCTCGCCCGGGTGATGCCCGCCATCCCGCTCTGGTACCAGAACGGCAGCGCCGGCTACTCCGAGCGGATCTCCGACGTCACGCTCAACCCGTTCAGCGTGCCGGTCTACGAACAGATCAAGGTGGGCTGACGCGTCCATGGGACGGTACGTGGTCCGGCGGCTGCTCCAGATGGTCCCGGTGTTCATCGGCAGCACGTTCCTGATCTTCTTCATGGTCTACGCCCTGGGCGACCCCGTGGCCGCCCTCTTCGGCGACAAGGCGCCCGACCCCGCGACCGCCGCCCGCATCCGCCGGGAGCTCTACCTCGACGAGCCCCTGTGGAAGCAGTACGGGCACTACATGGGCCAGATCCTCTCGGGCGACTTCGGGACGGCCTTCAACGGCCAGCCGGTCACCGAACTGATGGGCGACGCCTTCCCCGTCACCCTCCGGCTCACGCTCGTGGCGATCCTCTTCGAGATCGTCATCGGCATCACCCTCGGCGTCCTCAGCGGCCTGCGGCGCGGCCGCTCCGCCGACACCACCGTGCTGCTGCTGACCCTGATCGTCGTCTCCATCCCGACCTTCGTCAGCGGCTACGTGCTGCAGTACCTCTTCGGGGTCAAATGGGGGATCGTCCCGCCGTCCGTGTCCCCCGAGGCGCCCTTCGACGAGCTGCTGCTGCCCGGCATCGTCCTCGCCCTGACCTCCCTCGCCTACGTCACCCGCCTCTCGCGCACCTCCATCGCCGAGAACTCCCGCGCCGACTACGTCCGCACGGCCGTCGCCAAGGGCCTGCCGCGCCGCCGCGTCGTCACCCGGCACCTGCTGCGCAACTCCCTCATCCCCGTCGTCACCTTCATCGGCACCGACATCGGCGCGCTGATGGGCGGCGCCATCGTCACCGAGCGGATCTTCAACATCCACGGCGTCGGCTTCCAGCTCTACCAGGGCATCCTGCGGCAGAACTCGCCCACCGTCGTGGGCTTCGTGACCATCCTCGTCATCGTCTTCCTGCTGGCGAACCTGTTCGTCGACCTCCTCTACGCCGTGCTCGACCCGAGGATCCGCTATGCCTGAACCCGAGCCGAAGGAGCCCGGGAGCCTCACCCCGGACGAGGCCGTCACCCCCGCGGGCGGAGGAGCGATGTCCCTGGCCACGACCGAGGCGGAGACCCTCGAGGACGGCCCGCTCCCCGGCGCCCCCGCGAGCGGCAAGGCCCGCAGCCTGTGGTCGGACGCCTGGCACGACCTGCGGCGCAACCCCGTCTTCCTGGTCTCCGCGCTGATCATCGTCTTTCTCGTCCTCATCGCCCTGTGGCCCGGGCTGATCGCGAGCGGGAACCCCCTGCAGTGCGACCTCGCCAAGGCCCAGGAGGGCTCCCAGCCCGGCCACCCCTTCGGCTTCGACACCCAGGGCTGCGACGTCTACACCCGCACCGTCCACGGCGCCCGCGCCTCCATCACCGTCGGCATCTGCGCCACCGCGGGCGCCGCCCTGCTCGGCAGCGTGCTCGGCGGGCTCGCCGGCTTCTTCGGGGGCTGGTGGGACGCCCTGCTCTCCCGGATCGCCGACGTCTTCTTCGGCATCCCCATCATCCTGGGCGGCCTGGTCTTCCTCTCCGTGGTCACCAGCGGCTCGCTGTGGCCCGTCGTCGGCTTCATCGTGCTGCTCGGCTGGCCGCAGATCTCCCGCATCGCCCGCGGCTCCGTCGTCACCGCCAAGCAGCACGACTACGTCCAGGCGGCGCGGGCCCTCGGCGCGGGCAGCTCGCGCCTGCTGCTGCGGCACATCGCGCCGAACGCCGTCGCCCCCGTCATCGTCGTCGCGACCATCGCCCTCGGCACGTACATCGCCCTGGAGGCCACGCTGTCCTTCCTGGGCGTCGGCCTTAAACCGCCCACCGTGTCCTGGGGCATCGACATCTCCAACGCCTCCACCCAGATCCGCAACGCCCCCCACATGCTGCTGTGGCCCGCGGGCGCCCTGAGCATCACGGTGCTGGCGTTCATCATGCTCGGCGACGCGGTCCGCGACGCCCTCGACCCCAAACTGCGCTGAGGAGCGGGCGGATGACACAGCCCACCGGAAAGGCGGCCGCCGCCGTACCCCTGCTGGACGTACGCGACCTGCACGTGGAGTTCCGCACCCGCGACGGCGTCGCCAAGGCCGTCAACGGCGTCAGCTACAGCGTCCGCGCCGGGGAGACCCTCGCCGTGCTGGGGGAGTCCGGCTCGGGCAAGTCGGTGACCGCGCAGGCCGTCATGGGCATCCTCGACTCCCCGCCCGGTCACGTCACCGGCGGCGAGGTCCTCTTCCGCGGCCGGGACCTGCTCACCATGGGCGGGGAGGCCCGGCGCCGGATCCGCGGCGCCAAGCTGTCGATGATCTTCCAGGACGCGCTCTCCGCCCTCAACCCCGTGATGAGCGTGGGCGCCCAGCTCGGCGAGATGTTCTCCGTCCACGACGGCATGACCCGCAAGGACTCCCGGGACAAGGCCGTCCAGCTCATGGAGCGCGTGCGCATCCCCGCCGCGGCCGAGCGCGCCGGCGACTACCCCCACCAGTTCTCCGGCGGCATGCGCCAGCGCATCATGATCGCCATGGCGCTGGCGCTGGAGCCGGACCTCGTCATCGCCGACGAGCCGACCACGGCCCTCGACGTGACGGTCCAGGCGCAGGTCATGGACCTGCTCGCGGAGCTGCAGCGCGAGTACAACATGGGCCTGATCCTCATCACCCACGACCTGGGCGTGGTCGCCGACGTCGCCGACAGGATCGCCGTGATGTACGCCGGGCGGATCGTCGAGACCGCACCCGTCCACCAGCTGTACGCCACGCCCGCCCACCCGTACACCGTCGGCCTGCTCGGCTCCATCCCGCGCCTCGACCACAAGGGCAAGGAGCTCTACGCCATCAAGGGCCTGCCGCCCAGCCTCACCGACATCCCCGCCGGCTGCCCCTTCAACCCGCGCTGCCCGCGCGCCCAGGCCGTCTGCCGCACCGACCGGCCGCCGCTCTTCGACGTCGCCCCCGGGCGCGCCAGCGCCTGTCACTTCTGGAAGGAGACCCTCGAAGATGCCGGGTAACGGCGAGGCCATTCTGGAGGTGCGGGACCTGGTCAAGCACTACCCGCTCACCCAGGGCATCCTCTTCAGGAAGCAGATCGGGGCCGTGCACGCCGTCGACGGCGTCTCCTTCGACCTGCGGCGCGGCGAGACGCTGGGAATCGTGGGCGAGTCCGGCTGCGGAAAGTCCACGGTCGCCAAGCTCCTCGTGCACCTGGAGCGCCCCACGTCCGGGCGGATCCTCTACAAGGGCGAGGACATCACCAAGCTGTCCGGGCGCGCGCTGAAGGCGGTCCGGCGCAACATCCAGATGGTCTTCCAGGATCCGTACACCTCCCTCAACCCGCGGATGACCGTCGGCGACATCATCGGCGAGCCCTACGAGATCCACCCCGAGGTGGCGCCGAAGGGCGACCGGCGCGCCAAGGTCCGCGAGCTGCTCGACGTCGTCGGCCTCAACCCCGAGTACATCAACCGCTACCCGCACCAGTTCTCCGGCGGCCAGCGCCAGCGCATCGGCATCGCGCGGGGGCTCGCCCTGCGGCCCGAGGTGATCGTCGCCGACGAGCCCGTCTCGGCGCTGGACGTCTCCGTCCAGGCCCAGGTCGTCAACCTCCTGGAACGGCTCCAGGCCGAGTTCGACCTGGCGTACGTCTTCATCGCCCACGACCTGTCGGTGGTCCGGCACATCTCGGACCGGGTCGCGGTGATGTACCTCGGGCGGTTCGCCGAAGCGGGCACGGACACCCAGATCTACGAGCACGCCACGCACCCGTACACGCAGGCGCTGCTGTCGGCCGTGCCGGTCCCGGACCCGCGGGCGCGGGAAGGGCGCGAGCGCATCATCCTCACCGGGGACGTGCCCTCGCCGGCCCACCCGCCGTCCGGGTGCCGGTTCCGCACGCGGTGCTGGAAGGCCCAGGAGAAGTGCGCGCGGGTCGTGCCGCCGCTGGAGATCCCGGACTGGTTCCTGGAGGGCGCCGGCCCGGAGGCGCACGCGTCGGCCTGCCACTACGCGGAGGAACGCGTGCCACCGGGTGACGACCTCCTCCCACCACGGTGACCGGCTCGCGCCGGGGCACCGGCGACAACCTTCCGCCGCGATCACCGGCTCGCGCCGGGGCACCGGCGACAGCCTTCCGCCGCGATCACCGGCTCCCGCCGAGGCACCGGTGACACCCCTCCGCCGCAGCGGCGTTCAGCCCCCACCGGGGTGTCCGGCGGTGCCCGGCGGGCTCGGGCGGGTTCGGCACCGCCGGTGCGCGCCGTCGTGGCCGGTCGCCGCCGCGGCGGGAGTTCCTGTCTGCGGCAAGGTGAGGGGGCGCCCGCGCCCCGTCAGGTGCCCGGCGGCGCCACCGTCGTCGGCGGCTCCGGGAAGTGGCACGCCGACAGGTGCCCTTCCCCGGAGCCGTCCGCGCGGGCGAGCTCCGGGTCCTCCGCCGCGCAGCGCTCCCGCGCCTTCCAGCACCGCGTGCGGAATCGGCACCCCGACGGCGGGGCGACCGGGGAAGGGACGTCCCCGGTGAGGCGGATCCTTTCGCGCCGCGCCGTGCCCTCCGTGCCCTCCGCGTCCGCCGCCTCCGGCACCGCCGACAGCAGCGCGTGCGTGTACGGGTGGCGCGGCCGCATGTAGATGTCGTCGCGGGAGCCGGTCTCCACGATCCTGCCGAGGTACATCACGGCGACGCGCTGCGAGAAGTGCCGCACCACGGCCAGGTCGTGGGCGATGAACAGGAAGGCGATCCCCAGCTCCCGCTGCAGCGACTGCAGCAGGTTGACGACCTGCGCCTGGATGGAGACGTCCAGCGCCGAGACGGGCTCGTCGGCGACGACGATCTTCGGGTCCAGGGCGAGCGCCCGGGCCACTCCGATCCGCTGCCGCTGCCCGCCGGAGAACTCGTGCGGGAAGCGGTTGTAGTGCTCGGGGCTGAGCCCCACGGTCTCCAGCAGCTCGCGCACGCGCGCCTCGCGCCCGCCCGGCGGCTCGATGCCGTGGATCTCCATCGGCCCGGAGACGATCCGGCCGACCGTCTGCCGCGGGTTCAGCGACGCGTACGGGTCCTGGAAGATCATCTGGATCTCGGAGCGGACGGGGGCGAGCTGCTTGCGCCCGGCGTGGGTGATGTCGCGGCCCCGGTAGCGGATCCGCCCGGCCGTCGGCTCCAGCAGCCGGGTGAGCAGCCGCCCGGTGGTCGACTTGCCGCAGCCGGACTCGCCGACCAGGCCGAAGCTCTCCCCGGCGCGCACGGTCAGGTCGATGCCGTCGACGGCTCGCACGGCGCCGACGGTCCGCCGGACGGGGAATCCGCCGCGCACCGGGAAGTGCTTGGTGAGGTTCTCGGCGACGAGCAGCGGCTCGCCGACCCGGGGGCTCTTCTCGTCCATGGTCGGTACTCCTCAGCCGAGCCGGGGTCGGATCTGCTCCGCGAACACCCTGCGCTGCCGCTCCTCCCCGAGGTGGCAGGCCGCTCCCCGGCCGGGCGGCAGGGACGGCCGCTCGGTGCGGCAGCGGTCCTCCGCCACGTCGGCGGCGTACGCGCAGCGCGGGTGGAAGGGACAGCCGGGCGGCGGGGCCAGCAGGCTGGGCGGGGTGCCGGGGATGGGGACGAGCGGCTGCCCGACGTCGGAGGAGAGCCGGGGCATGGAGCCCAGCAGACCCCAGGTGTACGGGTGCCGGGGCGCCCGCAGCACCTCGCGCACGGGCCCCTGTTCGACGGCCCGCCCGGCGTACATCACCAGCAGGTCGTCCACGGTGCCGGCGACGACGCCCAGGTCGTGGGTGACGAGGACGATGGCCGCGCCGGTCTGCTGCTGGAGCTCCTTGAGCAGGTCGAGGATCTGGGCCTGCACGGTGACGTCGAGCGCGGTCGTCGGCTCGTCGGCGATGAGCAGCTCGGGGTCGCAGACCAGCGCCATCGCGATCATCGCGCGCTGCCGCATCCCGCCGGAGAACTGGTGGGGGTAGTCGTCCACGCGCAGCGCCGGGTCGGTGATGCCGACCCGGCGCAGCATCTCGACCGCCCGCAGCCGGGCCTCCCGCCGGGAGGCGCCGGTGTGCTTGCGGTACGGCTCGGCGATCTGCCGGCCGACGGTGTAGTACGGGGAGAGGGCGGTGAGCGAGTCCTGGAAGACCATCGCCACCTTGTTCCCGCGCAGCTTCTCCAGGACGGACTCCGGCGCCCCGGTCAGCTCCTGCCCGTCGAGCCGGACCTCGCCGCGGATCTCGGTGGTGCGCGGGTCGTGCAGCCCGAGCACGGCGAGGTTGGTGACGGACTTCCCGGAGCCGGACTCGCCGACGATGCCGAGCGTGCGGCCGCGCTCCAGGGTGAAGGACAGGCCGTCGACGGCCCGTACGGTGCCGTCCTCGGTGGCGAAGCGCACGTACAGGTCGCGCACGGAGAGGAAGGGGGTCAACTGCGGTCTCCTGACGGCTAGGCGAGCCGCACGCGCGGGTCGATGACGGCGTAGGCGGCGTCCACCACGATGTTGGCGACGACGATTGCCGTGCAGCCGACGAGCATCACCGCCATCAGGGTCGGCAGGTCGGTCTCGCTCACCGAGGACACCGCGAGCCGGCCCAGGCCGTGCAGGCTGAAGGTGAACTCGGTGATGATCGCGCCGCCGAAGAGCGACCCGAGGTCGATGCCGAAGATGGTGACGATGGGCGCGAGCGCGCCCCGCCAGGCGTAGCGGAAGAAGACGGCGCGCCGGCCCAGGCCCTTGGCGCGGGCCGCGCGCACGTGGTCCTCGCCGAGCTGCTCGATCATCTGGGAGCGCGTCATCCGGCTGTAGTTGGCGATGAAGATGATGGACAGCACCAGCCAGGGGATGATCATGCCGGTGAACCACTTCACCGGGTCCTCGGTGATCGGGTGGTAGGCCGGGTTGTCCATCCAGTGCAGCCCGCTGACGAGCACGGCCAGGGCGATGACGCCGACGAAGTAGATCTGCAGGGCGTTGCCGACGAGGGACAGGGAGCTGAAGAACTTGTCGATCCAGGTCCCCCGGAAGGCGGCGGCGATCATGCCGATGCCGACGCCGACGACGAGGAAGACGGCGGCTCCGCCGAGCGTGATGGACAGGGTCGTGGGGAAGCGGTCCACGATGGTGCCCCACACCGGCTGCTGGTTGGAGAACGAGTAGCCGAAGCAGGGCGCCGGGCATTGGCCGACGGTGAAGTCGCGGCCGGTGAAGATGCCCGTCATGTAGTGCCAGTACTGCACGGGCACCGGCTCGTCCAGACCGAGGTTCTTGTTGATCAGGGCGATGGCGTCCGGGGTGCAGTTCTTGCCGCAGGACATCAGGGCCGGCTGGGAGGGCAGCGCGAAGAACAGGGCGAAGGTGATCGCGCTGATCAGCACGATGATGACGAGGGCGCCGAGCGAGCGGCGCGCGAGGAAGCGCAGCATGGTCCGCCGTCCGGGGAGCGTTACTTGACGTAGACGCCGGTCGGGTCGACGGTTCCGTAGACCGGCTGGTAGCGGACTCCGCCCAGGTTCGAGCCCCACAGGGAGAACTGGGTGTTGTAGAAGGTCGGCACGCCCGGCACGTCCTCGGTGAGGATCTTGTCGGCGAGCTTCTGCCACTCGGGCGCGGCCTGCTTCACGTCGGGGATCGCGTTGATCCGGTCGATCTCCTTGTTGACGGCGGGGTTGTCGAGGTGGCCGTAGTTCTGGGAGCCGTCGGCGATCTGCCGGCCGTCGAAGAGGGGCGGTACGACGGTCGAGGCGACGGGCCAGTCCGCGCCCCAGGAGGTGCGGTAGATGTCGAACTTGTTCTTCACCTCGGCGATCGCGGTCCGCCAGGTGTTGGAGTCGATCTCCTTCTTCTGCACCTTGAAGCCCGCGCGTTCCAGGGCCTGGGTGACGACCACGGAGACCTTCTGCTGGATGTCGGTGTTGGCGTAGGCGTAGACGATCTCCTGGCCCTCCTTGCCGGCCGCCTTGAGCAGCTCGCGGGCCTTGTCCGGGTCGCCGGCCGGCTTGTCCTTCTTCCGGAACGGGTCGGTCGGCCGGTAGCCGTCCATGGCGGGGGAGAGGAAGTTGGTGGCGACCACCCCGGCGGTCGCGCCGCCCATCTGCTGGAGGATCTGCCCGTTGGGCATCGCGTACGCGAGCGCCTTGCGGACGCCTACGTCCTTGAGCCGGTCCATGTTGAAGCTGATGTAGTCCACGTACGGCTGGATCTCCACGTGCCGGCGCGCCTTGGTGTCGGCCTGGCCGAGGACCTTCTCGGTCATCTCCGGGGCGACGGCGTTGGAGAACGACAGGGTGTTCTTGTCGGCGCCCTGGTCGGCGAGGTAGCGCCGCGTGGAGTCCGCGTACTGGTGGCCGAAGCTGATCTGGAACCGGTCGGCGTACTGGTGGCGGATCGGGTCGGTCCTCGCGTCCCAGTGCTCGTTGCGCACGAGCGTCAGCGACTTGCCGACCTTGTACTCGCCGACCTTGTAGGGGCCGGAGGCGAAGGGGGCGTTGTCGTACTTGCGCTTGGTGTCCTTCTCCGCCTTGACGGCGCCGATGTTCGGCATGGCGGTGGCGAAGGGGGTGTCGGCGTGCGGCTGACGGAAGTGGAAGACGATCGTCTTGTCGTCCGGGGTGTCCAGCACCGACGCGGGCAGGTGCGCGCCCTTGTACGGGCCGTCGGGCAGCGCCTTGCGGAAGGCCGTGCCGTCGCCGGAGAGCCACTGGGGGATGTACTGCGGGCCGTCGGTCTCGAAGTCGGCGTAGAGCCGTTCGATGCTCCAGCGCACGTCCTTGGCGGTGATCGGCGAGCCGTCCTCGAACTTCAGCCCGTCCTTGAGGGTGAACTTCCAGGTCCTGCCGCCGTCGGACGACGTGCCCGCGTCGGTCGCCAGATCGCCGACGATCTTCACCTTGCCCTTGTCGTCCACCTTGTACGAGGTGAGCGTGCGGTTGTAGAGCATCTGGTTGGCGAGCATGTCGTTGTAGTAGATCTGCCCGGGGTCGAGGTGGACGAAGGCGTCGCGCTGCAGGACGCCGACCGTCCCGCCCTTCTTCGCGCCGGGCACCTCGGGCGCCGGCCCGGCGGAGTCCTCCTTGGTGCCGATCGAGTAGTTGGCGGAGGCGTTCTTGTCCGCGCCGGGCCCCTGGCTCCTGTCACCGCCGCCCCCGCCGCCTCCGCTGCTGCACGCGGAGAGCACGAGGGCGCCGGAGGCCAGGGCGGCCGCCGCGGCCGCGAGGCGGACTCTGGAGCGGAGGAGTCCCGTGGCGGGCTTCGTCGTGGGCGTCATGGGTCGATGCACCTGCCTGTCCGTCGTCGGCGGTTCCTGTGTGCACGTCCTCAGCGTCCGGTCCGCGGGTCGAAGGCGTCCCGGACCGAGTCCCCGAGCAGGTTGAAGGCGACCACGAAAACGATCATCGCGAGGCCGGGGAAGAAGATGTAGGTGATGTCGCTCTCGTAGTAGTGGGCGCCGTTGGCGAACATCCGGCCCCAGTCCGGCGTGGGCTCCACGATGCCGACGCCGATGAAGGACAGCCCGGCCTCGATGGTCACGAAGCTGGGCAGCATCAGCGTCGACTGCACCAGGATGGGCGTCCAGAGGTTGGGCAGCAGCTCCTTGGTGATGATCCGCCAGGGCGACGCGCCGGTGACCCGCGCCGCCTCGACGAACTCCCGTTCCCGCAGGCTCAGCACCTGCCCGCGCAGCAGCCGCGCCAGCCCCATCCAGCCCAGCACCCACAGCACCAGAATCAGCGTCAGCACCCGCAGGTAGGTCGGGGTCTCCTTCTCCGGGCTCACGAAGAGCGCGTAGACGACCGGGGTGAAGGCGATGAAGGACAGCTGGCTCGGGAAGGCCAGCAGCAAGTCGATGAAGCGGCCGAGCAGATAGTCGGTCCGGCCGCCCAGATAGCCGGCCGTCACGCCGATGAGCACGCCGGTCAGGACGCACAGGACCGTGGCGGCCGCGGCGATGAGCAAGGACGTACGGATTCCGTAGACCAGCTGGGTCAGGACGTCCCGGCCGAGGGTGGGCTCGATGCCGAACCAGAAGTCCGCCGAAATTCCCCCGTTGGGCTTCACCGGATAGCCGAACTCGTTGAGCAGGCCCGGCTCGTTCAGCCCGTAGGTCTCCGTCGGATTCCTGCCGTAGAGCTTCGAGATCAGCGGTGCCGCCAGCGCGACCAGGAAGAAGAACGTCACCACGTAGGCGGAGACGACACCCGGACGGTCGCGTTTGAAGCGCAGCCGCATCAGCTGTCCGGGTGATCTGCCGACCGGTTCCGGATGCGCCACCGGGGCCGGGGAGGAACTCGTCATCGCGTAATCCCCCGCACTGTCGTCGTCGAACCCACCGCGGACGCACGGCGCGCGCAGTGGGTTGAGCGGACTTTCGCAACGGATTCACAGCGCAGTCAAGGGGGCTGCCGACCGAGAGGGGGCGGGCGGCGCTTCTTGAGCGAACGTTGAGCGGATCGACGACGTATCGACGACGCGGCGTGCTTGACGCGGCGTGCCCGGCCGGGGTGGCGGGCACGCCGCACGCGGCCCCCGCGGGCGGGGGCGCGCAGCGTCAGGCCGTGCCCAGGGACTTCTTGAGGAAGTCGACCTGGAGCAGCAGGAGGTTCTCCGCGACCTGCTCCTGCGGGGTCATGTGCGTCACGCCCGACAGCGGCAGCACCTCGTGCGGCCGGCCCGCCGCCAGCAGCGCCGAGGACAGCCGCAGGGTGTGCGCAGCGACCACGTTGTCGTCGGCCAGCCCGTGGACGATCATCAGCGGCCGGACCGGTCCGGCCGTCTCCGCCAGCCCGTCGTCGGTGACCAGCGAGTTGTGGGCGTACACCTTCGGCTTCTCGTCCGGCAGGCCGAGGTAGCGCTCGGTGTAGTGCGTGTCGTACAGCCGCCAGTCGGTCACCGGTGCGCCCGCGACGGCCGCGTGGAAGACGTCCGGGCGGCGCAGCACGGCGAGCGCCGCGAGATAGCCGCCGTAGGACCAGCCGCGGATGCCCACCCGGCCCAGGTCCAGGGGGAAGTCCGCGGCCAGCGCCTGCAGGGCCTCGACCTGGTCGTCCAGGGTGACGCCGGCGAAGTCCTCGTGGATCGCCTTCTCCCAGGCGGGGGAGCGGTGAGGGGTGCCCCGGCCGTCGGCGACCACCACGGCGAAGCCCTGGTCGGCGAACCACTGCGAGGTCAGGTGGGCGTTGTGCCCGGCGACCACGCGCGGGCCGTGCGGACCGCCGTAGGGATCCATGAGGACCGGAAGCGGCCCGTCGCCTTCCGCGTAGCCCGTCGGGAGGAGTACGGCGCACGGGATCCGGCGCGCGCCCGCCTCGGTGAGCCGTGCGCGCGAGGTGAGCACCGGCGCTTCGGCATACGAGGTCACGCCGGTCGCCTCCGCGCCGTCGCGCAGGACCCGTACGGTGGCCCCGGCGCGCTCCGGTACCGCGGACACCAGGACGGTGACCGCCCCCGAGCGCACGGCCGAGTGCCAGCCGCGCTCCTGCGAAACGCGCTCCACGCCCCGCTCGCTGACCCGGTAGACGTGCGTCTCCCCGGTCTCGGGCGCCTCCGCGCCGGCCCCGGCCGATGCGGAGACGAGCACGTCGTCGGCGCCGATGTCGAGCACCGCGCGCAGGTGCAGCCGGCTTCCGGTCAGCGTGCGGTCGCCGACCACCAGGGCCCGGGAGCCGTCCTCGTCCGAGATGCGCACCAGGCGCCCGTCGGGGGACCAGGCGGGAACACCGGGGAACAATTCAAGCCACTTTGCGTCCTGCTCTTCGTGGAGCACGCTTGTGGCGCCCGTCCCGGTGTCCACGGTGAGATACGCCTGGTGACGCTGGTCGCGGCTCTGCACCAGCAGCAGCGGGGGCCCGTCGGCCGACCAGTGCACGCGCGCGAGGTACGGGTGGCGCGCGCGGTCCCACCGGACGTCCGTGCGGGTCCCGTCCAGGCCCAGCAGCGAGAGCGTCACCTCGGCGTTCGGCGTGCCCGCCGCCGGGTAGCCCACCTCCGCGGGCCGGCTGCCGGGGTTGGCCGGGTCGGCGATCCACCAGCGCTGCACGGGCGCGTCGTCCACCCGCGCGGCCAGCAGGGACTCCCCGTCCGGGGCCCACCAGAAGCCGCGGTGGCGGTCCATCTCCTCGGCCGCCACGAACTCCGCGAGCCCCCAGGTCACCGTGGGCCCGTCCGGCTCGGCCAGGGCCCGGTCCGCGCTCGCGCCGGGGTCCTCGCCAGGCGCCGGCTCCACGTCCACCACGCGCAGCGCGCCGCCCGCGACATAGGCGACCCGGCGGCCGTCGGGGGAGGGGCGCGGGTCGGCGACCGGACCGGGAACGGGCAGTTCACGGGCGGTGCCGCTGCGCAGCTCCGCCACGAACAGCCGGCCAGACAGCGGGAACGCGGCCAACTCCACCGCGCTGTCCACGGCGTAGCCGACGACGCCCGCCGAACCCTCGCGCAGCCGCTCGCGCCGGGCCTTCTCCTCGGCCGACAGCTCCTCCCCGGCCCCGGCCAGCAGGACGGCCGGGTCGGCGGCGGGGAACTCCCGTCCCGTGGCCGGGTCGAGGACCCACAACACGCCCGAACGATCGGTGCCGGAACGCGAGCGGATGAAGACGACACGCGAGCCGTCGGGTGACACGGTGAACGAGCGCGGCGCGCCGAGCGAGAAGCGCTGCGTACGGGCGTACTGTCGCGGGAACGAGACTTGTCCGGTCATGCCGCCGAGCCTACGGCGAGGCGGCGGGATTCCGCCGTGCGCCCCGGAATTGCCCCCATGCACCCAGTGCTGGGTCACGCTCTGGAAAGTTATGATCACGGACGCATAGCCGATGAGTTTCGTGTGACAACCGCTCCACCCCGTTCGGCCTGCCCGTTCGGCGTTTCGTCGTTTTTGTACGTCGCTTGTTCCGTCGTGTGTCATCCGTCCAACCGCGCGTTTACTGGAGGTGAACCGCCGTGGCACTCTCGATTTCGGCGGTGGTGCTGCTGGCGATCGTCGTCTTCATGCTGTGCCGGAAGTCCGGGCTGAAGGCCGGTCACGCAGCGGTCTGCGTCCTGCTGGGCTTCTATCTGGCGAGCTCGTCCCTCGGACCGACGATCCACCAGGTGACCAAGAGCGCCACCGACGTGATCAGCAACATCAAGTTCTGAGGGCGGCCGCCCCGGGTCCGCGGGCGGGGGTCCGCCGGGCCCGCAGGACTCGTAGGCTGGTCCCATGACCGACAGCTCCTTCCTGCCGGGTCGCCGGCTCCTCCTGGTGCACGCGCACCCGGACGACGAATCCATCAACAACGGCGCGACCATGGCCAAGTACGCGGCCGAAGGAGCCCACGTCACCCTCGTGACCTGCACGCTCGGCGAAGAGGGCGAGGTGATCCCGGCCGATCTGGCCCACCTCGCCGCCGACCGGGAGGACGCCCTCGGGCCGTTCCGCGCCGGCGAGCTCTCCGCCGCCATGAAGGAGCTCGGCGTCACCGACCACCGCCTCCTCGGCGGCCCCGGGCGCTACCGGGACTCGGGAATGATGGGCGCGCCGCAGAACGACCACCCCGGATGCTTCTGGCGGGCGGACGTGGACGAGGCCGCCGCGTCCCTCGTTGAGGTGATTCGCGAGGTGCGTCCGCAGGTGCTCGTCACCTACGACCCGAACGGCGGCTACGGCCACCCCGACCACATCCAGGCGCACCGCGTCGCGATGCGCGCCGCGGAGCTCGCCGGCGAGCCGGCCTTCCGGCGCGACCTCGGCGACCCCCACGAGATCGCGAAGGTCTACTGGAACTGCGTGCCGCTGTCCGTCGTGGAGGAGGGCTTCGCCCGGCTGCGCGCCGCGGGCCGCGAGATCCCCTTCCCGGGCATCGCCTCCCCGGCCGACGTGCCGGGCGTCGTCCCCGACGACGAGGTGACGGCCGCGATCCCGACCGCCGGTCATGCGGAGGCCAAGGCCGCGGCGATGCGTGCCCACGCCACCCAGATCGCCGTGGACGGCCCGTTCTTCGCGCTCTCCAACGACCTGGGCCAGCCGATCCTCGCCGACGAGTACTACAAGCTCGTCCGCGGCCGGGCCGCGGGCCCCCGCGAGGACGACCTGTTCGCCGGGGTGGACGCATGACCGGGATGACCGCCCCCCTCAGCGCCGGGCGCATCGCCGCCTTCGCCGGCCTGTTCGTCCTCGGCGCCGCGACCGGCTTCGCCGGCGCGCTCACCCAGGGCGGCTGGTTCCCCGGCGGCCTGTCGCTGGCCCTGCTCGCCGTCGCGGGCCTCAGCTACGGCGCGGTGACCGCCATGGGCACCCGCGCCGGCGGTGCGGTGGCCGGCGGCGGCTGGCTCGTCGCGGTGCTCCTGATGACCTCGTCCCGCCCCGAGGGCGACTTCTTCTTCGGCGCCGGAATCGGCGCGTACGTCTTCCTGCTGGGCGGGATGGCGCTGGCTGTGATGTGCGCCACTGTGCCGAAACTGCCGCAACCGGACGGACCTTCGGTCCGACTTGGCAAGTGACGTGACGATTTCTGCCTGAGTGTCGTTCGGCTCCCCAGCAGGTCATCCGGTATCTGCCGGACTTGTCCCGTGACGGGCCGACGGCGCGCGGCCACGCAGCGCGCTCCCGCCCGCCGGTGCGAACCGGCGGTCGTCAAGTGCGTGTGCGCGGTGCCCAGTATGGTGGTGCGCGCCGCCGAGCCGCCCGAGCGAGGTCATGACGGGCGGCGGAGCTAACCGGGAGAACCTGCTTTGAGCCGTGAATCTGACAGTTCGTCCTCCGGGCCCCAGGGGCGCGGTGGCGCCGCCTACCCGTCCGGGACCCCTCCGTACGGCAGTGAGGAGCAGGCCCGCGCGGCCGCGGCCTCCAGGCCCGAAGAGCCCAAGACCGAGACCACGCTGACGACGCGGATCCGTATCAACATCCCGGGATCCCGGCCCATCCCGCCGGTCATCATGCGCACCCCCGTCGACGGCGAGGCCGCGCCCGCGAGCACGCCCGCCAAGCCGGCTGCGCCGGCCGGCGGCGGCGCCCCGGCGGGCGAGCGCAAGGCCGAACTGCCGCGCCGCCCCGCCCCCACGACGCCTCCCGGCCGCAAGCCGCAGGACCGCTCCGGCGACAAGGAGCAGGGCGCCAAGGGCGAGAAGGCCAGCGACTGGTTCGCCCCGCGCAAGTCCGGCGGCCCCGCCCCCTCGGGGAGCGCGGCGGCCCGCCGGTCCGCGGCCCAGGGCGGCGCTCCCGGCGCGGGCGCGCCGCAGGGCGGTGCGCCGGTCTCCGGTGCCCCGCAGCACTCCGGCCCGCGCAACGCCCCGCAGGCTCCTGCCGCCGCGAACCCGGCCATGGGCCAGGTCGCGGGCGGTGCGCCGTGGCCCGGCGATACGCAGGCGACCGGTTCGATGCCCCAGCCGCCCGCCCCGGGCAACGGCTGGCAGCGCGACACCACGCAGCAGGGCGGCGCCCCCCGGACGGGCGGCGCGGCGCAGCGGCGCGGCGCGCAGGACGACTGGCCCGGCGGCTCCTCGGCCACGGGTGCGACGTCGTGGGACGCGGGCATGGACCCGGGTGCGAACCCGGGCATGAATGCAGGTATGAACGCAGGCATGAACGACATTCCGGGCGCAGGTGTGCCCGGTGGTGCCGGTGTGCCCGGTGGTGCGGCCGGCGGTGGCCGGGCGCAGCGCCGCGGTGCGCAGGACGACTGGCCGGGCGGCCCGTCGGCCTCCTCCGCTCCCGCCGCCCCCGTGGACGACTGGCCGGCCGGCCCTTCCACCACGGCCTCCACGCCGTGGCCGGGTGACCCGCAGACGACCGGTTCGATGCCGCAGCCGCCCGCCCCGGGCAACGGCAACGGCGCGCCCTGGCCCGACGACCCGGTGAACACCGGCCCCATGGGCATCATGCAGGCCCCGGGCACGCCGCCGAGCACCAGCACGCAGTGGACCGAGCCGGAGAGCACGCAGCAGTTCCCCGCGCCCGCCATGGGCCAGGGCACAGCGGCGCCGTTCGCCCCCGCCGGTGGCGGCACCGGGCGTACGGACACCCCGCACGAGGGCGTGCCCCGCGTGCCCGCCCCGCCCGTCGGCGCGCAGTCCGCCGCCGGCGCCGCACCGGCGGCCCCCGGCAAGGCCCCCCAGGCACCCAAGGGCGGCAAGGGAGCCAAGGGCAAGGGCGGCAAGAAGGGCGGCCCCCAGGCCCCCGCGGCCGGCGCCCAGGCCGGCGGCGCGACGCTCGTCAGCGGTGTGCCCGCCGTGCCGCCGCCCGGCCCGGGCGGGGCCGCGCAGCCCAAGAAGCCCGTGGACAGCGGTGCGCCGCGCATCGCCGTGCCCAAGCCCAAGGTGCCGGGCCCCGGCGCCGGACCGGCCGTCCCGCCGCCGCCCGCGGCCAAGGGCGCGGCCCCCAAGGGCGCCGCGAAGAGCGCGCCCGCGAAGTCCAAGCCGAAGAAGAAGGGCCGCTCCAAGCTCGTGCTGCTGGGCGGCGCGGTCGTCGGCCTGGCCGGTGTCGCGTACGGCGCCGGGCTGCTGCTCGACCACGCGGACGTGCCGAACGGCACCACCGTGCTCGGGGTGAACATCGGCGGCTCCTCCAAGGAGCAGGCCGTCCAGAAGCTCGACTCCGCGCTCGGCGACCGGGCGACGAAGCCGCTGAAGGTCTCCATCGGCGGCAAGGAGGCGCAGCTCAAGCCGTCCGTGGCGGGCCTGTCCATCGACACCCAGGCCACGGTGCGCGCGGCGGCCGGCCGGGACTACAACCCGCTGACGGTCATCCCCTCGCTCATCGGCGGCACCCGCAAGGCCGAGCCCGTGATCGTCGCCGACGAGGAGAAGATCGCGGACGCGCTCAAGACGCTCGCCGGCGAGTCGGGCGCGGCCAAGGACGGCACGATCAAGTTCGAGGCGGGCAAGGCCGTGCCCGTCTACGGCAAGCCGTACGAGGGCATCGACGGCGACAAGGGCGTCGAGGCCGTGGCCAAGGCGTACAAGGACCGTGCCGCCACGGGTCAGGAGACCACGGTGGCGCTGCCGAGCTCGAGCCAGCAGCCGAAGGTGAGCAACGCCGAGGTCGACCGGATGATGAAGGAGTTCGCGCAGCCCGCCATGTCCGGCCTGGTCACGGTGCGCACGGATGCGGTGCACAGCATCCAGTTCGGCCCGGAGCGCTCGCTGCCGAAGATCCTTGGCGTCAAGGAGGTCAACGGCAAGCTCGTCGAGAGCTACGACCTCGAAGCGCTCAAGGAGCTGTACGGCACCAAGTTCAAGGGCGTCCTCATCCAGCGCGGCAACGGCACCAAGACGGAGGTCACTCCGCAGGACGTGGTCGGCGCGCTGCGCAAGGCGCTCATGGGCAAGACGCCCGCCGAGCGGATCGGGACCATCCCGCTCAGCTGACGGCCCGCCCGTCCGGCCGGCTTACAGGCCGTGCGAGCCCCCGCGCCCCCGTGGCGCGGGGGCTCGCTCATGTCAGGGGGCATCCCATGACATCTGTCATCGCCAGGACCGTACGGCTGACACTGCCGCGGACCCCGCCCGCCGGACAGGATGGTGGACATGACCACCACAGCAGTCACGTACACGGGGGACGGGCGCCGCACCGGCGCTCCCGTGGTCAGTTTCGAGAACGTCAGCAAGAGCTACGGCGCGGTGCGTGCCGTGGCTGATCTGGACCTGCAGCTGTACCCGGGCGAGACCGTCGCCCTGCTCGGCCCCAACGGCGCCGGCAAGTCCTCCACCCTCGACCTCCTCCTCGGCCTGAGGAACCCCGACGCGGGCCGGATCGAGCTCTTCGGCACCAGCCCCCGGGAGGCCGTCGCCCAGGGCAGGGTCGGCGCGATGCTGCAGTCCGGCGGCCTGATGGAGGACGTGACCGTCCGCGAGATCGTGAAGCTCGGCTGTGATCTGCACCCCCGTCGCCACCCCGTCGACCAGGTGCTCGCCGCCGCCGATCTCACCGACATAGCCGACCGGCAGGTCAACAAGCTCTCCGGCGGCCAGGAGCAGCGGGTGCGGTTCGCGCTCGCGACGGCCGGCGCCAACGAGCTCATCGTGCTGGACGAGCCCACGACCGGCATGGACGTCTCCGCCCGCCAGGCGTTCTGGGGCGTCATGCGCGAGCAGGCCCGGGCCGGGCGCGCCATCCTCTTCGCCACGCACTACCTCGAAGAGGCCGACGCCATCGCCGACCGCGTGATCGTGCTGCACCGCGGGCGGGTCCTCGCGGACGGCTCGGCCGCCGAGATCAAGGCGAAGGCCGGGGCCCGCCGCATCGTCTTCGACCTGGACGGGCACATCGGCGAAGCCGCCCTGCGCGAGCTGCCGTTCCTGTCCTCCCTGGAGATGTCCGGCCGCACGGTGCGCATCCAGTCGCACGACGCCGACGCCACGGTCCACGCCGTCTACGGGCTCGGCCTCTACCCGCGCAACCTGGAGGTCGCGGGGCTCGGCCTGGAGCAGGCTTTCATCGCCATCACCGACGCCGCTGCCACCGCCGAGGAGGCGGCCCGATGACCACCCTGATCAAGCTCGAGATCGCGCGCACCCTGCGCAACAAGAAGTTCATGTTCTTCTCGGTGATCTACCCCGCCGCCCTCTACCTGATGATCGCGGGCGGCGCGAGCAGCACCGAGGTCGTCGAGGGCACCGGGCTGACCCTGCCGCTGCTGATGATGGTCTCCATGGCCTCCTTCGGTGCCATCACCGCCGTCCTCGTGGGCAACAGCGAGCGGATCGCCAAGGAGCGCGAGAAGGGCTGGGTGCGCCAGCTGCGCCTGACCGCCCTGCCCGGCCGCGGCTACGTGACGGCCAAGGTCGCCTCCGCCGCCGTGGTCTCGCTCCCCTCGATCCTCGTGGTCTTCCTGGTCGCCGTCCTCGTCAAGGACGTCCGGATGGGCGCCGCCTGGCAGTGGTTCGCGCTCGTCGGCGCGATCTGGGCGGGCAGCATCGTCTTCGCCGCGCTCGGCGTGGCCGTCGGCTACCTCGCCACGGGCGACGCCGTCCGCCCCATTACGATGATCATCTACTTCGCGCTGTCGATGCTCGGCGGCCTGTGGATGCCGACCACCACCTTCCCCACGTGGCTGCAGAAGGTCGCGGAGTGGACGCCCACCTACGCGTACGCCGGTCTCGGCCGGTCGATCGAGCAGGCGAACGCCCCCGAGGCGAAGCACGTGGCGCTCCTCGCGGTCTACCTCGTGCTGTTCGCCGGCATGGCAGCCTGGCTGTACCGCAAGGACACCCGCAAGTCCTGAGCGGACACCAGGACCAGGAAGACGGGCAGGACATGGCAGCACGACCGCGGCGCCGGAACCCATGGCGCGCCGCCATGGAGGTCCATGACGACCCGTCGTACACCATCGGCATCGGCATGGAGCCCGACAACCGCCGCCAGGTGATCATCAAGCTCATCTGGATCGCCATCTGGTTCGCCTACATGGCGGCCCCCGTCGAGGACGTCCTCGGCGGCCACCACACCCTGGCCGGCGACGTCTTCGGCGGCTGCGGCCTCGCGGTCTTCGTCGCCGGCTACCTCGCCCTGGTCTTCCGGCACACGTCCCGTCCTCTGGAGCGCGCCCGCGTGCTCGGCGCGCTCGCCGCGCTGCTGTCCGTCGCGGTCGTGCTGTCCCTCACGCTCGGGGGCGCCTGGCTCGTCCTCTTCGTCTACGTCTGCGTCGCCTCCGGCGCGGTTCTGCCGACGAAGCTGTCCCGCATCACGATTCCGCTGGTCACGGGGGTACTGGCGGGACTCGGTGCGATGACGCCGGGCGCCCCCGAATACCTGGCCGCCCTCGTCATCCCGGCGCTGCTCGGCGGCTTCGCGATGGTGGGGGTGCGTCAGATGGCGATGACGACCCGCGCGCTGCGCGAGGCCCGTGCCACGGTCGCCCACCTCGCCGCCAACGAGGAGCGGCTGCGCCTCGCCCGCGACCTGCACGACCTGCTCGGGCACTCCCTGTCGCTGATCACGCTCAAGAGCGAGCTGGCCGGGCGGATGCTCCCGGACCGGCCCGACCAGGCGGCCCAGCAGGTCGCCGACATCGAACGGGTCAGCCGCCAGGCGCTGGTGGACGTCCGGGAGGCGGTGAGCGGCTTCCGCCGCCCCACGCTGGAGGCCGAGCTGGCGGGCGCCCGGACGGCCCTGGCCGCGGCCGGCATCGCCGCCGACCTCGCCCGCGCCGCCACCGACCATCCCGACCTGCCGCCCGACGAGGAGGGCGCGCTGGCCTGGGCGCTGCGGGAGGCCGTGACCAACGTGGTGCGGCACAGCGCCGCACGGCGCTGCGAGATCACGCTGGCCGAGGAGGGCGACGAGCTCTGCCTGACCGTCAGCGACAACGGACGCGGCCCCCGGGGCGGCCCTCCCGGCAACGGCCTGACGGGCCTGTCCGAGCGGCTCCACCTCGCCGACGGCCGTCTGGAGACCGGCCCGGGCCCGCGCGGCGGCTTCCGCTTGCGCGCTTTCGTCCCTCTCTCGCGCAGCCTCGCCCCGGAGCGGCCTACGCTGTCGTCGTGACAGACCAGCACCACCCCGCCGATCCGGCCGGCCGACGCATCATCAAAGTCCTCCTCGCGGAGGACCAGTCCATGGTCAGGGAGGCGCTGGCGGCGCTGCTCGGCCTGGAGGACGACATCGAGGTCGTCGCCCAGGTCTCCCGGGGCGACGAGGTCCTCGACGCCGCCCGCGCCCACGACCTGGACGTGGTCCTGCTCGACATCGAGATGCCCGGCATGACGGGGCTCGACGCGGCCGCCCTGGTCCGCCGCGAGCTGCCGGCCCTCAAGGTCGTGATCCTCACGACGTTCGGGCGCCCGGGCTACATGCGCCGGGCCATGGAGTCCGGCGCGGAGGCCTTCCTCGTCAAGGACGCGCCCGCGGCCCAGCTCGCGGACGCCCTGCGCAGGGTGCTGCGCGGCGAGCGCGTCATCGACCCCACCCTCGCGGCGGCGGCGCTCGCGGAGGGCGCCAATCCGCTGACCGACCGCGAGCGCGTGGTGCTGCGGGCCTCCGCCGACGGTTCGACCAACGCGGAGCTGGCCAGAAGGCTGCACCTGTCGAACGGGACCGTCCGCAACTACCTCTCGACGGCCATCCAGAAGACCGGGGCGCGCAACCGCGCCGAGGCGGAGCGGATCGCGCGGGACAAGGGCTGGCTGTGACAGCCGGGCGGACGGCGGCGGGCGCCGCGCCCGGCGCCCGTCAGTTGAGCATCGCCCGGGCCGCCCGGGCCTGCCGGCGCACCGTCTCCGCAACCGTCGGCTCCAGCGCGTCGATGACCTCCGCGTACTCCTCCATCGCGTGCGCGCCCGCCACGAAGTCGCCGCGCTCCACGAGCAGCTCGGCGCGCTCGTAGCGGAGCCTGGCCGGGTGGCTGGGCAGCAGCAGGGACAGCTCGACGGCCCACAGCTGGACGTCGCTGCGCTCGGGGCGGGCCGCGGCCCAGGCACGGATGTTGTTCAGCACGCGCAGCACGATCTCCACCGGCTCCGCGGGGGAGAACATCGAGGGGGCGAGCGGGGTGCCCGTCGCGCCCGCGACCAGCAGTCCCGCCTCCTCCTCGGACAGGATCCGGCCGCCGTCGAAGGGATCGGCCAGGACGTGCCCGCCGAGGGGGTCGCCGAACCCGACGACGAAGTGACCCGGCAGCGCCACCCCGTACACCGGCGCCCCGGCCCGCCGCGCGACCTCCATCCACACCACGGACAGCAGGATCGGCAGCCCGCGCCGCCGCCGGAGCACCTCGGTCAGCAGCGAGGACTCCAGGCGCCGGTAGTCGGCCGGGGAGCCGTGGAAGCCGCACCGCTCGCCCAGGAGCTCCGCGAGCGCCTCCGCCCACCGGCGCGGGGCGGCCTGCCGGCCCAGCGCGGGGAGCAGCCCGGCGAGCCGGTCCAGCTCCATCTGCGCGGCGTCGATCGCCTCCTCGCCCGGCTCCGGGTCGGCCTCGGCGGCGATCAGCAGGCACAGCAGCGCGAGGTCGGGCCGCTCCTCGCGTGCCGCCTCGGCGAACCGCTGCCGTCCGGTGGTGTCGTTCATGGTGCCTCCGCCTCCCGCCTTCCATGGTGCGCGCCGGTTGCGCTGACCGTGCATTCCGCCGGACCCCCGCCACGGCGGCTGGACGCCGCCGCGGCGGGACCGAGAGGCCAGGCCTCTCTACCGTGTGCTTCGCCGCCGGGCAAGAAGCCCCCGCCGGGACGGCGACGAGCCACGACGGCGAGGGTCCGGCCGGAGCAGACGATCACCGTAATCGGCGCTAAGGGCGCGCCGCGCGGCGATAGTGGTACGCGTGGTGCGTCGTGAAGCCCATCTCGTCGTAGAGCGCCGTCGCCGCGCCGTTGTCCGTCTCCACCTGCAGGTACGCCGCCGAGGCGCCCTCGCTCAGCGCCTGCTCCGCGAGGCGCGCCATGACCTGCGTGGCCAGCCCGCGCCTGCGGTGCTCCGGGCTGACGGCCACCGCCGAGAAGCCTGCCCACCGGCCGTCCACCACGCACCGCCCGACGGCCACCGGGCCCTCGCCCGGCGCCCCGGGGACCGTCGCGAACCACACCGAGGGCCCGCCGCCCAGCACAGCGAGGGCGTCCTCGGCGCCGCCGTCCGTGCGCCCGTAGGCGCGCAGCCACGCCTCGCCGGGGGTGCGCGCGAGCCGCACGTGCTCCGTGGCGGCCCCCGTATCCGCCACCGGCGCCAGCGCCGCCGTCCGCATGAGGGCGTGGCGTTCCTCGGTCCAGCCGCGCCGGGCCAGCTCGGCGTCCAGGAGGGCGTCCTGCTCCGGGTCTCCGGTGGTGATCTGGACCATCGCGGGCAGGGACCGCTCGGCGTACCAGGCGGTCACCCGGTCCACGGCCTCCGGCAGCGGCAGCCCGCAAGGGCCGAGCGGCAGGACCGAGTTGGCACGGGCGGTGAAGCCGCCCGCCGCGCGCAGGGTCCAGGCACCGAGCCGTGCGGTCTCCCGCGGGGGCCAGCCCCGGGTCGCGATCTCCTGGAGCTCGCGCACGGTCGCCGCGGGGCCGCGGCGGCGCGGCGGAGGGCCGGGGACGACCTTGCCGGCCACGAGCGAGGCCTCGTCGAAAGTGACAATCTCTCCGGTCCGCCGTGTGATCCGCAGCACTCCGCCCTCCCAGGAGGTGAGGGTGCCGACGGTGTCCGTGAACCGCTCGGAAGATCCCTCCGGAGACCCTGCGGAAGGGTTCAGACGGCGTACGGATACCCTTTTTCCCACATCAGCGGTACTGATCCTGATTTCCAGCCGTCCGCCCGTGGTGAATTCCACAGCTCTCCTCGCCCCTCTTGTTCGTCAAGTGCCCGGGAACGGAGATACTAGGTGTGGGCATCGACGACGCCGCGCTCCCGCGCGAGATGAGCCCTACCGAGGAGGAACGACAGCGTGACCTACGTCATCGCGCAGCCTTGTGTCGACGTGAAGGACAAGGCGTGCATCGAGGAGTGCCCCGTCGACTGCATCTACGAGGGTTCCCGGTCCTTGTACATCCACCCGGACGAATGTGTCGACTGTGGTGCCTGTGAGCCGGTCTGCCCCGTCGAGGCGATCTTCTACGAGGATGACACTCCCGAGGAGTGGAAGGACTACTACAAGGCGAACGTCGAGTTCTTCGACGAGCTCGGTTCGCCCGGTGGCGCCTCGAAGCTCGGCCTGATCGAGCGCGACCACCCCTTCATCGCCGCGCTGCCCGCGGACATCAACCCGGCGGAGCACTGACCGAAGCGGCCACCCCGGCCCCGTACGGCCGCCGCCGTGCGGGGCCGCGGCGTATCTCCGGTCACCCCCAGAGCAAGAGAGCGAACACCGTGAGCGCAGTCTCCTCCCGCCTCCCCGTCTTCCCCTGGGACCGGCTCGCCCCCTACAAGGCGAAAGCGGCAGCCCACCCCGGCGGAATAGTGGACCTCTCGGTCGGCACGCCCGTCGACCCGGTGCCCGCGCTGATCCAGCGGGCGCTCACCGAGGCCGCCGACAGCCCCGGCTATCCCACGGTGTGGGGCACGCCCGCACTGCGCGACGCGCTGACCGGCTGGGCGGAGCGCCGGCTGGGCGCCCGGGACCTGGCGCACACCAACGTGCTGCCGATCGTCGGCTCCAAGGAGCTGGTGGCCTGGCTGCCGACGCAGCTCGGCCTCGGCGCGGGCGCCAAGATCGCCCACCCGCGCCTGGCCTACCCGACCTACGAGGTCGGCGCGCGCCTCGCGGGCGCCGAGCCCGTCGTCTACGACGACCCCACGGAGCTCGACCCCACGGGCCTGAAGCTGCTCTGGCTCAATTCCCCGTCCAACCCCACCGGCCGCGTCCTGTCCGCCGACGAGATGCGCCGCACCGTGGCGTGGGCGCGCGAGCACGGGGTGCTGCTCTTCAGCGACGAGTGCTACGTGGAGCTGGGCTGGGAGGCCGACCCCGTCTCCGTCCTGCATCCGGACGTCTGCGGCGGTTCGTACGAGGGCATCGTCGCGGTGCACTCGCTCTCCAAGCGGTCGAACCTGGCCGGCTACCGCGCGGCCTTCCTGGCCGGCGACCCCGCCGTCCTCGGTGAGCTGCTGCAGATCCGCAAGCACGGCGGGATGATGGTCTCCGCCCCGGTCCAGGCCGCCACGGTCGCGGCCCTGGGGGACACGGCGCACGTGACCGAGCAGCGGGCGCGCTACGCCGGCCGCCGCGACGCCCTGCGGGCCGCCTTCGAGGGCGCGGGCTTCCGCATCGAGCACAGCGAGGCGTCGCTGTACCTGTGGGCCACGCGGGACGAGCCCTGCTGGGACACCGTCGCGGCCATGGCCGAGCTCGGCATCCTGGTGGCGCCCGGCGTCTTCTACGGGGAGGCCGGGGAGCGGTTCGTGCGGATCGCCTTCACCGCGACCGACGAGCGGGTCGAGGCCGCGGTCCGCCGCCTGGCGCAGTAGCCGCCCGCGGGACGAGCGCACACGCGAGAGGGCCCGGGAGACGTCTCCCGGGCCCTCTCGCGTGCTCGTCCGTGCGCTGGGTCAGCCGCCGATCGGGAGCTGGCCGCCGCCGAGGGGCAGGCCCTTGGCGTTGAGGCCGCCGGCGGTCTTCGTGGCCTCGCCCGCGAGCCCGGAGGTGGTGCCCGCGGCCTGGCCGGCGACCTTCTGGACGGCGGGGGCGGCGGTCTTGGCGGCCTTGCCGGTGGCGTCGGCGGCGCCGGGCACGGTGGTCTTGATGGCGCTGGTGCCGACGCCCGACACCGTCTCCCCGGCCTTGTGGGCGGCCGCGTCGACGTTGGTGCCGAGGTTCGCGCCGTCCACCGCGGTCAGGCCGCTCGCCAGGTCGGTGGCCTGCGGGGCGGCGCTCGCCGCTCCGGCCGCGCCGATCACGGGTGCCGCACCGGCGGCCACCAGCAGTGCGGCCCGGGCGATCCGACGCGTCAGGGGGAGGGACATGATGCTCCTTTGGCGGAGTTGAGGACTTTGGCTGTCCGGCGAGCGGACGCAGTGACTACCGCGCGAATCCGTGGAAGGTTGCGGTGCGCCACGGTAAAGAGTTGGTAATGCGTCGCATTATCTGTCCCCCTAAAAGCGGGGCAAAACGGGCGTGCGGTATGCAGGTCGGGAAGGCTGACAAGCCTTTAGTCACAAGGAATTCCCGGGAAATCCCGACGCCTGGGGCGGGCGTTGCCCATTAAGCGCGCGGGGCTGTTGTGCCTACCTCCGGCGGGGGGACGGTCGCACTACTGAGCGGTCGTGATCCGTACCTCTGCGGCCGCGATCCCGGGGGAATTCCCGCCCTCCGCCGCGGCCTTGCCGTCCTTGCGCCAGCCGTCCCGCGAATCGGCCGCCGTCCACACCCGGCCGCCGAAGGAGATCCGCTCGACCCGCAGTTCGGTCGCGTGGGCCACCGCCCACGAGGCCAGCTGCCAGCCGCGCCGCTCCCGGCCGCTCCCGGCCGGCTCGCCCGGCCCCGTCGCCTTGTCCGGCACGGGCACCGCGAGCGTCCGCGCGGCGGCACCGCCCGCCGCGCCCGCACCACCGCTCACCGGGGCCGCCAGGGTCTCCGCCGCCGGCACCGCCGCCGCACCGAACTCCCGGCGCAGCTTGGCCCGTACCGCCGAGACGTCCCCCTTCTTGCCGTCGCTCGGGCTCGTCGTGCAGCTGAAGGCCGCCACCGCCCGGCCCGTGAGCGCGGACGACAGCAGCGACGCGTCCGGCTCGTGCTTGGCGTACGCCTGCGGGAAGCCGCTGCGCTGCACCTTCTGCGCGGCCACCGTCAGCGGCAGCCGCGAGTAGCCCGGCACCTCCACCAGGTGGTCGTAGAACTTCCCCGCCGCGTACACGGGGTCGGTGATCTGCCGAGCGGAGCCCCAGCCCTGCGTGGGCCGCTGCTGGAACAGGCCCAGCGAGTCCCGGTCGCCGTGGTGGATGTTGCGCAGCCCCGACTCCTGCATGGCCGTGGCCAGGGCGATCGTCACCGCCCGCTCCGGCAGCCCGCGCCCGGACCCCACGGCCGAGATCGTCGCCGCGTTCACCGCCTGCTCGGGCGAGAGGGAGTACGAGGCGCCGTCGGCGCGCACCGTGCAGCGCGGCGCTCCCGGGCCGCCCGTCACCAGCTGGGCGATCCCGTAGCCGATCAGCGCCAGCAGCACGGCGCAGGCGGCCACGATGCGCAACACGCGGCCACGTCGGGTGACGAAGATCCGGGACATGCGGCCCACGTTACTGGAGCGGGCTGACGACGGCCCCGGGCCGCCCTCCGGCCCGGCCGCGCCCGCACCGCCCGGGCTAGAGTCGCACGCATGGATGACGCCGCACTCGACCTGTCCCTCGACGCCGCCGCCCTCACCGCCCAGCTCGTCGACGTCCCGTCCGAGAGCGGGAGCGAGAAGACGCTGGCCGACGCCGTCGAAAGCGCCCTGCGCGCGCTGCCGCACCTGACGGTGGACCGCTACGGCAACAACGTCGTGGCCCGCACGAACCTGGGCCGTGCCGAGCGCGTCGTGCTCGCCGGACACATCGACACCGTCCCCATCGCCGGCAACGTCCCCTCCCGGCTGGACGAGGACGGCTTCCTGTGGGGCTGCGGCACCAGCGACATGAAGTCCGGCGTCGCGGTGCAGCTGCGCATCGCCGCCACCGTGCCCGAGCCCAACCGCGACCTGACCCTCGTCTTCTACGACAACGAGGAGGTCGCCTCCCACCTCAACGGCCTCGGCCGCATCGCGGACGCCCACCCCGACTGGCTCGCCGCCGACTTCGCCGTCCTCCTGGAGCCCTCCGACGCCCAGGTCGAGGGCGGCTGCCAGGGCACCCTGCGGGTCCACCTGCACACCGCGGGCGAGCGCGCCCACTCCGCGCGCAGCTGGATGGGCAGCAACGCCATCCATGCCGCCGCGCCGATCCTCGCCCGGCTCGCCGCCTACGAGCCGCGCCGCCCCGTCATCGACGGCCTGGAGTACCACGAGGGCCTCAACGCCGTCCGCATCGAGGGCGGCGTCGCCGGCAACGTCATCCCCGACGCGTGCACCGTCACCGTCAACTACCGCTACGCGCCCGACCGCAGCCCCGCGCAGGCGCTGGAGCACGTCCGCGAGGTCTTCGCGGACTGCGGCGTCGCCGGGCTCGTCGTGGACGACGAGTCGCCCGGCGCGCTGCCCGGGCTGTCCCACCCCGCCGCCGCCGCGTTCATCGAGGCCGTCGGCGGGACCCCCAAGCCCAAGTTCGGCTGGACCGACGTCTCCCGCTTCAGCGCGCTCGGCGTCCCCGCCGTCAACTACGGCCCCGGCGACCCGACGCTCGCCCACAAGCGGGACGAGCGCGTCCGCGCCTCGCTGATCAACGACTGCGAGGAGCGGCTGCGCGCCTGGCTGGTCGGCTGACCTTTCCGGAGGCCGCGCCCGTGGGCCTACGCTGAACAGCAACGATCTGCAGCGGAGGGAGCACGGCATGGCACATCCCGAAGGACCGCGCGCGCGGCGGGAGCAGCGCCGGGGGCCGGTGGTACGCCGGTACGGCCAGATGCAGGCGGGCACCACGGACCAGCACCTGCTGGACACGAGAGGGGCCGCGGACTGGGTCCACGAGGACCCCTTCCGGGTGATGCGCATCCAGTCCGAGTTCGTCGAGGGCTTCGGGGCCCTCGCCGAACTGCCACCCGCCATCAGCGTCTTCGGCTCGGCCCGCACGCCCCGGGACTCCCCGGAGTACGAGGCCGGCATCGCCATCGGGCGCGGCCTCGTCGAGTCGGGCTTCGCGGTCATCACGGGCGGCGGGCCCGGCGCGATGGAGGCCGCCAACAAGGGGGCGACGGAGGCGGGCGGCATCTCCGTCGGCCTCGGCATCGAACTCCCCTTCGAGCAGGGGCTCAACCAGTACGTCAACCTCGGCGTCGACTTCCGCTACTTCTTCGTGCGGAAGACGATGTTCGTGAAGTACGCGAGCGGGTTCGTCGTGCTGCCGGGCGGACTCGGCACGCTGGACGAGCTGTTCGAGGCGCTGACCCTCGTCCAGACCAAGAAGGTCACGCGCTTCCCGATCGTCCTCTTCGGCTCCGCCTACTGGGGCGGCCTGGTCGACTGGTTCCGGGACACGCTCATCGCCGGAGGCAAGGCCGGCCCGAACGACCTGCACCTCTTCCACGTCACGGACGACGTGGAGGAGGCGGTCCGCCTGGTCACGAAGGAGGCGGGGGCCTGACGGACCCCCGCCGCGCAGGATCCCCGCCGGGCCACCGCGGAACCGCGGTGGCCCGCGGAGGAGGACGGCCGGCCGTCAGGCCGCGCCGGACCCCGTCCGTCGGGTCGTGGGCCCGGGTCAGGCCAGGCCGCGGCGGGTGACGGCCGGGGGGCGGTGGCCGGCGATGGACGCCACCATGTCCAGCACCTGCTTCGTCTCCGCCACTTCGTGCACGCGGTAGACCTGCGCGCCCAGCCACGCCGAGACGGCCGTCGTCGCGAGCGTGCCCAGGACGCGCTCCTTCACCGGCTTGTCGAGCGTCTCGCCGACGAAGTCCTTGTTCGACAGCGAGACCAGCACCGGCCAGCCCGTCTCCGCCATCTCGCCGAGCCGCCGGGTCGCCTCCAGCGAGTGCCGGGTGTTCTTCCCGAAGTCGTGCCCCGGGTCGATCATGATGCCGTCGCGCCGGACGCCCAGCGCCACCGCGCGCTCGGCCAGCCCGAGCGTGACCCGCAGGATGTCCGCCATCACGTCCTCGTACTCCACCCGGTGGGGGCGCGTGCGCGGCTCCACGCCGCCCGCGTGCGTGCACACCAGGCCCACGCCGTAACGGGCCGCGACCTCGGCCAGCTTGGGGTCCACGCCGCCCCACGCGTCGTTCAGGAGGTCCGCGCCGGCCTCGCACACCGCCTCGCCCACGTCGTGCCGCCAGGTGTCGACGCTGATCACCACGTCCGGGTGGCGCCTGCGGACCTCGGCGACGAAGCCGACCGTCCGCCGGGCCTCCTCCTCGGCGGTCACCTCCTCGCCGGGGCCGGCCTTCACCCCGCCGATGTCGATGATGGCCGCGCCCTCCGCGACGGCCTGCTCCACCCGGGCCAGGGCGGGCTCGTCGGTGAACGTCGCACCCTGGTCGTAGAAGGAGTCCGGCGTCCGGTTGACGATCGCCATGATCACCGGCTCGTGCGCATCGAACTCGCGTCGTCCCAGCCGCAGCATGTCCCTACTCCCTCTCGGTGGTCCGCAGCGACCTTAACCGTCAGTGCGGCATGGCACGATCGGGGTGGACGGAATCGCAGTCCGTGTTCCTGGGAGATGGTCGTGTTCTGGTTCCTGCTCATCGCGCTGGTCGTGGTGGTCGCCGCGGTCGCGCTCTTCGTCGCCGGAGGCGGAAGCGGCGCGGCGCTGCCCGAGGCCGCGGCCGACCGGACCGTCTGGCCGCTCCCCGCGGACCGCCCCACGGCCCGCGCCGACGTCGAGACCCTGCGCCTGCCCGTGGCCCTGCGGGGCTACCGCATGGCGGAGACGGACGAGGCCCTGGACCGCCTCGGCGCCGAGCTCGCCGAGCGCGACGCCCGCATCTCCGAGCTGGAGGCCGCCCTCGCGGGCGCGCAGGCCGCGGCCATGGCCGGCGGCAGGAAGGCCGGCCCCGGGGAGAGCGAGAGCCGCGAGCGGCGCGAGGACGAGGGGGAGAAGGAATGAGCGGCGAGCTGGTCATAGGGCAGGACGGGCTGGGCCGCTGCCCGTGGGGCCTCGAAGCGGAGACCATGGCGGACTACCGCGTCTACCACGACACCGAGTGGGGCCGCCCCGTGCGCGGGGACGACGCCCTCTACGAGCGGATGTGCCTGGAGGCCTTCCAGTCCGGGCTCTCGTGGCTGACGATCCTGCGGCGCCGCGAGGGCTTCCGGGCCGCCTTCGCCGGCTTCTCCATCGCCAAGGTCGCGGCCTTCACCGACGCCGACGCGGAGCGGCTGCTGGCCGACCCCGGCATCATCCGCAACCGCGCCAAGATCACGGCCACGATCGCCAACGCGCGGGTCGCGGCGGAGTGGGCGCCCGGTGAGCTGGACGCCCTGATCTGGTCCTACGCCCCGGAGCCGGCCGCCGCGCCGCGCACGGCAGCGGACGTCCCGGCCGTGACGCCGGAGTCGGCGGCCCTCGCCAAGGACCTCAAGAAGCGCGGCTTCCGCTTCATCGGGCCGACGACGGCGTACGCCCTGATGCAGGCGTGCGGGCTGGTGAACGACCACCTGGCGGGGTGTCACGCGAGAGAGGGCGCGGGGGCCCGCTGACGCGGGCCCCACCCGTGCTCAGCGGCCGACGAACTCCGGCTTCTCCTTCTTGAGGAAGGCGTCCACGGCGATGGCGTGGTCCTCCGACGCCCCCGCACGCGTCTGCAGCTCGTCCTCCTTGGCCAGGGCCTCGGTCAGGGGCCGCCCCGCCCCGTAGGCGAGGCACTCCTTGATCGCGGCGTAGGCGCCGGTGGGCCCCTCCGCCAGGCGCCGGGCGACGGCCGTGGCCTCCGCGGCCAGCTCCGCCGCCGGCACGACCTTGTTGGCGATGCCCAGCTCGTACGCCTCCTGCGCCGGCACGTTGCGCGGGAACAGCAGCAGGTCCGAGGCCCGGCTGTGGCCGACCAGGCGCGGCAGCGTCCAGGAGACCCCCGAGTCGGCGGTCAGGGCGACCCCCGCGAAGGAGGTGTTGAACGCGGCGGTGTCGGCCACCACCCGGTAGTCCGCGGCGAAGGCGAACCCCGCCCCGGCGCCGGCGGCGACCCCGTTCACCCCCGCCACGACCGGCTTCGGCATGCCGGCGATGGCCGTGACGATGGGGTTGTAGTGCTCCTTGACCGTCGTCATGGTGCGCCCCGTGCCGCTCGCGCGGTCGGCGGCCAGCGACTCGACATGCTCCTTGAGGTCCTGGCCGACGCAGAAGGCGCGCCCGGTGCCGATCAGCAGCACCGCCCGGACGCCGGCGTCGTCCCCGGCCCGCTGCAGGGCGTCGCGCAGGGCGACCTTGGTGTCGTTGTTCAGCGCGTTCATCGCGTCGGGACGGTTCAGCGTGATCGTCGCGAGCCCGTCCGTCACCTCGTACAGCACGGAGTCGGCCATGTGCCGGTCCCTCCCTCGTCGCAAGCCCCGTCGGCGTCGTTCCGGGCCCAGCATGCCGGAGATCACCGGACACCGATATGTGACCTGCGTCAAAGAAACCGGCCACAGATGCATGGTCGAAGCGGCGCAGTATCGCAGTCCGATCGCCGAATTGAGTGGTTTTGCGTGATCGCGTTGCCGAAGGGATACGGACCGATGTTGTTCATTGGGTCACGCGATGCGAGATAATGGCCTGGAAGCAATGTGTTCGATGCCGGTGACGCGGGCCTGTCGTGGGGCCGTCGGCTGACGATGAGCTGGTTTCAGGAAGGGGAACGAGCATGGCGGCCATGAAGCCGCGGACGGGCGATGGCCCGCTCGAGGTGACCAAGGAGGGGCGGGGCATCGTCATGCGGGTTCCGCTCGAAGGCGGCGGTCGGCTCGTCGTCGAGCTGACCCCGGATGAGGCCGAGGCCCTCGGAGACGCCCTGAAGAAGGTTGTCGGCTGACGCACGCCGAACCACCGTTCTTACGCTGCCCCGGCAGCCGGTCCGCACCGGCTGCCGGGGCAGTGGTGCATCCGGGGGAGCGCCGCGCCGCGCCTGCTCGCCGCGGCGGCGAACCGAGGTGGAGGCCGGAGGCGGCGGCCCGGGGCGGCTGCACCGGCCCCGGGGAGCCCGGCGGGCGGGGCGCCCGCGCGGGGTCAGCCGCGCCGGGCCGCGCACAGCAGCCCGTCGCCCACCGGCAGCAGCGACGGCACCAGCACCCGCGACTCGCGCACCGCCCGCAGCAGCTCGCGCAGCCGCTGCACCTCGGCGGGCTGGGCGGCGGAGTCGACCGTGCGGCCGTCGGCGAAGACGCCCTCGAAGCACACGAGGCCGCCGGGCCGCAGCAGGCGCAACGATTCGGCTAGATAGTCCAGGCACTCCAGCCGGTCGCCGTCGCAGAAGACCAGGTCGTAGCCGCCGTCGGCGAGGCGCGGCAGCACCTCCAGGGCGCGGCCGGGGATGAAGCGCGCGCGGTTGCCCGCGAAGCCCGCCGCGCGGAACGCCTGCCGGGCGAACTGCTGGCACTCCGGGTCGCTGTCCACCGTCGTGAGCACGCCGTCGGGCCGCATGCCGTGCAGGAGGTGGATGCCGGAGACGCCGGTGCCCGTGCCGATCTCGGCCACCGCCTTGGCGTCCACCGCCGCGGCGAGCAGGCGCAGCGCGGCGCCGGTGCCGGACGACACCGAGCGCAGGCCTGCCTCCAGGGCCCGGTCCCGGGCCCAGCGCAGCGCCTCGTCCTCGGCGACGAACGCATCGGCGAACGCCCAGCTCGTCTGCCGGTTGCCGGTAATGGCCCTCTCCTGTCCCCGTAGTCGACGCAACCGTGACTGTATCCGCTGACCACGGGAACCCGCAGATGGGACCGTGCGTTGACGAGAAGGGGCGGGGGCGGGACGGCAAACGGAGGGGATGGCCGGGAGAGCGGGGGAAGCAAGACCAAATGCAGGTCAAAATTCCTTATCCGGAGCTAACGGGCGGGATGGATATGGTAGGGGCTCTACTGGACACCACCAGAGCCGACAGGGGAGGTGCGGCTGCGGCCGACGACCGTCGGGGAGTGCTCAAGCGCTTTCGCAGGTCCGCCGGCGAGCCGAAATCCGTGACCAAGACCGCTGACCGTTCGCGCACCAACGACTCCGCACAGACCGCGACCTTCGCCACCGATGCGGACTCGCAGGCGTGGACGCCTCCCACCTGGGAGGAGATCGTCAGCACGCACAGCGCCCGCGTCTACCGCCTGGCCTACCGCCTCACCGGCAACCAGCACGACGCCGAGGACCTCACGCAGGAGGTCTTCGTCCGGGTCTTCCGGTCGCTCTCCACGTACACCCCCGGCACGTTCGAGGGGTGGCTGCACCGCATCACCACCAACCTCTTCCTGGACATGGTCCGGCGACGCCAGCGCATCCGCTTCGACGCGCTCGGCGAGGACGCCGCGGAGCGGCTCCCCAGCCGCGAGCCCTCCCCCCAGCAGCACTTCAACGACACGCACTTCGACGCGGACGTCCAGCAGGCGCTGGACACGCTCGCCCCGGAGTTCCGCGCCGCCGTCGTCCTGTGCGACATCGAGGGCCTGTCCTACGAGGAGATCGCCGCGACGCTCGGCGTGAAGCTCGGCACGGTCCGCAGCCGGATCCACCGCGGCCGCTCCCACCTGCGCAAGGCGCTCCAGCACCGTTCGCCCGCCGCCCGGGCCGAGCAGCGTGCCGTGGCGGGTGTGACCTCCGGCCTTCCTCTCAGTGGGGAGGTAGGGATCGCGTGACCGGTTCAGGCGGTCAGTCCCCCGCCGAGCACCATCTCGGCGACCGCCTCGCGGCCCTGGTCGACGGGGAGTTGGGACACGATTCTCGGGAGCGGGTACTCGCCCACCTGGCGACCTGCTGGAAGTGCAAAGCCGAAGCCGACGCGCAGCGCCGGCTCAAAAGCGTGTTCGCGGAAGCGGCGCTGCCGCCGCTCTCCGAGAACTTCCTGGCCCGGCTGCAGGGCCTGGCCGGCGGCGATCCCCGCGCCCCGCTCGTCGCCGACCACGACGGCCCGGCCGACCACCGCCCGGATGCCCGGGAGGGCCACGAGGGCCCCGGAGGGCCGGGAAAAGCCGGACTCGGCGCCCGGGCTGACTCCCTCGCGCCCCTCGGCCTCATCCCCGGCGGTGCCGCCCGGCCCCGCGAGAGCGGCTTCCGGATCCACGAGATGCCCGAGCCGCCCCGCGGTGGCATACGGGGGCGGCGGATCGCCTTCGCCGCCGCCGGGGCCGTCTCGCTGGCCGCGTTCGCCCTCGGTGGCGCGGCTCCGCTGACCTCGGTCGCCGGCCCCCAGGGCCAGCGCGCCGAGAACCCGCGCACCGCGACCACCCCGCTGTCGGCTTCGTCGGCTTCGTCCGCCTCCTCGGCCGCCGCGCGTGACCGGCGCCTCGCCCGCTCCGCCTCGCAGGGCGCTGCCGGGGGCTCCGGCGGGTCCGCCCCGTCGGCCGCCGTGCCGGTGCGGGAGGTGTCCCTGCTGCGCCCGTCCGCGGCGCCGCTGCTGCCCCCGCTGATACGGAGGGGGCACCCGGCACCGGGAGCGCCGTCGGACGACACCGCCCGGCGCTGACCCCCGCCCGGGCCCCCTGCGCACGTGTGTGCAGACCTGGTTGAATTCCTGTGGGCCGCGCATCCCTCGGGCGATGCCGTGCGCCTTCCGGCGATCGGTGGGGAGAACATGGACGAGGGGAAGGCGCGGACGTCCGCGCCGCAGTGGTGGAGCCGCCCGCGCCCGGCCGGCGAGGCGCCGGCCGCCGCCGGACGCGCGGGCCGGCACGAGGGCCCGCAGTTCCTGGACGCGCCCCCGTTCCAGGCGGACGAGACGCCCCCCTCGGAGGCGGAAACGCACCTGCTGCCGCCGTACGGCCCGGAGGCGTCCGCGCCCGACGACTCACCGACGCGCCCGCTGCCGCCGTACGGCCAGGAAGAGTCTTCCGGCGCCGCGCCCTCGCACGCCCCGCAGGCGGGCCAGGACGCCGTACCCGGTGAGCCCGACGAGTCGGCGACGGCCCCGCTGCCCCCGTACCGCCCGGACGCGGCTTCCGCCGCCGGGCCGGGGGCCGACCGGCCCGACCGGGGGTCCGCGCCGTTGCCCGCGTCGGATGCGGCTTCCGGTGCCGCGCCGGGCGTCGGGCCGTCCGCTCAGGACACCACGCACCCGCTGCCCGCGTTCGGTACGGAAGAGGCTTTCAGTGCCGGGCCGGAGGCCGACCGGTCCGGCCAGGGGCACACGCCGCCGCCCGGGGGGTCCGCTCAGGACACCTCGCACGCTTCCGGTGCCGCCCCCGCCTACGGTGCCGACTCCCCTTCCGGCTCCGGGGCCGTTCCGTTGCACGCTCCCGATCCTTACGGCACGCCTCCGTACGGGCGGCCCGGGCCGTGGGCTCCTGCGCCGCCCGTTCAGCGGCCGGTCACGCCGCCGCAGGGCACGCCGCTGCCGCCGCAGGGGGCCGCCTTTGCGTCGTCCGGCATGACGCCGCCTCAAGGCACGCCGCTGCCGCCCGGAGGGCCCGCCGCGCCGCAGGGCGCCGCCTTCCCCCCGCCCGGCGTGACGCCGCCGCACGGCACTCCCGTGCCTCCCGCGGGGATGACGCCCGCGCACGGCACCCCGGCGCCGTGGCAGTACGACCCCTGGGCCGCGTCCGCGGCCCGTACCGCGGAGCCCGTTCCGGCGAAGCGCGGCCGCGGGCGGCTCCTCGCCGGGGCGCTGCTCGTGGCGCTGGTCGCCGGCGGCATCGGCGGCGGCGTCGGGGCGTATCTGGAGCGGGACGGCGCCATGGGCCGTCACGTCAGCCTGCCGCAGGCCACCGCGGACCGCTCGGCGCGCGCCCCGGGCAGCATCGCGGGCATCGCCGCCCGAGCCCTGCCGGGCGTGGTGACGATCCACGTCCGCGGCGGCAGCGACCAGGGCACCGGCACCGGCTTCGTCCTCGACAAGGAGGGCCGCATCCTCACGAACAACCACGTCGTGGAGCCCGCGGGAGCCGCCGGTGACATATCGGTGACGTTCAGCAGCGGTCAGACCGCCAAGGCCACCCTCGTGGGCCGGGACAGCAGCTACGACCTCGCCGTGATCAAGGTGTCGGGCGTGTCCGGCCTGACCCCCCTCGCCCTCGGCAATTCCGACTCCGTCCGCGTCGGCGACTCCGTGATCGCCATCGGCGCCCCGTACGACCTCGCGGGCACGGTCACGACGGGGATCATCAGCGCCAAGGAGCGCCCGATCACCGCGGGCGGCCGGAAGGGGGACGGCAGCGACGTCAGCTATGTCGACGCCCTGCAGACCGACGCCCCGATAAACCCGGGCAATTCGGGCGGCCCGCTGGTGGACTCGGAGGCCCGGGTCATCGGCATCAACAGCGCGATCCGCTCCGCGGGCGACAGCGGCGAGCTCGGCGGCGGCCAGGGCGGCAGCATCGGCCTGGGCTTCGCCATACCGATCAACCAGGCCAAGCGGGTGGCCGAGGAGCTCATCAACACCGGCAAGGCCACCCACCCGGTCATCGGCGTGACGCTGGACATGGGGTATTCGGGCGACGGCGCCCGGGTGAACACCAAGAGCGGCGACAGTGCGCCCGTCACTCCCGGCGGCCCGGGCGACAAGGCCGGCCTCCGGCCGAACGACGTGATCAAAAAGGTCGACGGAGTGGCCGTGCGCAGCGGCCAGGAGCTTATCGTCAAGATCCGCAGTCATCGTCCGGGCGACCGGCTCACGCTGACCGTGGAGCGGGACGGCCAGGAGCGGGCGGTCGAGCTGACCCTCGGCTCCGCGGGCGCCCGCTGACGCCCGCGTCCTCCGGGGCCGGCCCGCGGCGGGCCCCCGGACCGTCCGCCGGCGTCGGCTTTGGCCTGATCTTGCCCCAGGTGTATCCCTTCGACCCCGCAGGGCCAGGTACCGTGATAGGTGGCCTGGACCGTCGGCCATTGACGCATCAAGGAGCTTCAACGTGCTCGACATAGGACCCCTCGAGCTGGTCGCGCTCGTGGTGCTCGCTGTGCTCATCTTCGGCCCCGACAAGCTGCCGAAGATGATCCAGGACGTGTCCCGCACGCTGCGCAAGATCCGGCAGTTCTCCGAGAGCGCCAAGGAGGACATCCGCTCCGAGCTGGGCCCCGAGTTCAAGGACTTCGAGTTCGAGGACCTCAACCCCAAGACGTTCGTCCGCAAGCACGTGCTGGACAAGGACGAGCTGGGCCTGAAGGAGATCCGCAACGGCTTCGACCTCAAGTCGGAGATGACGGAGGTCGCCGACGCCGTCCACGGCCGCGGCGGCGACACGACGGCGGCCCCGGCCTCCGGAGCCGCCCAGGCTCCCTCGAACGGCGGCTCCCCCCGCCCGGACCTGCTCAAGAAGCAGGACAAGCCGGACCCGGGAGAGCGTCCTCCGTTCGACTCCGACGCCACCTGAGTTCCGCGCATCCCGTGCGCCATTGACGGGGGTGGCTATCCTCCCTGTGTTTGGGGTGAAGTCGTCCGAGGGGGGCGGGCTCGCCCAGGACACCGGGCAACAAGGAGGCGCCGCGCAGATGGAGACGACGAGTCGGGTTGGGGCTCAAGGGGCCGGCACGGCCGACGCGTCCGCCGTGGACGCCGCAGCGCAGGACGCACCGGGCGTGCCCGCCGACAGGCGGGCGGCCGACGGCTATCTGCAGGCGTCGTTCCCGTGGTACGGCCTGGACGAGGCCTACACCGGGCCGCGCTGGCTGATGCAGGTCGGCACCGCCGCCGACGGGACGGTGGAGCACGGCGCCACGGGCCACGGCGAGGAGCCCACGCTGCGCAGCGAGCGCGCCGATCCCCACGCCGCCAAGCAGCGCTTCGCGGTCGTCGTGACCGTCGCCAGCCGCCCCGGCCGCCGCAGCGCCGACGGCACGGGCGTCCTGGAGGCCACCTCGGTCTCCTCCGCGGCGTGGCTGGCCGGGTCGGGGCTGCTGTCGTGCACCTGGCCCGCGCAGATGGAGCGGGCGCTGCGGCAGGACTGGCTCGACCAGCAGACGGCCCTCGCCTGGGAGCTGGCGGACCACCTGGACGACTCGGCGTGGTCGACGCTGTCGCTCCCGGTGGACGGCGTGCCCACCGACTTCCGTTACCGCGAGTCGGAGTACGGCTGGGTGCTCGCCGGCTCCGCCGCGGACGAGCGCGGCGACGGCCGCCCCGGTGCGGCCGGTGCCGGCGGAGGGGTGCACATCGGGGCGTACGGCCGGGGCATGAGCGCCTACGGCATGGGCTTCTCAGTGATCAAGGACATCACGGCCTACCGGGGCTGACCGCCGCCGCGCCGGCTCCCGGCGGGGCCGCCGGGTCACCCGCCGGGCCCTCCCGGGCTGCGCGTGCCGTTGGGCCGGGCTTGAATTTCCGGCAGGGGGCAGCCGCACTCGGAGAGGTGATCAGCCATGCCAGGCAAGTTCGAGATGTACGAGGACAACTCCGGCAAGTACCGCTACCGCCTGAAGGCGGGCAACGGCGAGATCATCGCCGTCGGCGAGTCGTACAACAGCCGGTCGGCCTGTGAGAAGGGCATCGAGTCCGTGAAGCAGAACGCGGCCTCGGCACCCGTGAAGGACCTGGGGCACCAGGGCTAGCGGCGCAGCGCCGGTGCGCGGGCAGGGCCGCAGAGCAGCCTGCCCGCGCACCGGCGCGACCCGTCAGAACTTGTTGCGCGGGGTAATGCCCAGCGACATGCCGGACAGGCCGCGCTGCCGGCCGCCGAGCTTGCCGGCGATGGCGCGCAGCGCCGCGCCCGCCGGGGACTCCGGGTCCGTCAGGACCACCGGCTTGCCCTCGTCGCCGCCCTCGCGCAGGCGGACGTCGATGGGGATGGAGCCCAGGACGGGCACGGTGGCGCCCGTGGTGCGGGTCAGGCCGTCGGCGACGACCTGGCCGCCACCGGTGCCGAAGACGTCGACCATCTCGTCGCAGTGGGGACACGGCAGCCCGGACATGTTCTCCACGACGCCGACGATCTTCTGGTGCGTCTGCACGGCGATCGAGCCGGCCCGCTCGGCGACCTCGGCGGCCGCCTGCTGAGGCGTCGTCACGACGAGGATCTCTGCGTTCGGCACCAGCTGCGCGACCGAGATCGCGATGTCGCCCGTGCCCGGGGGCAGGTCGAGCAGCAGGACGTCCAGGTCGCCCCAGTAGACGTCGGCGAGGAACTGCTGGAGGGCGCGGTGGAGCATCGGGCCGCGCCACACCACCGGGGCGTTGCCCGGGGTGAACATGCCGATGGAGATGACCTTCACGCCGTTCGCCGACGGCGGCATGATCATGTTCTCGACCTGGGTGGGGCGGCCCTCCGCGCCGAGCATGCGCGGGACGGAGTGGCCGTAGATGTCCGCGTCCACGACGCCGACCTTCAGCCCGTCGGCCGCCATGGCCGCCGCGAGGTTGACCGTGACGGAGGACTTCCCGACGCCGCCCTTGCCGGACGCGACCGCGTAGACCCGGGTGAGCGAGCCCGGCTTGGCGAAGGGCACCTCGCGCTCGGCCGTGCCGCCGCGCAGGGAGGCCGCCAGCTCGCGGCGCTGCTCGTCGCTCATGACGTCGAGCTCGACCGTCACGCCCGTGACGCCGGTGACGCCCGATACGGCGTCCCGCACCCGGCTGACGATCGTCTCCCGCATGGGGCAGCCGGAGACCGTCAGGTAGACCGCCACCGCGACCGAACCGTCCGCCGCGATCTCCACCGATTTGACCATCCCCAGGTCGGTGATGGGTCGCTGGATCTCGGGGTCGTTCACCGTCGCGAGCGCGGCGCGGACCGCGTCCTCGCTCGGAGACGTTCCGTTCGTGTCGGTAGCCATACGGACGATGGTACGGCGCGTGAGGGGGCCTCCGGAAAGGGCCGTCAGCGGTCGCGTTCCTCACTCTCCGCGGGGAATACGCGGCGCTGTTCCAGATCCTTGACGAGCTCCTGGAACTCGGAGCGGATCCAGTCGCGCGTCGCGACCTCGCCGAGGCCCATCCGCAGCGCGGCGATCTCCCGGGTGAGGTACTCCGTGTCCGCGATCGACCGCTCGTTCTGCTTGCGGTCCTGCTCCAGGTTGACCCGGTCGCGGTCGTCCTGGCGGTTCTGCGCGAGGAGGATCAGCGGCGCCGCGTAGGAGGCCTGCAGCGACAGCATCAGGGTCAGGAAGATGAAGGGATAGTTGTCGAACCGCAGGTGCCCGGGGACGGTGGTGTTCCACACGACCCACAGGATGATGACGACCGTCATCCAGACGATGAACCGCCCCGTCCCCAGGAAGCGCGCGATCCGCTCCGAGGTCCGCCCGAACGCCTCCGGGTCGTACTCCGGCAGCCAGCCGCGCCGCTTGACCCGCGGCAGGTCCAGCCGGACGCGCGGGCGGGGGTGCGGGTGGGGGTGCACGGACTCCGACTGCGCCCGGACGCGCTCGGCCCGGTCGGGGCGGTGCCCCGGGGTGCCCTCGCGTCCCCGCTCACTGCCCGCCATCGACGGCCTCCGGCAGCTCGGTCATGCCCGGCGCCCCGTGGTGCAGCTCGGTCTCGCGCCAGTCCTCGGGCAGCAGGTGGTCCAGGACGTCGTCGACGGTGACCGCCCCCAGCAGGGAGCCGCTCTCGTCGACGACGGGCGCGGCGACCATGTTGTACGTCGCCAGGTAGCTGGTGACGGCCGGCAGCGGGGTGCCCGGCGGCAGGGGCCGCAGGTCGGTGTCCACGATCGAGCCGACCAGCGTGAAGGGCGGGTCGCGCAGGAGCCGCTGGAAGTGGACCGTGCCCAGGTACTTGCCGGTGGGGGTCTCGTCCGGCGGCCGGCACACGTACACCTGGGCGGCCAGCGCGGGGGAGAGGTCGCGGTTGCGCACGCGCGCGAGGGCGTCGGCGACGGTCGCGTCCGGGCGCAGCACGATCGGCTCGGTCGTCATCAGACCGCCCGCGGTGCGCTCCTCGTACGCCAGGAGCCGGCGCACGTCCGCCGCCTCGTCCGGCTGCATGAGGGTCAGCAGCCGCTCCTTGTCGTCCTCCGGGAGCTCCGAGAGCAGGTCGGCCGCGTCGTCCGGGTCCATGGCCTCCAGGACGTCCGCGGCGCGCTCCTCCTTGAGCTTGCCGAGGATCTCGATCTGGTCGTCCTCCGGGAGCTCCTCCAGGACGTCCGCGAGCCGGTCGTCGTCCAGCGCCGCCGCGACCTCCGAGCGGCGCTTGGGAGAGAGGTGGTGCAGGACGCTGGCGAGGTCGGCGGGGCGCAGCCGCTCGAACGTCGCCAGGAGGCTCGCGGCGCCCTGCCCGTGCTCCTCCAGGGAGAAGCCGGTGACGGCCGACCACTCGACGGTGAGCGTCTCGCCCTTGCGGCGCAGCGCCCCGCCCTTGCCGCGGCGCACGAAGACCTTGTCGATCTCCCAGTCGCGGCGGGCGGGCAGCTGGATGATCGCTACATCGAGGACGGTCACCTCCTCGCCCCCGTCGACCAGACGTACGCGCCGGTCGAGCAGCTCGCCGAGGACCAGGGTCTCGGTGGGGCGCTGTTCGAAGCGCCGCATGTTGATCACGCCGGTGGTGATGACCTGGCCGGACTCCACGCCCGTCACCCGCGTCATGGGCAGGAAGATCCGGCGGCGGCTGACGACCTCCACGACCAGGCCCAGCACGCGGGGCGGCCGGCCGCCGACGCGGAGCATCGCGACGAGGTCCTGGACGCGGCCCACCTGGTCGCCGTTGGGGTCGAAGACCGCCACGCCCGAGAGGTGCGACACGAAGACCCGGTGGGCGCCTGCCGCCATGCCGCACACCTCCTCCGTGGTCCGGTGTCCGGTTCAGGCTAACGTGACCGGGTTCTCCCCGGCGCGGGGGAGACGCCCGTCCGGACTGCTTGCTTCCGCCTGCGGGCGGCACGGGTACGCTGCCGTACTCCAGCGGCTGAACAGGGCTGAACAGGAGGCAGGAGCGACGTGCGAACCCGGAAGGCGGCTCTCGTGGGAGCGCTGTGCGCCGGCCTGTCCGTGGCGCTCACCGCCTGCGGCGGTGGTGGTGGTGCCAAGGACCCCGACGCCGGGACCAACGGCGTCGGCAGGCTCGACCCCGCGAAGATCCAGGACAAGGCGCGCTCGGCGGCGCGGGAGGCCTCCTCCGTCCACCTCTCCGGCAGCGTCGTCAGCCAGGGGCGCACGTACAAGCTCGACATGCGGCTGAAGCGGGACGGCGGGACGGGCCGGGTCGCCTCCGACGCCAGCACCTTCGAGCTGCTGCGGGTCGGCGACGAGCTCTTCCTCAAGGCCCCGGCGGCGTTCTGGTCGCGCGGCGACAAGGACGCCAAGGACGGCAAGGGGGACGGCGCGGCCGCCGCGGGCAAGCTGGAGAAGAAGTACGTGAAGGTGCCGACCGGCGACCCCGCCTACCAGCAGTTCAAGGGCTTCACCGACAAGGACGTCCTGCTCGACGGGCTCATCGGCCTGCACGGCAAGCTCGCCCGCGGGGAGCACGGCACGGTGGCCGGCGTCCCGACCATCCGGGTCAACGGCGCCGGCGGCTCGGGCGGCACGCTCGACGTCTCCCTCATGGACACGCCGTACCCCCTGCGGGTGCGGCGCGCGGGCGGGGCGGGCCAGCTGGAACTGTCCGACTGGGGCAAGGACTTCGCCCTGACGCCCCCGCCGAAGCAGGACACGGTCGACTACGGCAAGCGCATCCCCGCCGCGGGCGAGGGCGCGTCACTGCCGGGCCCGGCGAAGTAGCTCCGCGGCTCGCGCCGCCTCTCGGCGTACCGGGCCTCTCGCTCGGCCACGCCATGTGTTTCCGCCACGATGGCGAGACGCCCGACGGCGGTGTCCGGCGGTGCCGGGCTGTGCGCAACTCTCGGAGCAAGGCCGGTCCGGCACCGCCGCTCAGGTGCGTCCCGGCCGGGCGCCGCTGCGGCGGAGGCATGCGGGGCGCCCGGAACGACAGCGGCTCCTAGCGGCCTGCGCGGCGGCCCTTCCGGAGGAGTTTCGGCAGAGCCGCAGGCATCGGGCGGCGCGTCGTCGCCGGTGTCGGGAGCGGACGGGCCGCCAGGGCCGTGTCCGGGAGCGCCGCCGTGGCCCCGGACGGCTCCAGGCGCAGGACGCGGCAGCCCTCCGCCCACCGCTCCGTGATCCGCTCCGCGTCCGGCGCGTTGAGCCGCTTCGCCTTCAGCTCGGCGACCGCCGCCGTCCACGCCTCGCCCCCCGCCGGGAGCTCGGCGACGCGCGCGGTCCAGGAGACCAGGCGCCCGCCCTTGTCCTTGCTGCGGACGGTCACCGTCGCCTCGGCGCCGTCGGCGAGCCCGAGGTCGTCCAGCGGCTGCTCACCGGTGCCGCCCACGAGGTGGACCGCACCCTCGTGCCACACGTGCCACAGCGCACGGCTCGGCCCCGCCGGTCCCTGCACCCAGATGAGGCCGGACTTCTTCGTGGCCTCCTCGATGAGCGCCCGGTCGAGCAGCTCCTGCGTCTGTGTCATGCGGCCTACTTTATGCGCCGGTGCCCGCGACCAGGAGATCTACCCTGGACGGGTGACCAGTGCCCCTACGCGCAGCGACGCCCCGACCGGCGCGACCGCCGCCGGGGCGGAGACCGCCCACCCTCACCCCCACCCCGCCGTCCGTGCGGACCTCTTCCTGCTCGCGATCGCCGTCTCCGGCCTCTCCCTGTCGGCTCCCCTGATCGCCGCGACCGCCGCCCCCGCCCTGGCCATCGCCTTCTGGCGCAACGCCATGGCCGTGGGCGCCCTGACCCCCGTCGCGCTCGTCCGGCACCGCGCCGAGCTCCGCGGCATCGGCCGCCGGAACCTGCTGCTGGCCGTGGCCGCGGGCGCGCTCCTGGCCGTGCACTTCGGGGTGTGGCTGCCGAGCCTGCACATGACGTCGGTGGCGTCCTCGACCGCGCTGGTCACCACCACCCCGATCTGGACGACGCTCCTGATGCGCCTGCGCGGCCACCGGCCGCCGGCGCTGGTGTGGGCGGGCACCGCCCTGGCCTTCCTGGGCGTGGTGATGCTGACCGGCGTCGACCTGTCCCTGTCACCGCGGGCCCTCGCGGGCGACGCGCTGGCCCTGGCCGGCGGCATGGCGGCCGCCGGGTACGTCCTGCTGGGCGCGGAGGTGCGCCGGACGGTGGGCACGGTCACGTACAGCTACGTCTGCTACGCGACGACGACCGTCCTGCTGCTCGCCGCGTGCCTGCTCTCCGGCTCGTCCCTCGCGGGCTACAGCGGGGACACCTGGCTGAAGCTGGCCCTGCTGACGGTCACCGCGCAGCTGCTCGGGCACTCGCTGATCAACCGCGTGGTCAAGGGGCTCGGCCCGTCCGTGACCTCGACGGCGATCCTCCTGGAGACCCCCGGCGCGGCCCTGATCGCCGCGCTGTGGCTGGGGCAGACCCCGCCCGTCGCCTCCTATCCGGCGCTGGCGGTGATCCTGGCCGGGCTGGGCCTCGTCATCATGGCCGGCCGCGCGGAGAAGAAGGGCTGGAGCCAGGCGAGGAAAGGCTAGAGCCAGCCGTTCCGCTTGAAGCCGCGGTGGATCGTCACACAGATGGCGACCGTGACGACCATGACCGCCGGATAGCCGTACTTCCAGTGCAGCTCCGGCATGTGGTCGAAGTTCATCCCGTAGATCCCGGCGATCATCGTCGGGACGGCGAAGATCGCCGCCCATGACGTGATCTTCCGCATGTCCTCGTTCTGGGCCACCGACGCCTGCGCGAGGTTGGCCTGGAGGATGGAGTTCAGCAGGTCGTCGAAGGACAGGACCTGCTCGTGGACGCGGGCGAGGTGGTCGGCGACGTCCCGGAAGTACTTCTGGATGTCCGGGTCGACCAGCCGCATCGGCCGCTCGCTGAGCTGCTGCATCGGCCGCAGCAGCGGGGCCACCGCCCGCTTGAACTCCAGTACCTCGCGCTTGAGCTGGTAGATCCGGCCCGCGTCGCCGCCGCGCGAGGCGCCCTTGCCGGCGGGCGAGAAGACGTCGATCTCCACCTCGTCGATGTCGTCCTGCACCGCGTCGGCGACGGCGATGTAGCCGTCCACGACCTGGTCGGCGATCGCGTGCAGGACGGCGGAGGGGCCCTTGGACAGCAGCTCCGGGTCGTCCTGGAGGCGGTGGCGCAGCGCGCGCAGCGAGCCCTGGCCGCCGTGCCGGACGGTGATGATGAAGTCCGGCCCGGTGAAGCACATCACCTCGCCGGTCTCGACGACCTCGCTGGTCGCGGTGAGCTCGGCGTGCTCGACGTAGTGGATGGTCTTGAAGACGGTGAACAGCGTGTCGTCGTAACGTTCCAGCTTGGGCCGCTGGTGGGCGTGGACGGCGTCCTCCACGGCGAGCGGGTGCAGCCCGAACACCGCGGCGATGCCCGAGAACTCACGCTCCGTCGGCTCGTGCAGCCCGATCCAGGCGAAGCCGCCGCCGGCCCGCACCCGGCGCATCGCCTCGGCGGGGCTGACGTGGTCGCTGAGGCGCTTGCCGTCGCGGTAGACGGCGCAGTCGACGACCGCACTGCTGACGGACGGGTCCCGGGTCGAGTCGTACTCGTACGGCAGGGCGCTGCGGCGCAGGGCGGGACGGACGACCTCGCGCAGATCACGGATCATCGACATGGCAGGGCTCCTTCACGGGCCGGCCGCCAGCCGGTGCGGAGCGCGAGTGCAACGCGGCCCGGAACGTGGACGTGAGGCCCTGAACGGCGGGAGGCCGTGTGCGGGACACGTCCGCAAATCGGACGGCGCTTCGTGCGGTGCGGCGAGGCTGACGGCAGTGCGCGGAGAACTTCGCAGGGAAGCAGAGAACTTCGCGGAGAACACGGAACAAAGCGGGACGAAGGCGCTCTTCCGTCGGCGCTGCGGGCGCGAAAGAACTTCCGGGAAAACGTCGGCGGCACTGCCGAGGGCGGAAGATCTCAGATCACGAGGAGTGCGTCCGGAGCGAAGGGACGGGAGAACTGCCGGTACTGCACGGTCGACTAGGATCCACCGCAGCCCCACCTCCTCCGGCCGGTCCCCGCTGAGGGACGAACGTAACTCCCTGACCAGAGGTCAAGGCTAGCAGCCACTTGACCCGTCCATACCCTCCTTTGCCCGTTCGATACGCGTTCTATGCTCACTGCATGTCAGACGTTCTCGCACTGGTCGAGGCCCGGCTCCGGACAGCCCTGGGCGAACCGGACGCGCGCGCAGCGGTGACCTTCCTCGGCACGGACCGGATCGAGGTCCTCCGCTTCCATGACGGGGACGTCGTGCGCTACGCCACGCTCGGCATGTCCGCCCAGCCGATGGCCGACCCGACGGCCGTGGTCGCGGACCCGCTCCGCGGGCCCCGCGCCGAGCTGGTCCTCTCCGTCCGCGCCGGCCTCGCCGACACGGACAAGGTGCTGCGGCCGCTGGCCGTCCTCGCCGCCTCGCCCCAGGTGGAGGGCCTGGTCGTCGCGCCCGGCGCCTCGCTCGACACCGGTGAACCGCTCTGGCCCGGGGCGCCCTTCACCTCCGTCCTCGTCGCCGGGTCCGGCGGCCTGGTCGAGGACCTGGAGCTGGACGAGCCGATGGACCCCGTCCGCTTCCTCCCCCTGCTGCCCATGACCCCCAACGAGGCGGCCTGGAAGAGGGTGCAGGGAGCGTCCGCGCTGGAGGAGCGGTGGCTGAGGAACGGCACCGACCTGCGTGACCCGATGCGCTCCGGGGTACCCCTGGGATGACCGGCCGGGCCGCCGACGTCCGGACGGGTGATCGTCCTTGACGCGGCGGCGGCCTGGGAGGACCGTTGGAGGTTATGAGGGGCGAACCCAGTTGCCCGAAGTGCGGTGGCCGGGTGCGAGCGCCCGGTCTCTTCGCCGACTCCTGGCAGTGCGACGTCCACGGCACGGTGCACCCTCTGCAGCCCGTCGTCCCGCCGAGCGTGGAGGCCCTGGCCGTCGTCGTCAACCGGGCCCGGGTGCCCGTGTGGATGCCCTGGCCCCTGCCCGTCGGCTGGCTCTTCACCGGCGTGGTCTGCGCGGGGGACGACCGCAGCGGCGGGCGGGCCACCGCCGTCGCCTGCTCCGGCCCCAGCCCCCTCGGCGGCCCCGGTGAGCTGCTGCTCGTGGCCGAGGAGCTCGGCGTCGGCCTCGGCGCGCGCTACGCGGGCGTCGCGGGCCCCGACCCCGGCCCCTACCTCCGCGTCGACCGCTCCCCGCACGCCAAGGTCCACGCCGCCGGCCGCCCCACCCCCCTCTGGCATGTCGAGGGCGCCCCGGAGGACCGCGCCGTCTTCGCGGGCGAGGCGCGCGGGCTGTGGCTGTGGGCCGTGGTCTGGCCGGAGCAGTCGGGCCTGCTGATGTACGACGAGCTGGTCCTCACGGACCTGCGGGACGCGGGAGCGGAAGTCGACCTCCTGCCGTGCGGGGCGCTGTCGCCGCGCTTGCTGCCGCCGGCGGGGCGCTAGCCCGCCGGACCGGCGGTCTGCTGCCGTCTGCCGCTCTCGTTCCGCCGCGGCGGCGATCCGGCACAGCGGAGGTGTCCGGCGGTGCCGTACGAGCTCAGGTGCGCTCGGCACCGCCGGGTTCCACCGTGGTGGTTGCGCGCCGCCGCGGCGGATGAACAGCGCGGGGGCGTCCTCGGCCGGCGGCCGAGCAGCCCGGGCGGGCCCGGGAGTCCCCGGCCGAGGGCCGGGCCGTCCCCCGGGCGGGTGCCCGGCTCGCGCGGCGTGCGGACCCGGCGGTCCGCGCGCGGCCCGGTGCGAGCCTTCGCGCCGGTTATCCTGAACCGGTCCCTGTCCGCCGCCCGTCGTGAGGAGTCGTGTCGTGCGCATCGACCTGCACACCCACTCCACGGCCTCGGACGGCACGGACACCCCCGCCGAGCTGGTCCGCAACGCGGCCGCCGCCGGGCTGGACGTCGTGGCGCTCACCGACCACGACGGCGTCGGCGGTCACGCCGAGGCCATCGCGGCGCTCCCCGCCGGGCTGACCCTCGTCACCGGCGCGGAGCTCTCCTGCAGGCTCGGCGGCCCGGACGGCTTCAGCGTCCACATGCTTGCCTACCTCTTCGACCCGCTGGAGCCCGAGCTGGCCCGCGAGCGGGACCTCGTCCGCGACGACCGCGTCCCCCGCGCCCGCGCCATGGTCACCAAGCTCAACGAGCTCGGCGTCCCGGTCAGCTGGGAGCGCGTGGCGCAGATCGCGGGCGACGGCGCCGTCGGCCGGCCGCACGTGGCCACCGCCATGGTCGAGCTGGGTGTCGTGGACAGCGTCTCCGACGCCTTCACCTCCGAGTGGCTCTCCGGTGACGGCCGCGCCTTCGTCGAGAAGCACGAGCTGGACCCCTTCGACGCGATCCGCCTGGTCAAGGCGGCCGGCGGGGTCACCGTCCTGGCGCACCCGTTCGCGCTCAAGCGCGGCAACTGCGCCTCCGAGAGCGCGATAGCCGAGCTGGCCTCGGCCGGGCTCGACGGCATCGAGGTCGACCACATGGACCACGACGCCCCGACCCGCGCCCGGCTGCGCGGCCTGGCCGCCGACCTCTCCCTGCTGACCACCGGCTCCAGCGACTACCACGGCAGCCGCAAGACCTGCGCGCTCGGCGAGTTCACGACCGATCCGGAAATCTACGGCGAGATCACGCGCCGGGCCACGGGCGCGTTCCCCGTCCCCGGCGCCGGCGGCTGACCGCCCCCACCCCTCTTCCGGGCCGGTCGCGTCCGCACGTCCCCATCCCAGTGATGCCGTGCGCGGGTGACCGCGCCCGTACGCCCCCGCCCGCGTCCGTACGCCCGTACGGGCCCGGAGGGCGTCCCCCGCACCTGCTCGCACCACCCACTCCCGCAAGGCTCAACTGTGTTCGACTTCGCCGTCTTCGGATCCCTCTTTCTCACCCTTTTTGTGATCATGGACCCGCCGGGGATCACCCCGATCTTCCTGGCGCTCACCTCGGGTCGCCCGGCCAAGGTCCAGCGCCGGATGGCCTGGCAGGCGGCCGCGGTCGCCTTCGGCGTGATCACCGTCTTCGGCCTCTGCGGCCAGCAGATCCTGGACTACCTGCACATCACCACCCCCGCCCTGATGATCGCGGGCGGTCTGCTCCTGCTGCTGATCGCGCTGGACCTGCTCACGGGCAAGTCGGAGGAGCCGACGCAGACCAAGGACGTCAACGTGGCGCTCGTGCCGCTCGGCATGCCGCTGCTGGCGGGCCCGGGTGCGATCGTCTCGGTGATCCTCGCGGTGCAGCACGCGGACTCCGTCGCCGGGCAGATCTCGGTGTGGTCGGCGATCGCCGCCATGCACATCGTGCTGTGGCTGGTGATGCGCTACTCGCTGCTGATCATCCGGGTGATCAAGGACGGTGGCGTGGTGCTGGTGACGCGGCTCGCGGGCATGATGCTCTCGGCGCTCGCCGTCCAGCAGATCATCAACGGCATCACGCAGGTGATCGCGGCCAAGTAGCGGCCCCGCCGCACAGGCCGCGAACGGCGACACCCCCGTACGGACAGTCCGTACGGGGGTGTCGCCGTTCGCGAAGGAGCGTCGGCGCTGCTGTGCCCGCTACTGTGCCGCGGAGGTGGCTGGGCGGATGTAGATGCGCTGGCCGGTGAAAGCGGCCTGCTGCACGATCCGGTTGACGGAGGCGGCGTCCACGACGGTGCTGTCGACGGCCGAGCCGTCGACGTCGTCCAGGCGCATGATTTCGAAGCGCAAGGCTTCTCCCTTCGTCTGATCCTCCTGAGGAGAACTGCATGGCTGACGGAGCACGCCGCGTCTGCGGGGCGCGTTCCGTATGGGTACAACGAGGTTACCCCTGAAAACATTCCCTACGCTAAGGAAATTTTTAACTTGACTAAGAGTTGTTAAATCCGTGCAACGGAACGTGTCCGGCGTGTAACCGAACGAGATGACATCCTATGGCTGACTCCCCCGAGCACCTGCGCGCGATCGCCGCCGCGGTCGAGCGCACCAACGACCTCCTGACGCGCGTACTGGCCGAGGTCGCGACCACCCCGTCCACCCACGCGATCTTCGTCGACGCGGGCTACGTGTACGCCGCGGCGGGCCGCCTCGTCGCCGGCACCGAGGACCGCCGCTCCTTCGACCTCGACGCCGAAGGGCTGATCGAGGCCTTCATCGACCGGGCGCGCACGATCTTCCCCGACAGCCGGCTGCTGCGCGTCTACTGGTACGACGGCGCCCGGCGCCGCATCCACACCACCGAGCAGCAGCGCATCGCCGAGCTCCCCGACGTCAAGGTCCGCCTCGGCAACCTCAACGCCAACAACCAGCAGAAGGGCGTCGACTCCCTCATCCGCACCGACCTGGAGTCGCTGGCGCGCCACCGGGCCATCAGCGACGCGGCCCTCATCGGCGGCGACGAGGACCTCGTCTCGGCCGTCGAGGCCGCCCAGGGCTACGGCGCCCGCGTCCACCTGTGGGGCATCGAGGCGACCGGCGGGCGCAACCAGGCCGAGCCGCTGCTGTGGGAGGTCGACAGCCAGCGCACCTTCGACCTCGACTTCTGCAAGCCGTACGTCACCCGGCGCCCCGCCGGCGAGCTCTTCGCGGACGCCGCCTCCGCGGGCCGGCCCGCACCCGGCCGCGACGACGTGCGCTTCGTCGGGGCCCAGGTCGCCGCCCAGTGGCTGGCCTCGCGCGGCCGCGACACCGTCGCCGAACTGCTGCCCGGCCACCCCATCCTGCCCGGCGCCGTCGACCAGGAGCTGCTCGTCGAGGCCGAGGCGCTGCTCGGGCTCTCCCTGCGCGGGCACGCGGACCTGCGGCGGGCGCTGCGGGACGGCTTCTGGGACCACCTGCACACGCAGCTCTGACCGCGCGGTTCCGGCGGCCCGGCCGTGCGGCCGTCCGCACAGGCGGCCGGGCCTCCCTCGGATAGGACGAACTCCGCGGTGAACGCGCGTGCCGGAAATGCATCCGGGGAAGCCGAGTGGAACCCTGGCAGGGGGTCGTGGCCACCGGCCCGGCCACCCCTGACGGGGATCCCCGACCCGCAATCCGGAACAGAAACGAGGCGATCGGCCATGTCGCTCACTGACCGTGCCGTGCCCGGGGCACCGTGCTGGGTGAGTCTGCTGACCGGCGACCTCGCCGCGTCGCAGGCCTTCTACGGTGCCGTCATGGGCTGGACCTTCCGCCGCGGCAGCCTCGGCGAGGACTTCTCCGTCGCGCTCTCCGACGGCAGGCCCGTCGCCGGCATCAGCAACGTCGCCCGCCGCATGGGCGTCAACGTCAACGTCCCCGTCTCATGGACGTCCTACTTCGCCGTCGAGAACGCCGACGTGACCGCCTCGCGCATCCGCGAGCGCGGCGCCACCGTCGCCGTCGGCCCGCTCACCGTCGGGCCGGGCCGCGCCGCACTGGCCGCCGACCCCGCGGGGGCCGTCTTCGGCTTCTGGGAGGGCAAGACCCTGCGCGAGTGGAGGATCGGCCGCCAGGGCGCCCCCGCCTGGCTGGAGCTGCGCACCCGCGACGCCTTCGCCTCCGCCATCTTCTACGGCGAGGTCTTCGAGTGGGCCACGGGGCGGCCCGACCGCTGCGAGGTCCGCTACGAGGACGAACTCGTCATGGTGCGGTCCGGCGGCCACACCGTGGCCTGCCTGCGCGGCGGCGCCATCGAGGCCGCCCCCGACCCGCAGGTCCGGCCGCGCTGGCACGTCTACTTCTGCGTCGACGACGTGGAGAAGGCCGTCGAGTCCGCGCTCGCGGCCGGCGGCACGGTGGTCGCCGAGCCGGGGGAGTCGCCGGTGGGGCACGAGGCGACGCTGCGCGACCCCGACGGCGGGCTGTTCACGGTCACGACCGCCACGAGGGGCTGACCGCTAGCGGGCCGGCCGCTCGCGGGGCCTGGCTCAGGACAGGTCCCAGAAGCGGACGAGCGCCTCCGCCGTCGGGCCGGGGCGCTCGGCGTTGGGGGAGTGCTCGGCGCCCTCGACGACCGTACGGACCGCCGACAGCTCCTTCGCCATCGCGTCGATCGACGGCACCGGCCAGGCGTAGTCCACGGCGCCCGAGATCACGTGCTTGGGCAGCGGCACCGCCGCCAGCTCCGCCGTACGGTCCGGCTCGGCCGTCAACTGCCTGCCCGTGGCGATCAATTGCTCGGGCACCGTGCCCATCCAGCGGCTGTGCAGGAACGCGTCGAGCTCCGGCGGGACGGGCGCGGCCGGCGCGCTCTCCCCGTCCGCCCGGCGCATCTCCAGCCACACCGCGCCCATGTCGTACGCGCCCAGCGCCGCGACCAGGCGCCGCGTGCGCTCCTGCTGCGCGGCGCAGATCGCGGCCGGGCCGCAGCTCATGATGGTCAGCGACCGGAACGGGGACGCGTCGGCCAGTACCGCCGCGCGGGAGATCAGGCCGCCGAGCGAGTGCCCCAGCAGGTGCACCCCGCCGCCCTCGGCGCCGCCGAGGGCCTCCGCCTGGGCGCGGACGTCGCTCGCCAACTCGCCCAGCGCGTACGCGGCCTCGTCCCGAGGCCCCTCGCTCTCGTGCTGCCCGCGCCCGTCCACGGCGACGGCCCGGTACCCCGCGGCCGCGATCGGCTCCAGCAGCGCGATGAAGTCCTCCTTGCTGCCGGTGAACCCCGGCACGAGCAGCACGGTGCCGCGCGGCGGCGAGGAGGGCCGCGCATCGTGCACGGCGAACTCCCCGCGGGGGGTGGACAGCCGGTGGGCGCGGGCACACGGGGGCAAGGTGAGGAAGGGGGGCCTGCTCATGGATCGAGGCTAACGCCCGCGGGGCCTGCGGGCGGGGGGCGGGGCGGCGCGCTGGCCTTTCGTGGGGGCCGGGGGCTTGCCCCCGGGAACGGTGAAAGGGCGGGGGAGGGTCGGTCCCTGGCCTCTCGTGGGGGCTGGGGTAGCGCCTTGCCTTCCGTGTGGCCAGGGGCTCGTCCCCGGGAAAGGGCGAAGGGGGGAGGGCCGCGCTCTCGCCTCTCGTGGGGGCCGGGGGCTTGTCCCCGGGAAGTGGTGAAGGGGCGGGGACGAGGCATCCTCCTCCGCCGCCGTGGCGCGCAACCCGCCACCGGCGTATCCGGCGGTGCCGGACCGGCCGGTGGGACGACGAAGGCCGGTCCCCCAGGGCGGGGGACCGGCCTTCGTCAGTGGACCTGGCGTCAGGCGTCCACGTCGGCCTTGGCCTTGGGCGCGGCGGCCTTGCGCGTGCGCTTCGGCTTGGCGGCGGCCTCGGCCGGAGCCTCCGTGGCGTCCGCCTTGGGGACGGCGGCCTTACGGGTGCGCTTCGGCTTGGCCTCGGCGTCGGCCTCGGCGACGACCTCCGCCACGGGGGCGGCGGCCTTCTTGGCGCGGGTGCGCTTGGGCTTCGCCTCGGCGGCATCGACGGTATCGACCGCGGCTTCGGCCTCGGCCTTCTTCGCCGCGGCGGTCTTGCGGGTCCGCTTGGGCTTCTCCACGACCTCGGTCGCGGCCTCGGCCACCGGCTCCACCGTGGCCGCGGCCTTCTTGGTGGTGCGGGTGCGCTTCGGCTTGGCCTCGGCGTCGGCCTCGGCGACGACCTCCGCCACGGGGGCGGCGGCCTTCTTGGCGCGGGTGCGCTTCGGCTTGGCCTCGACGGTCTCGACGGCCTCGGTCGCCTCGGCGGCGACCTCGGCGGGCGCGGCCGCGGCCTTCTTGGCACGCGTGCGCTTCGGCTTGACCTCGGCCTCGGCCGGAGCCTCCGTGGCGTCCGCCTTGGGGGCGGCGGCCTTACGGGTGCGCTTCGGCTTGGCCTCGGCGTCGGCCTCGGCGACGACCTCCGCCACGGGGGTGGCGGCGGCCTTCTTGGCGCGGGTGCGCTTCGGCTTGGCCTCGACGGTCTCGACGGCCTCGGTCGCCTCGGCGGCGACCTCGGCGGGCGCGGCGGCAGCCTTCTTGGCACGCGTGCGCTTCGGCTTGGCGGCCTCGGCCGGAGCCTCGGTCACGGCCACGGCCTCGGCGACGACCTCCGCCACAGGGGCGACGGCGGCCTTCTTGGCACGGGTCCGGCGGGCCGGCTTGGCCTCGGCCTGCTCCTGGGCCTCCTGGGCCGGAACGACCGGCGCGGTCTCGACCGGGGCGGCCGCGACGGGCGCGGTCTCGACCGGCACCGTCTCCACCGGCACGACCGCGGCAGCGGCCTCCGGCTTCGCGGCGCGCGTACGGCGGCGGCGCGGCTGGGCCGGAACCTCCGCGACGGTCTCGGCGGGAGCCGCGGCCTCGGTGGTCACCACGGTCTCCGTGGCGGCCGGCGCCACGGCCGCGGCCGAGCCCGCACCGCCGCGCGTACGGCGGCGGCGACGCGGCTTGGACGGCGTGGCGGGCGCGCCCTCGGCCACCGGAGTGGCGGTCGCGGCCGGAGCGGACGCGGTCTCGGCGCCGAGCGCCGCCCCGCCGCGGGTGCGGCGGCGCTGACGCGGCGTACGCGTACGGGCGGGACGCTCCTCGGACTCCTGGCGCGGGCCACGGTCGCGGTCGCGGTCACGGCCGCGGTCACGGTCACCGCCACGGCCGCCGCGGGCACCGCGGCCGCCGGTCTCGCCGAGGTCCTCGATCTCCTCCGCCGCGAGCCCGGCACGGGTCCGCTCGGAGCGCGGCAGTATGCCCTTCGTGCCGGCGGGGATGCCCAGCACCTCGTACAGGTGCGGGGAGGTGGAGTACGTTTCCTCCGGCTCGTCGAACGGCAGCTCGAGCGCCTTGTTGATGAGCTTCCAGCGCGGGATGTCGTCCCAGTCGACCAGGGTGACGGCCGTGCCCGACTTGCCCGCGCGGCCGGTGCGGCCGATGCGGTGCAGGTAGGTCTTCTCGTCCTCGGGGGACTGGTAGTTGATGACGTGGGTGACGTCGTCGACGTCGATGCCGCGGGCGGCGACGTCGGTGCAGACCAGGACGTCGACCTTGCCGTTGCGGAAGGCGCGCAGCGCCTGCTCGCGGGCGCCCTGGCCGAGGTCGCCGTGGACCGCGCCGGAGGCGAAGCCGCGGCGGACCAGCTGGTCGGCGATGTCCGCGGCGGTGCGCTTCGTGCGGCAGAAGATCATCGCGCGGTTGCGGCCCTCGGCCTGCAGGATGCGGGCGACCATCTCCGGCTTGTCCATGTTGTGGGCGCGGAAGATGTGCTGCGCGATGTTGGCGTGGGTCTGGCCCTCGTCGTCCGGCGACGTGGCGCGGATGTGCGTGGGCTGGGACATGTAGCGCCGCGCGAGGGAGATGACCGCGCCCGGCATGGTGGCCGAGAAGAGCATCGTCTGGCGCTTGGCCGGGAGCATCGTGATGATGCGCTCGACGTCCGGCAGGAAGCCGAGGTCGAGCATCTCGTCGGCCTCGTCCAGGACGAGGGCCTTGACGTGCGCGAGGCTGAGCTTCTTCTGGCCGGCGAGGTCGAGCAGGCGGCCGGGGGTGCCGACGATGACGTCGACGCCCTTCTTGAGGGCCTCGACCTGCGGCTCGTAGGCACGGCCGCCGTAGATCGCCTGGACGCGCACGTTGCGCACCTTGCCGGCGGTCAGGAGGTCGTTGGTGACCTGCTGGCACAGCTCACGGGTGGGGACGACGACGAGCGCCTGCGGGGCGTCGGTCAGCTGCTCGGGACGGGCACGGCCGGCCTCGACGTCCGCGGGGACGACGACGCGCTCCAGGAGGGGCAGGCCGAAGCCCAGCGTCTTGCCGGTGCCGGTCTTGGCCTGGCCGATGACGTCGGAGCCCGAGAGGGCGACCGGGAGCGTCATCTCCTGGATCGGAAAGGGGTGCACGATGCCGACGGCTTCGAGCGCTTCGGCAATCTCGGGGAGGATTCCCAGATCTCGGAAAGTCGAGGGGTTCGAAGGAGTGGACAGGATCTTGCCTCTTCTGTGAGACGCGGCGGCGCTGGGCGGCGAAGGGGGTCGTACAAGGTCGTACGGACCGCGCCGGGGTACTGTCCGGCCTGGGGACGCCGGATGGCGCGGGACCACTGCCTTCGCTCGAGCACACGTGCCGCGAGCGGATCCCTCCTGGTGCACACGTCTCGTGTGCGCCGCGCGGAGGGCGGTCGGTTTTGGAAGCCGATCGGGCCACCGACCGGGCATCCGCTGGAGGTCCAGGGGCTGGAGCGAGAGAAGCCCCCGGAAGACACAGCATGGGACTGCCTGCCGACACACTCGACAGGCGCATTACCACTGTACCCCGGAAAGGCGCATGTGTGTCCGGACAATCCTTCGGACAGATCCGGATGAAGTAGCTGACCTGGGCCTTCACCGGGTTGCGAAGCGGGCTATTGTGCGCTCCATGGAGACGTCCGACAACGCTGAGAACGCCAACGAGCCCGCCGAGGCGCTCACCGGGATCGCCGCCCAGGACTGGGCTCAGGCATCCGCCGACCCGCAGTACCGCGCGGCGGTCGTGGACCTGCTGGGCGCGCTCGCCTACGGCGAGCTGGCCGCCTTCGAGCGCCTCGCCGAGGACGCGAAGCTGGCCCCGACGCTGGACGACAAGGCAGAGCTGGCGAAGATGGCCGCGGCGGAGTTCGGCCACTTCCAGCGGCTGCGCGACCGGCTGGCCGCCATCGACGCGGAGCCGACCGGCGCCATGGAGCCCTTCGCGGCCGCGCTGGACGAGTTCCACCGCCAGACCGCTCCGTCCGACTGGCTGGAGGGCCTGGTCAAGGCCTACGTGGGCGACTCGATCGCCAGTGACTTCTACCGCGAGGTGGCGGCCCGGCTGGACTCCGACACCCGCGCCCTGGTGCTGACCGTGCTGGACGACACGGGGCACGCGACCTTCGCGGTCGAGAAGGTGCGCGCCGCGATCGAGGCCGAGCCGCGCGTGGGCGGCCGCCTCGCGCTGTGGGCGCGCCGGCTGATGGGCGAGGCGCTCTCGCAGGCGCAGCGCGTGGTGGCCGACCGCGACGCGCTCTCCACGATGCTGGTGGGCGGCGTGGCCGACGGCTTCGACCTCGCGGAGGTCGGGAAGATGTTCTCCCGGATCACCGAGGCGCACACCAAGCGCATGGCCGCGCTGGGCCTCGCGGCCTGACCCTTCCGGCCCGGGCTCCGGCCCGGGCCGCTCCGGCCCTCTTCAGGCCGTGGCTGATCGGCGGGCCCGGTCGCCCTGGCGCAGCAGCAGGGACAGCAGGGCCACGGCCACTCCGAGTGACACCGCCAGCGTGGCCGGCGTGTGGCCCGGGCCGAGGACCGAGTGGGCGAGCAGGGCGCCGAAGAGCGCCGCCACGGGACCGGTGGCCAGCGTCAGGGGCCGGGAGCGGAACTGCCCGTACCGCTCGGGCAGCCAGCGCAGGGCGCCGTAGGAGACGGCGAGTCCGATGAGGACCGAGCCGAGCGCTTCCCACAAGATCATGGTCACTTCCCTCCCGTGCCGGGGCGAGGAGCGGGTGCAAACCGGTCGAAGCCGTACTACCCCTCGGGGATGCGCGGCAACCCTCGTCCGGTCCGCACCGGGGCATACCGGTAAAGACAACGGCGGGGCCCCGGTGATTCCTCACCGGGGCCCCGCCGTGCGAAGCCTCTGCAGCCTCCGAAGCGCGGGCTCAGAGAGCGCCGAAACCGACCTTGCGGGTCGCGGGCTCGCCGATCTCCACGTAGGCCAGGCGCTCGGACGGGACCAGGACCTTGCGGCCGCGGCTGTCCTCCAGGCTGAGCAGCGGTGCCTTGCCGGCCAGCGCGTCGGAGATCGCCCGCTCGACCTCCTCGGCACTCTGCGTGCTCTCGATGACGATCTCGCGCGGCGCGTGCTGCACGCCGATCTTGACCTCCACGGCTTATGTCCCTCCGAAGGTGTGGGTATTCGTCCACACATTAGCCGGTCGGGCGCCGGGTCAGCCCTGCTCGGGGGCGTTCTTGGGGAAGCCCGCGATGCCGCGCCACGCGAGCGAGGTCAGCAGCTGGACGGCGGTCGCGCGGGGCACCGTGCTCTCGCTGGAGAGCCAGTAGCGCGCGACCACCTGGGAGACGCCGCCGAGGCCCACGGCCAGCAGCATCGCCTCGTCCTTCGACAGGCCCGTGTCCTCGGCGATGACGTCGCTGATCGCCTCGGCGCACTGCAGCGAGACCTTGTCGACGCGCTCGCGCACGGCCGGCTCGTTGGTCAGGTCGGACTCGAAGACCAGGCGGAAGGCGCCGCCCTCGTCCTCCACGTAGGCGAAGTAGGCGTCCATGGTGGCCGCGACGCGCTGCTTGTTGTCGGACGTGGAGGCCAGTGCGGTGCGCACCGCGTGCAGCAGGTTCTCGCAGTGCTGGTCCAGCAGGGCCAGGTAGAGGTCGAGCTTGCCGGGGAAGTGCTGGTACAGAACCGGCTTGCTGACGCCGGCCCGCTCGGCGATGTCGTCCATCGCCGCCGCGTGGTACCCCTGTGCGACGAAGACTTCCTGGGCCGCGCCCAGCAGCTGGTTGCGTCGGGCTCGGCGCGGCAGGCGCGTGCCCCGCGGCCGCGCCTCGGTCTGCTCGATGGCTGTCACGCCGCCTCCCATGATCGTTCACTGCGCGGTGTGCACCGCGTCCGCCATCGTACTTTTGGGTAACCCGGGCGTGCGTGGTCGGAGCGGAGAATTTCACGGACCGGACGCTGTGGGAAGTTGACAAAATCCTGACAATTGGCGCAGGTCAGCCCATGCCCCCGCGGTCATCCTCGATCAGCGGTAGTCGTCCTCGTCCAGGTCCACGACACGCGCCTGCTCGGCGGCGTCGGCCACATTGGCCGCGGCGGGGTCCAGGAGGGCGAGCGGGTCGTCGCGGTGCTGGGCGAGGTCGGCGTGCTGCTCCGCGGCGTCGGCTTCCGGGGTCTCGGCGTCGAATTCCGTCACGTCGGCGTCCTCCTCGTCGAAGTCTTCGAACGTCTCGGGGTCGCTCGGGTCGACAGGCATGCGGAACCTCTTTCCGGTATCCGGGATGTGCGCCCTCGTACTCCTTGCGGTCGAGCCTAGGAGACAAGGCCCCGTGCCGCCAGGCGATCTGTGACGCCCGCCACAACAGGCCCGGCGTGATCGTCTCGTAACATTGCCCGCATGTCTTCGACCGAGTCACCGGATGCCCGCACCGTCCCCGTGGTGCCTCCCGGTCGGCCCTCGCGCGTCAGTGAGGGCGAGGAGGTCCGTACGGTGACGCTGCCCGGCGTCACGCTGGCCGTGCGCTCCCGCCCGCCCCGGACCGAGGGGCTGCCGCCCGCGCTGTGCATCCACGGCCTCGGCGGCTCCTCGCAGAACTGGTCCGCGCTCATGGAGCTGCTCGCCGGCGACACCGCCTGCGAGGCGCTCGACCTGCCCGGCTTCGGCGACTCCCCGCCCCCGGACGACGGCGACTACTCGATCACCGGCTTCGCCCGCGTGGTCATCCGCTACCTCGACGCGAGCGCCCGCGGCCCCGTGCACCTCGTGGGCAACTCCATGGGCGGCGCCATAGCGACCCGCGTGGCCGCCGTCCGCCCGGACCTCGTCCGCACGCTCACCCTGATCTCGCCCGCGCTGCCCGAGCTGCGCCCGCAGCGCACGGCGGTGCCCACGGCGCTGCTGGCGGTGCCCGGCGTGGCCTCCCTCTTCGCCCGGATGACGAAGGAGTGGACACCCGAGCGGCGTACGCGTGACGTCCTCGCCCTCTGTTACGGAGACCCCGGACGGGTGACATCCGAGGGCTTCGCCCTGGCCGTGGCGGAGTACGAGCGGCGGCTGGAGCTCCCCTACTTCTGGGACGTCATGGCCCGCTCCGCACGCGGAGTGGTCGACGCATACACCCTTGGGGGCCAGCATTCGCTGTGGCGGCAGGCGGAGCGCGTCCTTGCCCCTACTCTTCTGGTCTACGGAATGCGCGACCAGCTCGTCTCCATCCGGATGGCCCGCCGTGCCAGCAGGACTTTCCGCGACTCGCGGTTGCTGACACTGGTGGAATCAGGACATGTCGCCATGATGGAGGACCCGGACGCGGTGGCTCGTGCCTTCCGCGACATCCTCGCGGACACCGCCACTGCCGATCGGAGCGCCTCGCCTCGTGGGTAAACACAGCGCACGCGCCCCCCGTGCCGTCTCCCGGCCCGCCGCGCCCACCGCTCCTGGTGCGGGCGGCGGACAGGGAGCGGACGGCCACGTGCCCGCTGCCGTCCCGGGGGAGGGCGAGGGCGACCCGCTCCACGACCCCGTCAGACCCGCGGGCCCGGTGGGCCAGGCGGGCCCCGAGGGGTTCCCGGGGCAGCGCCAGGAGGTCGGTGTCGGCTGGGGCGTCATCGGAGTGCAGCGCACCCCCGCGACGGACGCGGGGGCGTACGGGCCGGGGAGCGTGCCCGGCTACGACACGCGGCTGGCCGGATACCTCGGCGGGTACGGAACGGGCCAGGACGCGGCGGCCTACGACGCCTCTTTCGACGCCCCCTACGACTCCTCCTACGAAGCGGGGCACGACGCGTCCTACGGGGCGGGTCGCAGCACGTCCTATGACGCACCCGCGTCCTATGACACGTCCACGGCGTACGACGCGACCTACGGCACGGCTTACGAGAGGGATGCCCCCGCACCTGCGGCCGCCACGGATGCCGCCGGGCACGCCGCATTCGTGGACCAGGCGTACTCCCCGTACTGGCTGGGAGGCGCGCCTGCCTCCGCCGCCACCCCCGCGCCGGGCGACAGCGTGCTGACCGACGTCCACGCGCGCGTGCCCGCGCCCGCCGCCGAGAGCGACTCCGCCGGCCGCCCCGCGCGCGTGCCCACCGCTGCAGCCGCCTCCGGCGGTCCCGCCGCGGTCCCCATGCGCGTGCCGGCGCCCCGCCCCGAGGGTGCCCGCCCCCGCACCGGCGGCTCCCGCGGCGCCCCCTCGGCGAAGCCCGGCGGCGCCGTGGCGCGCACGGCCACCGGCGTGGCCGCGGCCGTCGTGACGGCGGTGCTCGCCGTCGTCGTCGCCGGACAGGTCGAGGACGGCACGGAAACCCAGGCGCAGGCCCGCCCGGCGGACGTCGAGCGGCAGAGCCCGGACGCCGCCTCCCGCTCCGACAGCCGCCCGACGCCCAACGGCGGCGTCGCCGCGCCGGTCACGTACGAGCAGAAGATGGACCGCAAGTACCCCCTGGACGCGAAGGCCAAGGGCAGCGGCTCCTTCGACACCGTCGACGGTCACGACCGCGCTCCCGGCCGGGGCGACGTGGTGCGCTACCGCGTCGACGTGGAGAAGGGCCTGCCGCTCGACGGCGAGCTCTTCGCCACCGCCGTGCACCGCACGCTCAACGACGAGCGCAGCTGGGGCCACGGAGGCACCCGCACCTTCGAGCGGGTCTCCTCCGGCGACGCCGACTTCATCATCACCCTGGCGAGCCCGGGCACGACGGCCGTCTGGTGCGCCAAGTCGGGGCTCGACACCACGCAGGACAACGTCTCCTGCGACTCCGCCGCCACCGACCGCGTCATGATCAACGCCTACCGGTGGGCGCAGGGCGCTGCGACGTACGGCGACAAGATGCACGCCTACCGGCAGATGCTCATCAACCACGAGGTCGGCCACCGCCTCGGGCGCGACCACGAGTCGTGCTCCAAGGAGGGCGCGCTCGCCCCGGTGATGATGCAGCAGACCAAGTTCCTGACGTCGGACGGCATCACCTGCAAGCCGAACGCCTGGCCCTATCCGTGATCCAATGTCTCATTTTCCGGGATGATTCATCTCTGGATATGAGACAGCTTGGACAGGGGGCGAAAATTCGTCCAGTCTTCTGCGCATGTCGCCCCACCACGCCCCCGAGACCGCCGGCTTCGAGCTGGCGCTGATCGGCGTGGCCGCGCACAGCGTCGCCGACATTCACTGTCGCTGAGACCGCACTCTTCCCCCGAGCACTTTCCCGCGTCTGCACTTCCGCGTTTCCGCATGCAGCGTCGCGTCCGCCGGGGGCGGTCCGGCGCCTTCGCGCTCCCTTCCACCGCCTTCCGTGGGTGCTTCCGGCTCAGCAGCTCACCCCTCGCTCTCCCGCTTCCGCGAAAGGCACTCCTCGTCATGCGTCAACTTCCCGCGATATCCCGCCGTGTGGCGGCCGCCGCCGTCAGTGTGGTCCTGATCGGGGGCGCGGCAGCGTGCGGCCCGGAGGAGAGCGGCGGCGCCAAGGGCGGCGGCGCCGACGGCGCGCCCGAGAAGGGCGGCACGCTCACGGTGCTCAACAGGGCGCCGCAGAAGCAGTTCGACCCGGCCCGCCTGTACACCTCCGGCGGCGGCAACATCCCCTCGCTCGTCTACCGCACCCTCACCACCCGCAACCGCGAGAACGGCGCCGAGGGCACCAAGGTCGTCCCCGACCTCGCCACGGACACCGGCACCCCCAGCGACGACGCCAGGACCTGGACGTACAAGCTGAAGGACGGCCTCAAGTACGAGGACGGCTCGCCCATCACCTCCGCCGACATCAAGTACGGCGTCGAGCGCTCCTTCGCCGCCGAACTCTCCGGCGGCGCCCCGTACTTGCGCGACTGGCTCATCGGCGGCGACAGCTACCAGGGCCCCTACAAGGAGAAGAAGGGCCTCGACTCCATCGAGACGCCCGACGCGAAGACGATCGTCTTCAAGCTGAAGAAGCCCGAGGGCGACTTCCCCTACTTCGCCACCTCCACCCAGTTCGCCCCCGTGCCCAAGGCCAAGGACACCGGCGCCAAGTACGCCGAGCACCCGGTCTCCTCGGGCCCGTACAAGGTCGTCAAGAACGTGGGCGACGGCGAGCAGATGACGCTGGAGCGCAACACCAACTGGTCGGAGGAGACCGACAAGGAGCGGCACGCCTACCCCGACCGCATCGAGGTCAGGTCCGGCCTGTCCCCGGCCGTCATCAACCAGCGGCTGTCGACCGGCTCGGGCGCCGACGCCGCCGCGGTGACCACCGACACCAACCTCGGCCCGGCCGAGCTCGCCCAGGTCACCGGCGACAAGAAGCTCGCCGGCCGGGTCGGCACCGGCCACTTCGGCTACACCAACTACCTGGCGTTCAACCCGAAGGTCAAGCCCTTCGACGACCCGAAGGTCCGCCGGGCCGTCGCCTACGCGATCAACCGCACCAGCATCGTCAACGCCGCCGGCGGCTCCTCGCTCGCCGAGCCCGCGACGACATTCCTGCCGAATCAGAAGTCCTTCGGGTACACCCCCCACGACCACTTCCCGGCGGGCGACAAGGGGAACGCGGCCAAGGCCAAGGAGCTGCTGAAGGAGGCCGGTCACGAGAACGGCCTGGAGATCACGCTCACCCACTCCACCGCCCAGAACTCCGAGACCAGCCCCGAGATCGCGACCGCGATCCAGGCGGCCCTGAAGGAGGCCGGCATCACGGTCAAGCTGGAGGGCCTGGAGGACAACGACTACGAGGAGAAGGTCCACAGCGTCGACAAGCAGCCGGCGCTCTTCCTCGCCCACTGGGGCGCCGACTGGCCCTCCGGCGGTCCCTTCCTCGCGCCGATCTTCGACGGCCGGCAGATCGTCAAGGACGGCTACAACTTCAACGCCTCCCGCCTCGACGACTCCAAGGTCAACGACGAGATCGACGAGATCAACAAGATCACGGACCACGACGCCGCCGCCCGGCGCTGGGGCGCCCTCGACAAGAAGATCGGCGAGCAGGCCCTGACCGTGCCGCTCTTCCACCCGGTCTACAAGCGCCTCTACGGCAAGGACGTCAAGAACGTCGTCATCAGCGACTGGACCGGTGTCCTCGACGTCTCGCAGGTCGCGGTCAAGTGACCACCGATCCGCTCACCACGAAGGAACCGAAGGAACCGGAGGCGGGAGCCGTTCCCGCCTCCGGCGCCCGGCAGGTCCTGCGGCGGCTGGCGGCGCGCAAGTCCGCGCTGGCGGCCGCCGCCGTGCTGGGCCTGCTCGTCCTCCTCGCCGTCGCCGCGCCCCTGCTGGCCGCGCTGGAGGGCCAGGACCCGAACACGTACCACGACACCCTGGTCGACTCCGCGCGCGGCGGCGTGCCCTACGGCGACTTCGGCGGCATCAGCGCCGAGCACTGGCTGGGCGTCGAACCGGGCACCGGCCGCGACCTGTTCGTGCGCCTCGTCTACGGCGCCCGCGTCTCGCTGCTCGTCGCCCTCGGCGCCACCCTCGTCCAGGTGCTGATCGGCGTCGGCGTGGGCATGGCCGCAGCCCTGGGCAACCGCTTCGTCGACAGCGCGCTCAGCCACCTCACCGACGTCATGGTCGCCATGCCGATGCTGGTCTTCGCCATCGCCCTCATGGCCGTCGTCCCCGCGGACTTCCCGCGCCCGGTGCTGCTCGTCATCGCCATCGGCCTGCTGGCGTGGGGCGGGATGGCGCGCCTCGTGCGCGCCCAGACCCTGGGCCTGATGAAGCTCGACTTCGTCTCGGCCGCCCGGCTGACCGGGGGCTCCACCTGGCGGGTCGCCCGCCGCGAGCTGCTGCCCTCGCTCGCCGCCCCCGTGATCACCTACGCGGCCGTCCTGCTGCCGACCAACATCGTGCTGGAAGCGAGCATGTCCTTCCTCGGAGTCGGCGTGAAGCCCCCCACCCCCTCCTGGGGCCACATGCTCTCGTCGGCCACCACCTGGTTCCGCGCGGACCCCATGTACGTGCTGCTGCCGGCGCTCATGCTCTTCGTCACCACGCTCGCCTTCACCGTCCTCGGCGACGGGGTGCGCACGGCCCTCGACCCGCGCGAGGCCTCACGGCTCCGCGTCGGCCGGAACCGGCGCAAGGCGCGCACGAGCGGCGCGGGAGGTGTGGCGTGACCGGATACGTCCTGCGGCGCGCCGCCGGTGCGCTCGCCGTCCTCCTCGTGCTCTCCGCCGTCGTCTACGCGACCTTCTACATCGCGCCCGGCGACCCCGCCCGCCTGGCCTGCGGCCCGCGCTGCAACCCCGAGCAGATCGCCCAGGTCCGCGAGCAGCTCTCCCTCGGCGACCCCGTGCACGTCCAGTACTGGCACTTCCTGCAGGGCATCTTCGCCGGGCACGACTACTCCACCGGCGCCGCGGTGCTGCACTGCGACGCCCCCTGCTTCGGTTTGTCGTACCAGAACAACCAGCAGGTCACCGACATGCTGATCGACCGGCTGCCCGCCACCGCCTCGCTCGCGGTCGGCGCCATGGCCGTCTGGCTGCTGCTCGGCACCGGCACCGGCCTGCTGTCCGCGCTGCGCCGCGGCGGGATCACCGAGCGGGCGCTGACCTGGCTCACCCTCGCCGGAACGGCCACGCCGGTCTTCATCAGCGGCCTCGGCCTGCTGATGCTCTTCTGCGCCTACCTGGCCTGGCTGCCCTTCCCGTCCTACGTGCCCCTCACCGACGACCCGGAGCAGTGGGCCTGGAACATGCTGCTGCCGTGGGCCGCGCTCGGGCTCCTGGAGTCGGCGAAGTACGCCCGGCTCACCCGCAGTTCCGTGCTGGAGACCCTGGCCGAGGACCACATCCGCACCTTCCGCGCCTACGGGGTCGCCGAGCGCTCCCTCGTCACGCGCCACGCCCTGCGCGGCGCCGTCGCGCCCGTCATCGCGCTGACGGCGGCCGACTTCGGGTCCATGTTCGGCAACGCGGTACTCACCGAGATGATGTTCGGCCTGCCCGGCATCGGGCAGCTGCTGGTGCACGCCACCAAGAGCCTCGACCTGCCCGTGGTCGTCGCCGTCGTGATGATCACCGGCACCGCGGTCGTCATCGCCAACATCGCGGCGGACGTGCTCTACGCCGTCGCGGACCGAAGGGTGGCCCTGCGATGACGTCCGAAACCCGCACGACCGGTTCGCCGAGGCCCGCGGCCGCGGCCGCCCCCCTGGTGGCCGTCTCCGGCCTCTCCGTCACCTTCCCGGCCGGGCCCGGCGGCCGGGCCGGAGGCGGCCTCGTACGGGCCGTCGACGACCTGTCCTTCACCCTCCCGCCGGGCGGGTCCCTCGGCATCGTGGGCGAGTCCGGATCGGGCAAGTCCACGGCCGCCTACGCGCTGCTGGGGCTGCACCGGGACACCGGCGCCGAGGTCACCGGCGCGGTGACCGTCGCCGGTCACGACGTACAGGCCGCCGGCGACGCGGCCCTGAGACGGCTCCGCGGCGGCGTCGCCGCCATGGTCTTCCAGGACCCGCTCTCCTCCCTCGACCCCTACCAGGCCATCGGCGACCAGATCGCCGAGGTCTACCGCGTCCACCGCCGCGACGCCTCCCGCCGTGCGGCACGCGCGCGTGCCGCCGAGGTGCTGGACCGCGTGGGCATCCCGGACGCGGCCCGCCGCGCCCGCTCCCGCCCGCACGAGTTCAGCGGCGGCATGCGCCAGCGCGCCCTCATCGCGATGGCCCTCGCCTGCGAACCGCGCCTGCTGGTCGCCGACGAGCCCACCACCGCCCTCGACGTCACCGTCCAGGCCCAGATCCTCGACCTCCTGCGCGACCTGCGCGCCGAGACCGGCATGGGCCTCGTCCTGGTCACCCACGACCTGGGCGTGGCGGCCGGCAGCGTCGACGAGCTGCTCGTGATGAAGGACGGCCGCGCGGTCGAGCGCGGCCCCGTCCGCACCCTGCTCGACACGCCGGGCGAGACGTACACCCGCGACCTCCTCGCGGCCGTCCCGCGGGTGAACGCCCGCCGCCCGGGCGCGGGCGTGCGGGCCGCCGGCGCGGACGAGGCGCCCCTGCTCGAAGCCACCGGCCTCACCCGCCGGTTCGGCCACGGCAAGGGCGCCGTCACCGCCGTCGACGACGTCTCGCTGACCGTGCGGCCCGGCGAGACCGTCGGCGTCGTGGGGGAGTCCGGCAGCGGCAAGACGACCCTCGGCCGCATGCTCGTCCGCCTCCTCGCCCCCACCGGCGGCGAACTGCGCTACCGGGGACGCGACATCGGCGGCCTGAAGGAGCGCGAACTGCGCGCCTTCCGCAGCGAGCTGCAGATGGTCTTCCAGGACCCCGTCTCCTCGCTCAACCCCCGGCGCAGCGTCGGCGAGTCGATCGCCGACCCGCTGCGCGCCGCCGGGAAGCTCGACGACGCCGCAATCGTCGCGCGCGTGCGGGAGCTGCTGGAGCGCGTCGGGCTCGACCCCGGCGCCTACCACCGCTACCCGCACGAGTTCAGCGGCGGCCAGCGGCAGCGCGTCGGCATCGCGCGAGCCCTCGCGCCCGAGCCGAAGCTGATCGTCTGCGACGAGCCCGTCTCCGCGCTCGACGTCACCACCCAGGCGCAGGTCGTGCGGCTGCTCGGCGAGTTGCAGCGCGACCTCGGCCTCGCGCTCGTCTTCATCGCCCACGACCTCGCGGTCGTACGGCAGGTCAGCGACCGGCTCGTCGTGATGCGCGGCGGCCGGATCGTCGAGGAGGGCGCGGCCGACACCGTCTACGAGCAGCCCCGGCACGCCTACACCAAGGGCCTGCTCGCGGCGGTCCCGCGGCTCGAAGGGGCCGAAGCCGCCGCATAGCGCGAGGCAACGCCTCATCTCCTGGAAAGTCACCTCTGTTCACCCCTTCCGGTGGCGCGACGGACAACCGTCCGTCGCGCCACGGGCGAGCCCGCATAGCGTGCTTCCGCTGCGGTTCGGCGGTCACGGGCCACAAGAGGGCGACCACAAGGGACAGACGGGGGTGCGTGCGTGCGCGTGGGACTCCTTACGGAGGGTGGGTATCCGTATGCCTCGGGTGAGGGCGGCCAGTGGTGCGACCGGCTCGTGCGGGGCCTGCCCGGGCACGACTTCGAGATCTGCGCCCTGAGCCGGCGCGCCCGGCAGGACGCGGGCGGCTGGTGCGATCTGCCGGAGCACGTCCGGCGCGTGCGGACGGCTCCCCTGTGGGGGGATCCGGCCGGGGCCGTGGGGCGCGCGCACCGCTCGTACGGGCGCCGGGAACGGCGCCGCTTCGGTGCCTATTTCGCCGGGCTGGCCGAGGCGCTGACCGCCACCGTCGAGCCCGGACCCGACGACCGCAGAGATCAGGCGTACCGTTTCGCCGACGCCCTGCACGGCCTCGCCGACCTCGCCCGCGACGCCGGCGGCCTCGGCTCCGCCCTCCGCTCCGAACAGGCCCTGCGCATCCTGGAGACCGCCTGCCGCACCCCCGGGTCCCACCCCGCGGCCTACGGCATCCGCGTCGCCGACCTCCTCGCCGTCACCGCCCTCCTGGAGCGCGCACTGCGCCCCCTGTCCCTCGACTGGTACGGCACCGGCACCGACCGCGGGCTCGCCGGTGTCGACCTGTGCCACGCCACCACCGCCGGCCCCGCCGCCCTCCCGGGACTGCTGGCCAAACGCTTCTTCGGCACCCCCTTCCTCGTCACCGAGTACGAGGTGCGCCTGCGCGCCTACTACCTCAACAGCGCAGCCAGCGCCGCCGGCCTCTCCCTGCCCGTGCGCACCCTGCTGTCCGCCTTCCACCGGCAGCTGACCGCCGAGATCTACGCAAGCGCCGACATCATCACCTCCGGCGACGCCCAGGTGCGGCGCTGGCAGGAGCGCTGCGGCGCCGACCCCGCCCGGCTGCGCACCGTGCACCCCGGCCTCGACCCCGGCCCCTACGAGGGCGTGGGGGAGCGGGCCGAGACCGGCGACGACGGCACGGACGACGGCCGCACCGTCCTGTGGACCGGCGGCAACGCCGAACCCTTCCTGTGGGAGGCCCTCGCGGCCCTGCGCCAGGCCGAGCCGGAGGTGCAGCTGCGGATCGCCGCGCCCCCGCTGCCCGGCGTCCAGCCCGCCTTCGGCGTCTCCTACGCCCCCGAGGCGACCCCCGACACCTACGCCGCCGGCACCGTCGTCGTCCTCGCCGGCGGCGCGGAGACCTTCCCGCTGCCGCTCGTCGAGGCCATGCTCTGCGGGCGCGCCACCGTCGCACCGGACTGCGCCACCGTCCGCGAAGTCGTCGGAGGCACGGGCCTCGTCGTCCCGCCGCGCGACCCCGGCGCCCTCGCCGAGGGCTGCCTGGAGCTGCTGCACGACCCCGGCCGAAGAGCCAGACTCGGCGCCGCGGCCCGCGCCCGCGCCCTCGAACTCTTCACCACCGAAAGGCACGTGACGGACTTCCACGGCATCTACCTCGAGCTCATCTCCCGCGCCCCCGCCCGCGAGGACACCGCCGACCCCTCCGTCCCCTTCTCCCGCGCCGCGGAAGCCCGCGCACCGATCGACCTCACCCCGCGCCAGTCCTCCCCGACCTGGGCAGGGCGCCCATGACCACGCCCCTGAGGGACGGCAGCGCACCGGCCGCGGCCGGCATAGCCGCCCCCCGCACCGATCCGGTGAAGGCCCTCCTGCACCGCCACCACGGGCTGTGCGCCCGCGCCGTGGACCCCTTGGAGATCGCCGCCGTCCTGGAGGACGGGGGCCTCACGGACCGCGCCGCGGCCGAGTGCCGGCACCGCGACGTCTTCTCCCTCTCCGACGAGCTCTACGCCCGTGCCGAGCGCGAGGAGCACGCCCGGCCCGCGCCCGGCGGGCCCTGCGACGCGAGGGCGCTCGCGCACGCGGTGCGCGCCCCGTGGCGCTTCGCCGGCCTGCTCGCCGGCGCCTGGCTCGTCGCGTACGCCCTCCTCGGCGGCCCCGCCCTCGCCGTGCTGCTCTCCGGCCATGCCCCCGGCCTTCTTCCCGGAGGTGTCTCCGGCGGCTTGTCCGGCCATGCGAGCGGCCCGGCCCTGGTGGGCGTCCTGCGCGCCGCCACCCCCGTCGCCGTCGCCCTCGCGTGCGCTCTCGCCCCCGCGCTGTGGTGCGCACGGTGGTTCACCGGGCGCGTGCGGCACGCCCTCGTCGCCAGTCGCTCCCGCGCCGAGTTCCGGGCCCGCGCCTGGCCCGTACTCCTCACGTCCGTAGGGCTGTTCACGGCCGCCCTGGCCACGCTCCTGTGGTCCGCGCGGGCCGCCCTGGGGGCTCCCGCCGTCCCGCCCGGCGAGCTCGTCGCCGTCACCGCGCTCGGCGGGCTGCTCTTCCTGGCCCGGCTGCTCACCGCCCGCGGCTTCGGGCGGGCCGCCGTCGCCGCCGTGCTCACCGCCTGCGCCGTGGAAGCGGCCGCCCTCGGCGCGGCGGCGCTGGGCGCGGGAGCGCCGGGGACGGGGCCGCTCCCCGCACCGTCGTCCGCCGCGCCCGCCGTCGCCTGGGCGGCCGGTGCCTACGGGCCCGCCGCCATACCCCTCGTGGCCTGCGCGGTCCCCGCGCTGGCCCTCCTCGTCCACGCCCTGACCGCGCTCTCCCGGGCCTCCGCCCACCGCTGCGGGGGGTTCGCCCCCGTCCCCGCCGACCCGGGAGAAGCCCCCGTCCGGGCCCGGTGACCGCATCCGTCCCACCGCACACCCCGTCAGAGGAGCAAGCAAGATGACCGTTCACCCCATCCGCACCGCCGGGCGAGAGCGAGGGCGCGACCGATGAGGGTTCTGTTGCTCGGTGCCAACGGCTACCTCGGCCGCTACGTGGCCGACCGGCTGCTCGCCGACCCCGCCGTCCAGCTCACCGCCCTCGGCCGCGGCGACGACGCGGACGTCCGCTTCGACCTCGCCACCGGCAGCCCCGGCGCGCTCACCCGCTTCCTCAACGCCGTCCACCCCGGCGTCGTGATCAACTGCGCGGGCGCCACCCGCGGCGGCGCCCGCGACCTCACCCGCCACAACACCGTCGCCGTCGCCACCGTCTGCGAATCGCTGCGCCGCAGCGGCTGCGGGGCCCGCCTCGTCCAGCTCGGCTGCTCCTCCGAGTACGGGCCCTCCCAGCCCGGCTCGTCCACCGCCGAGGACGCCGTCCCCCGCCCCGGCGGCCCGTACGGGGTGAGCAAGCTCGCCGCCACCGAGCTCGTCCTCGGCTCCGGCCTCGACGCCATCGTCCTGCGCGTCTTCTCGCCCGTCGGCCCCGGCACCCCCGCCGGCTCCCCGCTCGGCAGGCTCGCCGACGCCCTGCGCCGCGCCATGCAGAACGGCGACAGCGAGCTCAAGCTCAGCGGCCTGGGCGTCCAGCGCGACTTCGTCGACGTCCGCGACGTCGCCCGCGCCGTGCACGCCGCCTCCCTCTCCGCCGCCCAGGGCGCCGTCAACATCGGCACCGGCCGTGCGGTCAGGCTGCGCGAGGCCGCGGCGACGCTCGCCCGCGTCGCCGGGTACGGCGGCTCCCTCCACGAGCTGGACGACCCCCACCTGGGCACCCCGCCCGCCTACCCGTACCCCGACGGCTGCGGCAGCTGGCAGCAGGCCGACGTCCGCACCGCCCGCGACCGGCTCGGCTGGCGCCCCCGCATCGGCCTGGAGGAGTCCCTGGCCGACATCTGGATGGAGGCCGCGTGTCGCATCTGAGCCCTCCCGGGCAGCGCCGGTCCCGCGCCGTCCGCGAGGCCCCGCTGCGCTTCGGGGTCCCGGGCTTCGCGCACCCCCTGCTCGCCCCCGCCGAATGGGGCGAACTCCTGCGCACCGACGTCCCCGTGGAGTGGGTCGTGCTCGGCAGCGGCGCCATGGCCGCCCCGGGCGGGACGGCCTCCGGAGGCCCCGGCGACCGCCCGGACCCGTATCGCGTCGCCGCCGCCGCCCGGCTGCGCGAGGCCGGCGTCCGGGTCCTCGGCCACCTGGACCTGCGGTTCGGCGAGCGCCCCCTCGGCGAGGTGCTCTCCGAGGCCCAGCGCTACCTGAACTGGTACAAGGTCGACGGGTTCGCCCTCGACGCCACCCCCGCGGACCCCGCCGCCCTGCCCGGCACCCGGCGCACCGTCGCCTCCCTGCGGACGATCCTCGACCGGGCGTACGTCGTGCTCGTCCACGGCACCTATCCCTCGCCCGGCTACGCGGACCTCGCCGACCAGCTCGTCACCTTCTACGGGCCCTGGTCGGCCTACCGCTGGTCGCAGGTCGCCGAGTGGACCGCCGACTTCCCGGCGGCCCGCTTCTGCCACCTCGTGCACGGCGTCCCCCGCGCCCACCTGGACGAGGCGCTGCGCCTCGCCCGCTGGCAGGGCGCCGGCACGATCTACTTCACCGACCGGACGGACCGGGACGAAGCGGACCCATGGGAGGTGATGCCCGGCTACTGGGACGAGATCGTCTCGCGCATCGGACCGGGTGTCTCGGAATGAGACGGGGCGTGGCAGGGTTACAGGGGAAGAACCGAACGCCGCCTGTATGTTCCCCGCGCGAGCGGGGACGCCTCTCCTGGAGACCCAGTGTCGCTGCCACCCCTGGTCGAGCCGGCTGCCGAGCTCACCGTTGACGAGGTCCGTCGGTACTCCCGCCACCTGATCATCCCGGACGTCGGTATGGACGGGCAGAAGCGCCTGAAGAACGCGAAGGTGCTCTGCGTGGGTGCCGGCGGCCTCGGTTCCCCCGCGCTGATGTACCTGGCCGCCGCCGGCGTGGGCACGCTCGGCATCGTGGAGTTCGACGAGGTCGACGAGTCGAACCTGCAGCGCCAGATCATCCACAGCCAGGCGGACATCGGCCGTTCGAAGGCGGAGTCCGCGCGGGATTCGGTGCAGGGCATCAACCCGTACGTGAACGTCGTCCTGCACGAGGGCCGGCTCGAGGCCGACAACGTGATGGAGATCTTCTCCCAGTACGACCTGATCGTCGACGGCACGGACAACTTCGCCACGCGCTACCTCGTCAACGACGCCTGCGTGCTGCTGGGCAAGCCGTACGTGTGGGGCTCCATCTACCGCTTCGACGGCCAGGCGTCCGTCTTCTGGAGCGAGCACGGCCCCTGCTACCGCTGCCTGTACCCCGAGCCCCCGCCGCCGGGCATGGTGCCCTCCTGCGCCGAGGGCGGCGTGCTGGGCGTGCTGTGCGCCTCGATCGGCTCCATCCAGGTCAACGAGGCGATCAAGCTGCTCGCGGGCATCGGCGAGCCGCTGGTCGGCCGTCTGATGATCTACGACGCCCTGGAGATGACCTACCGCCAGGTCAAGGTCCGCAAGGACCCCGACTGCGCGGTCTGCGGCGAGAACCCGACCGTCACGGAGCTCATCGACTACGAGGCGTTCTGCGGCGTCGTCTCGGAGGAGGCCCAGGAGGCCGCGTCCGGCTCCACGATCACCCCCAAGCAGCTCAAGGAGTGGCTCGACGACGGCGAGGACATCGACGTCATCGACGTCCGCGAGCCGAACGAGTACGAGATCGTCTCGATCCCCGGCGCCCGGCTGATCCCGAAGAACGAGTTCCTGATGGGCACGGCCCTGCAGGACCTGCCGCAGGACAAGCGGATCGTCCTGCACTGCAAGACGGGTGTCCGCTCCGCGGAAGTCCTCGCGGTGCTGAAGGCGGCGGGCTTCTCCGACGCGGTGCACGTGGGCGGCGGCGTGATCGGCTGGGTCCACCAGGTCGAGCCGGACAAGCCGGTGTACTAGACCTTCCCTTTCTGTGCGAGTGTGCGAGTAAGGGGCTCCCCACCATGGTGGGGAGCCCCTTACTCATGAGCAGGTCGTGCCCCGGGCCGGGGACTTGCCCTCCAGCAAGTAGTCGTTGACGGTGCGCACCATGCACGCGTTGCCGCTGTTGTACGCCCCGTGCCCCTCGCCCTTGTACGTCACCTCCACGGCGACGTCCTTGCCCAGGCCCTCCGCCATGCGGTGCGCGCCCGCGTACGGCGTCGCCGGGTCTCCGGTGTTGCCGATGACGACGATCGGGGCGGAGCCCTGCGCGCTCACGTCGATCGTCTTCCACTTGCCCTCGACGGGCCAGCCCGTGCAGCCGAGGAGCGACCAGGCTGCGGACTCCCCGAAGACCGGGGACGCGGCCCGGAAGTCCGCCAGGCGGCCCTTCACGTCGTCGGCGGTGTAGCGCTGCTGGGCGTCGGCGCAGGAGATCGCCCGGTTGGCCGGACCGAGGTTGCTGTAGCGGCCGTCGGTGCCGCGGCCGGTGAGGAGGTCGTAGAGCAGCAGCAGGGTGTCGCCGCTGCCCTTGTTCATGGCCTCCTGCAGGCCCTGTGTCAGGAACTTCCAGGTGTCCTTGGAGTACAGCGCGGACGCGATGCCGTTGACGGCCTCGTCCTGGGTCAGCTTGCGGCCCTGGCGCGTCGGCAGGGGCTGCGCGTCGAGCTTCTTGAGCAGGGAGACGATCCGCTCCTGCGTGGGGCAGCGGGCCGCCTGAGCCGAGGAGGCGCAGTCCTTGAGGTAGTTGTCCAGGGCGAGCTGGAAGCCCTTGGCCTGGCCGAGGTTGCCCTGCACGGGGTCCTGCGAGGGGTCGACCACCGCGTCGAGCACGGCGCGCCCCACGTTTCCGGGGAACGCGTGGGCGTAGACGCCGCCGAGCTCGGTGCCGTAGGAGATGCCGAAGTAGTTGAGCTTGTCGTCGCCCAGGGCGGCCCGCAGCCGGTCCATGTCGCGGGCGGCGCTCAGCGTGCCGACGTGGGGCAGGAGCTTCGCGGAGTTCTTCGCGCAGGCGTCCACGTACGCGTTGTTCGCCGCGAGGGCGGTCCGCTCCTCGGCCGCGTCGTCCGGCGTGCCGTCGACCTGGCTCGCGGCGTCGGTCTCCTTGTCGCCCAGGCAGCGCACGCCCGCGCTCTCACCCACGCCCCGCGGGTCGAAGCTGACCAGGTCGTAGCGCTCGCGCAGCTTTTCGTAGCTGGTGGCCAGGCCCGGCAGGGTGGCCACGCCCGAGCCGCCGGGGCCGCCGAAGTTGAAGACGAGCGAGCCCAGGCGCTTGTCCTTGTCCCGGGCCTTCGTACGGATCAGGGCGAGCTCGATCTTCTCGCCGTCGGGCTTGGCGTAGTCCAGCGGGACGGGGAGCTTCGCGCACTCCCACGCCTTGCCGGGGGCCTTGCCGTCGCTGCCCTGTGCGGCGGTCGGCGCGGAGCACGCCGTCCAGCGCAGGCGGACGTCGGAGGCGCGGCCGTCTCCGGCGGCGCTCTTGTCGTCCCCGGCGGCCGGGGAGCCGTCGCTGCCGCAGCCGGTGGCGGCGAGGGCCGTCACGAGCGCGACGGCGGCGCCGAGGAGGGCGGTGGTGGCCCGAGGGGTGGTGGCCCGAGGCCGTAGGGAACTCATTCCCCTGACTGTACGGAGGTGAAGGCGGTGGAGCAGCCGCCGCGTGGAGGCGTCACCCGGCGCGCAGGGGCGCACACCCCATTTGCGCGGCGACGGCGTCCACGTAGCGGGGGAAGGCCTCGCGCGGGTCGTCCAGCCGGGTGTGGGTGCGGCCGGGGCCGCTGCGCATGGCGAAGACGGTGGGCCTGCCGTCGCAGTCGGCCCGGACCAGGGCTCCGGCCGCATCGATGCTGCCGTGCGCCCGCCAGCCGGGGGCCGGCGGGCGGTCGCCGGTGAGGCCGTCGAAGAGGGCGACCAGGCGGGGCCTGCCGGTGGTCAGGAAGCGGGCGGCCCAGCCCTTGGCGCCCGCTATGGCGCAGCTGTGGAAGTCGCTGCTCGTGGCGGGGCCGGCGGCGGGGACCGTGGCGGGGGACGGGCTCGTCTTCCTGCCCGGGGCGGGGGACGGGGTGTCCGGAGCGGGGGACGGGCCCGGGACCAGGCCCGGGATGCCGCAGCGGTTTCGCCCGGTGTCCGAGGGTGCGGGAGCCGACGGGTCGTGGTGCAGGCGGATCGGCGGCAGCGTTGTGCAACTGGTCGCCCTCGTGGCCTTGTTGGCCGCCCGGATCAGCAACTCCCCCGTGGTGGCGGGGGAGAGGGCCGTGATGCTCTTCAGCGTCACCACCGACGGGCGGCCGTCCACGTCACAGCTCTCCGGGAGCACCAGGGCGCCCGTGCCGGAGGCGGCGGTGAAGCCCGGTAAGCCGTCGGGGAGGGGAGTGTCGCCGTCGCCGAATAACTCGCCCAGCCACGAGCGGCGTTCGCCCTCCTGGAGCGGCCCCGTGCCCAGGCGGAGGTCCACCTGCTGCTCGTACGCCCCGAGGCCCCGGCCGCCGCGCCAGCGGAGCGAGCAGTGGCCGGTGGGGCGCCCGGGCGCGGGTGCGCTCTCGTCCGCCGTGCGGTCACGGTCGCCGCGGCGGAACGGGGCCTCGCCCTCGGGCCAGGCGCCCCAGCAGTACGAGCGCCCGCCGAGCGGCGTGGACTGCGTCTGCCAGAGCGCGACGAGGGCGGCCACCAGCGCGGCGATGGCCAGGGCGCCGGTGAGGGCCCGGGCCCTGCGGTCGGCCTGGTCGCCGGTGGTGTGCGGCGTCCTGAACGGCGTCTTGTGCTGCACTGTCGTCCCCCCGAACTTCCTTCGTCGTCCGCGGAACTGCTGTGCGGGCGATCGTAGTGCGAGCCACTGACATTCGACCCCGAATCCGGATCGATCACGCCTTGGGCCCGCGCCACCGGTGATATGTGCTATGTGTGCTATGAGCAGATCTTGTCTGTTTCCGGCACCGTACCGTTCAGCAGGTAGGCGTCGACTGCCCTCTTGACACAGGCGTTGCCGCTGTCGTAAGCGCCGTGGCCCTCGCCGCGGAACGTCAGCACGGCCGCCACGCCCGGCCCGAGCTCCTGCGCCATCCGCTTCGCTCCCTCGTAAGGGGTCGCGGGGTCACCGGTGTTGCCGACGACGAGGATCGGCGCGGAGCCCTTCGCGCTCACGTCGGGCGTCTGCCACGCGCCCTTCACCGGCCATCCCGTGCACTGGGTCAGGCTCCAGGCCATGAAGTCCCCGAAGACGGGGGACGCCTTGCGGAACGCGGGCACGTGCGGCTCGATCTCGGCTGCGGTGTAGCGCTGGGCGAAGTCCGCGCAGGTGATGGCGTTGAGGGACGACTGCAGCGTGCTGTAACGGCCCTCCTGGCCCCGGCCGTTCATGGCATCGCCGAGGGAGAGGAGCAGCCGCCCGTCGCCGTTCTCGGCGTCCTCGATGCCCTCGGTCAGGTAGTCCCAGAAGTCCTTCGAGTAGAGGGACTGGGCGATGCCGCTCGTGGCCAGGGAGCGGGTCAGGTCGCGCCCGCCGGCGCCCGGGACCGGCTCCTTGCCCAGGCGCCGGAGGAGGGCGCTGATCTGGTCTTCCGTGGGGCAGTTGTCCGAGGTCCTCGTGCAGGCCTCCATGTAGTTGGTGAGCGCGAGCTGGAAGCCCTGCGTCTGGCCGAGGGCGCTCTGCACCGGGTCCGCGCCGGGGTCCACCACGCCGTCGAAGAGCGCGCGGCCCACTTTGTCCGGGAACAAGTGGGCGTAGACGCCGCCCAGTTCCGTGCCGTACGACACCCCGAAGTAGTGCAGCCGGGCGTCGCCCAGGACCTGGCGCATCAGGTCCATGTCGCGGGCGGCGTTCTCCGTGCCCACGTGCGGGAGGACCTTGCCGGACCTGCGCTCGCAGCCGGCCGCGTAGGCCGTCACCCGGTCCACCAGGGCTTTTTGCTCCGGCCGGGTGGCCGGGGCGGCGTCCGCGGCGTAGTACGCGTCGAGCTGTCCGTCGTCCAGGCAGGTGACGCCGCTGCTGCGGCCCACGCCCCGCGGGTCGAAGCTGACCAGGTCGTAGCGGGTGCGCAGGTTCTCGTAGTCGGCGGCGAAGGCCGGCAGCGTGGTGATGCCGGAGCCGCCGGGGCCGCCGAAGTTGAAGATCAGCGAACCGATGCGGTGGGCCTGGTCCGTGGCCTTGGCCCTGATCAGCGCGATGTCGATGGTGTTGCTGCTGCTTCTGGGCTTGGCGTAGTCGAGAGGCGCGTGGAGCGTCGCGCACTCCCAGTCCGGGCCCGGGGCCCCGCCCGACGATCCGCTCTGCGCCGTGGTGGGGGGCGGGCAGGGCTTCCAGTCCGGCTTCTGGCGGGCGGCGTCCTGGGCGGCCGTCCCTGCGGCCGCCCCTGCGCGGGTGGTCTCGTTCGCGTGGGTGGCCCCGCTCGGGTTGCTCGCGCCGGTGTCGCTGCCGCTGCCGCCCGTGCAGCCCGCCGTCGTGACCGCCAGGAGTGCGGCGGTGAGCATGCCCCTTGCCCGTGCGGATCTGGTCACCTGCTCATCGTCCGGGCGGGGAGGTGCCGGGGCGCGCGGGGCGGGGCGTACGGGTTACGTGGGAGTGGGTGGAGGTGGGTTGATGCGGGCTGATGTGGGTGGAGGTGGGCGTGGATGGGTGTGGGTGAGGTGATTGTGCTGGTGCGTGGGGAAGTGGGGGTGTGTGGTGCGGTGGCTGCAAACCCTCTACAGAGGGACGAATGTGATCTCTGTGGCCTTGACGCTCACCCACACCGGTGTGCCCTCCGCGAGGTTCAGCTCGGCCGCGGCGGCCGGGGTGATCTCCGCTACGACGTCCGGCTCGCCCGTGACGAGGACGCGCAGGCGGCCGCCGTGGGCGGTGATCTCGCGGACCGTGCCCTGCCAGGTGTTGCGGGGGCTGCCGGGGGTGGGGCGGGTCGTGTGGAGGGAGACCGCCTCCGGGGGGACCACGGCCAGGCCTGTCGCCGGTTCGTGGCCGTCGGCTGCCGTGAGACTGGCGCCGTCGTCCAGCAGGAGGGTTCCTTCGGCGGTCGATTTGCCCGGCCACGCGTTGCGGCCCAGCATGCGGGCCACCCAGGGCGAGCGGGGGTGGCGGGTCAGCTCCGTCGGCGTCGCGTACTGGACGGTTGCGCCGTCCTCCAGGACGAGGACGTGGTCGGCCAGGGACACCGCTTCGACGGGGTCGTGGGTGACGATGAGGCAGACGCCGGGGAAGTCCGCGAGGTGGGTGCGGAGGGTGTGGCGGACGGCTGAGCGGGCCGACTGGTCGAGGGCGGCGAGGGGCTCGTCGAGGAGGAGCAGGCGGGGGCGGGCGGCCAGGGCCCGGGCCAGGGCCACGCGTTGGGCCTGGCCGCCGCTGAGGCTCGCCGGCCTGCGGTGGGCGAGGGTGCCCACGTCCAGGCGGTTCAGCCAGTACTGGGCCCGGCGGTGGGCCTCGGCCTTGGGGACGCCCTGGGCGCGGAGGCCGTAGGCGGTGTTGGCGAGGGCCGTGAGGTGGGGGAAGAGGGAGGTGTCCTGCGGGACCCAGGAGATGCGGCGCCGGTGCGGGGGCTCTTCGGCCATGTCCTTGTCGCCCAGGTGCAGGGGGGTGGCGTGCGCGCGGGGTGTCAGGCCCAGGAGGGCTCTGAGCAGGGTGGTTTTTCCTGCGCCGTTCGGGCCCACTACCGCGATGGTGGTGCCCGGGGGTGCGTTGAGGGTTGTTGTCGTTGCGCCCGTCACCGTGGTGCGCAGCGGGTGCGGGGTGGGGGCGGGGCCGGGGTGGTCCGGGGCCTCCGGGGCTGCATGATTTACGGCCCCTCCCGGACGCGCCGGGTGCCCCGAAGCCCGCCGCAAATCACTCCCGCAGCTACCGCTGGGGGTGCCCCCAACGCCCCTTGCCGGCCCCGGACCACCCCGGCCCCTCCCGTTCGTTCGCGTCTGCAGCCAGTGGCCCCTGAGGGAGATCAGGACGGCTGTGGCGATCAGCAGGAGGAGGAGTGATACCGCTGTGGCGCCTTGGGGGTCGTCCTGGAGGAGCAGGTAGACCTGCAGGGGGAGTGTTTGCGTTTCGCCCGGGAGGTTGCCCGCGAAGGTGATCGTCGCGCCGAACTCCCCCAGGGCCCTCGCCCAGCTGAGCGCCGCCCCCGCGATCAGGCCGGGAGCCACCATCGGCAGGGTGATCGTGCGGAAGACGCGGAGGGGCGCCGCCCCCAGGGACGTCGCCGTCTCCTCATAGCGGGGGTGCAGGCCCGCCAAGGCGCCCTCCAGGCTGATCACCAGGAACGGCATCGCCACGAAGGCCGATGCCACCACTGCCCCTGCCGTGGAGAAGGGGAGGGTGACGTTCATCGATTCCAGGGCCGGGCCCAGGACGCCACGGCGGCCGTAGCCCTGCAGGAGGGCCACGCCGGCGACCGTGGGCGGCAGCACCATCGGCAGCATCACCAGACAGCGCACCAGGGACTTGCCCCGGAACTCCACCCGCGCCAGCAACCACGCCAGCGGCACGCCCAGGATCAGGGAGAGCAGGAGTGCCCAGACCGAGACGAGGAGGGACAGTTGCAGGGCTTCGGTGACCGGTTGAGAGGTGAGGCGGGACGGAAGCGTTTCCCAGGGGGTGCGGGCGAGGATGCCGGTCAGCGGCAGGAACAGGAACGCCACCGCCAGCGCGGCGGGCAGCCCGAGCGCCAGGGGCGTGCGGGCCCTGGTCACGGCTGCTGGAAGCCCGCTGCCCGCAGGAGCTTCTGGGCCTCCTCCGTGCTGAGCCACTTCACGAAGTCGCCGGCCTGCTGCGCGTGCTTGGAGCCCTTGAGCGTGGCCGCGGGGTACGACGCCACGGCGTTCTGCTCGTCGGGCACCGTGACGGTGGCGACCTTGTCCTTGGCCGCGTCGGTCACGTAGACGACCCCGGCGTCGGCCTCGCCGAGGGTGACCTTGCTCAGGACGGCGCGCACGCTGGGCTCCTGGGAGACCGGCTTCACCGTGACGTGCTGCTGGTCCAGGACCTTCTTGCTGTAGCGGCCCACCGGCACCTCGGGCGCCGCCAGGACGACCTTGAGGTCACTGCGGGAGAGGTCCGACAGGGCCTTGATGTTCTTGGGGTTGTTCTTCGCCGTGGCGATCGTCAGGCGGTTCTTCGCGATCACCTTTGGGGCGTTCGTCTCCTTGGACAGGTCGCTCATCGTTTTCGTGTCCGCCGTCACCAGTGCGTCCGCCGGGGCGCCCTGGCGCACCTGCGCCGCCAGCTCCTGCGAGCCCGCGAAGGAGAACTTGACCTTGGTGTCCGGGTGTTCCTTCTCGTAGGCCTGGCCCGCCTGCTTGAAGACGTCCGTCAGGGATGCCGCCGCCAGGACGGTGAGTTCGGTCCGGGGCTTCGCGTCCGTCTTGTCCTCGCTGCCGCAGGCAGCGAGGAGCGGGATGAGCATCGTGCCGGCCAGGAGCGGCAGCGCGCGGCGAGTGTGCATCGGTTCTCCGTGGTCAGGTGCGGTCGATGTGCACGTTGGTGGCCTTCACCCGGGCCACCGCTTCCATCCCGACCGCCAGCCCCAGCTCCTCCACGGCCTCGCGCGTGAGCAGGGAGACGAGGCGGTGCGGACCGGCCTGGATCTCCACCTGCGCCGCGACGTCGCCCAGCTTGACGGCCGTGATGATGCCGGGGAAGGCGTTGCGGGCGCTGGTGTACGCGTCCTCGCCGTCCGCCGCCTCCGCCGCGAGCGACACCGAGAACGCGGCCAGGTCGGCCCCGTCGATGTGCCGCTTCCCCGCCTCGTCACGGCGCGTCGGGATCCGGCCCGCATCGGCCCACCGCCGGACGGTGTCGGCGCTGACGCCGAGCAGCTTGGCGGCACGGCCGATCGTGTAGGAACGCATATGCGGCACCGTAGGTGTTTGGTGCTCGCATTTGCAAGGGGATGGGGTTGGAGGGCTGGCAGATGCGGGGGTTAGATCGCGCCCTTGCGGGTCAGGTGCGTGAAGCACAGCCATCCCGGCAGGACCGGCAGCCACAGTGTCATCAGGCGGAAGAGGAGCACCGCCGGGGTGCCCTGCTCCGCCGGCAGGCCCGCCACCGTCAGGGCCGCGGTCAGCGCGAGCTCCACCGCGCCGACGCCGCCGGGCGTCGGTGCCGCCGAACCCAGCGCGTTCGCCGTCAGGTAGACCACCGCGATGCTCGCGTAGCTCAGCTCGCCGCCGAAGGCGCGGATCGCGGCGTCCAGGCACATGACGTTCGCGGCCGTCAGCAGCAGCATCCCGCCGATGCCCGAGAGGAGCTTCTGCGGGCGCTGCGTGACGTCCAGCATGCGCGGGACCACGCCCGCGAACAGCGACCGCACGCGCGTCGAGACGAACTTCCGCAGCACGGGGATCGCCGCCACGACGAGCACCAGGACCGCGGCCGTCAGCAGGCCGCCGATGACCGTGCGCGAGGGGCCGAGCGACGAGCTGCGCTCGGTGCCGGTGACGTAGCCGAAGGACAGCAGCAGCATGATGTGGCAGGCGAGGCCGAACAGCTGGGACGCGCCGACGCTGGCCACCGCCAGGCCGGGACGGACGCCCGAGCGCTGCAGGAAGCGCGTGTTCAGCGCCACGCCGCCGACTGCCGCGGGGGCGACCAGCTTGACGAACGAGCCGGCCACCTGGGCCAGCACCGTACGGGCGAAGCCCACCTTCTCGGGCACGAAGCCCAGCAGGCTGAGGGCCGCGGCGACGTACGTCAGCGCCTGGAAGGCCACCGCGACCGCGACCCACGGCCACTCGGCCTTCTCGACGAGGTCGCCGAACTGCACGTGGGTGAGCTGCGACAGCAGGAAGTACGCGGCGAAGGCGCCGGCGACGAAGCTGATCAGGGTGCGCGGCTTGATGCGCTCCAGGCGTACGGGCTCTATCGGGGCCTGGGGGCGGATGAGGAGCACCTGGCGGCGGATCTGGGCCAGCAGGTCCTCTTCGCGGGCCTCTTCCAGCGCCTCGTCGATGGCCCGCTTCTCGGCCTGGCGCTCGGCCTTGAGCGCCTTGCGGCCGCTGACCTCCTCCTCGGCCGCCGCCGCCTTGGCCTCCTTGGCGGCGCTCGCGGCCTCCAGGACCTTCTCGCGCTCCCGCTGGGCCCGCTCGCGGGCGAGCTGGCGCAGGGTCGCCCGGCTGGTGCGGGTGAGGGCGATGGACTGCAGGAGCGGGAGGCTGTCGGCGACGGCGTCGGGGCCGAGGACGGCGACTCCGGTGGCCACGGCGCGCTCGGCGCCGACCCGCAGGCCGAGCGTGACGAGCAGCTGGGCGACGTCCATGCGCAGGACGATGTCGCCCGCCGCGATCTCGCCGCCGCGCAGGTCGGTCAGCACCACGTTGCCGGAACGATCCACCAGCAGGGCGTCGCCGTCGAGCCTGCGGTGCGCGATGCGGCGCGACTGCAGGGCCTGGACCTGGCGCCAGGCGCCCGCCATGAGCTCGTCGGTGATCTCCTCGGTGGGCACCTGCCCGAAGGGGCGGCCGCCGATGTGCTCGTAGACGAGCATGACGGCGTCCGGGCCCAGCTCGGAGGTGGCGATCAGCTTGGGCGCGTTGGCGCCGGCGGCGATGGCCGCGTAGGCGAGCAGGGCCTCCTGCTCCAGGGCCTGGCGCAGGGACTGCAGGCTGCGGCGCTGGTTGATGCCGCGCAGGGCGAGGCGCTGCCAGACGCGGTAGAAGAAGCCCTGCGCCTGCTGTTCGCGGTCGACGACCGTGACGTCCAGGGGCGGGCCGTCCTCCAGGGTGACGATGTAGCGGCGGCCCCGCTCGTGCGGCTCGGTGTCGTCGGTGCCGTCCTCGGCGCGCAGCGCGGTGACCGGCTTGAAGCCGACGCGGCGCAGGCCGGTCAGCAGGTGGCGGCCGGTGGGGCGGACGTTGGGGGAGCCGACGGCGTAGAGCGTGCCGTAGGCGACCGTCCAGCCGATCAGGACCGTGGTGACGATCGAGAACGGTGTCGTGTAGCCGTTGACCAGGACGGCGAAGGCGTCCAGGAGGAGGACCGCCCACATCGCCACGCGCCAGCGGGGGCGCCGGGACATGCCGACGGCCGTCATGTAGGCGATCACGGGGGCCAGGTAGCCGTGGACCGGGTCGGTCAGGCCGCCGGTGGGCGCGAGCTGGGTGAGGGCGGCGCGGATCGAGTCGGGGGCCGTGCGGGCCACCCACAGGTCGGTGGCCAGGGAGACGCCGTGCGCGAGCACGGCGGCCAGCACGCCGTCGGCGATGCGCAGCCCGTCCCGCTTGATCAGCCGCTCGACGGCGAAGGCCACGGGGACGATGAAGATGGCGATGTTGGCCGCGAGGCCCGCGAAGCTCGCCAGCAGCTGCGGGGCGCGCCCCGTGCTCTCGTTGATGTCCTGCGCGAGACCCGTGGTGGTGCCGTGCGCGAAGGCGGCGAGGGCGAGGACGAGCGCGATGCCGACGATGCCGAGGAAGAGCCGGACCAGGTCGGCCGGGCGGTGCACGCGGGCGGGCAGCAGCGGTTCGTCACCGGAGACCCGGTCGATCTGCACGCCCCCCTCGTCGCACTCGTACGCTCCCGGGCCGGACGAGGGCAGCGCTCGGTGAGCGTGGTCCCCTTCAGGAGGCTCCGCGCCCTGCATCCGGTCCTTCTCGTCTTCTTGGTCTCGTATCACCTGTCACCGCCCGGAAGATGGTGGCATGGCCCCGCCGGGCGAGGGGGCATCAGGGTGCAATTCGGGGGCGCGGATTCCGGATCGTACGCCCTGTAGTGCGATTCCGCACTCTGCGTGATCGCCGGGGTGATCGCCGGGCGGGGCTGTCGGCGGGGTGCGGCACCATGGACCGGGTGAGCGAGGACGAGGAGCTTCCCGAGTACGCGGAACGTGTGCTGTCGGTCGCCGAGCGGATCCCACCCGGGCGGGTGATGACCTACGGGGACGTCGCCGAGTGGCTGGGCGAGGGCGGGCCCCGTCAGGTGGGGCGCGTCATGGCGCTCTACGGCGGCTCCGTGCCCTGGTGGCGCGTCGTCCGCGCGGACGGCGTCCTGCTGCCCGGCCACGAACTGCGCGCCCTCGCCCGCTACCGCGAGGAGGGCACGCCCCTGCGCGAGGCCGCGCGGTCGGCCGAGGGACACGTCCCCCGGATCGCCATGGCCCTCGCCCGCTGGGACGGCCGCGGCCCCGGGGATGTGACTCCGCACACCTGACGGCACCCACCGCCCGCGGCCGCGGGGCCCGGGCGGACCAGGTCTCACCCGAACGGGTGAGACCGTTGAAGCCGTGCGCCGGCTCCCGCGACGCCCTGCGCCCCGGACGCCGCCTGGCGTAGCGTCGGGAACCGCCGTCACTCCCCGGCCTCCCGCCCCGCACGGCCGCACGACTCCCCGCACCCCCACCAGGACCGGCAACCCACGTGAGCTCCTTCCCGCCCTCCGGCTCGACCCGGCCGCAGCACCAGCAGGCACGGCAGCCCTCCCCGGGCGCCTACCGCCTCGTGCGCACCCGGCCGGGCTCCACGGCCCCTCCTGAGCTGGACGCACGCCAGCGTGCCGTGGTTGAGCACGCCGGAGGGCCGCTGCTCGTGCTCGCGGGGCCCGGCACGGGGAAGACGACGACGCTGGTCGAGGCCGTCGCGGAGCGGGTGCGCCGGGGCACCCCGCCGGAGCGCATCCTCGTCCTCACCTTCAGCCGCAAGGCCGCCGTCGAGCTCCGCGACCGGATGGCCGCCCGGCTCGGCGCGGGCGCCGCCGCGCCCCAGGCCACGACCTTCCACTCGTACTGCTACGCCCTCGTCCGCGCCCACCAGGACGCCGACCTGTTCATCGACCCCCTGCGGCTGCTGTCCGGCCCCGAGCAGGACGCCGTCGTGCGCGAGCTGCTGGCCGGCCAGGCCGAGCTCGAGCGCGCCGGCCGCGCCCGCGTGCGCTGGCCCGACGAACTGCGCGCCTGCCTGACCACCCGCGGCTTCGCCGACGAGGTGCGCGCCGTCCTCGCCCGCAGCCGCGAGCTCGGCCTGGGGCCCGGCTCCCTCGGCGACTTCGCCGCACGCACCGGGCGGCCCGACTGGGCGGCGGCCGCCTCCTTCCTCGCCGAGTACCTCGACCTGCTCGACCTGCGCGGCGTCCTCGACTACGCCGAGCTCGTGCACCGCGCCGTTCTCCTCGCCGAGCGGCCCGAGGCCGCGGCCGAGCTGGCCGGGCGCTACGACGCCGTCTTCGTCGACGAGTACCAGGACACCGACGCCGCCCAGGTGCGGCTGCTGCGGGCGCTCGCCGGAGGCGGCCGCACCCTCGTCGCCTTCGGCGACCCCGACCAGTCGATCTACGCCTTCCGGGGCGCCGACGTCAACGGCATCCTCGACTTCCCGCACGCCTTCCCCCGCCGCGACGGCTCCCCCGCCCCTGTCGAGGTCCTCACCACCTCGCGCCGCTCCGCCGCGGACCTCCTCGCGGCCACCCGGCTGCTCACCCGCCGGATGCCTCTCACCCGCCTCCCCGCGGACGCCGTCCGCGCGCACCGGGACCTCGCGGCCGTCCGCGAAGGCGGGCGCGTGGAGGCCTTCACGTACCCGACGGCGGGCGCCGAGACCGACAACATCGCCGACATCCTGCGCCGCGCGCACCTGGAGGACGGCGTCCCCTGGCACGAGATGTCCGTCCTCGTCCGCGCGGGCTCCCGCTCCATACCGGCCCTCCGCCGCGCCCTGACCTCGGCGGGCGTCCCGGTGGAGGTCGACGGCGACGACATCCCCCTGCGCCAGGAACCGGCGGTGGCACCGCTGCTGACGGCGCTGAGGGTGGTGGCGGAGGGCGTAGCGGGGGACGCCGCGGCGCCTGCGGGGACACCTGCCGCTCCCACCGGCATGGGCGACGGCAGCTCTGCCGGGCCTACGGTTCCGGCTGCCATGGACGCCCCCGACGGCAGCGGGTCCTCCGATGGGGCTTCCGCTGCTCCAACCGTCATGGGCGAGCGGGAGGGAGAAGACCCCGCGCCGCAGGCGCGGGCACCCCGCATCGACCCCGAGACCGCCCTCACCCTCCTCACCTCCCCCCTCGGCGGCATGGACGCCGCGGACCTCCGCCGCCTCGGCCGCGCCCTCCGGGACGAAGAGCGCGCCGCAGGCGAAGCCGTACCGCGCCCCTCCGACACCCTCGTCGCCGAAGCCCTCGCCGAGCCGGAGCGACTGGCCGTCCACGACCCCGCCTACGCCCGCGGCGCCCAGCGCCTGGGCGCCCTCCTCCGCGGGGCGCGCGAGATCCTCGCCGCCGGAGGCACCGCCGAAGAGGCCCTCTGGGCCCTCTGGGACGGCACCCCCTGGCCCGCCCGCCTGCAGCGCGCGGCGCACCGCGGCGGCGCGGCCGGCCGCAACGCCGACCGCGACCTGGACGCCGTCTGCGCCCTGTTCGAGACCGCCGCCCGCGCCGAGGAGCGCACCGGCGGCCGCGGCGCCCTGAACTTCCTCGACGAGCTCGAGGCGCAGGACATCGCGGCCGACACCCTCACCCGCAGGGCCGTCCGCCCCGACGCCGTGCGCCTGATGACCGCCCACCGCTCCAAGGGCCTCGAATGGCGGCTCGTGGTCGTCGCCGGCGTCCAGGAGGGGCTCTGGCCCGACCTGCGGCGCCGCGGCTCGCTCCTGGAGGCCGACCGGATCGGCCGCGACGGCATCGCCGAGCCCCTCAGCCCCGGCGCGCTGCTCGCCGAGGAGCGCCGCCTGTTCTACGTGGCGGCCACGCGTGCGCGCGAGCGCGTGGTCGTCACCGCGGTCAAGGCGGCGGCCGAGGACGGCGACCAGCCCTCCCGGTTCCTGACCGAGCTGGGCGTCGAGCCGGCCGACGTCACCCAGCGCCCGCGCCGCCCCCTGGCCGTCGCCGCCCTCGTGGCGGAGCTGCGCGCCACCACCGTCGACCCCGCCGCCTCGGACGCCCTGCGGGCCGCCGCCGCGGAACGGCTCGCCCGGCTTGCGGCGCTGCGCGACGAGGAGGGCCAGCCGCTCGTGCCGGCCGCACACCCGTACCGCTGGTGGGGCCTGCACGAGCCGACCCACAGCGAGGTGCCGCTGCGCGACCGCACCCGGCCGGTCGCCCTGTCCGGTTCGGCCCTCGGCCAGCTGGGCACCTGCTCGCTGCAGTGGTACCTGGGCCGCGAGGTGAAGGCCGACGCGCCCGCCACCGCCGCCCAGGGGTTCGGCAACGTCGTGCACGTCCTCGCCGACGAGGTGGCCTCCGGCCGCACCCCCGCCGACCTCGCCGTGCTCATGGAGCGCCTCGACTCCGTCTGGGACGCGCTCGCCTTCGACGCCCCGTGGAAGTCGGCGCAGGAGAAGGAGAACGCCCGCGCGGCCCTGGAGCGCTTCCTGCGCTGGCACGTCATGGAGCGCGGCGGCCGGGCCCCCGTCGCCACCGAGCACGCCTTCGACGTCACCCTGAAGGCCGACGACTACCTCGTGCGCATCCGCGGCTCCATGGACCGCGTGGAGGCGGACGACCACGGCCGCGCCTACGTCGTCGACTTCAAGACCGGCAAGGGCACCGTCTCCGCCAAGGAGGTCGAGCGCCACCCCCAGCTCGCCGTCTACCAGCTCGCCGTCGAGCACGGGGCCGTCGACGAGGTCTTCGACGGCGCCCGGCCCCGGGCCGGCGGCGCGGAGCTCGTCCAGCTGCGCCAGGGCGCGGCGAAGCGGGACGGCGGCGACGCCGTGCCGAAGGTGCAGGGCCAGGAGCCGCTGGGCGAGGGCGAGTGGGTCGGCGGGCTGCTCGCCGAGGCGGCGGGCCGGGTGCTGGAGGAGCGGTTCGCCCCGCGCCCCGGCCAGCACTGCTCGCACTGCTCCTTCCGCTCCTCCTGCACGGCCCGGCTCGAGGGACGGCAGATCGTCGAATAGCCCGGCCCTCGAAGAGAGGCATGGAGAGGTGCTCTGACCTGCGGCGATGCCGGTATGTCAGTGGCGGCCGTTAGCGTGGTGTGCCGTGACCCCGCGCCTGACCGACCCCGAGCAGCTCAAGGAGCTCCTCGGCATCCCGTTCACCCCGGAGCAGACGGCCTGCATCACCGCGCCGCCCGCCCCGCAGGTCATCGTGGCCGGCGCCGGGTCCGGCAAGACCACGGTGATGGCCGCGCGCGTGGTCTGGCTCGTCGGCACCGGGCAGGTCGCCCCCGAGCAGGTCCTCGGCCTCACGTTCACCAACAAGGCCGCCGGCGAGCTGTCCGAGCGCGTCCGCAAGGCCCTCGTCGCCGCCGGGGTCACCGACCCCGGGCCCGAGGCCGCCGACCCCGACGAGGCCCCCGGCGAGCCGCAGATCTCCACGTACCACGCCTTCGCCGGCCGCCTCCTGAAGGAGCACGGCCTGCGCATCGGCCTGGAGCCCGGCGCCCGCCTCCTCGCCGACGCCACCCGCTTCCAGCTCGCCGCCCGCGTCCTGCGCGGCTCCCCGGGCCCCTTCCCGGCGCTCACCCGCTCCTTCAGCGACCTCGTCGCCGACCTCCTGGCCCTCGACGGCGAGCTCGCCGAGCATCTCGTGCCGGCCGAGCGCCTCCGCGCCCACGACCGCGAGCTGCTGGCCGCCCTGGAGGGCGCCCGGCTCACCAACGCGGACCTGCGCAAGGTCCCCGAGACCGCCCGCGCCCGCCTCGAACTGCTGGAGCTCGTCGGCGGCTACCGCGCGGAGAAGCGCAAGCGCGACCTGCTCGACTTCGGCGACCAGATCGCCCTCTCCGCCGAGCTCGCCCGCAGCCGCCCCGAAGTCGGGCGGATCCTGCGCGAGCAGTTCGCGGTCGTCCTCCTCGACGAGTACCAGGACACCTCCGTCGCCCAGCGCCTGCTGCTCTCCGGCCTCTTCGGCGGCGGCACCGGCCACGCCGTCACCGCCGTCGGCGACCCCTGCCAGGCCATCTACGGCTGGCGCGGCGCCTCCGTCGCCAACCTGGACGACTTCCCGCAGCACTTCCCGTTCGCCGACGGCAGCCCCGCCCGGCGCTTCGCGCTCAGCGAGAACCGGCGCAGCGGCGGCCGCCTCCTCGACCTCGCCAATGGCCTCGCCGCCGAGCTGCGCGAGCGCCACGAGGGCGTCGAGGCCCTGCGCCCCGCCCCCGGCGCCGAGCGGGACGGCGTGGTGCGCTGCGCCCTGCTGCCCACCCACGCCGAGGAGCTGGAGTGGCTCGCCGACTCCCTCGCCCACCTCGTGCGCACCGGCACCCGCCCCGGCGACATCGCCGTCCTGTGCCGCACCGCGGCCGACTTCGCGCAGATCCAGGGCGCGCTCGTACGGCGCGACCTGCCCGTCGAGGTCGTCGGCCTGTCCGGGCTGCTGCACCTGCCCGAGATCGCCGACCTCGTCGCCGTCTGCGAGGTCCTCCAGGACCCCGCCGCCAACGCCTCCCTGGTCCGGCTGCTGATCGGCCCGCGCTGGCGCATCGGCCCCCGCGACCTCGCGCTCCTGGGCCGCCGCGCCCGCACGCTCGTGCCCTACGGCAGCGCCGGCGGCGACCCCGAGCGCCGCCTCGCCGAGGCCGTCGAGGGCACCGACCCCGCCGAGACGGTCTCCCTCGCCGACGCGCTCGACACCTTCCTCGCCGCCGACGCCCCGGGCACCCCTCAGGACGGCCTGCCCTTCTCGGCCGAGGCCCGGGTCCGCTTCGCCCGCCTCGCCGCCGAACTGCGCGACCTGCGCCGCTCCCTGGCCGACCCCCTCATGGACGTCCTCCACCGCGTCCTGGCCGTCACGGGCCTGGAGGTCGAGCTGTCCGCCTCGCCGCACGCCCTGGCCGCCCGCCGCCGCGAGACCCTCTCGCACTTCATGGACATCGCCGCGGGCTTCGCCGCCGTCGACGGCGAGACCACCCTGCTCGCCTTCCTCGGCTTCCTGCGCACCGCCGCGCAGTACGAGAAGGGCCTCGACAGCTCCCTCCCCGGAGGGGAGGACACCGTCAAGGTCCTCACCGCGCACAAGTCCAAGGGCCTGGAGTGGGACGTCGTCGCCGTCCCCGGCCTCGTCGAGCGCACCTTCCCCAGCGAGCAGTCCCGCGACTCCTGGACCGCCCAGGCCAAGGTCCTCCCGCACGCCCTGCGCGGCGACGCCGACACCCTGCCCGACGTCGCCGCGTGGGACGCCAAGGGCATGGGCGCCTTCAAGGCCGCCATGAAGGAACACCAGCGCATCGAGGAACTCCGCCTCGGCTACGTCACCTTCACCCGCCCCCGCTCCCTCCTCCTCGGCTCCGGCCACTGGTGGGGCCCCAGCCAGAAGAAGCCCCGCGGGCCGTCCGCGTTCCTCGAAGCCCTCCGCGCGCACTGCGAGGCCGGCCACGGCGAGATCGAGGCCTGGGCCGCCCCTCCGGAGGAGGACGCCGAGAACCCCGCGCTGCAGGAGGACGAGACCGACCGCTCCTGGCCGCTGCCTCTGGACCCTGCCTCCCTCGCCCGCCGCCGCGCAGCGGCGGACGCGGTGCTCGCGCACCTGGAACGACTGGAGAGCGGGGCCGCCGGGGCCGCCGCGGGCGCCGGTGCGCCGGTGCTCCCCGAGCCCGGAGAACCGGCATACGACCCGGACTGGCCGCCCCCGCCGTCGGACGACGAGGACCACGACGCGTACGCACCGGAGCCGGCCCCGCACGAGGACGAACACCTTGCCGACCCGCACGCGTGGGAGGCCTTGCCGACCGCTCGTCCGGAGGCCGTCACGGGCGCCGAGACGCACGAGGACGAGCAGTTCGCCGACCCTGGCGCGTGGGATGCCCTTCCGACGGCCCGCCCGGGGGCTGTCACGGGCGCCCAGGCGCACGAGGACGAGCAGTTCGCCGACCCTGGCGCGTGGGATGCCCTTCCGACGGCCCGCCCGGGGGCTGTCACGGGCGCCCAGGCGCACGAGGACGAGCAGTTCGCCGACCCTGGCGCGTGGGATGCCCTTCCGACGGCCCGCCCGGGGGCTGTCACGGGCGCCCAGGCGCACGAGGACGAGCAGTTCGCCGACCCCGGCACGTGGGATGCCCTGCCGGCGCCTCGTCCGGACACCCCGTCGCCGGGTACGGGCTCCGAGCGCCTTGCCGACGCCGGCACCCGGGATGCCCTTCCGACGGCCCGCCAGGGGGCCACCACGGGCCTCGGCGCAGCCGGGGACGCCCCGGCGCCCGGTCCGGGTCCCGGGCACCTTGCCGAACCCGACGATCCCAATGCCCCGGACGCCCTTCCGGCGGCCGCCGCAGGCGCCGCCGCGCCCGGCGCCCCCGGCAGCGCCCCCGTGCTGCCCGGCCCCCGTCGTGCGCCCGGCGGGCCCGAGCCCGTACGGGATGATCACGCGTCCGCTCTGCCCGGCCCGGCGGGCGGGCTGCCGCACCCCGCGCCGGAGCCCGGCGGGCTCGCCGTGTCCGCGCTCGTGCCCGAAGAGGCCCGCCTGGCCGCCTCCTGGGACCGGGATCTCGACGCCCTGGCGGGCGAGCTCCGCCGGGCACGCGCGCGTGAGCGCGACGTGCCCCTGCCCGCCGCGCTCAGCGCCTGGCAGCTGGTCCGGCTCGCCGCCGACCCCGACGGGTTCGCGCGCGAGCTCGCCCGGCCCATGCCGCGCCCGCCGCAGCCCGCCGCCCGCCGCGGCACCCGCTTCCACGCCTGGATCGAATCCCGCTTCGAGCCGCTGCCCCTGCCCCTGCTCGGCCCCGACGAGCTGCCCGGCGGCGCGGACGACGGCTTCGGCCCGGAGATCGCCGACGAGCAGGACCTCGCCGAGCTCAAGGAGGCCTTCGAGCGCACCCCGTACGCCCGCCGCGTCCCCCACCGGATCGAGGTGCCCGTCCAGCTGACCCTCGCGGGCCGGGTCGTCCGCGGCCGCATCGACGCGGTCTACCGCGACCGCGGCCCCGACGGCGACACCTACGAGATCGTCGACTGGAAGACCAGCCGCGCCCACGACGCCGACCCCCTGCAGCTCGCGATCTACCGCGTCGCCTGGGCCGAGCAGCACGGGATCCCGCTGTCCTCGGTCACGGCCGCCTTCGTCTACGTGCGCGACGGCGAGACCGTCCGCCCGGACGGCCTCCCCGACCGCGCCGGGCTGGAGCGGCTCCTCCTGGGGGAGCGCCCGTGAGCAGGCGTGATGACGGAAGGTGTGTCCGGCGGTACGCCGGGCCGGTCATGGTCACGCCGTGTGTCCGGATAGGCTCGACGGCATGAGCGAGACTCCGGACAGCGCCGTCCGCGCGTTTATCGAAGGCCACCGCGCCGCGTTCCTCGACGATCTCGTCGAGTGGCTCCGCATCCCCTCCGTGTCGGCCGACCCCGGCCGCTCCGGGGACGTGCGCCGCAGCGCCGAGTGGCTGGCCGCGAAGCTCACGGAGACCGGCTTCCCGACCGCGGAGGTCTGGGAGACCGACGGCGCCCCGGCGGTGTTCGCCGAATGGCCCTCGGGCGACGAGGGGGCCCCGACCGTCCTGGTCTACGGCCACCACGACGTCCAGCCCGCCGCCCGCGAGGACGGCTGGCACACCGAGCCCTTCGAGCCCGTCGTCAAGGACGGCCGGCTCTACGCCCGCGGCGCCGCCGACGACAAGGGCCAGGTCTTCTTCCACACCCTCGGCGTCCGCGCCCACCTGGCCGTCACGGGCCGCACGGCGCCCGCGGTCAACCTCAAGCTGCTCATCGAGGGCGAGGAGGAGTCCGGCTCGGAGCACTTCGCCGACCTCGTCCGGGCCCGAGCCGACCGCCTCGCGTGCGACGCGGTCATCGTCTCCGACACCGGCATGTGGTCCGAGGACACCCCGACCGTCTGCACCGGCATGCGCGGCCTCGCCGACTGCCAGATCGACCTCTACGGCCCGGACCAGGACATCCACTCCGGCTCCTTCGGCGGCGCGGTGCCCAACCCCGCCATGGCGGCCGCCCGGCTCGCCGCCGGCCTGCACGACGAGAACCTCCGCGTGGCGATCCCCGGCTTCTACGACGGCGTCGTGGAGCTCACCGACCGCGAGCGCGAGCTCTTCGCCGAGCTGCCCTTCGACGAGAAGCGGTGGCTGCGCACCGCCCATTCGCACGCACCCCTGGGCGAGGCGGGCTACAGCACCCTGGAGCGCATCTGGGCCCGCCCCACCGCCGAGGTCAACGGCATGGGCGGCGGCTACCAGGGCCCCGGCGGGAAGACCATCGTCCCGTCCACCGCCCAGCTCAAGCTGTCCTTCCGGCTCGTGGCGGGCCAGGACACCGACCGCGTCCAGCAGGCCGTGCGCCGGTGGGTGGCCGCCACCCTCCCGGACGGCATCCGCCACGAGATCACCTTCTGGGGCGCGACCCGCCCGTGCCTGACCCCGCTGGACCACCCGTACCTCCGGTCGGTCGTGCGGGCCATGGAGCGCGCCTTCGGGCAGAAGGTCCGCTTCACCCGCGAGGGCGGCTCCGGCCCCGCCGCGGACCTGCAGGACGTGCTCGGCGTCCCGGTGCTCTTCCTCGGCATCTCGGTGCCCTCGGACGGCTGGCACGCGCCGAACGAGAAGGTCGAGCTGGACCTCCTGATGAAGGGCGTCGAGACCTCCGCCCACCTGTGGTCCGACCTCGCGGCCGCGGGCGCGTCCGGGACGGAGCCCGGGGGAGGGCTCGTCGGCTAGTCCGCGCACCACAGACGACCATTCGCAGGGATTCGTAGGGGGAGTTGGAAGCAGCAGTGACCACCTGGACCGATCTCTCGGCCGCCCGGCCGATCACCCTCACCGCCGAGAGCGGCATCGACCGTGCCGCCCACCACCGCCTGGACGAGGCGTGGCTCGCCGCGGCCTGGAGCCACCCCTCCACGAGAGTCTTCGTGGTCTCCGGCGGCCAGGTGCTGATCGACGACACCCCCGACGGCCGCACCGAGCTCGTGATGACGCCCGCCTTCGAGGCGCCCGTCACCGAGACGCACCGTTACTTCCTCGGCGAGGACGCGGACGGCATCGCCTACTTCGCGCTGCAGAAGGACGCCCTGCCGGGCCGGATGGACCAGTCCGCGCGCCCCGCCGGGCTGCGCGAGGCCGGCCTGCTGCTCTCGCCGCGCGACGCCGGCCTGATGGTGCACGCGGTGGCCCTGGAGAACTGGCAGCGGCTGCACCGCTTCTGCTCGCGCTGCGGCGAGCGCACGGTCGTCGCGGCCGCGGGCCACATCCGCCGCTGCCCGGCCTGCGGCGCCGAGCACTACCCGCGCACCGACCCGGCCGTGATCATGCTGGTCACCGACGGGGACGACCGCGCGCTGCTCGGCCGCCAGATGCACTGGCCCGAGGGCCGCTTCTCCACGCTCGCGGGCTTCGTCGAGCCGGGGGAGTCGCTGGAGCAGGCGGTGCGGCGGGAGGTCGCCGAGGAGGCGGGCGTCGTCGTCGGGGACGTGGAGTACGTCGCGAGCCAGCCCTGGCCGTTCCCGTCCAGCCTGATGCTGGGCTTCATGGCGCGGGCCACGTCCTGCGACATCCAGGTGGACGGCGAGGAGATCCACGAGGCGCGCTGGTTCTCGCGCAAGGAGCTGGGGGCCGCCTTCGCCTCGGGGGAGGTCCTGCCCCCGACCGGCATCTCCATCGCGGCCCGGCTGCTGGAGCTCTGGTACGGCGAGCCGCTGCCGCAGAGCCAGTCCTGAGGAAGCCGTGCGGAAGCCGTGAGGAACGCGTCACACCCGCGTTCCTCACGGAGACGGCGAAGGCCCCGGTCCGCGGACCGGGGCCGTTCTGTCTCCGCGCCCGCGTCAGGACGCCAGGGCCTGCTTGACCTGGGCCAGGGACGGGTTGGTCATGGTGACCGGCGCGGCGCCGCTGAGCGGGTTCACCAGGACCGTCGGGACCGTCTGGTTGCCGTCGTTCGCCTTTTCCACGAAGGCCGCCGACTCGGCGTCGTGCTCGATGTTGATCTCGTTGTAGGCGATTCCCTCGCGGTCCAGCTGGCTCTTCAGCCGGCGGCAGTAGCCGCACCAGGTGGTGCTGTACATCGTCACGGTGCCCGACATTCGACCTCGTGCCCCTTCTCTCGTGGTGGTGTTCCGGTCCGTTCCCGGTCGTGCCGTGGGTACCGATCCGGGTGTTGTTCCGGTGGTAGAACGTGCACCTGTCCACAGCCATTCCCGTATTCGTACGACTGCCGCGGCACCCCTGTGGACGGCATTCCCGGTAGCCCCCGCGGACCTGGCAGCATGGCGGGGTGACAGCAGCAACGCACTCCACCCTCTTCCCGCCGGTCCCGGACTCCCCGGACGCGGTGCTCGACGGGCTCGACCCCGAGCAGCGCGAGGTGGCGACGGCCCTCGGCGGCCCGGTGTGCGTGCTGGCCGGCGCCGGCACGGGCAAGACCCGCGCGATCACCCACCGCATCGCCTACGGCGTCCGGTCCGGAGTGCTCCAGCCCTCCAGCGTGCTCGCCGTCACGTTCACCAACCGCGCCGCGGGCGAGATGCGCGGCCGGCTCCGCCAGCTCGGCGCCGGCGGCGTCCAGGCGCGCACGTTCCACTCGGCCGCCCTGCGTCAGCTGCAGTACTTCTGGCCCAAGGCCGTGGGCGGGGAGCTGCCGCGCCTGGCCGAGCGGAAGGTCCAGATCGTCGCCGAGGCCGCGGCCCGCTGCCGTATCCGCCTCGACCGCACCGAGCTGCGCGACGTCACCGGCGAGATCGAATGGGCCAAGGTCACCCAGACCGTCCCCGAGGACTATCCGGCCGCCGCCGCCAGGGCGCGCCGCGACATGCCCCGCGATCCCGCCGAGACCTCCCGCGTCTACGCCGCCTACGAGGAGCTCAAGCGCGACCGCGGCGTGATCGACTTCGAGGACGTCCTGCTGCTGACCGTCGGCGTCCTGCAGGACCGGCACGACATCGCCGAGACCGTCCGCCGCCAGTACCAGCACTTCGTCGTCGACGAGTACCAGGACGTCAGCCCCCTCCAGCAGCGCCTCCTGGAGCTGTGGCTGGGCGACCGGGACAGCCTGTGCGTCGTCGGCGACGCCAGCCAGACCATCTACTCCTTCACCGGCGCCACCCCCGACCACCTGCTGAACTTCCGCACCCGTCACCCGCACGCCACCGTCGTCAAGCTCGTCCGGGACTACCGCTCCACCCCCCAGGTCGTCCACCTGGCCAACGGCCTGCTGTCCCAGGCCCGCGGCCGGGCCGCCGAGCACCGCCTGGAGCTCGTCTCCCAGCGCGAGGCCGGCCCCGAGCCCGTCTACGGCGAGTACGCCGACGAGCCCGCGGAGGCCGAGGGCACTGCCCGCCGCGTCCGGGACCTCATCGACTCCGGCGTGCCCGCGAGCGAGATCGCGATCCTCTACCGCATCAACGCCCAGTCCGAGGTCTACGAGCAGGCCCTCGCCGACGCCGGGGTGCCCTACCAGCTGCGCGGCGCCGAGCGGTTCTTCGAGCGGCCCGAGGTGCGTGAGGCCGGGCTGCTGCTGCGCGGCGCCGCCCGCGCCGGCGGGGGCGACACCCAGCTCGCCGGCGCCGATGACATCCCGTCCCAGGTGCGGGCCGTCCTGGGCACCCGCGGCTGGACGGCCGAGCCGCCCGCCGGCTCGGGGGCGGTGCGGGACCGCTGGGAGTCCCTCGCGGCCCTCGTGCGCCTCGCCGAGGACTTCGTCCGGGCCAGACCGGACGCCACCCTCGCCGATCTCGTGGCCGAGCTCGACGAGCGGGCGAGCGCCCAGCACGCCCCCACCGTCGAGGGTGTGACTCTCGCCTCACTTCACGCCGCCAAGGGCCTCGAGTGGGACGCGGTGTTCCTCGTCGGCCTCGCCGAGGGCATGATGCCGATCACATACGCCAAGACGGACGAACAGATCGAGGAGGAGCGCCGCCTCCTCTACGTCGGCGTCACGCGGGCCCGCCGCCACCTCTCCCTGTCCTGGGCGCTCTCCCGCACGCCGGGCGGCCGCCCCTCCCGGCGCCCCACCCGCTTCCTGAACGGCCTGCGGCCCGGCTCCGCGGCCGTCCGGCCCGGCCCCGGCTCACCCGGCGGCACGGCGGGCGTCGAGCGGGGTCCCGCCCGCCGCAGGCAGCGGGGCTCCGCCCGCTGCCGCGTCTGCGGCCGCACCCTGACGGACGCGGGCGAGATCAAGCTCATGCGCTGCGAGGACTGCCCCTGCGAGCTCGACGAGGCGCTCTACGAGCGGCTGCGCGACTGGCGCGCCGGGGAGGCCGGCCGGCTCGGCCAGCCCGCCTTCTGCATCTTCACCGACAAGACACTGCTCGCCATCGCGGAGGCCGTTCCGGGAACCGAAGCGGAGCTCGCGCGCATCTCAGGGGTGGGAGGACGCAAGCTCGACTCGTTCGGTGCCGATGTCCTCGCGCTGTGTGCAGGCACCTACCTGACGTCGGAAGACGCGTCCCAGGACGCGTCCGAAGAATCTCGCGAAAAATAGTTTGCGCACGCGGACGGCATACCCATAGCCTTCCGAGCACGGAGACAACGGCTCTTCCGGGAGCCGGCGGATCCGTGCTGTACTGAACCGGCTGCACCGAACTTAAAAGCCCGGACCTGTTCCCACAGGTCCCCGAAGACGCCGAGAGGAGGCGAGACCAATGATCAGCTTCAAGACCAGCAACAAAATGACCGATCGCCCGGTCATCGCCGCCCGTCCGCTCGGCTTCTCCTTCGACTCGCTCCGGGGCACCGGTCTGTCCGGCGCCGGTTTCGGTCTGATCAACGGCTCCGCCCTGATCAGCGAATCCTCCCCGATCAATGAGCGACCGACCGAGGCGTCCGCGGTAAAGGCAGCAGCATCGGCACAGGCCCAGGCCTATGCCCTTGCGGCGACGACCAACGGCGCCGGATCCGTCAGCACGCAGCAGCACCACACGATGTGGGCCTTCCGTGGGCTCGAACCCTGGAGAGATCCAGCCTGATCGGCATGATCAGGTCGGCACCTTCCAGGGCCGCGGAACCCACACCGGGATCCGCGGCCCTTTTGTTTGCCCCCTCACCGAGGGGAACCAGCCCGGCCACCAGCCGGAAGACAGACGAGGAAAAAAACACCGTGCAACTCAAGGCACACACCCCGTCAGTAGCGACCGACCTGATCCCCCCGCCCGTCCCCACGGAGGACACCTTGACCCCCCTCACCGCCCTGACCGACCTCGACGACGCGATCGAGAACCTGGGCACCCCCGTCCCCTGCCGCAGCTACGACCCGGAGGTCTTCTTCGCCGAGTCGCCCGCGGACGTGGAGTACGCCAAGTCGCTCTGCCGGACCTGCCCGCTGCGTGAGGCCTGCCTCGCCGGCGCGATGGACCGCCGCGAGCCGTGGGGCGTCTGGGGAGGCGAGCTCTTCGTCCAGGGCGTCGTGGTGGCCCGCAAGCGGCCCCGTGGCCGTCCGCGCAAGAACCCGGTCGCCGCATGAACGTCTTCGGCACCATCGACCGCCCCACCACGCACGACCCCAAGAAGCAGGATCCGACGATGCACCGCCCCTCCGCCGAGCCCTTCGGCCCCGAAGTCCCCACCCGTGACGCCTTCAGCGCGATCGCCTCGCGCCAGAACAGGAACCTCGAAATGCAACTCATCCCAGAAGCCCTGGCCCGTGCCCATATGCACGAGCGACTGAGGGAGGCCGAGTCCGAACGCAGGGCCACTCGGCTGGCCGCCGCCCGGCGCATGCAGCGCCGCGCCGAGCGCGCCTCGATGCGCGCCCGCCGGGCCCTGGCCATGGCGGTCATGCACTGACCCGCCCACCCTCGTCACCACCCCCGCGGGGCCGGATCCGAACGGACCGGCCCCGCGGGGCGTTCGGGTGCGTTGTGCCCTCCCGGCCCCTTCGCGGGGATATCGTCTGGGAGTGGACCAGAAGACGCATGAATCAGGGCAGTTGGACCCTGAGGCCACCGAGCCCGCCGAGACCATCACCTGCGCTCGCTGTGGCACCCCCGCCGACGGTGCGCCGCCGACCTGGACCTGCTCCTTCGAGAACGGCAGCCGCCGCTACTTCTGCGACGACTGCGCCCGGGCCAACATCAGATCGATCGAGGGCCGCCTCGACTCCTCCTGGTGGTGAGGCCGGGGCCCGGCCCCGTCACGCAGGCGTCTCCCGGCTCTCCTCCTCCGCCGCGCCGCCGTCCGCCGCCGCGAAGCCGGGCACCCACGCCTCCATCTCCTCGCGCAGCCGCACGGTCGCGCCCAGCTGGCACAGCACCCCGATGGTGCTCATCGTCACGCGGTGTATCAGCAGATACGCCGGCGGGAGGTTGAGCTGGCGGGCCAGCTGGTACGCGGGGGAGCGGGGGTCGGCGATCCGCGTCGCCTGGGCGCGCATCCAGCCCCGGGTGAAGGTGAACTCCGCCGCCTGCGCCGGCTCGATGATCGGCAGCAGGTAGTCGAGCACGGCGCCCGGATCCAGCTCGATCTCCGGCTTGACGAACCCCTCCTCCCGCAGCAGCTCGTGGACCGCCTCGGCCCGGCCGTCCAGCGTCAGCCGCAGCGCGGTGCCGATCTCCGGCGGGAGGCCCTGCGGCAGCCGGTCGACGGTGCCGAAGTCCAGCACGCCCAGCCGCCACTTCTCCGGCGGGCCGTCGGGATCGTCCCCGGTGAGCAGCCGGAAATTGCCCGGATGCGGGTCGGCGTGCAGCAGCCCCGTGCGCGCCGCGCCCGAGAAGAGGAAGCGCGCCAGCAGCTGCCCGGCCCGGTCCCGCTGCTCCTGGGTGCCCTCCGCTATCACCTCGGACAGCGGCACCCCTTCCATCCATTCGGTGACCAGCACCTGGTCGCTCTGGTGCACCACGGCCGGCACCACCACGTCCGGATCGCCCGCGAACTCCTGCGCGTGCGCGCTCTGGGCCCGCGCCTCCAGGACGTAGTCCAGCTCCTCGGAGACCCGGTCGCGCAGCTCGGAGATCAGCGGCTTGATGTCCATGCCGGGCACCAGCGGCCCCAGCAGTCTCGCGAACCGCCCCAGCTGGGTGAGGTCCGACAGCAGCGCCTCGCCCGCCCCCGGGTACTGCACCTTGACCGCGACCTTCCGGCCGTCGTGCCACACCGCCCGGTGCACCTGCCCGATCGAGGCGGCCGCCGCCGGGCGGTCGTCGAACTCCTCGAACAGATCCCGCCAGTCCTCGCCGAGCCGCTCCGCCAGGGCCGCGTGCACCGTCTTCACCGGCATGGGAGGGGCGGCTTCCTGAAGCTTGGTCAGGGCGGCCCGGTAGGGCCCGGCGATCTGCTCGGGAAGCGCCGACTCGAAGACCGACAGCGCCTGACCCAGCTTCATCGCACCCCCCTTGAGCTGCCCGAGCGTCGCGAAGAGCTGCTCTGCGGTGCGCTGCTGCAACTCGGTCGCGATCAGCTCCGCCGGCCGCCCCCCGATGCGCTTGCCGAGCCCCAGGGCCGTGCGCCCCGCGAACCCCAGTGGCAGCGCGGCCAACTTGGCGGTGCGCGTTACCGCCTTGCGGGGTAGATCAGACATTCGCCCCTCCAACTAGCTGAACAGCCACGCCGCGGACGGCGGTTACCTGCTCATTGTCCCGTGCGGTGACCCCATGGCCGCGGCATACCCGGGATCCGGGGAACGCGCCGCGCCGCAGGGGCACCGCGGATGCGGCTCGACGGGCCGCGGGGACCAGGCCGGACCGGGCAGAGCCAGCTCCAGCCGCACCCCCGCGCTCGCCGGGGACCCACCGTCGAGGAAGGCCAGTGCCCGCGCCACGGTCAGCCCCGCCACAACCGTGGCCAGTGCCATGTCGCACGACGGTACCCCCGAGCCGCGGCCGGACCTCCACTGGGCGAGCATCCGGGGCCAGGCGGGGTCACGGCCGGCCCGCCCCAGTTCGATGCAGCCTGCACACGCCGTCCCGCCGGGGAGCACCAACGGCCCCACCAGCCCCGTGGCTTCCAGCACCCCCGCGAACAGGTGCGGGATACCCGCTGCGACGAGCTCCTGCGAGGATCCGGGGTCGGGCGCGTAGGCCGCGAGGCCGTCCCGCGGGGCGAAGACCACCAGCGCCAGCGGCGGCTCCGGCTCACCGCCCCGCCGGGGCCTGCGCCGCACCCCCGGCGCCGCCGCCCGCACGGCCCGCCGCGCCGCAGCCTCCCGCCGCTCCCCGGTCCGCGCGGCGTCCAGCCCGCCGGGCCCCGCGTCCCACGGCTCCACGCAGCCGCCGTCCATCACATCGACGCGGCCCACCCCCGACGCCGACAGGAGCGCCGCGACGGCCGCGCCCACCCGCCCGGCGCCCCGCACCTGCACCCGCATGGCCTGCCGCGCCGCCATCAGCCGCATCGCCTCGCCCGGCCCCGGATGCAGCACGGACAGCGAAGCCAGGTCGGGCCGCAGCCGGTCCAGCGCCGACCCCGTCTCCCGCAGGGCCGCCGCGGCCTCCCCGCCACCGCGCACGTCATCGAGCAGCCCCGCCGCGGAGAGCCGCTCCACCAGGGCGTCCGCCCGCCCTTCGGGCAGCCCCACGGCTCTCGCCTCCTCGCGCAGGAGCGGCATGCCGCGCGTGCCGTCGAGCAGGGTCAGGAAGCTGCCCGTGGCCGTGTCCACCGGACCCACCGTCACGGCGTGGGCCGGGGCCACCCCGAACTGCACGGTGTCGCGATTGCGCCAGCTGCGCCTCAGCGCGGGCTTGAGCATGGGATGCGCGGACGTGCCCGTCACGGAGCTCTCCTCCACGGCCGTCATCCCCACGGCTGTCCTTTGCACGGCGGTCCTCTGCACGGTTCCCCCCTCGGTCGGCATGGCCCTCCCCCTCGATCGGCCTTCAGCATGGACCGTCCGCGCGGTCACCGTGAGAAGTTGTCCACAAGCACGGTGTGATGGTCGTACTAGCTCGGTCCCCGTGGGGTCTTTGCGCCCGACAAGGAGTGATGGGCGGGACTTCACGCGCCGCCAGCCGGTAACGTCGGGGCCGTGCCCGTCGACCCTCTGCACAGTGCCGCACGACCGCGCAGTGCTCCCAGCCCGCTCGCCGGCGGTGGGGAGCCCGGAGCGGTCGAGGTCCGACGGAGCGCGCGCCGTCGCAGGACGGTCTCCGCGTACCGGGAGGGGGACCGCACCGTCGTCCTCATCCCCGCCCGCATGTCGGAGGCCGAGGAGCAGCGCTGGGTGACGGTGATGCTCGACAGGCTCGCCGCGCAGGAGAGCAAGCGGATGCTCGGCGACACCGAGCTCGCCGAGCGCGCCGCGCGCCTGTCCGCGCAGTACCTGGGCGGCCGCGCCCGCCCCGCGACCGTCCGCTGGGTGACCAACCAGAACACCCGCTGGGGCTCGTGCACCCCCGCCGAGGGCAGCATCCGCCTCTCGCACCGGCTGCAGGGGATGCCCGAATACGTCCTCGACTACGTGCTCCTGCACGAGCTGGCGCACCTGCTCGTCCCCGGCCACGGCCCCGGCTTCTGGCGGCTCCTCGAGGCCTACCCGCGTACCGAGCGCGCCCGTGGCTACCTCGAAGGTGTGGTGGCCGCCGACAGGTTGCCGCACCTCCCCGCAGCGCGCGGCGAATGAGCCGGGCCCGGCGCCGGCGGGCCCCCGCGGGGGACACGGCCGGTCCGGAGTCGGATGAATCAGCCCTCAGCCGTTAGCCTGACGCAACGCATTCATCACACGTTTTCATCGCACGTTCGGATGGGGGACGGTCGTTACGCATGGCCAGGGAATTCCAGCGCGGCCACAAGGCCAAGATCAGTGACCTGACGGCGGGGACCGATCTGTACGTGGGAGTGCAGATCGCGGGCCCCGGCCTGACCTTCGACATCAGCTGTTTCGGCCTCGACGCCGCGGAGCGGCTCTCGGACGACCGGTATTTCGTCTTCTTCAACCAGCCCAAGTCGCCCGAGGGCGCCATTCAGCAGCTGGGGGCGCAGGCCGGGGACACGGAATCCTTCCGCGTCACCCTCGACCAGATCCCCGCGCACGTCCAGCGGCTCTCTTTCACCGCGACCCTCGACGGCGCGGGCCAGATGTCGCAGATCGCACCGGGCTATCTCCGCATCGTCGCCGGCGGCCAGGAAGTCGCGCGCTACTCCTTCACCGGGTCCGAATTCAGCACCGAACGCGCGGTGATGCTCGGCGACATCTACCTGAAGGACGTCTGGCGCTTCGCCGCCGTCGGGCAGGGCTTCGACGGCGGACTGGAGGCACTGCTCCAGCACTTCGGCGGCGAGGTCCTCGAAGAGGAGCCCCAGGCACAGGCCCCGGCCGCACCCGCGCCCGCCGCAGCGCCCGCCTTCGCGCCGCCGCAGCAGGCGAGCCCGCCCCCGGCCTTCGCCGCGCCCGGGGCGCAGCCCCCCGCGCCCGTACCGCCCCAGGCCCCCGCTCCGGCCCCGGCGCCCGCCGCCCACCAGGCCCACACGCCGCCGCCCCACCAGGGCTTCCCGCCCCCGCCCGGCAGCACCCCGCCGCCGGCGCCGCCCGCCGGGCAGGTGCACGCCGCGCAGACCCTGGCCGCGCCGATCGCCCCTCCGGGCTTCTTCAACAGCCCGGGGGCCTCCACCGGCGGCCAGTTCACCCCGCCGCCGCCCGGTCCGCCCGGCGTCCCCGGCCAGCCGGGCCCGTACGGCCAGCAGCAGCCCGCCCCGTACGGCCAGCCGCAGCAGCAGCCCTACGGCCAGCCCGGCCAGCAGCCGTACGGTCAGCCGCCCCAGCAGAACGCGCCCTACCCCGGCCAGCCGCACCCCGCGCCCCAGCACGGGCAGCCCTTCCCGGGCCAGCCCGGCCAGCAGGCCTACGGCCAGCCGGCGGCAGCGGCGGGCGTCCAGGCGGCGCTGCAGAAGTACCGGGAGGCCCCCACCGGCCAGCGCTGGACCCAGCAGAACCCCAAGCTCGTCCGCGTCGACCTCGGCGTCGACGGCCAGCCCGTGCTCGCCCGCCAGGGCAGCATGGTGCTGTATCAGGGCAAGGTCGACTTCGGCTACAAGGGCGCCGGCTTCGCCGGCCGCATCGTGGGCAACGCCACCGGCCAGGAGCTGCAGCTGATGCGCTGCTCCGGGCGCGGCCAGGTCTTCCTCGCGGAGAACTCCGCCCACGTGCACCCCATCGAGCTCCAGGGCGACGCCATCTGCGTCTCCGCGGAGTCGGTGCTCGCCTTCGACGAGTCGCTGCAGCACGAGGTCCGCCGGATCGAGGGCCACGGCATCCCCGGCGGAGCCCTGTTCACCATGCAGTTCCAGGGCCACGGCACCGTCGTCGTCAAGACCCACGGCATCCCCGTCGTGCTGCCGGTCACCCCGTCGACCTACGCGGACAGCAACGCCGTCATCGCCTGGTCCGCGGGCGCCCAGGTGATCATCTCCAGCCAGGTGCGCCTGCGCCGCAGCTCCTACCCGGGGCACAGCGGAGAAGCCGTGAACCTCCAATTCCGGGGCGCTCCCGGCAATTTCGTCGTCGTCCAGCCCTACGAGGTCTGAGGGACCAGCGAAGACCATGAACCAGACACCGATCCAGGGCTACGCCCCCGCCCCCGTCACCGCCCGCATGGAGAACCACGGCAGCAGCATGCTGAAGGTCGCCATGCAGACCGGCCAGGACCTCTTCGCCCGCACCGGCTCGATGGTCGCCTACGAGGGCTACGTCCAGTACGACCCGAACCCGCCCGCGGTCCGCCAGATGGCCTCCCAGTGGCTCACCGGCGAGGGCGTGCCCCTCATGCGCTGCCACGGCGACGGCCTGCTCTACCTCGCCGACTACGGGGCCGACGTGGTCTGTCTCCAGCTCAACGGCGACTCCCTCTCCGTCAACGGCACCAACGTCCTGGCCTTCGACGCCCACCTCCAGTGGGGCGTGGAGCGCGTCAAGGGCATGGCGAAGTTCGCGGGGCAGGGCCTGTTCAACGTCGGCATCAGCGGCACCGGCTGGGTCGCCCTGACCTCCCGCGGCACGCCCATCGTCGTGGACTGCGGGCGCGGCGACGACGAGACCTACGTCGACCCCGACGCGCTCGTCGCCTGGTCCAGCAACCTGCGGATGAAGGGCAAGCGCAGCTTCAAGGCCTCCTCGCTGATCGGCCGGGGCAGCGGCGAGGCCTACCAACTGGGCTTCTCCGGAGAGGGCTTCGTGGTCGTACAGCCCAGCGAGGACAGCACCGACCGGCTCCGGGCCCGGGGCTGAGGGGGAACGAGGACACCATGCAGAGCCCGCTTTTCGGCTACACCGAGGCCCAGACGCAGGACCGCTACGCCCTGCAGAACCCGCAGATGCTGCGCGTCTCCCTCACCGGCCACGACGACGTCCTCGCCCGCAAGGGCTCGATGGTCGCCTACCAGGGCCTGATCGAGTTCGACGGCGAGTACCAGACCCGCGGCCAGCAGAACGCCCACGCCCACACGGGCGAGGGCCTGGACCTGATGCGCTGCTCGGGCCAGGGCACGGTCTATTTCGCCAACCTGGCCCAGCACGTCCACGTGGTCGACGTCGACCGCGACGGGCTGACCGTGGACGGCGCCTACGTCCTCGCCCTGGACTCCACGCTGCACTGGGAGGCCATCGCCGTCGACAGCCAGTACGGCATCTCCGGCACCGGCGCCTACCAGCTCAACATCAGCGGACAGGGCAAGGTCGCGCTGATGACCTCCGGCGAGCCCCTGATGCTCCAGGTCACGCCCGACCGGGTCGTCAGCGCCGACGCCGACGCCGTGATCGCCTGGTCGACGTCCCTGCGCGTCCAGATGCAGGCCCAGACGTCGTCGTCGGGCGTGTGGCGGCGGCGCGGCAACACGGGGGAGGGCTGGGAGCTGAGCTTCGCCGGACACGGCTACGCCCTCGTCCAGCCCAGCGAGCTCCTGCCGCCCCAGGGCGCCGAGATCGGCCAGGGCCTCATGGCCCAGTACGGCCTCGGCCAGCAGGGTGCGCACGGCCGCAACCAGGGCAACATCTGGTCCAACTGAACCCGGCCGCTCGCCGGGCGGAGCACGCGTAAGGGGCGGTCGCCATGGGTGACCGCCCCTTACTTCTGCCCTGCGCCGCCGGGCCGGGGCCCATCAGGCTCCTACAAGCGCTCCAGCGTGCGCCGCATCAGCTGCACGACCGAGTCGTCGGCGACCTCGCCCACCTCGGCGTACGGGAACCAGCGCAGGTCCAGGGACTCGTCGCTGATGGCCGCCGTCGCGCCTTCGGGCACCAGGGCCGCGTACTGGACGTCCAGGTGCCAGTTGCAGGGCGAGGGGATCGGGTGCCGGTCGAGCCGCACGGGGCCGCCCGGCAGCAGCGTCAGCCCGGCGATCCCGGACTCCTCCGTGGCCTCCCGCAGGGCCGCCGCCTCGACCGTCGCGTCACCGGGCTCGCAGTGGCCGCCCATCTGCAGCCACATCCGCAGCTTGCGGTGGAGCGTGAGCAGCACCTGCCCGCGCGAGGGGTCGATCACCAGGGCGCTCGCCGTGATGTGACCGGCCTCACAGGGCTTCCACATGCCGTCCGGGTGGGACGCCAGGTGGTCCAGGTAGAGCCCGCGCAGCTCCTCCTGGTCCGCGTACTCCTTCAGTACGCGGACCGCATCCTCGTGCAGGCTCACTTCTTGTCGTCGCCCTCGCCCTTGTCGTCCAGGCCGCCCTTTTCGCCCTTGGCCGCCTCGCCGAGCATCTTGTCGATCTCGGAGAAGTCCAGGTGCTCGCGGTGGACGAAGCCGTCCGGGTCGTCCAGGTCGGCCGCCGTGGGCAGCATGTCCGGGTGCTCCCAGAGGGCGTCACGGCCCTCCGGGCCGCGCGCGTCAGCCAGGGAGGCCCACAGCCGGGAGGCGTCCCGCAGCCGGCGCGGGCGCAGCTCCAGGCCGATCAGCGTGGCGAAGGTCTGCTCGGCCGGGCCGCCGGAGGCACGCCGCCTGCGCAGCGTCTCGCGCAGGGCACCGGCCGACGGCAGGTGCGGGGCGGCGGCCGCGTGCACGACGGCGTCCACCCAGCCCTCGACGAGCGCCAGGGCGGTCTCCAGGCGGGCCAGGGCCGCCTTCTGCTCCGGAGTGTCCTCCGGCTGGAACATGCCCTGCTGGAGGGCGTCCTGCAGCTGCTCGGGGTGGGTGGGGTCGAGCTGGCCGACCACGTCCTCCAGCTTGGAGGTGTCGACCTTGATGCCACGCGCGTAGCCCTCGACGGCGCCGAAGAGGTGCGAGCGCAGCCACGGCACGTGCGCGAAGAGGCGCTGGTGGGCGGCCTCGCGCAGGGCCAGGTAGAGCCGGACCTCGTCCTGCGGGACGCCGAGGCCCTCGCCCAGCGCCGCGATGTTCACCGGGAGCAGCGCGGCCTTGCCCGCCGGGCCCAGCGGCAGGCCGATGTCGGTGGAGCCGACCACCTCGCCCGCCAGCACGCCCACGGCCTGGCCGATCTGCGTGCCGAACATGGCGCCGCCCATGGAGCGCATCATGCCGAGCAGCGGGCCCGCCATGGCCTGCATCTCCTCGGGCAGGACGTCGCCCATGGCCGCGCCCACGCGCTCGGCCACGGGGTCCACGAGCTCCTTCCACACCGGAAGGGTCGCCTCGACCCACTCGGCGCGGCTCCAGGCGACCGCCGTGCCCGAGCCCGACGGCAGCGACGTCGCGCCGTCCAGCCACAGGTCGGCCAGGCGCACGGCGTCCTCGACCGCGCTCCGCTCGCCGGAGGTGACGCTGGCGTCCTTGGTGCCGTCGGCGGTGCCCTGCGCGACGGTCTGGCGGGCGATGTCCTTGGCCATGTCCCAGTTCACCGGGCCGCCCTCGTAGGAGAGCATCTGCCCGAGCTGCTGGAAGGCCGCCCCGAGGTCGCCCGGGTTCATGCCGCCGAACATCGCGGCGAAGGGGTTGTCCCCCGCACCGCCCGGCCCGCCGAACCCGAACGGATTCGCAGGCCCCTGGCCGCCCTGGCCCTCGCCCTTCTTCTTGCCGTCGCCGCCGTTCTCCGGCTCCTCCGGCGGAAGATTGAATCCGAATGGGGTGTCACTCACGGGTTTCCTCGGCTCGTAGGGCCGCCGGCACAGGACCGGCGGCGAATGCCCGACATCACCACCAGCCTAGACACCTCACCGGTATCCGGGCTTGGTGCTTCGCCGACCCGGGGCCTGCGGCAGGATGGACGTCACCTGGTCCGTACGCGTCATCTCTCGTACGTACTGAAGACAACCGCTGGAGACGCCCGGTGAGTTCCCCCGACCCAGAAGTTCGCGCAGCGCGAAACGGTTCCGCGCGAGACAGTACGAGCCCCCACGGCGGCCGAAGGCCCGTCGTGGCGGTCACCGGTGCCGCGCGCGGCGTCGGCGCCCTGCTCACGCAGCGGCTCGCCGTGTCCGAGCACATCAAGCAGGTCGTGGCCATCGACGAGCGCCGTGGCGACGTGACCGAGGCGCAGTGGCACGTGCTCGACGTCCGTGACCCGGCGATCGCCGAGAAGCTGCGCGGTGCCGACGTCGTCGTGCACCTCGCGCTCGACCTCGACCTGGAGACCGACGCCGCCGCCCGCACCGCCTACAACGTGCGCGGCACCCAGACCGTCCTGACGGCCGCCGCGGCCGCCGGGGTGCACCGCGTGGTGCTGTGCACCTCCGCGATGGTCTACGGGGCCCTGCCCGACAACGACGTGCCGCTCGCCGAGGACGCCGAGCTGCGTGCCACCGCCGAGGCCACCGGCGTCGGCGACCTGCTGGAGATCGAGCGGCTCGCCCGCCGGGCGCCGCGCGCCCACCCCGGCCTGAACGTCACGGTGCTGCGGCCCGCCGTCCTCGTCGGCGGCACCGACACCGCCCTGACCCGCTACTTCGAGTCGCCCCGCCTCCTGGTCGTCGCCGGATCCCGGCCGACCTGGCAGTTCTGCCACGTGGAGGACCTGGTCAGCGCCCTGGAGTTCGCCGCCCTGGAGAAGGCCGAGGGGGAGCTCGCGGTGGGCTGCGACGGCTGGCTGGAGCAGGAGGAGGTCGAGGAGCTCTCCGGCATCCGGCGCATGGAGCTGCCCTCCGCGGTCGCCCTCGGGGCCGCCTCCCGGCTGCACCGCCTCGGCCTGACGCCGTCGCCCGCGGGCGACCTCGAGTACACGATGCACCCGTGGGTCGTCAGCGGGAGCCGGCTGCACGAGGCCGGCTGGCGGCCGCGCTGGACGAACGAGGAGGTCCTCGCCGAGCTGCTGGAGGAGGTCTCCGGCCGGCACACGGTCGCAGGCCGCCGCCTGGGCCGCAAGGACGCCACCGCCGCGGGCGCCGCGGGGGCGACCGTGGCCCTGCTGGGCACCGCCGCGCTGGTCCGTCGCGCCCGCAAGGCGCGCCGCCGCCTCTAGGGCCCGCGGCGGGCCCCGGGCCTTGGAGGACCGTCCACAGACCGTCTCGTACGGCTGTTTGAAAGGCCGGTCCTCGCCCACGCCCTCCGTACGGCACGATGGGGGACATGGCCCGTACGTACGATCACCCCGGCGAGCTCGCCGCGACGGATCCGGTCCGCCTTCTGGCGGTCCGCGACACCCCCCTGTCCGTGGACGAGGTCTTCGCCGCGGTCGGCGACCACGCCGCCGGGGGCACGGCGCTCTTCGTGGGCACCGTGCGTGACCACGACGGCGGCGCCGGCGTCCGCGGACTCGGCTATTCCGCGCACCCCACCGCCGAGGCGGAGCTGCGCCGCGTGGCCGAGAAGGTCGCGGCGGACTTCCCGGTCCGGGCGCTCGCGGCCGTGCACCGGGTGGGCGACCTGGAGATCGGCGACCTGGCCGTCGTGGTGGCGGTCTCGTGCCCGCACCGGGCGGAGGCGTTCGAGGCGTGCCGGCGGCTCATCGACGACCTCAAGCGCGAGGTGCCGATCTGGAAGCACCAGGTCTTCTCGGACGGCACCGAGGAGTGGGTGGGCGCTTAGGCAACGGGGGCACCCGGGGGCACCCCCAGCGGTAGCTGGGGGAGGGTGGGCGCGTAGCGTCACCGGTCTCCTGAAGGATCACTTCCGGTTGCGTAACCGGCCCCCTGACGCGAGCGTTGACTGTACGAAAGACTAATCTGCTCATCGGTCTTTTCAGTGGTGGTGTCCGGGGGTCGGAGGTCGGTATGGCGGCACTCGTGTGGTTGCTGATTCCGGTTGCCGCGGCCGTCGTTGCCCTGCTCTGGGGCACCTGGGCCGCTCGTAACCGCAAGAGCGGGGACATCTCGGAGCTCGCGGGGTATGCCCGGTTCCGTGAAGCCATGGAGCGGCGTGAGGCGATGGAACGCCGCGAGGTGACGGAACACCGTGAGGCGAGGGAACCGCAGGATTCCGGTACCGGAGTCTCCTGAAGCGCCCCCCGGCTCGCGCCGGGGCGCCGGCGTGTTTTCGCGAGCCCCGGGTGGCCTCCCCGGACGGACCGCCCCGCGGGTGGACTGTCGGACCCGTCCCGTACTGTCGTTCCATGCCCCGCCGCACCGCGACGATGCTCGCCTCCCTCTTGATGCTGATCGCGCTCCTCTGCGCAGGCGTGCTGATCCCCGTGCCCTACGCGGAGATGTCGCCCGGGCCGACGGTCAACACGCTCGGTGAGCACGACGGGGAGCCGGTGCTGCAGATCTCGGGGCACAAGACGTATCCGACGACCGGCAACCTCAACATGACGACGGTTCGCGTCACCGGCTCGCGGTACCGGATGAACCTGGTGGAGGCGGTCTACGGCTGGATCGCCCACGACAACCTCGTCGTCCCGCACAGCACGCTCTACCCGGACGACAAGACGCCCGACGAGCTCAACCAGGAGACGGCGGAGGAGTTCAGCCAGTCCCAGGAGAGCGCCAAGGTGGCGGCGCTCAAGCAGCTGGGCATCCCGGTCGGCACCCGCACGGTGGTGGCGTCGGTCGTCAAGAACAGCCCGGCCGAGGGGCAGCTGCACGCCGGCGACGTGATCAAGGCCGTCGACGGTACGGAGATCAAGCAGCCCGGGGACGTCGCCAAGCTGGTCACCAAGCACCAGCCCGGCCAGAAGGTCACCTTCCGGATCGTTCCGGCCAAGGAGGCCGCCGCGGCCGAGAAGGAGAAGCGGCAGCCGTCCGTCGAGCAGGACGTGACCCTCACCACGACGAAGGCGTCCGACGACAAGCGCGCCCTGGTCGGCATCCAGGCCGGGACGGACCACACCTTCCCGTTCACGATCAACATCAAGCTGGCGGACGTCGGCGGGCCGAGCGCCGGCCTGATGTTCGCCCTCGGGATAGTCGACAAGCTGACCCCCGGGGACCTGACCGGCGGCAAGTTCATCGCCGGCACGGGGACCATAGACGAGGACGGCAAGGTCGGCCCGATCGGCGGCGTCGAGATGAAGACGGTGGGCGCGCGCTCCAAGGGCGCCCGCTACTTCCTCACGCCCAAGGACAACTGCACGGCCGCCGCGAAGGACAAGCCGTCCGGGCTCACGCTGGTCAAGGTCGACACCATAGGCGACGCCGTCGGCGCCCTGGAGAAGATCCGCAAGGGGGACTCGGCCGGCCTGCCCTTGTGCCAGGCCGGCTGAGCCCCCGCTGCGGGCGCCGCATCAGTCCTCGAACGTCGCCGCCAGCGCCTCCGCCAGCCCCGGCACCAGGTCCGGGCCCGTGAGGACCTCGGTCGGCGAGTCCTTCTCGCGCAGCCGCACCGCGGTCTCCCGCGCCCCGTCCCGCAGCACGGCCACGGTCATCCGCACCTCCTGCCGGTCCGGGTGGGCGGCGACCCACTTGGCGAGCTGCTTCTCGTTCATGCCGTTGGGCACGGTGCCCTCGGCGGACGGCGGCAGCATCAGCCGCTCCACGGTCAGGGCGCACCCCGTCACGGCGTCGGGCCACGCGATGGTGCCGAGGAACTTGTCCAGGGCGGTGCCCGCCGGGACCTCGTCCTGCTCGATCGGGGTGAGGGAGCCGGCCTGGGCGTTCGCGTCGAGGCCGAGCTGATCGGCGAGGCCGGGCTCCTGGAGGCGCAGCTTGGCCGTGTCGACCAGGGCGAACAGCCGCGCGGGCTGGTCCCAGCCGAGGGTGGAGGCGTACTGGTCGATCTCGAGAACGGCGCGGGTCAGCGGGCTGGCCGCCATGGGGACGTCGCCGCCCGGGCCGCCGGGGCCGGACGGGAGGGAGGGGTCGGGGGTGCTGGAAGTGCTGGACATGAGCAATATCGTGCCCTGAGAGTGACCGAAAACGGGAACTGAGTAAAGCCTCGGTAAGTTGCCACCTAGGGCCCTAGTATCGCTGGGCCCTGATCGACAGCTCCCCTGACAGCGAACTTCGAGGTGCGCACCTTGGCTTTCCAGATGCCGGACCGCGGCGGAGGCCCGACAGGGCCACGGATCAGAGTCGGCCGACCGTCCCGGCGGATCCGGACCCTGCTGACCACGCTGGGCGTGCTGGCCGCACTGGCCATGCTCTTCGTGATGTTCGCAGGGTTCTGGACGGACTGGCTCTGGTACCGCTCGGTCGACTACTCCTCGGTCTTCACCACCACCCTCGGCACCAAGATCGGGCTCTTCGCGGTCTTCGGCCTGCTGATGGCACTGGCGGTGGGGACCAACATCTGGCTGGCGCACCGGCTGCGGCCGCCGCTGAGCGCGATGTCGATGGAGCAGCAGAGCCTCGACCGCTACCGGATGAGCATCGCGCCGTACAAGAAGTGGGTGCTCCTCGCGGTCACCGCCCTCGTGGGCCTGGTCGCGGGTGCCTCGGCGGCCGGGCAGTGGCGCACCTGGCTGCAGTGGGTCAACGGCGTCCCCTTCCACCAGAAGGACCCGCAGTTCCACAAGGACATCGCGTTCTACACCTTCGACCTGCCCTGGTACCGCTTCCTGCTGAGCTTCGGCTTCGCGGCCGCGGTGCTGTCGCTGATCGCCGCCGCCCTCGTGCACTACCTCTACGGCGGTCTGCGGCTCACCAGCCCGGGCCACCGGGCGACGGCCGCGGCCACGGGGCACCTGTCGGTGCTGCTCGGCATCTTCGTGGGCCTGAAGGCCATCGCCTACTGGCTGGACCGCTACGGCCTGGCGGTGAAGTCCAGCGGCCTGAAGTCCACCGACGGCTGGACGGGGCTGCGCTACGTCGACGCCAATGCGTATCTGCCGGCCAAGACGATCCTGTTCATCATCGCGCTGATCTGCGCGGTGCTGTTCTTCGCCACGCTGTGGCGGCGCACCTGGCAGCTGCCGGTGATCGGCTTCGGGCTGATGGTGCTCTCGGCCGTCCTGATCGGCGGGCTCTACCCGGCGATCGTGCAGAAGTTCCAGGTCCAGCCGAACGAGCAGGCCAAGGAAGCGCCGTACATCAAGAAGAACATCACGGCGACGCGTGAGGCGTACGGGATCGGCGACGCGGACGTCCAGAACTACAAGGGCAACAGCGACCTGACGGGCAAGGACCCCGAGAAGCTGCGCGCCGCGGTGAATTCGACGGCCAGCCTCCGTCTCCTCGACCCGAACCTCGTCTCGCCCGCCTTCCAGCAGGAGCAGCAGGTCAAGGGGTACTACCAGTTCCCCTCCACGCTGGACGTCGACCGCTACAAGGTGGACGGCAAGGAGCAGGACACGGTCATCGGTCTGCGCGAGCTCAACCTCAAGGGCATTCCCGAGCGCAACTGGATCAACGACCACTTCAAGTACACCCACGGCTACGGCGCCATCACGGCGAAGGGCACCACGACCGACAAGGCCGGGGCGCCCGACTTCACGGCCAAGAGCCTGCCGACCGAGGGCCTGTTCGGCCCCTACGAGCAGCGCGTCTACTACGGCGAGAAGACGACGCAGTATTCGATCGTCGGCGGACCGCAGGAGGAGCTGGACTACTCCTCGGACAAGGGCGAGCGGAGCTATTCGTACAAGGGGAAGAGCGGGGTCAACCTGTCCAACCCCGTCAACCGCGCCGCGTACGCGGTGGCGTTCGGCGAGCCGCAGATCCTCTACTCGGGTGCCATCGGAAAGGGTTCGCGGATCCTTTACCACCGCACCCCCAAGGAGCGCGTCGAGGCGGTCGCCCCGTGGCTGACCATCGACGGCGACGCCTATCCGGCGGTGGTCGACGGCCGCATCCAGTGGATCGTGGATGCGTACACGACGACGAACGGCTATCCGTACGCCTCCCGTACGACCCTCGGCGACACCACGGCCGACTCGCTGACGACCGGCCAGCGCGCCGTCGTCGCCCAGCAGAACCAGGTCAACTACATCCGCAATTCCGTCAAGGCGACCGTGGACGCCTACGACGGCACGGTGAAGCTGTACCAGTGGGACGAGAAGGACCCGGTCCTCAAGACCTGGATGAAGGCGTTCCCCGGCACGGTGAAGGCGAAGAGCACCATCAGCTCCGCGCTGATGGACCACCTGCGCTACCCGCAGGACCTCTTCAAGGTCCAGCGCGAGCTGCTCTCCCGCTACCACGTCACCGACTCGGAGACGTTCTACACCGGCAGTGAGCGCTGGGAGGTGCCGGACGACCCGACCAACACCAAGGGCAACGCGGTCCCGCCGTACTACCTGAGCATGAAGATGCCTCGCCAGGAGAAGCAGACCTTCTCGCTGACGACGACCTTCACGCCCAAGAACCGGACGAACCTCGGTGCCTTCATGGCCGTGGACGCCGATGCCAAGAGCAAGGACTACGGCAAGATCCGGATACTGAAACTGCCGTCCGAGACCTCGGTCTGGGGACCGCGGCTGGCACAGGGCAAATTCAACAGCCACACACCCGTCGCCGACCAGATCAACATCTGGAAGAAGGGCGACTCCGAGGTCGAGTACGGAAACCTGCTGACCGTGCCCCTGGACGGCGGGCTGCTGTACGTGGAGCCGGTCTATCTGCGGGGTGCGGGCTCCAATTACCCGCTCCTGAAGAAGGTGCTGGTGAACTACGGCGACAAGATCGCCTTCAGGGACACCCTCGACGAGGCCCTGGACGAGATCTTCGGCAGCAAGACCGCGCCGTCCAAGCCCTCCGAAGGCACCCAGAAGCCGCCTCCCTCCCAGGACCCCACGGTCAAGCAGGCCCTGAAGGACGCCCAGGACGCCTTCACGGCCGGCCAGAAGGCCCTGGAGAACAAGAACTGGGCGGAGTACGGCAAGGCCCAGGACGCCCTGAGGGACGCCCTCGACCGGGCCGCCAAGGCCGAGGCCAAGGCTGCCGAGAAGAGCGGCGACAAGAGCGGCGACAAGGGCAGCGAGCAGAGCGGCAAGCCCGCAAGTTGATCAAGCTCCACCCTGCGCCGTGGTACGGTTGTTCCACAACAGCGCGGGGTGGAGCAGCTCGGTAGCTCGCTGGGCTCATAACCCAGAGGTCGCAGGTTCAAATCCTGTCCCCGCTACTTCATGACAAGGCCCGGAGTCCAACCTCGGACTCCGGGCCTTGTCGTTCCCGGACCCCGCCGGCCACCCCGGCCGTGCGGTGTCCGGGTGACGCGGACTGTGCGGGTTGTGTGCGGGGCTTCTGTGGAGAGTTTGGAGCCCCGTCGTGTCGGGAAGTCGGGAAGTCGACAAAACGCTGAAGTGACCTCACTGGCTGCGGTATACCAGGTGTACGCGGGTTGCGGGTGGTGCGACGATGGGGCTTATGGGGGACAGGACGACGCTGTGGGAGACAGGCCGGCTTGTAGAGGCTCCCGGTGACGGGAGCGACCAGGAAATGCCGGGGTTCCGCCCCGGCACGGCGGATTCCGCCGACGCCGGCGACGCCGCCGACCTCGAGCTGGAGACCGCACGCCGCCGCGCCGCGGAGAGCGGCGACCCCGCCGCTCTGAGCATGCTCGGCGCCCTTCTGCTGCGCCGCGGGGACCTCGACGGGGCGGAGCGCCACCTGCGCGCCGCCACCGCCGACGGCGACCGCTCCGCCGCCAACAACCTCGGCGTCCTGCTGCACCAGCGGGGCTACGCCGACGAGGCCGCCGGGTGGTGGCGCATCGCCGCCGTCGCCGGTTCCGCCGCCGCCGCGCACGCCCTCGGCCGCTACCACCGCGAGCGCGGGGACGAGCCCGCCGCCGAGTACTGGCTGCGCCAGTCGGCCGAAACCGGGCACGCCCTCGGCGCCTACGCCCTCGCCGACCTGCTGGAGCACCGCAGCGACGTCGGGGCCGAGCGCTGGTTCCGGTCCGCGGCCGAGCGCGGCCACCGCGAGGCCGCCTACCGCCTGGCCAGGATCCTGGACGGCCGGGCGCCGCGCTCGCGCGCCGAGAGCCTGGGCCCGGGCGGCGTCGAGACCTCCGTCCGCGAGCTGCGCGCCGCCGCCGCGGGCGGCCGCGAGGGCGGGGGCCCGGCCCGCGAGGCCGAGCAGTGGTACCGCCAGGCCGCCGCCCGCGGCCACCGCCGGGCCGCCCTGCACCTGGGCACCCTGCTGGAGGGCCGCGGCGAGACCCAGGAGGCCGCCCGCTGGTACCTGACGTCCGCCAAGGACGGCGAGCCCCGGGCCGCCTGCGCGCTCGGCTTCCTGCTGCGCGACGCCGGGGACGGCGACAGCGCCGCCGTGTGGTGGCGCCGCGCCGCCCAGGAGGGCGACGGCAACGCCGCCAACGCCCTGGGCGCCCTGCACGCCGACCGGGGCGAGTCGCAGGAGGCCGAGCGCTGGTACCGCACGGCGCTCGACCACGGCGACGTCAACGGCGCCTACAACCTGGGCCTGCTCTGCGCCGAGCAGGGCCGTACGGCCCAGGCCGAGCAGTGGTACCGCCGCGCGGCCTACGCCGGGCACAAGGAGGCGGCGAACGCCCTCGCCGTGCTGCTGCTCCAGGGCGGCGACGCGGCCGGCGCGGAGCCGTGGTTCTCCAAGGCCGCCGAGGCGGGCAGCGTCGACGCCGCCTTCAACCTCGGCATCCTCTACGCCGGGCGCGACGAGGACCGCGCGGCCTTCCAGTGGTACGAGCGCGCGGCGACGGCCGGGCACACCGACGCCGCCCTCCAGGTCGCCATGGCCCTGCTGCGGGACGGCGACGAGGAGGCCGCCGAGCGCCACCTGCGGGTCGCCGTGCGCGGCGGCAGCGCGGAGGCCGCCTTCCGGCTGGGTGCGCTGCTCGACCGGGACGAGGAGGCCCCCGAGGAGTGCGAGGAGTGGTACGAGCGGGCGGCCCGGCAGGGCCACCGGCGGGCCCAGGTGCGGCTGGGGATGCTCGTCGCCGAGCGGGGCGACGTGGTCGGGGCCGCGCACTGGTACCGCGAGGCGGCCGAGGCCGGCAGCCGCAACGGCGCCTTCAACCTGGGCCTGCTGCTGGCCCGCGAGGGCAGCGAGCCGGAGGCGGCCCTGTGGTGGGCCCGCGCGGCCGAGGCCGGGCACGGACGCGCCGCACTGCGGCTCGCCCTGCTGGCTGCCCGGCGCGGCGACCTCACCGAGGGGCGGCACTGGTGCGACCGGGCGGTCGCGCTCGGCCCCCCGGAGGTGGCGGAGCGCGCGGCGCGCCTGCGCGACGCGCTGCAGCAGGAGCTGACGGCGTAGGGAAGCGCGCAGGTGCAGGGGCGGGCCGGGGCAACCCGTTTGCTTCTCCTGCGCCGAAAGGGTTAGGGTGAAGCTACCGACGCGGGGTGGAGCAGCTCGGTAGCTCGCTGGGCTCATAACCCAGAGGTCGCAGGTTCAAATCCTGTCCCCGCTACTCCAAGGCAAGGCCCGGATCCTCAGGATCCGGGCCTTCGCCGTTTCCGGGCCCTGGCACTCGCGGCCGCCGCCCCCCCGGGCGCCCTCCGGCGCGCTCAGCTTGCGGAGCAGTTGGGGCAGACGCCGCGGTACGTGACCTCGACGGCCGCCACCTGGAAGCCGAAGCGCTCCTCGGCCGGCAGGACGGCCATCAGGTCGCCCGTGGGGTGCACGTCGCGGATGGTGCCGCACTGGGAGCACACCAGATGCTGGTGGGCGTGGTGGGCATTGGGGTCGTAACGCTTGGCGCGCCCGTCCGTGCTCACCTCCATGACCTCGCCCAGGGAGACCAGCTCCCCGAGGGTGTTGTACACGGTCGCGCGCGAGATCTCCGGCAGTAGTTCCGCGGCCTTGGCGTGCACTTCGTCCGCGGTGTAGTGCACGTGGTCCCCGTCCAGGACCTCGGCCACGACGCGTCGCTGTGCGGTCAGCCGCCAGCCGCGTCCCCGGAGCCGTTCCAGCAGGTCACTCATGCCATTCACCTATCAGTCAGATGGGACCAGCGTAGCAGCGGCCCCCGTCCACGATTGGATCTTGTTTTTATGTTAGGTCCATCTTGACTTAGACATTGTCTAATGTAGGATCGAGCTCGGCTCAGGCCAAGCGATCAGGTCAAGCCAGAGCGATCGGGTCCGGCCAGGTGACCGGCCAGGACCCAGTGGCCGAGTGAGGGACGAGATGACGGAGGCACACGTGTCGGTTCAGGGCGAGACCATTCCCACGACGGGCCCGCTGACCACGGAGTCCGGAGCTCCGGTCGCGGACAACCAGAACAGCGAGACCGCGGGTGTCGGCGGTCCCGTTCTGATCCAGGACCAGTCGCTGCTGGAGAAGCTCGCGCACTTCAACCGCGAGCGGATCCCGGAGCGCGTGGTGCACGCCCGCGGCGCCGGTGCGTACGGCACGTTCACCGTGACCGCCGACGTCTCCCGGTACACCCGGGCGAAGTTCCTGTCGCAGGTGGGCAAGGAGACCGAGACGTTCCTGCGCTTCTCCACCGTGGCCGGAAGCCTCGGCTCCGCCGACACGGTGCGCGACCCCCGCGGCTTCGCCCTGAAGTTCTACACCGAGGAGGGCAATTACGACCTCGTCGGCAACAACACCCCGGTGTTCTTCATCAAGGACGCCATCAAGTTCCCCGACTTCATCCACACCCAGAAGCGCGACCCGTACACCGGCTCGCAGGAGGCGGACAACGTCTGGGACTTCTGGGGGCTTTCGCCCGAGGCCACCCACCAGGTGACCTGGCTCTTCGGCGACCGCGGCATCCCCGCCTCGTACCGCCACATGAACGGCTACGGCTCGCACACCTACCAGTGGCAGAACGAGGCCGGCGAGGTCTTCTGGGTCAAGTACCACTTCAAGACCGACCAGGGCATCAAGAACTTCACCCAGGACGAGGGCAACCGCATCGCCGGCGAGGACCCCGACTTCCACCAGCGCGACCTGCGCGAGGCCATCGAGCGCGGCGAGTTCCCCACCTGGACCGTGCAGGTGCAGATCATGCCGGCGGACGAGGCGGCCCAGTACCGCTTCAACCCGTTCGACCTCACCCGCGTGTGGCCGCACGAGGACTACCCGCCGATCGAGATCGGCAAGCTCGAGCTCAACCGCAACCCCGACAACGTCTTCGCCGAGGTCGAGCAGTCCGCCTTCTCGCCGGCGCACTTCGTGCCGGGCATCGGCCCCTCCCCGGACAAGATGCTGCAGGGCCGGCTCTTCGCCTACGGCGACGCCCACCGCTACCGCGTCGGCATCAACGCCGACCACCTGCCGGTGAACCGCCCGCGCGCCACCGTGGCGAACACCTACGGCCGTGACGGCTACGCCTACGACGGCCGCCACGGCCGGTCCAAGAACTACGAGCCCAACAGCTTCGGCGGCCCGCGGGAGACCGGGCAGCCGCTGTGGGGGTCCACCTCCGTCACCGGCGGCACGGGCAACCACGCGGTGGTCTCGCACGCCGAGGACGACGACTTCGTCCAGGCGGGCAACCTCTACCGGCTGATGTCGGAGGAGGAGAAGGAGCGCCTGATCGCCAACCTCGCGGGCTTCATCGCGAAGGTGTCGCGCGCCGACATCGCCGAGCGGGCCATCAACAACTTCCGCCAGGCGGACGCGGACTACGGCAAGCGACTGGAGGCCGCGGTCCAGGCCCTGCGCGGCTAGAGCCCCCCTTTGCGGCTGATCCGCCGCCGCTCTCGCGGAGGTGGTGACTCGCCGTAGGGGTTCCTCAATGGCCGCTTGCCGTACAAACCGGGGAGGCCGGACGCCAATGGGCTCCGGCCTTCCCGGCTGCCCGGAGGCCCTCAGCCCGCCAGCGCCCCCGCCGCCGCGTCCTCCCGGGCCCCGCGCTCGCCCGTCCGCAGCCAGCAGCGGATGATGTCGCGCACCGACACCACGCCGACCGGCCCCTGGCCGTCGAGGACGATCAGGTGGCGGAAGCCGCCGCGCGCCATGGCGTTCGCGGCCTCGTCCAGGGTCCACTCGGGCGCCGCGAAGACGACGTCCGTCGTGGTGTGCGCGTGGGCGGTCTCCCGGTCCGGGTCCTGCCCGGCGCCGACGGAGTTGAGGATGTCCCGCTCGGTGAGGATGCCGAGGCCGCTCGTATCGGGATCGAGGACGACCGCGGCGCCTATCCTGCGCGCGGACATCAGCCTGGCTGCCTGTCGGAGGGTGTGGGCGGGGCCGATGGTGAGGACCACCGTGCTCATGGCGTCGCGGACGAGCATGGCTGGAGCCACCTCCTTGGTGGACCGCGAACCCCCTGCCGGGATTCACAAGTTCACAAGCGTGGGGCCCTCATCGTCACACGGCACGGCGTGCCCAACAAGGGGCGCGCAGGGCTGTAACCGCGCTCGGCGGCACTCCCGGATCCGCCCGGGCACGCTACGTGCGCAGGTAGCCCAGGAGCTCGTCGTGGAGCAGGCCGTTGGACGCGGCGGCGTCGCCGCTGTGCGGGCCCGGCCGGCCGTCCAGCCCGGTGAAGCGGCCGCCCGCCTCCTCCACGATGACCACGTTCGCCGCCATGTCCCACAGGGACAGCTCCGGCTCGGCGCAGATGTCCACCGATCCCTCGGCGACCATCATGTACGGCCAGAAGTCGCCGTAGCCGCGGGTGCGCCAGCAGTCGCGCGTGAGGTCGAGGAAGCCCGGCAGCAGGCCGCGCTCCTCCCAGCCGCTGAGCGAGGAGTAGGCGAACGAGGCGTCCTCGATACGGCCCACGCGGGACGCCTGCAGGCGGGTCGCCGACGTCAGGCTGCGGCCGGTGTACGCACCCGAGCCCCTGGCCGCCCACCACCGGCGGCCCAGCGCCGGTGCCGACACCACGCCCACGACGGGCTCCCAGCTGATCGAGCCGGCGTACTCGGTCTGCACCATCAGGGAGATCAGCGTGGCCCAGACCGGCACCCCGCGCACGTAGTTCTTGGTGCCGTCGATCGGGTCGATCACCCAGCGGCGCGGGCCCGTGCCCTCGCTGCCGAACTCCTCGCCCAGCACCGCGTCGCGCGGCCGTGCGCGCTGCAGGTGACCGCGGATCAGCTCCTCGGCGGCCTTGTCCGCCTCGCTCACCGGGGTCATGTCCGGTTTGGTCTCGACCTTCAGGTCGAGGGCCTTGAACCGGTCCATGGTGGCCGCGTCGGCGGCATCCGCGAGGACATGGGCCAGCCGCAGATCATCGTGGTAGTCGGACATGGCTGAACAGTACCCGTGGCCGCCGCTCCGGCACTCGCGGCCCGCCCAGGGCTCTTGACACCGTATGGCGGCACGTCAATTCTGTGGCCACAGTCGTGGTGCGGCCGGACGGCCGGGGAGGCGACGATGCCCGCGGCACGAGAGCTCTTGCTGGACGCGGCCTTCGCGGCGCTTCGCACCCGGCCCTGGAACGGGGTCCGGATGGTGGACGTCGCGGCCGCGGCCGGGGTCTCCCGGCAGACGCTCTACAACGAGTTCGGCAGCAAGGACGGCCTCGCCCGCGCCCTGGTCCGCCGGGAGGCGGAGGCCTTCCTCTCCGGTGTCGAGCGGGCCCTGACGGCCGCGCCCGCCGGCGCCGCCGCGGACGCCGGGGACCGCTGTGCGGCCGCTGCCTGCTGGATCCTGCGCACGGCCCGGGCCAACCCGCTCGTCCGGGCCGCGCTCACGGGGTGCCGCGGGGAGCGGCTCCCCGCCGCCGCGGCACCCGCCCTGCCGGCCCCGCGGGGGCCGTTCGCCCCTTCCCGGGGGCGCTCCGGGCCGGGCGCCGCGGCCCTCGCCGAGGCCGTCCGCGACCGCACCCTCCGGGCGGTCTCCGGTACGGCCGCCGACCGGGCGCCGGAGGTCACGCGGTGGGCCTGCGAGGCGGCCGTACGGCTGACGTTGTCCTACGTCGTCGCCCCGGGCGCGTCGGACGAGGAGGCCGCCGGCCACGTCGCCCGTCTGGTCCGCACCCTGGTGGGCGAGCAGGCGGCGGAAGCGCCCCGTCCGGAGCAGTGACCGGCCGGGGCGGCGGTTACTGCGGTGGTTGCTTCGGCGGATACGCCGGCGACTACTTCAGCCATCCGATCCGGACGCTGTTCTCGTCGCCCAGCCCCGGCGCACCGGTGTTGGCCAGGCCCTTGCGGATCGCGATGATCTGGGGCCGCTGGTAGAGCGGCACCGAGTGACCGAGCTCCCAGACCTTGGCGTCCGCCTCGTTGTACAGCGCGATCTGCTTCGCGGCGTCCGTGGTCCGGGACGCCTCCACCATCAGTTTGTCCACCTCGGGGGACGAGACCCGGCCGTAGTTGGTGAAGGCGTTGTCGCCGTCCGGCTGCCGGTAGTCCTGGTAGGAGCTGGAGCGGTAGATCCGGTCGACCTGGCGGAACTGCGTGAGGTCGTAGTTGCCGCGGTGGACGTACCGGTCGAAGTAGTCGTCGCCGGGGACCTTGCGCAGGTCGACCTTGATGCCGATCTCGCCGAGCATCTGCTGGGTGAGCTTGGCCTGGTCCTCGGCGAGCGGGACGGCGTCGGCGGGCATCACGTACTCCAGGGCGAGCGGCTTGCCGTCCTTGGTGCGCGGCTTGCCGGCGCCCTCCTCCTTCCAGCCCGCCTCGTCCAGCAGCTTCTTCGCCCGGGCGACGTCCCGCTTGCCGAAGGAGCCGGCGTTGTCCCGGTAGCCCTCCTGGTTCGGCATGAAGAAGTGGTTGTTGACGACCTTGGGCCGGAACGGGAGGTCCTTGCCCGCCACCTTCGCCAGCGCCTCGCGGTCCACGCCCAGCGTCACGGCCTGGCGCGCCTTGACGTCCTGGAGCGGCCCCCGGGCACCGTTCATGCTGAGCGTGACCTGGTCCCAGCGCGCGCCGATGCGGAAGTCGGTGTCCTTGTCGCCCTTCAGGCGCTGGTACGCCTCGGGAGTGGAGGCGGGGGTGTCGTCGATCTCCTTGTTGAGGTAGGCGTCGGTGCGGGCCTTGCTGTCCATGGCCCAGAAGATGTACTTGTCCAGCTTCGGCTTCTCGCCCCACCAGGCGGGGTCCGGGACCAGGGTGATGGTCTTCGCGGTCCTGTCGTACCGGCCGACCTTCCAGGCGTTGCCGGTGACCGGCACCTGTCCCGCCCAGCTCTTGTTGAAGCTGTCCGGGTTCGCGTTGAGGGAGGCCGGGAGCAGCGGGTCGAAGAGCATCTGCCAGTCGGCGAAGGGGGTCGCGAAGGTGACCCGCACCTCGTGCTCGTCCTTGCCCTGCTCGACCTTGGTGATCTGGTCGTAGCCGCTGGTGGAGGCGACCTGGAAGCCCTTGTCCTTGCCGCTGAGCGCCTTCCACTGGGCCTCGAAGTCGGCGACGCCCAGGGGTTTTCCGTCCGACCACCTGGCCTTCGGGTTGAGCTCGTACGACACCACCTGCGGGTCGGTGGAGACGACCTTCGCGGAGGCCAGGTAGTCCGGGTTGGAGTGCGGTACGCCCTTCGCGTCGAAGGTGAACAGGTCGGGCTCCACCAGCGCGGTGATCGCCGCGGCGTCGCCCTGGGTGCCGTCCGTCTGGTTGGGGTTGTACTGGTTGATCCACTGCTGGATCGAGACCTTGTGGATGCCGCCCTGCTTCAGGTCCTCCACCGGGTGCGGGTTGAGGTCCTGGGCGCCGACCGCCGGTGCCGCCTTGTCCTGCGCGCCGTCGTCCGAGGACTTCCCCGAGCCGCTGCCGCAGGCGGTGACCACCAGCGCGGCGGAGACGGCCGCGGCCGCGAGGGCGGTGGCTCTGACGGGCCTGATCATGGCGGATTTCCTCTCATGGGGGACGGACGGCCCGGTCACCGTAAGCACGTCGCTGCCGCCTCAACAGGCCCATACGGTCAAGCGTTTACAGCATTTATCACGCACGAAACACATCCGAAACAGAAAGAAACCGAACGGTAGGTTCCGCCGGATAGTGTCACTCACCGTGCTCGCCTATCTGACGAAACGACTCGGCTACTATGCGCTGCTTTTGGCCGTGGCCGTCTTCCTGTCGTACGTGCTGTCGTCGCTGGCGCTCTCCCCGCGCGGGTACTTCGAAGGCCGCCAACCGCCGCCTCCCGCCGAGTCGGTGGAGGCGCAGCTGACCGCGCTCGGGATCAACGACCACACGCCACTGCTGGAACGATTCGGCACCTGGGCCTCGCACGCCGTGCGCGGGGACTTCGGGCGGACCATCGACAGCAGCAGCGTGGGCGAGGAGTTCGGCCGCCGCGTCGGCGTCAGCCTGCGGCTGCTGCTCGCGGGCACCCTGCTCGGCACGGTGGCCGGCATCCTCGCGGGCGCCTGGGGCGCGCTGCGGCAGTACCGGTTCTCCGACCGCGCCGTCACCGTCTTCGCCTTCCTGCTGCTGTCCACGCCCACCTTCCTCCTCGCAGTCCTGCTCAAGATCGGGGCCATCAAGGTCAACCAGGCCGCGGGCACCGAACTGATCTCCTTCACCGGCGAGAAGACCCCGGGCCTCACCGGCTCCGCGGGCACGCTCCTCGGCGACCGCGCCGCCCACCTGCTGCTGCCCACCCTCTCCATCGCGCTCGGCACCGCCGCCGCCTACAGCCGCTACCAGCGCGGCACCATGCTCGACGTCCTCGGCTCGGACTTCCTGCGCACCGCGCGCGCCAAGGGGCTCACCCACCGCAGGGCCGTCCTCACCCACGGCCTGCGCACCGCGCTCGTGCCCATGTCCACGTTCTTCGCCTACGGGTTCCTCGCCCTGTTCACCGGCGCCGCCTTCACCGAGAAGATCTTCGGCTGGCACGGCATGGGCTCGTGGTTCATCGACGCCATCGGCAAGAGCGACGTCAACTCCGTCGTCGCGGTCAACGTGTTCGCCGCCGTCATGGTGCTGCTCTCCGGCTTCCTGGCCGACGTCCTCCACGCCGCGCTCGACCCGCGCGTCCGCACCAGCTGAGCGAGGCACACGACCGTGACCACCACCGCCACCGTCCCCACCGCCGGCCCCGCCGCGGCCCCACCGCCCGCGGCCCGCGGGCGCGGCCGCACCGCACTGCGCCGCTTCGCCGCCAACCGCAACGCCGTCGCCGGCGCCACCGTCCTGCTGCTGCTGTTCCTGCTGGCCTTCGCCGGCCCCTATCTCACCTCCTGGAGCCACACGGACATCGACTACAGCGCGCTGCGCGAAGCGCCTTCCGCCGACCACTGGTGGGGAACCAACCGCATCGGCCAGGACGTCTACGCGCAGGTCCTCCACGGGCTGCAGAAATCGCTGCTGATCGGCCTGCTCACGGCCCTGACCTCGACCGTGCTGGCCTCCGTCGTCGGCGCCTGCGCGGGCTACTTCGGCGGCTGGGCCGACCGGGCCGTCACCTTCTTCATCGACCTGCTCCTCGTCTTCCCCGCCTTTCTGATCATCGCCATCGTCTCGCCCCGGCTCCGCGACAGCGGCTGGATCGTCTTCGTCGGACTCCTCGCCGTCTTCGGCTGGATGATCACCGCGCGGGTGGTGCGGTCCATGACCCGCTCCCTCAAGGAGCGCGAATTCGTGCGGGCCGCCCAGCTCATGGGGGTGCACCCGCTGCGCATCATCGTGCGCCACGTCCTCCCCAACATCTCCTCCTTCCTCATCGTCGACGCCACCATCGCCGTCGGCGGCGCCGTGATGAGCGAGACCGGCCTGTCGTACTTCGGCTTCGGCGTGCAGCCCCCCGACGTCTCCCTCGGCACCCTCATCGCCGACGGCTCCGACGCCGCCCTCACCTACCCCTGGATGTTCTTCTTCGCCGCCGGACTGCTCGTCGTCTTCGTCCTCGCGGTCAACTTCCTCGGCGACGGCCTGCGCGACGCCCTCGACCCCACCTCGGGCCACCACCGCACCAGGCGCCGCCCGCGCCGGAAGGGAACCACCCATGACCGCGCCGCCCGCTGACGCGGTGACCCCGGCCCGTACGGCCGCCCTGGCCGTACGGGACCTGCACGTCGACTTCGACGGGCCCGAGGGGCCGGTACCCGCCGTCCGCGGCGTCGACCTCACCCTCGCCCGCGGCGAAGTCCTCGGCCTCGTCGGCGAGTCGGGCTCCGGGAAGTCCACCGTCGCCCTCGCCACCATGGGACTGCTGCCCCGCACCGCACGCGTCCGCGGCTCCGTCCTGGCCGGCGGCACCGAGATGCTCGGCGCGGGGGAGAAGGCGCTGTCCCGGCTGCGCGGCAGCCGCGTCGCCATGGTCTTCCAGGACCCGCTCTCCGCGCTCACCCCCGTCCACCGCATCGGCGACCAGATCGCCGAAGCCGTCCGCATCCACCAGGACGTCACGCGCGACCGGGCCCGCCGCCGCGCCGTCGAACTCCTCGACCTCGTCGGCATCCCCGACCCCGCCCGGCGCGCCCGCGCCTACCCGCACGAGTTCTCCGGCGGCATGCGCCAGCGCGCGATGATCGCCATGGCCGTCGCCAACGACCCCGACGTCATCCTCGCCGACGAGCCCACCACCGCCCTCGACGTCACCGTCCAGGCCCAGATCCTCGACGTCCTGCGCACCGCCCGGCGCGAGACGGGCGCGGCGCTGCTCCTCGTCAGCCACGACCTCGGCGTGATCGCCGGCATGGCCGACCGCGTCGCCGTGATGTACGCGGGCCGCGTCGTGGAGAGCGCGCCCGTGGACGAGCTGTTCGCCGCGCCGCGCATGCCGTACACCATCGGGCTGCTCGGCGCCGTGCCCCGCCCGGACGCCGGCGGGCGCCCGCTCACCCCCGTCCCCGGCTCACCGCCCGACCTGCGGAAGCCGTCCGGCGGCTGCCCCTTCGCACCCCGCTGCCCGCTCGCCGACGACGCCTGCGCCGGTGAACCCGCGCTCGCAGGGTCCGGCGGCCACCTCGCGGCCTGTGTGAAGACGCCCGGCCCCGGCCTCTACCCGGTGCCCGTCCTTCCGCCCGTACGCGCCGCCACCGACGTGCCCCGCGGCGAACTGCCCGCCGTGCTGCGCGTCCGGGGGCTGACCAAGACCTTCCCGGTGTACAAGGGCGCCGCCTTCCGCCGCCGCGTCGGCAGCGTGTACGCCGTCGACGGCGTCGACCTCGACATCCGGCGGGGAGAGACCCTGGGGCTCGTCGGCGAGTCCGGCTCCGGCAAGTCCACCGCCCTGATGGAGATCCTGCGGCTGGCCGCCCCCGAGTCCGGGGAGGTCGAGATCCTCGGCCGCTCCGCAGCCACGCTGACGAAGCGCCAGGCGCACGCCCTGCGCGGCTCCGTACAGATCGTCTTCCAGGACCCCATGGCGAGCCTCGACCCGCGGATGCCGGTCGGCGAGATCGTCGCCGAGCCGCTGCGCGCCCAGGGCCACGGGCGCGCGGCCGTCGCGGGCCGCGTTCCCGGACTGCTGGAGCTCGTCGGCCTGGAGGCCGGCCACGCGGACCGCTTCCCGCACGAGTTCTCCGGCGGGCAGCGGCAGCGGATCGGCATCGCGCGGGCGCTCGCCGTCGAACCCGAGCTGCTCGTCCTCGACGAACCGGTGTCCGCGCTGGACGTGTCCGTACAGGCCGGCGTGCTCAACCTGCTGCAGCGCCTCAAGCGCGAACTGGGCCTCGCCTACCTCTTCGTCTCGCACGACCTGGCCGTCGTGCGGCACATAGCGGACCGCGTCAGCGTCATGTATCTCGGCCGCACCGTGGAATCCGGTCCGGTCGAGGAGGTCTTCTCCCGGCCGCGGCACCCGTACACGCAGGCGCTGCTGTCGGCCGTACCGGTGCCCGATCCCTCACGGGAGCGCTCCCGCGAACGGATCCTGCTGGCGGGCGACCCGCCCAGCCCCGAAGTACGGGACGAGGGGTGCCGGTTCCGCGGGCGGTGCGGGGTGTACGCGGGGCTGGGGGACGCGGAGCGGTCGCGGTGCGAGGGGGTGCGGCCGGTGCCGCGGCCCTTCGGCGATGGCCAGGTGGCGGCATGCCACTTCGCCGAGGCGTAGCGGCTCGGGTGGGGTCCGGCACCGCCGCCGGACAGTGCCCTTGCGGCCGATCACCGTTGCGGCGGCCATGAGGAGCTGAGCCCCTCGGCCCCAGGCCTTCGGCGGGGAGAAGAGCTTTCCGCCGCAACGGAGTTGCACCATCGCGGCGGGGGCCCGGCGGAACGCGCAGTCACCGGAACCGGTACGTACGTGACGAGCCGCCGGCCGGGCTCAGTGTGCCGAGCCCGACAGCTGCAATCCCATGACCCCCACGATCACCAGGCCGATCGACACCAGCTTCAGCGTCGAGACCAGGTCGCCGAGGAAGACCATGCCGTAGATCGCCGTGCCGGCCGCGCCGATGCCCGTCCACACGGCGTAGGCCGGGCCCACATCGAGCTTCTTGAGGGAGAGCGTCAGCAGGCCGAAGCTGCCGAGCGCGAAGCACGCGAACGCGATCGTCGGCCACAGCCGGGTGAAACCGTGGGAGAGCTTGAGACAGACCGCGAAGCCGGTTTCCAGCAGTCCGGCGACCACGACCAGCAGCCACGCCATCAGTTTGCCTCCCGTGTCTCGTGACCGCCGTCCGTCCCGGTGTGCTTGATGGCCTTGCCACTGGCGGTCACTCGCAAACGTAGGCGATCAATCGCCTTCGCGTCGCTCCCGCGTGGAAAGCAGCCGGCGCAGCGAGTAGAGCCGCTGCGGATCGGCGTGACCCTCGGCCGCCCACGCGTCCAGTGCGCAGTCCGGTTCGTCGTGGCTGCAGGCCCGCGGGCAGCCCTCCGTGCCCGGCTCCAGGTCGGGGAAGGCGTGGATGACGCGGGACGGATCGACGTGGTTGAGGCCGAACGACCGGACGCCCGGGGTGTCGATGACCCAGCCCGAACCCCCGGGCAGGGGCAGGGCCAGCGCGGAGGTCGTGGTGTGCCGGCCGCGGCCGGTGACCGCGTTGACGTGGCCGGTGGCCCGCTGCCGGTCCGGGACGAGCGCGTTGACCAGAGTCGTCTTGCCGACGCCGGAGTGGCCGACGAAGGCGGTGACCCGTCCCGCCAGCCGCTCGCGGACCCGGTCCGCGGCGCCGCCGTCCGCGAGCTCCTCGCGGCTGGTGACCACGTGGTGCACGCCCAGCGAGCCGTAGGACTCCAGGAGCTTGTCCGGCGAGGCCAGGTCCGACTTCGTCAGGACGAGCAGCGGCTCCAGGCCCGCGTCGAAGGCGGCGACCAGACAGCGGTCGATGAGCCGGGGCCGCGGCTCGGGGTCCGCGAGGGCGGTGACGATCGCGAGCTGGTCGGCGTTGGCCACCACCACGCGCTCGAAGGGATCGTCGTCGTCCGCCGTGCGGCGCAGCACCGACGAGCGCTCCTCGACCCGCACGACGCGCGCGAGCGTGTCCTTGGCGCCGGACAGATCCCCGACGACCGCGACCCGGTCACCGACCACGACCCCCTTGCGGCCCAGCTCGCGGGCCTTCATCGCCATCACGATCCGGTCCTCGACCAGACAGGTCAGCCGGCCGCGGTCGACGGTCAGGACGAAGCCCTCCGCGGCGTCCTCGTGCTTGGGGCGGATGTTGGTGCGGGGGCGGTTTCCCTTGCGGTTGGGGCGGACGCGGACGTCGTCCTCGTCGGGGTTCTTGCCGTAGCGGCGCATTGCTGGCTTTCCTGGATCTCTCAGACTCTCGGCGCCGTCGCCGCCCCCGCGACGGTCCCCAGCATCCCGGTCCACAGCTCCGGGAAGTCGGGCAGGGTCTTGGCGGTGGTGGCCACGTTCTCCACCTGGACGCCGTCGACCGCGAGGCCGATGACGGCGGCCGCGGTGGCGAGCCGGTGGTCCTCGTAGGTGTGGAAGACGCCGCCGTGCAGCGGGCGCGGGCGGATGTGCAGCCCGTCCTCGGTCTCGGTGACGTCGCCGCCGAGCTCGTTGATCTCCTTGGCCAGGGCGGCCAGCCGGTCCGTCTCGTGCAGCCGCAGGTGGGCGATGCCGCGCAGGGTGGACTCGGAGTCGGCGAGCGCCGCGACGGCGGCGATCACGGGGGTCAGCTCGCCGACCTCGTGCAGGTCGGCGTCGATGCCGGTGATGCGGCCGGTGCCGGTGAAGGTCAGGCCGGCCTCGGTCAGCTCGCAGGAGCCGCCCATCGCGGTGAAGATCTCCCGCAGGGCGTCGCCGGGCTGGGTGGTGCGCTCGGGCCAGTCGGGGACGGTGACGCGGCCGCCGGTGACCAGGGCGGCGGCCAGGAACGGCGCCGCGTTGGACAGGTCCGGCTCGATCACGACGTCGCGGCCGAGCAGGGCGCTGGGGGAGACCCGCCACACGTTCGGCTCGCCGCCGGACTCGGGGGTGTCCACCTGCGCACCGGCCTGGCGCAGCATGTCGACGGTCATCCGGATGTGCGGCATCGAGGGCAGCACGGAGCCGACGTGACGGACCTCGACGCCCTGGTTGAAGCGCGGCCCGGACAGCAGCAGCGCGCTCACGAACTGCGACGAGGAGGAGGCGTCGATCTCGACGGTGCCGCCCTCCAGGGCGCCGCCGCCGTGCACGGTCAGGGGCAGGGCGCCGCGCTCGTTGTCGTCTATGCGGGCGCCCAGGGCGCGCAGCGCGTCGATCACGCCGTGCAGGGGGCGCTCGTAGCTGCGCGGGTCGCCGTCGAAGCGGATCGGGCCGTCGGCCAGGCTCGCCACGGGCGGCAGGAAGCGCATCACGGTGCCGGCGTTGCCGACGTCCACGGTGGCGGGGCCGCGCAGCCGCGCGGGGATCACCCGCCAGGCCTCGCCGGAGCCGGCCGGGCCGTCCGCGTCGCCGGAGCTGGAGGAGACCGTCTCTTCGATGCCGACGCCCATGGCGCGCAGCGCCTCGGCCATCAGCAGGGTGTCGCGGGAGCGCAGGGGGCGGCGCAGCCAGCCGGGCTCGGAGGCGAGCGCGGCCAGCACCAGGGCGCGGTTGGTGACCGACTTCGAACCGGGCACGGTGACGGTCGCGTCGACCGCTCCCGTGGCGAGGGGGGCTGGCCAGAGGTCTGTGTGCGCAGGGTTCTCGGTCATGCCTTTACCTTACTGACGTTCGCCGCGTGGTTCGGTCCCCGAAGTCCTATGGCCCGAGGTTCCCGGCCCGGGCGGCGGCCGCCGGTGCCCCGTGCGTGCCCGGTGCGTGCCCCGTACGCGCCCCTCCCGGTCACAGCCCCAGCAGCCAGCGCCCCCCGCCGGTCAGCGCGCACAGCGAGATCACATGGAAGAAAACCAGCCACACCGTGGCGGGCAGGTGGGTGAGCCGGGCGAGCTGGTCCGCGTCCGAGTCCGGGGCCCCTCCGTAGCGGCGCTTGCTCTGCAGCTCGAAGGCCGGGCGTACGCCGCCGAGCAGCAGGAACCACACGACCCCGTACGCGAACAGGGCCTGCACGTCGGGCCCCGCCAGCCAGGAGACCAGCACGAACAGGGAGCCCGAGAGCACCACCGTCAGCACCCCGTAGGCATTGCGGATCATCAGCAGCATCGCGGCGAGCAGCGCCGTTGCGACCCACAGCAGCGCCGTGATGTGACCCGCGGAAAGCAGCCAGGCGCCGCCGAGCCCCAGCAGCGAGGCGGCGGGGTAGCCCGCGGCGGCGGTGAGGATCATGCCGAGGCCGGTCGGCTTGCCGCGCGACACGGTCAGGCCGGAGGTGTCCGAGTGCAGCCGGATGCCCTCCAGGCGCCGCCCGGCGAGCAGGGCCACCAGGCCGTGGCCGCCCTCGTGGGCGATGGTGACGGCGTTGCGGGTCACCAGCCATATGCCGCGCGGGGCCACCGCCGCGAGGGCGACGAGCCCCGTGGCGGCCACCAGCCACACGGAGGGCGCGGGCTGGGTCCCCACCACGCGGTCCCACAGGGCGGTGGCTTCGGTGCTGTCCATTTGTGCGCGGCTCCTCGTGGGTCCGTGGCAGGGTTGGCGAACATGTGCGGTCGATATGCGGCGAGCCGGGAGCCCGAGGATCTCGTGGGGCTCTTCGGCATCGGGAAGTGGGAGCCGTCCGAGGCCCTCGCCCCGGACTGGAACGTGGCCCCGACGAAGAGCGTCCATGCGGTGCTCGAACGTCCTCTGAAAGACGCAGCCGACCGGCGTCCGGTTCGCCAGCTGCGCCCGCTGCGCTGGGGCCTCGTCCCGCCGTGGGCGAAGTCGCCCGAGGGCGCCGCGAAGATGATCAACGCCCGGTCCGAGACCGTCCACGAGAAGCCGTCCTACCGGCAGGCCTTCGAGAGGCGCCGCTGTCTCATACCCGCCGACGGATACTACGAGTGGGTCACCGGAGCGGCCGAACGGGAGCTGGAGGAGCAGGGCCGCAGGAAGCGCACCCGGAAGCAGCCCTACTTCGTCACCCCGGCCGACGGCTCGGTCATGGCGATGGCCGGGCTGTACGAGTTCTGGCGCGACCCCGCACTGCCGCCCGACCACCCCCAGGCCTGGTGGGCCACCTGCACGGTGATCACGACGGAGGCCGAGCCCGCGCCGTTCGCCTCCGCGCAGGGGGACGCGGCCCCGGACGGCGGCGGGCCCCGCTCCCTGGCCGAGATCCACCCCCGGATGCCGCTGGTGCTGCCGCCGGACCGGTGGGACGCCTGGCTGGACCCGGCGTGCACGGACGTGGAGGAGCTGCGCGCCCTGCTCGCCCCGCCGCCCGCGGGTTCCGTCCGCGCCTATCCGGTCGCGACCGCGGTCAGCGACGTCCGCAAGAACGGCCCCGAGCTCCTGAAGGAACTGGACGCGCCGGAGGAAGCGACGCTGTTCTGAGGGGTTTCCGGGCGCGGTGGACGAAGATGGACGGGTGATCGAGACCGTTCCCACCCCCGCGGGCGACGCCCGGATCCACTGGTACGCCGCCCCGCGGGCGCGCCTCGTGCTCGCCCTCGGCCACGGCGCCGGCGGCGGCATCGAGGCCCGTGACCTGCAGGCCCTCGCCGCCGCGCTGCCCGCCCGCGGCGTCACCGTCGCCCTGGTGGAGCAGCCCTGGCGCGTCGCCGGCAAGAAGGTCGCCCCGGCGCCGAAGACGCTGGACGCCGCCTGGACGGCCCTGTGGCCGGCGCTGCGCAAGCCCGGACAGCCGGTCGTGGCGGGCGGCCGCAGCGCGGGCGCCCGCGTCGCCTGCCGCACCGCGGCCGGCCTCGGCGCCGTCGCCGTGCTCGCCCTGAGCTTCCCGCTCCACCCGCCGGGCAAGCCGGAGAAGTCCCGCGCGGAGGAGCTGACCGGTGCCGGCCTGCCCACCCTCGTCGTCCAGGGGGCCAAGGACCCGTTCGGCCGCCCCGAGGAGTTCCCGCCCGGCACCCGCCTGGTCCCCGTGCCGTACGGGGACCACGGCTTCGCCGTGCCGAAGAAGGCGGACGTCGGGCAGGAGGAGGCCCTGGCCGGCCTCACCGGGGCCGTCGCCGACTGGCTGGACGGCCTCGACGACGCCGGCGCCGGCCACTGAAGCCGCCGGCGCGGCAGCCGGATCCGCCGCAGCCTCGGAATTCCGGATTCCGGAAGAGCCGTTGAATTCCGGAGGGTTCCGGGAATGCCCCGCGCCCGGGCGATGTTGTGCCAGTCGTCATCAGCTACTGGACCGGTGGCTACTGGCCGACCGAGGAATGGGAGCTCGCCGCATGGGTTCGACCGCCTGCCTGTCCCGCCCGCAGACCGCTGACCTGGGGTGGGCGGCACTGCATGTGGCGCAGCCCGCCCCGGCTGGAGCGGCGGACGGGCGGGATCGTCGTCTATTCTCCGATTCGAGCGGGTCCGCATCCGGTCCTGCCGTCGTGTTGGAGGAGGTGGGTCCGGTCACTGGGACCGACGAGGGGACCGAAGACACCGGGGCCACGGGCATGAAGAACGCCACCGAGAACGCCGCCGCCACGGGCGGGGCCGCCGGCGCGGAGACCGCCGCCGAGCGCAACGCCCGGTTCGAGCGCGACGCCCTCACCTTCCTCGACCAGATGTACTCCGCCGCCCTGCGCATGACGCGCAACCCGGCGGACGCGGAGGACCTGGTGCAGGAGACCTACGCCAAGGCGTACGCGTCCTTCCACCAGTTCCGCGACGGCACGAACCTCAAGGCGTGGCTGTACCGCATCCTGACCAACACCTTCATCAACTCCTACCGCAAGAAGCAGCGCGAGCCGCTGCGCAGCGCGTCGGAGGAGATCGAGGACTGGCAGCTGGCCCGTGCCGAGTCGCACATGTCGACCGGCCTGCGCTCCGCCGAGTCCCAGGCGCTGGACCACCTTCCGGACTCCGATGTCAAGGAGGCCCTCCAGGCCATCCCCGAGGAATTCCGGATAGCGGTCTACCTCGCGGACGTCGAGGGCTTTGCCTACAAGGAGATCGCGGACATCATGGGTACGCCCATCGGCACGGTCATGTCCCGGCTCCACCGGGGCCGCCGCCAGCTGCGCGGAATGCTGGAGGACTACGCCCGTGAGCGGGGTCTCGTCCCGGCCGGGGCGGCCCCCGCGCCGAACGGCTCCGACGAGTCGCACAACCGGAAAGGCTCGGACTCATGAGCTGCGGAGACCCGCACGAGACGGACTGCTCCGAGGTCCTCGACCACCTCTACGAGTTCCTCGACCACGAGATGCCCGACGGGGACTGCGCCAAGTTCGAGGTGCACATCGACGAGTGCTCCCCGTGCCTGGAGAAATACGGCCTGGAACAGGCGGTGAAGAAGCTGGTCAAGCGCTGCTGCGGTCATGACGACGTGCCCGCCGACCTGCGCTCGAAGGTGATGGGCCGGATCGAGCTGATCCGCGCCGGGCAGTCGGTGCCCGACCAGGACGTCGTGGCCGAGGCCAGGGCGGCGGAGGCCGCCGCCCGGACGCAGGGCGGCCGGAGCGCTCCGGGTGTCCGCAGTGCGTCGGGCGGCTCCGCCGGTGCGGGCCCCCTGGGCGCCACGGCACAGGAGTAGACGCGGGCGCGGTGCCCGCACCGCGCGGTCCGCGTCCGTTCGCGTAGTTCCCCCGCATCCCTCTGCGTAGCCCTTCCGGGCCTGATGCGGCCCGGGCCCGGCATGCCGCCCGGCGGGGATTATCACCCGAAGGTGTGCATCTGGTCGGTTCGCGTGGGGCAATCCCCGAATGCGCCGTTCCCCGGCCGTGCCGGACCCTATTCTCCCCTTCCTGACGGCAAGCATGTCGGCACCTCACGGGACGGGAGGACGCACCATGGGGTCACTTCCGGCGGCAGCGCGCGCCTGTGTCCTGTGCGCCGCCCTCGCCGCCGCCCTGTGCGCCGCCCCCGCCCTGCGGGCCGCCCACGGAGTTCCCTGGGGTGCGGTGGCCCTCCTGGCCGCGGTCTGCGCCGTCTGCGAGCGCCTGCCGCGCCGCACCCTGACGCTGCCCGTCCTGCTCGCCGGGGCGTTCCTGCTGCCGCCCGCCGCCGCAGCGCTCGTGGCCGTGCCGGGCGCGCTCGTCGGCCGCGTCGAGCAGCGTCCGGCGTGGATCCGGCGGCTGTGGCACGCCGCCCAGCTCTCGCTGGCCACCTGTGCCGCCTCCCACGTCTTCGCCCTCATGGCCCCGGCCACGGCGCGGTCCGCCGCCCGGGGGGCGGACTTCCCCCCGGTCGACCCCGCGGACTTCCCCGCCGCCCTGCCGTCCGCCCTCGCCGCCGCCCTCGTCCTCTCGCTCGTCGCCGCCGCCCTCGACGGCGCCGTCCGCGTGGCCGCCGAGCGCCGCCGCCCGCGCGCCGCGTGGAGCGGGCTCCTGTTGCCCGGCCCGCTGCTGCCGGCCCTCGTGCACGGCCCCATCGGGCTGCTGACCGCGGCCCTCTGGCACAGCGCCTACGGACCGGCCACGGCGCTGCTCGTCCTGCTGCCGATGTCCGTCTCGTCCTGGTTCCTGGACCGCTGCGAGCGCGAGCGGGCCGCCCACCAGGCCACCATCCGCGCGCTCGTCCAGGCCGTCGACCTCAAGGACCAGTACACCCGCGGCCACAGCGAGCGCGTGGGGCGCGCCTCGGTGCTCATCGGCCGCGAGCTCGGCATGACCGGCGAGCGGCTGGAGGCGCTGCGCTTCGCGGGCATCCTGCACGACGTCGGCAAGCTCGGCGTCCCCACCCGCCTGCTGCGCAAGGACGGGCCGCTCACCCCGGAGGAGCGGCGCGTCATCGAGCTGCACCCGGAGTACGGGCACGAGATGGTGCGCGGCATCGGCTTCCTGGACGAGGCGCGGGCCGCGATCCTCCACCACCACGAACGCCTGGACGGCAGTGGCTATCCCTACGGTCTGATGGGTCCTCAGATCCCCTTGTTCGCCCGCGTGGTGGCCGTGGCCGACGCGTTCGACGCCATGACCTCCACGCGCAGTTACAGCCGGGCACGTCCCGTACCGGCCGCCCTCGCCGAGCTCCACCGCTGCGCGGGAAGCCAGTTCGACCCTCGCATGGTCGCGGCCCTGTCCGCGGCCCTCGACCGTCACGGATGGCATTCGACAGTGACCTCGGAGGCTACGGAGAGTGCAACTCCGCCCAGCGGAAACGTCCCTTCTTCCCGCCGGCCGGTCACCGGGGCCGGCCACCCGGGAGGTGAGGGGTGACGGGACGCGGTGACGGAATGCTGATACGGAGCGTGCACGCCGCGGCCGTGGCGCTCTCCCTGGCGGCCCTGGCCCGCACCGCCTGGCACGGCGTCGCCCAGCCCCAAGTCGCCCTCGCCTACGGCCTCCTGATCGCCGTCGGCGAGGCCGCCCGGCGCCGCCGCCCCACGACCGGCCCCGGCGACCGCCAGACCGCCCCCGTCGGCGCCGCCGGAGCCCTCTCCTACGCCCTGCTCGGGGAGATCGGCGGCCGGCCCACCGCGCACTGCGCCCCGCAGGTCGTCGCCGTCGTGCTCGCCGCGACCCTCGCCGGGGCGGTCGGCCGCCCGCCCACCCGCGACCACCTCGCCCGCCGCCTGCTCACCACCGGCTTCGCCGCCCTCTGCTTCCAGCCCCTGCACCACTCCGGCGTCCTCGACCGCTGGCCCGGCCACGGCCCCGCCTACGCCTTCGTCCTGCTCCTCGTCCTCGCGCTGACCACCCTCTTCGACGCCGTGCTCGCCGCGGTCCTCACCCGCGCCCGCACCGGCGGACCCTACGGCCCCGTCCTCCGCGACGAGCTGCGCGCCCTCGCCGGCATCGGCACCGCGATCTGCGCCACCGGCGCCGTCATGGCCCTCGCCGTGGGCGTCGCCGGGCTGTGGGCCCTGCCGGTCTTCTGCCTGCCCCTGCTGCTCACCCAGCTCTCCTTCCACCGCTACACCGCCGTACGGGCCACGTATCACCAGACCATCGCCTCCCTCGCCCGCTCCACGGAGATCGCGGGCCACACCCCGGCCGGGCACGCCCGCCGCGTCGCCGCCCTCAGCCGGGCCGCCGGGCGCGAGCTCGGCCTGTCCGAGACGGACCTCACCGTTCTGGAGTACGCGGCCCTGATGCACGACATCGGCCAGCTCTCCCTCCTCGACCCCGTCCCGGCCGGGGCCACGGAGCCGCTGCCCCCCGAGCAGCGCCGCCGCATCGCCCTCCTGGGCGGGGCCGTGGTCCGCCAGACCGGGGTGCCCTCCGACGTCGCCGTCGTCGTCGAGCGGCAGGCGGACCCCTACCGCGAGCAGCCGCTCGCCGCCCGCGTCGTCCGCACCGTCAACGCCTACGAGGACCTCGTGGGCCGGACCGGCTGCGGGCCCCTGTGCGCCCTGGAGCGGCTGCGCCTCGACACCGCCCACGAGCACGACCCGCAGGTCGTGGCCGCCCTGGCCAGGGTGCTCGCGCGCGGGGGCGGCGGCGGGGGAGCGGAGCCGGGGCGCGGCCGGGGTGGACCGGGGCCGGACCAGGGGTAAGAGTCCGGTCAAAGCGGGAGTACCGCGGTGAACCCACGGGTAATGAGCGGGCGTCCAAAGGGGCATGGTTGGATGCGAAGAGGAGAAGACGACAGAGAAAGACGGGAAAACCAGGGAGACGACGGGGGGCGTCGGGCGCGCCGCCTCCGGCACGGAGGCGGAACGGGCGCGACTTCCCGGAGCGAGTGAGATGTGGCAGGTTGTCGTCAGGGAGGACGGCGGCCTTCACCTGGGTCATCCGGCGTGGTCGCACGCAGAAACCGGCAGGCGGGAATCGTGAGGATCTTCGGCAAGGTACGGCACCGGCCTTCCGCCTCGTGGCGGCAGGCCACCGACCGTGCCTTCACGCTCATCGGCGACGGCCGGTACGAGGACGCGGGCGCGCTGCTGACGCGCGCGGCCGACATGGAGCCGTGGCTCTCCGAGTCGTGGTTCAATCTGGCGCTGCTGCACAAGTTCCGCCACGACTGGGAGCAGGCCCGCGCCGCGGGGCTGCGCGCCGTGGCGCTCCTGGACCGCGAGGCCGGCGCCCCGGACTGGTGGAACGTGGGCATCGCCGCCACCGCCCTGCAGGACTGGCCCCTGGCCCGCCGCGCCTGGCAGGCGTACGGCCTGCGGGTCCCCGGCGAGGGCACCCCGGCCGGCGAGCCCGTGGGCATGGAGCTGGGCAGCGCGGCCGTGAGACTCTCGCCCGAGGGCGAGGCGGAGGTCGTCTGGGGCCGCAGGCTCGACCCGGCCCGCATGGAGGTCCTCTCCATCCCGCTGCCCTCCTCGGGGCGCCGCTGGGGCGAGGTCGTGCTGCACGACGGCGTCCCGCACGGCGAGCGGGTCACCGCCGCCGGGCCCTCCTACCCCGTCTTCGACGAGATCGAGCTGTGGGCCCCCTCGCCCGTGCCGACGTGGGTCGTGCTGCTGGAGGCCGCCACCGAGGCCGACCGGGACGCCCTGGAGCGTCTCGCGGCCGACGCCGGCTTCGCCGCCGAGGACTGGTCCTCGTCCGTGCGCCTGCTGTGCCGCACGTGCTCCGAGAGCCGCATGCCCAGCGACGAGGGCAACGGCGAGCACCTCGACCCGCACGATCACAGCGAGCCCGGCCACCCCGGCCCCCTCGGCCACCGCACGGCCGGCTCCGGCTCCCTGTGGGTGCCCGAGCGCGAGTGCGGCATCGCCGCCCCCGCCGGGCTGGTGCGGGGCCTGCTGGACGGCTGGGTGGCGGACAGCCCCGACACCCGCGAGTGGCGTGATCTGGAAGAGGTCTGCTGAAGCCCCCGAGGGGGCCCCTTACCCTGTATAGGCATCCTTTTGGGTTTTGAGAGAGGCATAACGGCGGACATGTCGCAGCAGTCGCAGCAAGAGACCGACCAGCCGGTGGACGACGAGTTCATCGTGGACACCGAGGACTGCGAGGAGCGCGAGCTCGCGCACCGCGAGCGCGGCACGTCCCGCCCGATCACCGTGGTCGGCAACCCCGTCCTGCACCGCGAGTGCAAGGACGTCACCTCGTTCGACGCCGAGCTCGCACAGCTGATCGACGACATGTTCGCGAGCCAGCGCACCGCGGAGGGCGTGGGCCTCGCCGCCAACCAGATCGGCGTCGACCTCAAGGTCTTCGTCTACGACTGCATGGACGACGAGGGCGTCCGCCACGTCGGCACGGTGTGCAACCCCGTCCTGGAGGACCTCCCGGCCGACCGCCGGATCCTGGACGACTCCAACGAGGGCTGCCTCTCCGTCCCCACGGCCTACGCCTCCCTCGCCCGCCCCGACTACGCGGTCGTCCGCGGCCAGGACGCCGAGGGCAACCCCATCCGCGTCCAGGGCACCGGCTACTTCGCCCGCTGCCTGCAGCACGAGACCGACCACCTCTACGGCCGGCTCTACATCGACCGTCTCTCCAAGCGCGACCGCAAGGACGCCCTGAAGCAGATGGAAGAGGGCACGCCGCGCTACCCGGTCGTCGCCAACGGCTGACCTCGCGCACGACGCACGTGTGGCGGGCGCCCCGGCCAGGGGCGCCCGCCACACGCGTTCTACGCGCCGTCCGGGAAGTCGGAGGCCTCGAAGACCGGGCGCACCTCGACCTCGCCCTCCCGGAAGGGGATGCGCCGGGCCCACTCCAGGGCCTCGTCCATGGAGCCGGCCCGGATGACCCAGAATCCGGCGACCAGGTCCTTCGCCTTCCCGCCGAAGGGCCCCTCCGTGACGACGGGCGGGCCGTCCGAGAACGTCACCCGCGCACCCTCGGAGCTGGGGCGCAGCCCCTCGCCCGCGAGCATCGCCCCGGCCTGCTGCAGCCGGTCGTTGTACGCACCCATCTCGGCGAGCATCTCCTTGGTCGGCAGCACACCGGCCTCGGACTCCTCGCTCGCCTTGACGATCACCATGAAACGCGGCATCGCGTGCCTCCCGTCGTGTCCGGATCCGCACTTGGATTCCCGGACGGGAGACACGCGATGCGAGGTCCGGAGGGAATTAACCCGCCGGGCCCAGACTCCGCCGTGCCTTTAGAACTCCTCGTCGAATCCGACCGAGCCCTCGACCGCCATCTGGTACGCGGAGGCGCGGCGCTCGAAGAAGTTGGTCAGCTCCTGGACGTTCTGCAGCTCCATGAAGGAGAACGGGTTCTCCGAGCCGAAGACCGGCTTGAAGCCCAGGCGCTGCAGGCGCTGGTCGGCGACGCACTGGAGGTACTCGCGCATGGACTCGGTGTTCATGCCCGGCAGGCCCTCGCCGCACAGGTCGCGGCCGAACTGCAGCTCCGCGTCGACGGCCTCCTTCAGCATGTCGGTGACCTGCTGCTGGAGCTCGTCGTCGAAGAGGTCGGGCTCCTCCTGGCGGACGGTGTCCACGACCTCGAACGCGAAGTTCATGTGCATGGTCTCGTCGCGGAAGACCCAGTTGGTGCCGGTCGCCAGGCCGTGCAGCAGGCCGCGGCTGCGGAACCAGTACACGTAGGCGAAGGCGCCGTAGAAGAACAGGCCCTCGATGCACGCGGCGAAGCAGATCAGGTTGAGCAGGAAGCGGCGGCGGTCGGCCTTCGTCTCCAGCCGCTCCAGCTTCTCGACCTCGTTGATCCACTTGAAGCAGAACTGGGCCTTCTCGCGGATGGAGGGGATGTTCTCCACCGCGTCGAACGCCGCGGCGCGGTCGTCCGGGTCGGGCAGGTAGGTGTCCAGCAGCGTCAGATAGAACTGGACGTGCACGGCCTCCTCGAAGAGCTGCCGCGACAGGTACAGCCGCGCCTCGGGGGAGTTGATGTGCTTGTACAGCGTCAGGACCAGGTTGTTGGCCACGATCGAGTCACCGGTCGCGAAGAACGCGACCAGGCGGCCGATCATGTGCTGCTCGCCCGGGGAGAGCTTGGCGAGGTCGGCGACGTCCGAGTGGAGGTCGACCTCCTCGACGGTCCAGGTGTTCTTGATCGCGTCGCGGTAGCGGTCGTAGAAGTCCGGGTACCGCATGGGGCGCAGCGTCAGCTCGAAACCCGGGTCGAGCAGGTTCTTCTGGCGTTCGGGTGCCGTGGTCATTACTGGCATGCCTCGCAGGACTCGGGGTTCTCAAGGGAGCAGGCGATGGCGTCCGCGTCGGGCGCGGCCTGCTGCACGGGGATGGTGGCGGGCGCGGCGGCACCGCCGGACGCCGCGCGGGCGATCCGGGTCGCCGGGCGCGAGCGCAGGTAGTACGTCGTCTTGATGCCCTGCTTCCAGGCGTACGCGTACATCGAGCTGAGCTTGCCGATGGTGGGCGAGGCCATGAAGAGGTTCAGCGACTGGCTCTGGTCCAGGTACGGCGTACGGGAGGCGGCCATGTCGATCAGGGCGCGCTGCGGGATCTCCCAGGCGGTGCGGTACAGGTCGCGCACCTCCTGCGGGATCCAGCGCATCTCCTGGATCGAGCCGTTGGCCTCGGTCATCGCCTCGCGGGTGGTGCGGTCCCACACGCCGAGCTTCTTGAGGTCCTCCACCAGATAGGTGTTGACCTGCAGGAACTCACCGGAGAGCGTCTCGCGCTTGAAGAGGTTGGAGACCTGCGGCTCGATGCACTCGTACACGCCGGCGATGGAGGCGATGGTGGCCGTCGGGGCGATGGCGAGCAGCAGCGAGTTGCGCATGCCGACCTCGCCGATGCGGGCGCGCAGCGCCTCCCAGCGGTCCTCCCAGGCGGCGACGGCGTTGGGGTAGTGGTCCGGGTGCAGCACGCCGCGGGCGGTGCGGGTCGCGGACCAGGCCGGGTGCGGGCCGTGCCGCTCGGCGAGGTCGGCGGAGGCCTCGTACGCCGCGAGCATGATGCGCTCGGAGATGCGGGTGGACAGCTCCTTCGCCTCGGGCGAGTCGAAGGGCATGCGCAGGCGGAAGAAGACGTCCTGCAGGCCCATCAGGCCCAGGCCCACCGGGCGCCAGCGGCTGTTGGAGCTGCCGGCCTGCTCGGTCGGGTAGAAGTTGATGTCCACGACGCGGTCGAGGAACGTGACGGCCGTGCGGACCGTGCGGTCGAGCTTCTCCCAGTCCATCTCGCCGTCGGCACCGAGGTGCTGCGCGAGGTTGACGGAGCCCAGGTTGCAGACCGCGGTCTCGCCGTCGTCCGTGACCTCGAGGATCTCGGTGCAGAGGTTCGAGGAGTGGACGACCGCGCCCTTCTCGGCCGTCTGGTTGGCGGTGCGGTTGGCGGCGTCCTTGAACGTCATCCAGCCGTTGCCGGTCTGCGCGAGGGTGCGCATCATGCGGGCGTAGAGCACGCGGGCCGGGATCTGCTTGACGGCCTTGCCCTCGGCCTCGTACTTGCGGTACGCGGCGTCGAACTCGTCGCCGTAGAGGTCGACCAGGTCGGGCGTGTCGGCCGGGGAGAACAGCGACCACTCGGCGTCGGCCTCGACGCGGCGCATGAACTCGTCCGGGATCCAGTGCGCGATGTTGAGGTTGTGGGTGCGGCGGGCCTCCTCACCGGTGTTGTCGCGGAGCTCCAGGAACTCCTCGATGTCGGCGTGCCAGGTCTCGAGGTAGACGCAGGCCGCGCCCTTGCGGCGGCCGCCCTGGTTGACGGCGGCGACGGAGGCGTCGAGGGTGCGCAGGAACGGCACGATGCCGTTGGAGTGGCCGTTGGTGCCGCGGATCAGCGAGCCGCGCGAGCGGATGCGGCTGTACGACAGGCCGATGCCGCCGGCGTGCTTCGACAGGCGCGCCACCTGGTGGTAGCGGTCGTAGATCGAGTCCAGCTCGTCCAGCGGGGAGTCCAGCAGGTAGCAGGACGACATCTGCGGGTGGCGGGTGCCGGAGTTGAAGAGCGTGGGGGAGGACGGCAGGTACGACAGGGTGCTCGTCAGGCCGTACAGCTCGGCGACGTCGGCGACGGCGCGCTCGGAGTGGTCCTCGGCCAGGCCGCAGGCCACGCGCAGCAGGAAGTGCTGCGGGGTCTCGATCACGTTGCGGGTGATCGGGTGGCGCAGCAGGTAGCGGCTGTGCAGGGTGCGCAGGCCGAAGTAGCCGAAGCGGTCGTCGGCGCCGCCGAGGAGGGCCTCGTCGACCAGCTCGTCCAGGCGCGCGGCGTGGGTGGCCACGAAGGCGGCGGTGTCGTCCGCGATCAGGCCCTCGCGGTGGCCGACGGCGACCGAGGCGGAGAAGGACGTGGCGCCCTGGCCGGCGGCCTCGTCGGCGATCGCGCGGGTGAGCAGCCGCGCGGCGAGCTTGGAGTACTCGGGCTCCTCGGCGATCAGCCCGGCGGCGGCCTCGGTGGCGAGGGAGCGCAGCTCGGCCTCGTCCGAGTTCGCGCTCCGGCCCCGCAGTGCGGCGGCGGCGACCTTGCCGGGGTCGGTGGCAGGAAGGTCGGCGGTGAGGTCGGTCAGGGTGCGCAGCAGCGCGGTCCCGGGGCCGCCGGTCGCTTCTTCCGCTGAGACCGGATCGGCGGGCGCGATGGTCACTGAGGCTCTCCCTCGCTCGGCTGGGTGGGCCGGCGGGAGAGCACGACGGTCGCGTACGGGCGCGCCTGACGGACCAGGGCATGCCTCGTAGGCGTCCGTCGGCCCAACCCGCGAGGCCCGGACGAATTCAACGCCCATAGCCGAGCCCAGGGCAGGCTCGGTGGAGGGCGTGCTGCCGGCAGGTACTCGGACTCCTGCATGCGCGGCTTAACGGCATACATGCACCGTTGCGGGACAGTTCCGGATTTTCACCGGATTCCCCTGCGACGACAGCGAGGACGAGCATACATCTAGTGCCGCCCCTCGTACGCGCCCCCACATGTTGTGTCGCGCGGTAAGCGCATGGGTCGGAATGTGTTATCAGGCCCCGGTGTTGAGGGTGGGTTCGCAGGTCGGAGGGGGGTCCGGGAGCGGGGCGCGGCGAAGGGCCGCCACGCCCCCTCCAGGGGGGCGTGGCGGCCCGGTCGGCTCCGCGGGGCGAGGGCCCCGCCGAGGGTCGCTCTAATGCCCTCCAGGGGCCCCTGCGGTGGCCGGCGGGAGCTCGGTCCGGACCCCGGGGTCGCCCGCGTCCGCCGTGTAGTCCGCAGCCGAGGTCTCGTCCGTGCCGTCCGGCACGCGGAGCGCCTTCAGGGTGAACGTCAGGACGATGACGACGATCACATTGAGCGCGAAGGCGGTGAGCCCGATATAGCCCTTTTCTCCGATAAGGGGGATGAGGTTGGTATTCCCGAAATGATCCTGCGTCGCGCTCGGCGTGTCGTACGCCTTCCAGGTGCCGTACCCCATCCCCGCGGCCCAGCCGGCCAGCAGGGCCCAGCGGTGGAACCAGCGGGTGAAGAGCCCGCCCACGAGCGCGGGGACCGTCTGCAGGATCCAGATGCCACCGAGCAGCTGGAAGTTGATGGCGACGGTCTTGTCCATGGTGAGGACGAAGACGAGCGCGCCGACCTTCACCAGCAGCGAGGCGAGCTTGGAGACCTTCGCCTCGTGCCCGGGCGAGGCGTCCGGCCGGATGAAGTCCTTGTAGATGTTGCGGGTGAAAAGGTTCGCCGCGGCGATCGACATGATCGCGGCCGGGACCAGGGCGCCGATGCCGATGGCGGCGAAGGCCACGCCCGTGAACCAGTCCGGGAACATGTCCTCGAACAGCTGGGGGATCGCGAGCTGCCCGTTCTTCACCTTGATCCCCGCGGCGATGGCCATGAAGCCGAGCATCGCGAGCAGGCCCAGCATCAGGGAGTACAGCGGCAGGATCGTCGTGTTGCGGCGGATGACGTTGCGGCCTTTGCTGGAGAGAACCGCGGTCACCGAGTGGGGGTAGAGGAAGAGCGCCATCGCCGAGCCGAGCGCGAGCGTCGCGTACGCCCACTGCGCGTCCGGACCGCTCACCAGGGCGCCGCGCGGTTTGCCGGTCTCCGGGTTCTTGACCGCGAACGCTTCGCCCGCCTTCGCGAAGATGTCGTCGAAACCGCCCAGCTTGATGGGGATGTAGATGATCGCCACGATGATCACGATGTAGATCAGCGTGTCCTTGACGAAGGCGATCAGCGCGGGCGCCCGCAGCCCGGAGGAGTAGGTGTAGGCCGCGAGCACGCCGAAGGCGATGAGCAGCGGCAGGTCCTTCATGAACCAGTTCGACCCGCCGCCCACGCCCAGCACGTCCAGGACCGCCTGTATGCCGACGAGCTGCAGCGCGATGTACGGCATCGTCGCGAGGATGCCGGTGAGCGCGAGGGCGAGCGAGAGGCCCTTCGAGCCGAAGCGGCCGCGGACGAAGTCCGACGACGTCACGTAGCCGTGCTTGTGGGAGACCGACCACAGGCGGGGCAGGAAGGTGAAGACCAGGGGGTAGCAGAGGATCGTGTACGGCACCGCGAAGAAGCCGGCCGCACCGCCCGCGTAGATCGCCGCCGGGACGGCCACGAAGGTGTACGCGGTGTAGAGGTCGCCGCCGAGCAGGAACCAGGTGACCCAGGTGCCGAAGGACCGCCCGCCCAGCCCCCACTCGTCGAGGTTGTCCGCGTTCTCGGCCCGCCGCCACTTCGAGGCCATGAAGCCCATGACCGTCACGGCCAGGAAGAAGAAGATGAAGACGGCGAGCGCCACGCCGTTCACGCCGTCCTTCATCGCCGCTCACCCGCCTTGCGGGCCCGCTCCTGACGCCGCACGAGCACGTAGGCGACGACGGTGAGCAGGGTCGAAACGGGCACCCACAGCATCTGGTACCAGTAGAAGAAAGGGATGCCGATGAAGGCGGGCGCGGTCCTGGCGTAGGAGTCGACCCACAGCATCGCGACGAACGGGACGGCCAGACACAGTCCCGCCACGGCCAGGGGCAGGGTGACGACCGCCCTCCTGCCGCCCTCCGGTGGTTCCGTCATGGTGGTGACTCCCCCCTGTGTGATCACTGCGTGATGCGCAGGAAATCTAGGCGAGGGCCCCGCTGGGCGTCACCCCCTGTCCGCATATCGGTATGACATCGACATCGGGCCTGTTGAAAAGGCGTTCCGTTTATGGTGAGTTGATGGACATGGAGGGGTCTTGAGGTGGGCGGTCGCCGGCTGCGGCGACGTCGTGCGGCGTCAGGTACTGCCGGCCCTGCGGGGCCTGGGCGAGGAGACGGCGTACGTCTGGGGGCGGGACCCGGCGCGCGCCGCCCGTACGGCCGCGGAGCACGGGGTGCCCGCGGGCGGCGACGACCTCGGCCGGCTCACCGACGCCGACGCGGTGTACGTGGCCACGCCCGTCGCCGCGCACGTGCCCCTCGCGCTCCACGCGCTGCGCGCCGGCTGCCACGTCCTGGTCGAGAAGCCCCTGGCGGGCGCGCTCGGCGGCGGGGGCGTCCTGGCGGCGGAGGCGGCCCGGGCGGGGCTGTGCGCGGGTGTGGCTTACCACCGCAGACTGGGGCCTGCCGCACGGCAGTTGCGCGAGGCGCTGGCGGCGCGCGAGCCCGCGCGCGTGCAGATCACCTTCTGCGCCCCCTTCGACCCGGCGCCGGAGCACCCGTCGTACTGGCGCACCGACCCGGCCGTGGCCGGCGGCGGTGTGCTCGCCGACGAGGGCAGCCACCGCCTGGACCTGCTGCTGTCGGCCCTGGGCCCGCCCGTGCGCGTGGGCGCGCGCTTCGGCCGCAGGTTCGCCGCCGGGGCCGAGCGGCGCGCGCACCTCTCCCTGGGCTGGGCGTCGGGCACGTCGGCCGAGTGCCGCTTCGCCTGGATCGGCGGCGCCGAGCGGGACCGCCTCGACGTCACCGCCGGGGGCCGCTTCCTGTCGCTGGACCCGCTGGACGCGGAGCTCGGGCCCGACCCGCACGTGCCGCTGATCGCCGACTTCGCGGCGGCGGTGAAGGAGGGCCGCCCGCCCGCCTGCCCGGTGACGGAGGCCGTCCTCGTGGACGACGTCATCACGGCGGCCTGCTGGGCGGCGCGCTTCCGCAACGCCTGAGCGGCCGATGGCGGAAAAGGTGGAACAAATGCCCTTGTGAGGGGATGAGCCCTCGCACCGGTCCTGAAGTTGCCGAACGGCGCCCCTGACTGACGGTCATTCACCTTCCGTTAACCCATTGTTCACCGCCCGCCCGTGCGGACCGCGCGGGCGGGCGTTTCGCTGCCCGGGGAGGGGTGCCGGGAGTCCCGGAGGCGGCGCACCCTGAACGATTAGCGCGATCATGACAACTCGTTCCGCGCGGCCGCCGATTGCCCCGGTGTGTGATGCACGTGACCCCCTCCGACGCCGCCCGTAAAGCAATTACGTGTGTAATGCACGGGTAATGCGCTCCTCCGTGTATCGCAATGAAGACGCAGCTGGTGGGGTCCATGGTTGCAGCTGAGACGGAATCAATTCCTCCAAAATCTCTGGGGGAATCGAATAGTTCGGGACTGTACCAATCCAGCGTCAAGTAGCCTTCGGCGTCCGTTTTTTGACGAAAAATTTCTCTTTCACGAGGAGGTAATACACGGGTAAAGTGTTGGTCTCTGCGGTCGTGCACAATTGGCTGCAGACGGCCGGTGCCGTGCCCCGAGGCTGTGGCACCGCCATGCCGCTCGCATGCTCGTCATGCTCGATCCGACCCGACCACACCGCGCCCGGCGTCATGCCGCAGAGCGCAGGAGGCAGGCCATCATGAAGTCCCTCATCGACAACGCGCGTTCCTTCGCCGCCACGCACGTGGCCGATCCCGAGCGCGCCGAGAGTTTCCGCGCGCTCGAAGCGGGCCAGTCGCCCGAGACGTTGTTCATCACGTGCTCCGACTCCCGCGTCGTGCCCGCGCTGTTCACCGGGGCGTCCCCCGGAGAACTCTTCGAGCTCCGTACCGCCGGGAACATCGTCCCGGAGTACTGCAGCGACAACCCCTCCGGCGAGACCGCCACGATCGAATACGCGGTGCGCGTGCTGGGCGTCCGCGACATCATCGTCTGCGGGCACTCCCACTGCGGTGCCGTCACCGCCGTCGTCCGCGGGGACGACCTCTCGTCCGTCCCCGCCGTCCAGGGCTGGCTCGAGCAGTCCGTCCCCGCCGACGCCCCCGCCCGGGCGGTCGAAACCTTCACCCACGACATGGCGGAGGCCGTGCAGCGGCACGCCGTCGCCCAGCTGGAGACGCTCCGCTCGTACCCGTGCGTCCAAGAGCGCATCGAGCAGGGCACGTTGGGGTTGCACGCCTGGTACTACGAGGTGCACACCGGCGCGGTCGAAGTCCACCTCCCCGAGAGCGACCCGGTGTCGTTCGGACCCCTGTGACCCGTCCTCACGTGACCTCCAAGGGACCCTCACCCATGTTCTCCGCCCTCAAGCAGCCCGCCGTCCTGCGTCAGGACGCGCTCGCTTCGCTCGTCGTCTTCCTCGTGGCCCTGCCGTTGTGCGTCGGCGTGGCCGTGGCCTCCGGGGTTCCGGCCGAACTCGGCCTGATCACCGGCATCGTCGGCGGTCTCGTCGTCGGTTCCCTACCGGGCAGCACGTTCCAGGTCAGCGGCCCCGCGGCCGGGCTGACCGTGCTCGTCTTCGAGGCCGTCCGGGAATTCGGCCTGGGCATGCTCGGCGCCATCGTGCTGGCCACCGGCGTGCTGCAACTCGTCCTCGGGCTGCTGAAGTTCGGCCGCTGGTTCCGTGCGATCTCCGTCTCCGTGGTGCACGGCATGCTCGCCGGCATCGGACTCGTGCTGATCTTCGGGCAGTTGTACACGATGGCCGGCGTCAAACAGCCGCGCTCCGGCCTGGACAAGATCGCCGGGATCCCCGGCCTGGCCGCCGACATCGCCACGGACAGCTCCGCCCTGACCGCCTTCGCGGTCGGCGCGGGGACCATCGCCGTGCTCGTCGTCTGGAAGAAGCTGCCCGCCAAGGCGCAGCTGGTGCCGGCGCCGCTGGTGGCGGTCGCCCTGGCCACGGCCGTGACGGCGCTGGGCGGCCTGGACGTCGCCAACGTCGAGGTGCACGGGCTCGCCGACGCCATCCAGCCGCCCGGGCTGAGCGACCTGACGTCGCTGGGCGGCCTCGCGGTCCTCGGCACCGTCATCGCCTTCACCCTGATCGCGTCGGCGGAAACCCTGTTCAGCGCGGCCGCGGTCGACCGCATGCACGACGGGCCGCGCACGCACTACGACAAGGAACTGCTGGCCCAGGGCGTGGGCAACGCGGTGTGCGGCGTGCTCGGCGCCCTCCCCATGACCGCGGTGATCGTCCGTAGCTCCGCCAACGTCCAGGCGGGTGCGAAGACGTCGCTCTCCCGCATCCTGCACGGTGCGTGGCTGCTGCTCTTCGCCGTGCTGCTGCCGGCGGCCATCGGCGTCATCCCGCTGGCGGCCCTGGCGGGCGTGCTGGTCCACGCCGGCTGCAAGCTGGTGCCGGTGAAGGAGCTCGGCCCGCTGTGGCGCGAGCACCGCGGCGAGGTCGTCGTCCTCGGCGTGACCGCCGTCGCCATCGTGACGACCAGCATGTTCGAGGGCGTGGTGCTCGGCATCCTGCTGGCCGTGGTGAAGACGGCGTGGGACACCTCGAAGGTCCAGCTCGACGTCCGCGAGCTCACCGACGGCCGGATGGTCGCGACGGTGTCCGGGAACGCCACGTTCCTGCGGCTGCCCCGCATCCTGGAGACGCTGGAGGCCCTCCCGCAGGACCGGCCCATCGAGATCGACCTGTCCGGCGTGCGCCATCTGGACCACGCGTGCCGCACGGCCCTGGAGGGCTGGGCGGCCCGGCACAACGCCCCCGGCACCGAGCCGGTGCTGATGCGGCACCCGGAGCCGGAGAAGGCAGCGGTGTAACCGGCCAACCCCGGTCGTGCGACGGCCAAGTGAGTGCGCGTCACTTGGTGAACCGTTGACACTGGCTTGGCCAACGCTTTACGGTCTGTTGTGGCGGCACAAATGCACTGTCATCGCCGCAATTCCTCACTTTTCGGAGGTGCGTTATGGAAAAGCTGATCAAGAAGATGGCGCAGGAGAACGTCTGGCGCGGCTGGGTGGCCGCCAACTCGGCGCAGGCCGCCAAGGACGGCTGCATCAGCGCCGCCCCCAAGGCGGGCTGCATCAGCGCGGCGCCCAAGGCGGGTTGTATCTCCTGACCACCGGAGACTGATTGAAGCGAGCGGAGTGGACCGTGACCACGGTGTGTGCGCGGTCCACTCCGTGCGTACCGGCCCCGTCAGCGCCGACGGGGCCTTCCGTTCTCCGATCACTCCCGGGGTGGCACATGGATGGGCAGCCGACGGCCGGCGTCGTCGAGCAGATCAGGGACATACCGATCTACCGCGCGTCGATCGAGCGGGGGCACTTCCCCGTACTCGAGAAACCCGAGATAGCCGACGGTTTCCCGGGCAACTGGATGACTCCCGCCCTGGAGAAGGCACTTGAGGCCGGCGAGGCCGAGTTCGTCCTCTCCACGGGCACCAACCACGCCCGGATGCAGATCATCCGGCCCCCTTACTTCCTGCTGAACTCCTACTACCGGCTGTGGAGCGAACACCCCGACATCTCCGGCACCTGGGAGCAGGGCTGCCGCAGGGTCTCGCTGACCACGGTGCTGGCGACCGAGCACGTGGCACGGGTCAACGCCAAGAAGCGCGGGGCCGAGCCGAGCCCCGTCCCGGACCTGGACGACCGGCGGCTCGACGAGCGGACGCTCTACCTCAACCTCCGGCTCGACCCCGCGCTGTGGACGCGCGAGGACGTCGAGCGGATGCTCGGGGAGATCGAGACGGCCCGCCGGGAGCACCCCGAGGGCCGCTACCACCTGGACTGCTCCGGCTACCACCTGGCACATCTGGTGCACAAGGCCCGGGAGTGGGGCCTGTGGGAGGCCTTCCCGCGGCCCGACAGCATCATCCACGCCTACGAATACACCCCGGCCAACGTCCGGCGGTACCTGCACGAACACTTCGACTGCCCGGTCATCGACCTCTTCGGCAGCACCGAGCTCGGCTACCTCTACTACAGCGACCGCCATGGCCGCTACCGGCCGTACCTCGACAAGATGAGCGTCGAGCTGATCCCGGTCGCCCCCGGCAGCACGCTCTACAGCCTCATCGTCTCCAGCGTCCGCAATCCGTACATGCCGCTGATCCGCTACCGCTCCGGCGACTGCGCACGCACCCTCGACGGCACGCCGGACCCCACCAAGATCTCCAGCTTCTGCGGCCGCGAGAAGGAACTGCTCGCCGCGCCGGACGGGCCCGTGGCCCAGGGAGACCTCGACGAGCGCATCAGCGCCGCCGCGCCCGGGATCTTCCTGCACCAGCTGCGCGTGGAGGACGGCGGCACGACCGCCCGGCTGCTGTACACGACCTTCGACGGCGATCCGCTCGGGCAGGCGCAGGGCGCCGCCCTGGAGCGCGGCGTCCGCGAGCTGACCGGGCTGCCGTGCGCCCTGGAGCACCGCGAGCACATTCCCATCGGGAAGTCCGGCAAGTACGCCTGGCTCGCACGCGACCTCTGAACATCAGGACTACGGGAACGGGACGAACCCCATCATGGCCACTACTCCGCAGCCGAACACGCCCCCGAAGGTCTCCGCCGACGACCTCAAGGCGCTCCTCGGCGAACAGCTGCATGCCGAGGTGGTGCGGTACTTCACCGGCAGCACGGGCGGCGCGCCCGACTACGTCGAGCGCCAGGTCCTGGAGGCCCTGCGCTACCTCTACCTGGTCTCCCGCCACCGCGAGCGGCTCAGCGGCCTCTTCCTGCCGGTCGAGCAGGAGATCGACGAGATCTGGCACTACCTCATCCTGCAGACGCGCGAGTACCGGGAGCTGTGCGAGGAGCGTCTGCCGGGACGTTTCTTCATCCACCACCGCAGCATCGCCTACGAGGACTACCAGCAGGAGCCGGGCCGCGAGCAGGTCATCGAGGAGGCGCTGCGCTGGATCCCGCTGTACGTCGCGGAGTTCGGCCCGTTCGACGAGGGCGCGCTGCCCCACTGGACGATCGTGCGCTTCCTGCACCGGCAGCTGGACATGCCGCTGGAGGAGATAGCCGCGCTGGAGCCGCTGCAGGCGGCGTAGCACGCCGTCCACCGACACTCAGGGAGAGGGAGCCATGGGCGCTCGGCCCGCCGCACCGGCCACGCACGGCACCACGGGGAGCGCCACCGGCCCCGAACAGAAGCGCATCATGACCGTCCTGGTGATCTCCCAGGTCCTCAGCGGAGCGGGCCTCGCCGCCGGGATCACCGTCGGCGCGCTGCTCGCGGAGGACATGCTGGGCTCGACCGGCCTGGCCGGCGTGCCCAGCGGGCTGTTCACCGCCGGTGCGGCGCTCGGCGCCATGGTCATCGGGCGTCTCAGCGAGCGCTGGGGCCGCCGGCCCGGCCTCACCCTCGGGCACGCGACCGCCGCCCTCGGCAGCCTCGGGGTCGTGGTGGCGGCCGCCGTGGACATGGTGCCGCTGCTGTTCCTCTCCCTCTTCGTCTACGGGGCGGGCACGGCCGTCAACCTGCTCGCCCGGTACGCGGGGGCCGACCTCGCGCCGCCCGCGCGCCGGGCGAGCGCGGTGAGCACCGTGCTCCTGGCCACCACGTTCGGCGCGGTCGTCGGGCCCAACCTGGTGACCGTCACCGGGGACGTCGCGCACGCCTGGGGCATTCCCCGGCTCGCCGGGCCGTTCCTCCTGGCCGTCGTCGCCTACGCGGCCGCCGCGGTCGTCATGGGCACCTCGCTGCGGCCCGACCCGCTGCTGCGGGCCCGCGAACTGGCCGCGACGGAGGCGGCCGACCGGGCCGCCGCGGGCGGTACGGGCGGTGCGGCCGGGCCGGGGGACGGCGGTGCGGGGGAGAAGGCCCACGTGCGCGGGGTGGCCACGGGCACGGCGGTGATGGTCCTCAGCCAGCTCGTGATGATCGGCATCATGACGATGACGCCCGTCCACATGAGCGCCCACGGGCACGGCACCCAGGCCACCGGCCTGGTCATCGCCCTCCACGTCGCGGCGATGTTCCTGCCGTCCCCGCTCACCGGCAGGCTCGTCGACCGCTTCGGCGCGCCGCGGGTCGCCGCGGCCGCCGGGGTCACCCTGCTCCTGGCCGGACTGCTCGCCGCCCTCGCCCCGCCGCACAGCGGCGCGGCCCTCGCCGCGGCGCTCGTCCTGCTGGGCCTCGGCTGGAACTTCGGCCTGGTCAGCGGCACCACCATGATCACCGAAGCGGTGCCGCTCGCCACGCGCGCCTCGACCCAGGGCCTCGTCGACGTCGCCATCGCCATCGCGGGCTCCACCGGCGGGACGACCTCGGGCCTGGTCGTCGCCGGCAGCGGCTACCCGGCCCTCGCCGCCGGCGGCGGCCTGCTGGCCCTGGCGATCGTGCCGGTGGTCGCCTACTCCTCCACCGGCCTCCGCGGCCGGGCCGCGCTGCGCCGTACCGGGGGATGACCCCCGGACCCCGGCCGAGGACGGGCCGAGCCCGCCCCCCGGCCGGGTGGGGGTCCGGGGCCGTCTACTCCTCCACCGGCCTCCGCAGCCGCGCAACGAACTTGTACCGGTCGCCGCGGTAGACCGACCTGACCCACTCCACCGGCTCCCCCTGGGCGTCCAGGGAGTGGCGGGAGAGCATCAGCATCGGCAGGCCCACGTCCGTGCCCAGCAGGCCCGCCTCGCGCGGCGTGGCCAGGGACGTCTCGATGGTCTCCTCCGCCTCGGCCAGCCGGACGTCGTAGACCTCGGCGAGCGCGGTGTACAGCGAGGTGTACTTCACGAGGCTGCGCCGCAGCGCCGGGAACCGCTTGGCCGACAGGTGGGTCGTCTCGATCGCCATCGGCTCGCCGCTGGCGAGCCGCAGCCGCTCGATGCGCAGGACGCGGCCGCCCGTCGCGATGTCCAGGAGCTTGGAGAGCCGGTCGTCGGCGGTGACGTAGCCGATGTCCAGGAGCTGGGAGGCCGGCTCCAGGCCCTGGGCGCGCATGTCCTCCGTGTAGGAGGTCAGTTGCAGCGCCTGCGAGACCTTGGGCTTCGCGACGAACGTCCCCTTGCCCTGGATGCGCTCCAGCCGCCCCTCCACGACCAGTTCCTGGAGCGCCTGGCGGACGGTCGTGCGGGAGGTGTCGAACTCCGCGGCCAGGGTCCGCTCCGGCGGCACGGGGGTGCCGGGGGGCATGGTTTCGGTCATGTCCAGCAAATGGCGTTTGAGGCGGTAGTACTTGGGGACGCGCGCGGTCCGCGCGCCGCCCGACGCACTGCCGCCCTCGGCCGTACCACCGTCGGTCGCCATCGTCCGCCTTCCCGACTCCGATCCTGCTGCTGTCACCGGCTCCTCCGTCTGTCGCGGTCACATGGTGGCACGGGCAGAGCCCGAGGGGCCCGGAGACGCCCAGGTCGACCTCGAGGTGTCGGTCCGGTAACGGAGCCGACAGCGACTCTTATACACCCTTGACACCCCAAAAGGTCTAGGCCAAGCTGCGGGCACTGGTCTAAACCATTAAAGACCACATTCGGTCCTTGAGGAGAGTGCTGTGAAGCGAGGGCTCATAGCGGCGACGGGCGTCGCGGCCATGTTGGTGAGTGTTGCTGCCTGTGGGTCCAGCGACGGGGACGAGGGATCGGGTGACGGGGGCAAGGCCAAGAGCCTGACCGTCTGGTTCATGGACGGCTCGAACCCGCCGGGCTGGACCAAGTCCGTCCAGGCCGAGTTCGAACAGAAGACCGGCGCCAAGCTGGACGTCCAGGTCCAGAAGTGGGACGGCATCCAGCAGAAGCTCACCACGGCCCTCTCCGAGTCCAACCCGCCGGACGTGGTCGAGGTCGGCAACACCCAGACCCCCTCCTACGCGCAGACCGGCGGCCTCGCCGACCTCGGGGACCTGAAGAAGGAGATCGGCGCCGACTGGTCCGAGTCCCTCAACAAGCCCTCGGTCTTCGAGGGCAAGCAGTACGCCGCGCCGTGGTACGCCGCGAGCCGCGTCGTCATCTACAACAAGAAGGTCTGGGCCGACGCGGGCGTCACCGAGGTCCCCAGGACCCGCGCCGACTTCTTCAAGGCCCTGGAGGCCATCCGGAAGAAGGGCGAGGCCGAGCCGCTCTACCTGCCCGGCCAGAACTGGTACTTCTTCGACGGCCTGACCATCGGCACCGGCGCGGACCTGGTGAAGAAGGACGGCAAGAAGTGGGTGTCCAACCTCGCCGACCCCAAGGTCGCCAAGGCCATGGAGGTCTACAAGCAGTACCAGGCCTTCAGCAAGGCCCCCAAGGACAAGGACGAGGCCACCCCGCAGCAGGCCGACGTCTTCGCCAAGGGCAAGACCGGCGCCTTCATCGGCATGGGCTGGGAGGCGGGCACCGCCATCAAGGCCAACCCGGCCATCGAGAAGGACCTCGGCTACTTCACCATCCCCGGTGAGACCGCGGACAAGCCCGAGGGCGTCTTCCTCGGCGGCTCCAACCTCGCCGTGGCCGCGGGCAGCAAGAAGCAGGAGCTCGCCAAGGAGTTCCTGAAGATCGCACTGTCCGACAAGAACGAGGGCGCGCTGGCCAAGGAGGTCGGCTCGATCCCCAACAAGGAGTCCCTGCTGGCGCAGGTGAAGGGCAACCCGGCCGCCGAGGCCGCGGCCCCGGCCGCCAAGGGCGGCGGCACCACCCCGCTGATCCCCGAGTGGGCCGCGGTGGAGAACGCCCCGAACCCGATCAAGGCGTACATGACGGCCGTGCTCAACGGCAAGTCCCCCGAGGACGCCGCCAAGCAGGTCGAGGCGGACATCAACAAGCGCCTCAGCCAGAAGCAGTAGCCCGACGGCCGGGCAGGGGGTCGTGAACAACGGCCCCCTGTCCGGCCGCGCACCAAAGCAATACCGTTCGACAGGGGAGAAGGCGGACGACGATGTCAGCGCAGATCGAAGAGGCGGCGGCCACCGGGCCCGCCTCCCGGACCGGCAAGGGCGCCGCCCCGCCGCCCCGCCGAGGACCCGGCCGGCTCGTCCGGGGCGCGCCGTATCTGCTGATCCTCCCCGCCGCCGCCGTCACGGTGCTGCTGCTCGGCTGGACGCTGCTGAAGAACGGCCTGCTGTCGTTCCAGAACCTCGGCCCGCGCCAGCTGATCCAGCACCTCACCGAGTGGACCGGCACGGACAACTACGCCGAGCAGCTCGGAAGTTCCGAGTTCTGGGGCGTCACGGGGCGCTCGGTGGTCTTCACCCTCGCCAACGTCGTCCTCATCATGGCGCTGGGCTGCTTCATCGGCCTGCTCCTCGCCCGCCTCGGCACCGCCCTGCGGCTGCTGCTCTCGGTCGGCCTCGTCCTCGCCTGGGCCATGCCCGTCGTGGCGGCGACCACCGTCTTCCAGTGGCTGTTCGACCAGCGCTTCGGCGTCGTCAACCACGTGCTGGACAAGCTCGGCTGGCACTCCATGGCCGGCTACAGCTGGACCAGCGGGCAGTTCTCCACCTTCTTCGTGATCACCGTGCTGATCGTGTGGCAGTCGGTGCCCTTCGTGGCCGTCAACCTCTACGCGGCGACGACCACGATCCCCAAGGAGCTCTACGAGGCGGCCGCGCTGGACGGCGCGAACGCCCGGAAGCAGTTCACCTCGGTGACCTTCCCCTTCCTCAAGCCCTTCTTCCTGGCCACGACGTTCCTCGAAGTCATCTGGATCTTCAAGTCGTTCACCCAGGTGTTCGCGATCAACGAGGGCGGTCCGGACCGGCTCACGGAGACCCTGCCCGTCTACGCCTTCCAGGAAGGCTTCGGCAGCCAGCACTTCGGGATGGGCGCCGCCATCTCCATCCTGACCATCGTGATCCTGCTGGCCCTGACCGCGTACTACCTGCGCCTGGTGCTCAAGCAAGAGGAGGACGAGCTGTGAGGCGATCGACCCTGGGCCGGATCTGGCCGGGAGCGACCGCGGTCGTTCTCTTCCTCGCGTTCGTGTTCCCCGTCTACTGGATGTTCAGCACGGCCTTCAAGGCCAACAAGGACATCGTCAGCGAGGACCCCGTCTGGTTCCCGGCCAGCCCCACCTTCGAGCACTTCGAGCGGGCGGTGCAGGCGGACGGCTTCTGGACGCTGGTGCGCAACTCCTTCACCGTCACGCTCGTCGCCGTCGCCCTGTCGCTGGTGATCGCCCTGTTCGCCTCGTTCGCCGTCGCGCGGATGCGGTTCAAGGGGCGCAAGAGCTTCATCCTGGTGATGATGATGGCCCAGATGGCCCCCTGGGAGGTCATGGCCCTCGCGTACTACATCATCGTGAGGGACGCGGAGATGCTGAACAGCCTCGTGCCGCTGATCGCCATCTACACCGTCATGGTGCTCCCCTTCACCGTCCTGACGCTGCGCGGCTACGTCGCCGCCGTGCCCAAGGAGCTGGAGGAGTCCGCGATGGTCGACGGCTGCACCCGCACCCAGGCGTTCATCAAGGTGATCTTCCCCCTGCTGGCGCCGGGCCTGATGGCCACCTCGCTCTTCGGCTTCATCACCGTCTGGAACGAGTTCCCTTACGTCCTGATCCTCAACAAGGACGCCTCGGCCCAGACCCTCCCCGTGTGGCTCACCGGATTCCGCACGGCGTTCGGCGACGACTGGGGCGCCACCATGGCCGCCTCCTCGCTCTTCGCCGTGCCCATCCTGATCCTCTTCGTCATCCTCCAGCGCAAGGCCGTCGGCGGCCTCACCTCCGGCGCAGTGAAGGGTTAGGGGCCCACTTCTCATGGACACGGACATGGACACGCTCACGCGCAACGCCCTCACCGTCCTGCAGCCCGGCTTCACCGGCACCGCCGCCCCGGCGTGGCTGCTGCGCCGGCTCGGCGAAGGGCTCGCCTCCGTCGGCCTCTTCGGCCGCAACATCACCTCGCCCGAGCAGCTCTCCAAGCTCACCGCACAGCTGCGCGCCGAGTGCGGCGACGTGCTCGTCGCGATCGACGAGGAGGGCGGTGACGTCACCCGGCTGGAGGTGCGCACCGGCTCCTCCTTCCCCGGCAACCTCGCCCTCGGCGCCGTCGACGACCCCGGGCTGACCCGGGCCGTGGCCAGGGAGCTGGGCCGCCGGCTCGCCGCGTGCGGCGTCAACCTCAACTGGGCGCCGTCCGCCGACGTCAACTCCGACCCGGACAACCCGGTCATCGGCGTCCGGTCCTTCGGCGCCGACCCGCAGCTCGTCGCCCGGCACACCGCCGCCTACGTCGAGGGCCTGCAGTCCGCGGGCGTCGCCGCCTGCACCAAGCACTTCCCCGGGCACGGCGACACGGCCGTCGACTCCCACCACGACATGCCGCGCATCGACGCGGACCTCGCCACGCTGCGGGCGCGCGAACTGGTGCCCTTCCACGCCGCGGTCGCCGCCGGTACCAAGGCTGTCATGAGCGCACACATCCTGCTGCCCGCGATCGACGCGGACCTGCCGGCGACGCTCAGCCCCGCCGCCCTGCACGGGCTGCTGCGCGCGCCCGTCGCCGACGGGGGCCTCGGCTTCGACGGCCTGATCGTCACCGACGGCATGGAGATGCGGGCCATCGCCGCCACCCACGGGATCGAGCGCGGCAGCGTGCTGGCCATTGCCGCGGGCGCCGACGCCATCTGCGTGGGCGGCGGACTGGCCGACGAGGACACCGTGCTGCGGCTGCGCGACGCGCTGGTCGCAGCCGTACGCGCCGGCGAGCTGCAGGAGGAGCGGCTCGCCGACGCCGCGGCACGGGTGCGCGCCCTGGCGCGCTGGACCTCGGGGGCGGGTGCGGCCGAGGAGGGGAACGCGCCTGCCCCCGAGGTGGGGCTGACCGCGGCGCGGCGCGCCCTGCGGGTGACCGCCTCGCCCGCGCACGAGCCCCTCGCCGGGCCCGCCTACGTGGCCGCGTTCACCCCGCTGGCGAACATCGCCGTCGGTGACGAGACCCCCTGGGGCGTCGGCGCCGAACTGGCCCGGCTGCTGCCCGGCACGGAGACCGGCACCTACGGCCACGACGCGGCCCGCGCCTCCGACGTGCTCGAGGCCGCGGGCGGACGGCGGATCGTCGCCGTCGTACGGGACGCGCACCGGCACGGGTGGATGGCGGAGGCCCTGGACGCGCTGCTCGCGGCGCGGCCGGACACGGTCGTGGTGGAGATGGGCCTGAACGAGGCTCCCGCGCGCGGCGGTCTGCACATCGCCACGCACGGGGCGGCGCGCGTGTGCGGTGCCGCCGCCGCGGAGGTCATCGCCGGGGCGGCAGGCTGACGGCCGGTTCCGGAAAAGGCCGGAGGGGAGCAGACGCCGCCTGCTCCCCTCCGGCCTTTTTCCGGACCTGCGGCTACAGCCCCTGCCAGGCCGGCTTCGCCGCGTACGTGGCGCGGAAGTAGTCCGCCAGCTTCAGCTTGGACGCGGCCGCCTCGTCGGCGACGACCGTCGCGTGGGGGTGGAGCTGCAGCGCCGAGGCCGGGACCAGGGCCGAGACCGGGCCCTCGACGGACGCCGCCACGGCGTCGGCCTTGCCCTCGCCGGTGGCCAGCAGCACCAGGTGGCGGGCCTCCAGGATGGTGCCGATGCCCTGGGTGATGACGTGGTGGGGCACCTGGTCGATGTCGCCGTCGAAGAAGCGCGCGTTGTCGACGCGGGTCTGCTCGGTCAGCGTCTTGATCCGGGTGCGGGAGGCCAGGGAGGAGCACGGCTCGTTGAAGCCGATGTGCCCGTCGGTGCCGATGCCCAGCAGCTGGAGGTCCACCCCGCCGGCCGCGGGCAGCGCGCGGTCGTACTCCTCGCAGGCGGCCTGGACGTCCTCGGCGGTGCCGTCGGGGCCCATGAAGGACGCCTCGGTCAGGCCGAGCGGCTCGACGACCTCGCGCAGCACCACCGAGCGGTAGGACTCGGGGTGGTCGGCGGGCAGGCCGACGTACTCGTCGAGCTGGCAGACACGGGCGCGCGAGGCGTCCACCGCACCGGAGCGGACCTTGGCGGACAGAGCCTCGTAGACGGGCAGCGGCGTCGAGCCGGTGGCCACGCCGAGCAGAGCGTCGGGCTTGCGGCGCAGGAGGGCGGCCATGGCCTCCGCGATGAGTTCGCCGCCTGCCTTGGCGTCCGGGACGATGACAACTTCCACGCTGGGGCCTGCCGATCTTAAAGAGTGGAGCGGATCGTGTGTGGTATAGACCAATCTAACAGAGGGATCCGCAAGGGGGAGCCTCCCCGAGCCCGCTTCCGGCTGGCGGGCGCGGCCCGCCCCGTGGTCGACTGGGAGGGCCCCGGCGCCGTGCGGCGGGCCGCCGGACCGCGACCCCCGCAGCCCCCGCCCGGGAGGTAACCGGACATGAGCGTCTCGACCCCCGCCCACCACAGCGAGCAGCCGGGCGGGATCATGTCCGGCGAGATGGCGGAGCAGCCGGCCGTCCTGCGCCGCATCCTCGACGAGGGCGCCCCCGCCATCGCCGGGACCGCCCGGCTCATCGCCGCCCGCCGGCCGCGCTTCGTGCTCCTCACCGCCCGGGGCACCTCCGACAACGCCGCCCTCTACGCCAAGTACCTCCTCGAAGTGCAGCTCGGGAAGCCCTGCGGCCTGACCTCGATGTCGACCATCACGACCTACGGCGCCCGGCCCGACCTGACGGACGTGCTCGCCGTGACCATCAGCCAGTCCGGCGGCTCCCCGGACCTCGTCGCCTCCACGAAGGCCGCCCGCGAGGCCGGGGCGGTCACCCTCGCGGTGACCAACAACGCCGACTCCCCGCTCGCCGCCGTCTCCGAGCACCACATCGACATCCTGGCCGGCCCCGAGCGGGCCCTGCCCGCCACCAAGACCTACACCGCCTCCCTGCTGACCCTCTACCTCTTCGTCCAGGGCCTGCGCCCCGGCGGGGGAGACGGCACGGCCACGGCCGCCGCACTGCCGGGCCTCGCCCAGCGCATCCTCGACCGCGGCGCCGAGGTCGGACAGCTCGCCGCCCGCTACCGCTTCGCCGAACGGATGGTCCTCACCTCCCGCGGCTACGGCTACCCGACCGCCAAGGAGGCGGCGCTGAAGCTGATGGAGACCAGCTACATCCCCGCCCTGTCCTACTCGGGCGCCGATCTGCTGCACGGCCCGCTCGCCATGGTCGACAACATCTCGCCGGTCATCGCCATCGTCACCGAGGGCCGCGGCGGCGCGGCCCTGCAGCCGGTGCTCGAACGGCTGCGCGGCCGGGGCGCGGACCTCATGATCGTCGGCACCGAGGCGGAGGTGGCCCGGGCGACGACCGGATTCGCCCTCCCCACGGCCGGCGTGCCCGAGGAGCTGCAGCCGATCCTTGAGATCCTGCCGCTGCAGAGGCTGGCCTACGAGATCACCGTCGCCCGCGGCCAGGACCCGGACGCGCCCCGGGCCCTCGCCAAGGTCACCGAGACGCGCTGAGCGGACACCGCCCCGGCGGCCGCGGCCCCCCGTCCCGCGGCCGCCTTCCGGCGGGTGTCACGGCAGCGCCGGGCATCAGAGCAGCGCGCCGCCCGTCGCGTCTATCCACTGCCCCGTCACCCACCGGCTGTCGTCCGAGGCGAGGAAGGCCACGATGTCGGCGACGTCGCGCGGCTCGCCCACGCGGTTGAAGGGGGACAGGGCGGCGACGTCCGTCCGCACCTCCGCGCCGCTGTTCAGCCAGGCGGCGTTCATGTCGGTGTCGATCACGCCCGGCGCCACGGCGTTGACCGTGATGCCGCGCTCGCCCAGCTGCTTGGCCAGCACCGAGGTGAAGGCGTCCACCGCGCCCTTGGTCATGGTGTAGGCGATCAGCTGGGGCATCGCCGAGCCGTGGGTCAGCCCCGTGGAGACGTTGACGATGCGCCCGCCGTCGCGCAGGCGGTCCAGGCCGAGGCGGGTGATGAAGAACGGCGCCTTCGTATTGACGGCGAAGACCCGGTCGAAGTCCTCCTCGGTCACCTCGCCGATCGGCACCCGCACGCCGTCGATGCCCGCGTTGTTCACCAGGATGTCCAGGCCTTCCGCCCGCTCGTCGAAAGCGGCCCACAGCGCCTCGGCGTCCCCCGCCGCCCCCAGCTCCGCCCGGATCGCGAAGGCCTCGCCGCCCGCCGCCTCGATCGCCTTCACCGTCTGCTCGGCGGAGGCGGCATCCCGCCCGTAGTGCACGGCGACGCGGGCCCCCTCCCTGGCCAGGCGCTCCGAGATGCCCCGTCCGATGCCCCGGCTGCCGCCCGTGACCAGTGCCGTCCTGCCCGTGAGCGTGCCCATGGCCGCGCCCCCCTCTTTCTTTAGTGAGTGCTACAGAAAGAACGTAGCACAGGTTTTTTAGCGAGCGCTATAGAATGGGAGCCATGGCGACCAAACAGCGGGGCAGGCCTCGGTCCTTCGACCGCGAGACGGCCCTGGAGCAGGCGATGAAGGCCTTCTGGGAGCACGGCTACGAGGCCGTGTCCATCTCCGACCTCACGCGCGCCATGGACATCAAGGCGCCCAGTCTTTACGCGGCGTTCGGCGACAAGCGCACCCTGTTCGAGGAGGCGATTGAGGCCTACGTGCGCAACTACGGCGTCTTCACGGCGAAGGCCCTGGCCGAGGCGCCGACCGCCCGCAGTGCGGCGGACCGCCTCCTGCACGAGGCCGCGGTGGCCCACACCCTTCCCGGCCTGCCCCGCGGCTGCATGATCATCAGCGCGGCCACGAACTGCACCGAGCAGTCCGCCGAGGTGGTCGCGGCGCTCCAGGAGCGGCGCAACAAGGGCGTCGCGTTCATCGAGAGCCGCATCGCCGCCGACGTCGCCGCGGGAGTCCTGCCGGCGGACACCGACGCGCACCACCTCGCCGTCTATACGGGTGCCGTCCTGCAGGGCATGTCGCAGCAGGCGCGGGACGGCGCGGACCGCGCCACCCTGGAGGCGGTCGCCGACGTCGCGATGCGGGCGTGGCCGCGGGAGCGGGCGGGGGAGACGGGCCCCGGAGGGGTCACTTCGGGCCGCGGCGCCTGACCGGGACCCTCGACCCGGCCGGCACCGCAGCCCGGAGCCGTATCGGCCCGCCGGGGTGCGGGGCGTGCGGACCCCGCGGCCGGAGTGGGCCGACTGGAGGCCGTGGCGCGATCAGGGCAGAGAGCGCCGGGCCTCGCTCCGCCCTCCTGTGCGGGGAGGGCGGAAGCTTTGCCCGCCCATTGTGGACTAGACCATTCTCCCGTGTCCATGGTTTCTCCCGCCCGGGTTTCCCCGGGTATCCGCCGCGGTCCGCGCGGCCCCGCGGCCGTCCGCACCGGCCCCCGGTAGGCCCCCGGCCGCCCCGGGATGAGCGTCCCGGCCCCGGGTAGGCTCACCACTGTGCCCTCCATGAACGACCTCGTACGTCAGCACACGGCCCTCTGCGACTCCGACCTGGAGTGGCTGCACTTGCTGGTCTCGGAGTGGCAGCTGCTCTCCGACCTGTCCTTCGCCGACCTCGTCCTGTGGGTGCCCACGCTCGACGGCACCCGCTACGTGTCGGTCGCGCAGATGCGGCCCAACACCGGCCCCACCTCCTACCAGAACGACATGGTCGGCCACCTCGTGCCCCGCGGCCGCCGCCCCATGCTGGACGCCGCCCTCGACGAGGGCCGGATCGTCCGCGAGGGCGATCCCGAGTGGCGCGAGGAGGTCCCCGTCCGCGTCGAGTCCATCCCCGTCCGCCGCGACGGCCGGGTGCTCGGCGTCATCGCCCGCAATACGAACCTGCTGACCGTGCGCACCCCGAGCCGCCTGGAGCTCACCTACCTCCAGAGCGCCTCGGACCTGGCCCAGATGATCGCCAACGGCGCGTTCCCCTTCCCCGGTCAACAAGTCGACATGGACGCCTCCCCGCGCGCCGGCGACGGTCTCATCAGGCTGGACGCCGACGGCATCGTGCAGTACGCGAGCCCCAACGCCCTCTCCGCCTACCACCGCCTCGGCCTCGCCGCCGACCTCGTGGGGCATCATCTGGGCGAGACCACCGCTCAGTTGGCGCCCTCGCGCGGCCCGGTCGACGAGTCGCTCGCCAAGCTGGCCAGCGGCTGGGCGCCGCGCGAGTTCGAGGTCGAGGGCAACGACGGGGTCATCCAGCTCCGGGCGATTCCCCTCAAACCCAAGGGAAATCACATCGGTTCGCTCGTCCTGCTGCGCGACGTCACCGAACTGCGACGCCGCGAGCGAGAGTTGATCACCAAGGACGCGACCATCCGGGAGATTCACCACCGGGTGAAGAACAATCTGCAGACCGTAGCGGCCCTGCTGCGGCTCCAGGCCCGCAGGATCGGTTCGGCCGAGGGCCGCGAGGCGCTGGAGGAGGCCGTCCGCCGGGTCGGCTCGATCGCCATCGTCCACGAGACGCTCTCGCAGAACCTGGACGAGCGGGTCGAATTCGACGAGATCGCCGACCGGGTGCTGGCGATGGTCGCCGAGATCTCGCCCGGCCGGGTGGCCGGGCGGCGCACGGGCCGCTTCGGGATCCTCGACGCCGAGGTGGCGACCCCGCTGTCGATGGTGCTGACCGAGCTGCTGCAGAACGCCATGGAGCACGGGTTCGGGCCGGGGGAGCGGGGCACGGTGGAGGTCACCGCCGTGCGCAGCGGGACCCGGCGCGACGCCCGCCTGCTGATCTCGGTGCAGGACGACGGCCGCGGGCTGCCCGAGGGCTTCGACCCGCAGCGCGCCGGCAACCTGGGCCTGCAGATCGTCCGCACCCTCGTCGAGGGCGAGATGGGCGGGACGTTCGACATGGTGCCCGCTCCCGGGCAGGGCACGAGGGTCGTCCTTGACATCCCGGTGCGGGCGGAGAAGGGCTGACCCGCCGGGAAGCCGGCCCCGTGGCCCGCACGGGCACACCGCACCGCACCCGGAACAGCACTGAGCCCCGGACCATCAGGTCCGGGGCTCAAGGCTCACGTGATGTGGGGCGCCCCCAGGCGAAGCTCGGGGGGAGCGTCAGGGGGTACTGCGCGCTGCGGCTCGGGGGCCGAGGGGCGTCGTCAGGCGGTGGCGTTGCGCGCCCGGTTGCGAGCGGCGCGGCGCTTCATGGCGCGGCGCTCGTCCTCGCTGAGGCCACCCCAGACGCCGGAGTCCTGGCCGGACTCGAGCGCCCACTGCAGGCACTGCTCCATCACGGGGCAGCGGCGGCAGACGGCCTTGGCTTCCTCGATCTGCAGCAGCGCAGGACCGGTGTTGCCGATGGGGAAGAAGAGCTCGGGGTCTTCCTCGCGGCAAACGGCGTTGTGACGCCAGTCCATGGCTGCTCCATCTCCTCGGTATTGCGGCTACGTTGCTTGTGAATGTGAACGCTTTCACGAATCCCTCCGCAGGGGAAGGGCCGACGCCCAGTCGTGAAACTGGTGCGGTCCATCAGGAAAAGGGAGGGGTTCGGGCTGTATCGGAAGGCCGGAAGAGCGGACGTCCCGATCGCCATGAAGAGATTCGCAAACCTCGGCGGCGGATACAACCCCTTCTGGAAAGTTTTTTTTGATTCCTCGGTGTCGGCTAGGTCACAGCCGTACTTCCAGGGGGTGGAACCCAGTCTAAACGTTCGAGTGGAAGGACTTTAGGCCCTAGCACTCACACAATCACACGCAGTGCACGGCGAACGCCTGTGAACGTCACGCTGCTCCGCACTCCGAGGTGGTCACCGTCCATCTGGAACGGCAGTGGGACCTGCGAATGCAAGGTGAACTGCGTCTGGTCGTGCAAGGACACGGTGTGCTTGCCCCGGGGGCCGCGCTCGGGCGTGGACGTGAGCAGCTGGGTGACGTAGCGGCCGGCCGCCGCCGTCGACAGCCTGGTGAATCCCAGCACGTCAAGGGCGGTGTCGAAGGACGCCTGCGGCGACGCGTAGACCGGACGGTTGTTGAGGTACGTCCACGGCGCCGTGTTGCAGATTATCGACATGACGAGATTCTCGAGTGGCTCCTCGCCCGGCCGTTCGAGGGTGATCGTGCCCCGCCGGCGGTGGGTCTCCCCGACGAATTGACGCATCACCTGTCGCACGTACAGCGCAGGCGTCGACCGCTTGCCGCGCTCGCGCTGCTGCTCCACCCGGCCGATGACCCCCGCGTCGAAGCCGAAGCCCGCGCAGAAGGTGAACCAGCGGGACGGGACCCCCTCGTCCTCGGTGCCGGGCGTGCCGCCCGCGAGGCCGAGGCCGACCGTGCGCTCGGTCCCCTCGCGCAGGGCGTCCAGCAGGGCGCCGGTCGCCTCCACGACGTCGTTGGGCAGGCCCAGGGCGCGGGCGAAGACGTTGGTGGAGCCGCCGGGCACCACGGCGAGCCGGGGCAGGTTCTCGGGGTCGGGGCCGTCGTGCAGGAGGCCGTTGACGACCTCGTTGACCGTGCCGTCGCCGCCGAGCGCCACCACCAGACCGGTGTTCCCGCTCTCGGCCGCCCGCCGGGCCAGATCGCGGGCATGGCCCCGGTACTCCGTGGTGGCGACCTCCAGCTTGAGATCGCTGGCGAGCGCGTGGACCAGGACATCACGGGTACGGGCACTGGTGGTGGTGGCCGAGGGGTTGACCACGAGAAGCGCACGCATGCGCGCCAGCCTACCTACCTGTCGGTACACGATCGGCCCCGGCCCGCCTTCGGCCCCCCTCGGATCGTCGGCGGTACGGCTACCCTGCTGGGGTGAGCAGCAAGCAGTCCGCGCCGAAAAACGCCCGTAAGAGCGGTCCCGCCGGTCCCCGGCAGCAGGCCGCCGGGGATCCCGCCCCCGCCGGGCCCCGCCCGGCCCGGCTGACGGCCGCGGCCGTGCTGACCGGCCTGGAGGGCCTGGCGCTCGCCGCCGCCGGCGTCTACCTGCTGGTCATGGGCCTGCTCGGCAAGCCGGACAGCCCCCAGCAGGCCGAGACGGGCGGCCTGACCGTGCTCGCCCTGGCCGTGCTGCCGCTGGTGGCCGCGCGCGGGCTGTGGCTGCGCCGCCGGTGGAGCCGCGGGCCCGCCATGATCACGCAGATCATGGCGCTGCCGGTCGCCTGGACGCTGTACGTCGCGGGAGGCGCCATGGTCGCCGCGGCGGTCGCGCTCGTCGTCGTGGCTTTGGGCACGCTGGTGCTGCTCGTGAACCCGACGGCGACGGAGGCGCTCGGGATCGGCCCGCGGGAATGACCGGCCCGCGGGAGTGAGCACCGGGGCTCCGCCCTGGACCCCACCCCGGTCCTCGAACGCCCCCGGCCACTGCCGGGGGCACCTCGGACAGGCGGATGAAGGAACCGCTACTCCTCGATCAGCAACCTGTCCCGCAGCTGCGCCAGCGTCCTCGCCAGCAGCCGTGACACGTGCATCTGCGAGATCCCGACCTCCTGGGCGATCTGCGACTGGGTCATGTTGCCGAAGAAGCGCAGCAGCAGGATCTTCTTCTCCCGCGGCGGCAGGTCCTCCAGCAGCGGCTTGAGGGACTCGCGGTATTCGACGCCCTCCAGCGCCTCGTCCTCCGCGCCGAGGGTGTCCGCGACCGCCGGGGACTCGTCGTCCGTGTCGGGCACGTCCAGGGAGAGGGTGCTGTAGGCGTTGGCGGACTCCAGCCCCTCCAGCACCTCCTCCTCGGAGATGCCCAGGTGCTCGGCCAGCTCGTGGACGGTGGGCGCGCGGCCGTGCCGCTGGGAGAGCTCGGCGGTGGCCGTGGTCAGGGCCAGCCGCAGCTCCTGCAGCCGGCGCGGGACGCGGACCGCCCAGCCCTTGTCGCGGAAGTGCCGCTTGATCTCCCCGACGACCGTGGGGGTCGCGTACGTGGAGAACTCGACGCCGCGGTCCGGGTCGAACCGGTCCACCGACTTGATCAGGCCGATGGTGGCGACCTGGGTGAGGTCGTCCAGCGGCTCCCCGCGGTTGCGGAAGCGCCGGGCCAGGTGCTCCACCAGCGGCAGGTGCATCCGCACGAGGTGGTTGCGCAGCTCGGCCCGCTCGGGCGAACCGTCCGGCAGCGCCCGCAGCTCGATGAACAGGGCCCGGGCGCCACTGCGGTCCTGCGCGGTGGAGTGCCGGTGCTGGTGCTGGTCCATGTGGTCCGCCCGCTCTGGTGGGTCGCTCGCCTCGTCCGGCGCGGGATTCGCAGGATCGCCCGGCAGCTGTCGGGCAGGCTGCTGCGGGATGGCCGGGGTACGCACCCCCCGCGACGATGCAGTACTCACGGAGCCCCCTCTTCCGTCACGGCTGTCCGGGGCCGGCGCCGCGCTTCTTGTGCAGGCTGATGCTGACCGTACGGTCGTCGGCGACGGTCGAGTCGACCTCACCGGCCAGGGCGGAGAGCACCGTCCAGGCGAAGGTGTCGCGCTCGGGTGCGCGGCCGTCCGTGGTGGGCGCCGAGACGGTCACCCGCAGCGCATCGCCCACGAGGCGGAAGACGCAGCTGAGAACGGAGCCGGGCACGGCTTGTTGCAGAAGGATCGCGCACGCCTCGTCCACCGCGATGCGCAAGTCCTCGATCTCGTCGAGGGTGAAGTCCAAGCGGGCCGCGAGGCCGGCTGTCGCCGTCCGCAGCACCGACAGGTAGGCACCCGCAGCGGGCAGCCGGACTTCCACGAAGTCCTGGGTCCCGGGCTCGCCTGCGATTGGGGACACCCTCACCTCCAAGGTGGCACAAGCTTCTTGAGCTGTTACGAGCGCCGGCCCCCGCCCTCGGCCGCCCTTCGGTCGAGGGTCGCGCGCGGGCCGGTGCGGCACATGGTTCGGCTGCGACGCTATCGCGATCTGCGGGTCCGTGGAGCAGCCCCGCGACTGTCACTCATGGTAAACCCATGAGCACGGACAGTGGCTAGGGGCTTGCGGTCCCAAATCGAAAGAGCTGTCGCCTAGTTGGGATTTTCGTCACTCTGCGCGAGCGCCGCAAGGGTGCGGAGGGGTTCTCCGGACAAGCGGTAGGTGGTCCATTCGTCCATGGGTTCGGCCCCGAGGGATTTGTAGAACCCGATCGAGGGCGTGTTCCAGTCCAGCACTGACCATTCGAAACGCTGGTAGCCGCGGTCCGCGCAGATCCGGGCGAGGGTCGCGAGGAGCGCCTTGCCGTAGCCCCCGCCGCGCGCCTCGGGGCGCACGTAGAGGTCCTCCAGCCAGACACCGTGCGTACCCGTCCAGGTGGAGAAGTTGCGGAACCAGATCGCGAAGCCGACCGGCTCCACCGCCCCGTGCGCATCACCGCCCACAGATCCGTCACTCTCCGCTATCAGGGCGAACGCCGCGGGGTGCTCGCCGAAGAACGCCTCGTGCAGCTGTTCCTCGGTCGCCCGGGCGTCCTCCACCGACCGTTCGTACTCCGCGAGTTCGCGGATCATGGCATGGAGGGCGGGCACATCGGCGGGCGTCGCGGCTCGGATCATGCGTGCATGCTAGCGGGCGCCGTCAGACCAGCCGCTGGTCCACGTAGCACCAGCGCCAGCTCTGGCCCGGCTCGTAGCTGCGCATCACCGCGTGCCCCGTCTCCCGGAAGTGGTCCGTGGCGTGCCGGTACGGCGAGGAGTCGCAGCATCCGACGTGGCCGCAGACCAGGCACAGCCGCAGTTGCACGGGGTGGCTGCCGGCCGCCTCGCACTCCGGGCACGTCGGGTGCACGGCGACGGGCTCGGGGCGCGGCAGCCCGGGAAGATGCTCGCACTCGCTCATGATTGCCAGATTAGATCGCACCGCCGAGGCGCGAGCGCCCGCACCGTCGGCACCCACCACCGCACCCACGAGGAGACAGGCCCGCACCGATGGACGTCATGCCACTGCTGATGCTGGTCGCGGGCGGAGCCGCCATCGCCGGCGCGGCGCGGCGCACCCCCGTGCCCGCGCCCCTGCTGCTCGTCGCCGCGGGCCTCGTCGCCTCCCAGATCCCCGGCGTACCGGACTACACGCTCGACCCGCACATCGTGCTGCCCCTGCTGCTGCCGCCCCTGCTGCACACGGCCGCGCTCGACAGCTCCTACCTCGACCTGCGGGCCAACATCCGCCCCGTCGCGCTCCTGTCCGTCGGCTACGTCCTCTTCGCGACGCTCGCCGTCGGCTACGCGGCCTACCTCGTCGTGCCCGGGCTGCCGCCGACGGCCGCCCTCGTGCTCGGCGCCGTGATCGCCCCTCCCGACGCCGTCGCGGCCACCGCCATCGCCCGCCGCCTCGGCCTGCCCTCGCGCATCACCACGATCCTGCAGGGCGAGTCCCTCGTGAACGACGCGACCGCCATCACCGCCTACAAGGTGGCCCTCGCCGCCGCCGTCGGCGCGGGCGCGACCTGGGGCGAGGGCATCAGGGAGTTCGCCGTCGCCTCCCTCGGCGGCATCGGCGTCGGCCTGGCCCTCATGGTGCCGCTGCACTGGCTGCGCAAACACCTGCGCGAGCCGCTGCTGCAGAACACCCTCTCCCTGCTGATCCCCTTCGCCGCCTACGCCGCCGCCGAGGAGGTCCACGCCTCCGGGGTGCTCGCCGTCGTGGTCGTCGGCCTCTGGCTCGGACACCGCTCCTGGCAGGTCGACTTCGCCACCCGGCTGCAGGAGGCCGCCGTGTGGAAGATGGTCTCCTTCGTCCTGGAGTCCGCCGTCTTCGCCCTCATCGGACTGCAGCTGCCCGTGGTGCTGCGCGGCCTCGACACCTACGGAGCGGGGGCGGTCGCCTGGTACGCGGTCGCCCTCTTCCTCGCCGTCGTGGCCGCCCGCTTCGTGTGGGTCTACCCGGCGACGTTCCTGCCGCGCGCCCTGTCCGCGCGGATCCGCGAGCGGGAGACCGACACCACCTGGAAGAGCGCGCTCGTCGTCGGCTGGGCCGGCATGCGGGGCGTCGTCTCCCTCGCCATCGCCTTCTCCATCCCCGTCACCACGGACACCGGGGAGGGCTTCCCCCACCGTGACCTCGTCCTCTTCCTGACCTTCACGACCGTCATCGCCACCCTCGTCGTCCAGGGGCTCACCCTGCCCCCGCTGATCCGCGTGCTGCGGCTGCCCGGGCGAGACAGCGCCGCGGAGACCCTCGCGGAGGCCCAGGCGCAGAACGAGGCCTCCGTCGCCGCCGAGCGCCGCCTGGACGAGCTGCTCGCCGACGAGCGCAACGCGCTTCCCTCACCGCTCGCCGACCGGCTCCGCGTCGTCATGGAGCGGCGCCGCAATGCGGTGTGGGAGCGGCTCGGGACGGTCAGTGCGGTCACCGGGGAGTCGGCCGACGATATTTACCGGCGGCTCGCCCGGGAGATGATCAGCGCTGAGCGCGAGGTGTTCGTCGCTCTGCGGGATCAGCGGCGGATTGATGACGAGATGCTCCGTACGCTGCTGCGGCGCTTGGACCTGGAGGAGGCCGCCGCGTACCGCGAGGAGGGCGGGGCCGCCTGACGGTCACGGCGCCCCCGTGATCACCGCCGCCACCGTCGTCCCCCTCGGGAACGCGCCCTCCTCCGTCAGGGTCGTCAGGCCGTACAGCATCTTCGCCACGTACAGCCGTTCCAGGGGCAGGCCGTGCCGGGCGGTGAAGTCGTCGGCGAAGGCGTCCAGCGCGGTGGACGACCTGGCGTAGCCGCCGCAGTGGAAGCGTTCGTCCAGCCGCCACGTCCCGCGCCGCCCGCCGTAGGCCTCGCCCTGCAGGCGCTCGGTCTCCGCGCCCAGGAAGCCGCCCTTGAGCACGGGGAAGCCGATGGCCCGCTGCCCCTCGCCCAGCCCGGCGGCCAGGCCGGCGAGCGTGCCGCCCGTGCCGCACGCGACGCCGACGACGTCCGCCATCCCGCGCAGCTCGCGCCCGAGCTCCGCGCAGCCGAGCACGGCCGCCGCGTTGGAGCCGCCCTCGGGCACGACGAAGCAGTCGCCGCCCGCCCGCTCGGTCAGCCGGGCCAGCACCTCGGGCTCCGTCTTGCGGCGGTAGGTGGTCCGGTCGATGAACACCAGCCGCATGCCGGAGGCGGCGCAGTAGCGCAGCGACGGGTTCAGCGGGCGGTCGGCGAGCTCCTCGCCGCGTACGACGCCGACGGTGGCGAAGCCGAGCAGGCGGCCCGCCGCGGCGGTGGCCCGCAGGTGGTTGGAGTAGGCGCCGCCGAACGTCAGCAGGGTGTGCCGGCCCTCCTCCGCCGCGGCCCGCAGGTTGGGCGCGAGCTTGCGCCACTTGTTGCCGGGCAGCTCGGGGTGTATCAGGTCGTCCCGCTTGAGCAGCAGCCGTACGCCGTGCCGGGCGAACCGCTCGTCCGGGAGCTCCACGAGCGGGGACGGCAGCCGCGGCCGCAGGCCGGCGAGCCCGGCGTCGCCTGCGGCGGGGGGATGGCTGGTCACGCCCCCATTGTCGCGTGAGCGGGCGGGCGGGCCACGGGGAGCCTCACTTCAGCCGCTCACGGACCCGCTCGCGCAGCCACTCCATGGAGAAGCCGACGGGGTCGGACTTGCCCGGGCGCCACTCCAGGTGCCCGATGACGGACCGCTCGGTCCAGCCGTGGTGCCGGCAGATCGCGGCCGCCACCTGTTCGATGGCCAGCAGCTGGTCCTGCGGCCAGGGGTCCTCGCCGTCGCCGCGGTTGACGCACTCGAAGCCGTAGAAGTGGACGTTCCCGTCGGTGTCCGCCCAGCGGACGGGCGGCAGCCGCTTCTCGGCGATCACGGCCTCGAGGACGTCCCCGTCGCCGCCCCCGGCGTGGTTGGCGCGCCCGCAGCCGACGAGGTGGATGGCGCCGTCCTTGGCGATGACCCCGTGGCACAGGGGGCCCGGCAGCTCGTCGTAGCCGTTCCAGCACAGGCGCACGGTGCTGTCGGTGCCCGACGTGGCGGAGTGGTGGATCATCACGCCGTTGACGGGGCCCCAGGGGCCGTGCCCGGCCCGGTTGTGGTTGCGCCAGCCGTCCACTTCGACGACGGTGGCGCCCTCGCGTCTGAGCGCGGCCAGGAATTCGTTCGCGGACATGGGTGGGGCCATGCCGCCCTCCCTCGGGTCGTCAGGTGGCGTACGCCGGTCGCGTAGGCCGAATGACCCCCTTGTACCCAAAAGTTCGCAGGTGGGCCGGGCGTTCGGATATCGTGCGAGCCGATCCGGCCGTTGGCCGAATATCCCACCGATCGCATCGTCGACAGCGTCGTCGACACGGAAGTACGGACCAAGGACTGTGGACTACCAGGCCGTCCTCGAAGAGGTCACCGCCTTCGCCCGCCCCCTCGTCGGCCGCGGCCAGGTCGCCGACTACATCCCCGCCCTCGCCGAAGTGGACGTCAATCAGTTCGGCATGGCCGTCGCGGACGTGGACGGCGGCGTCTACGGCACCGGGGACTGGGAGAAGCCCTTCTCCGTGCAGTCCATCTCCAAGGCCTTCAGCCTGGCGCTCGTGCTGGCCGAGGGCGGCGGGAAGATCTGGGACCGGGTCGGAACGGAACCGTCCGGAAATCCCTTCAACTCGCTGGTCCAACTCGAATACGAGAACGGCATCCCGCGCAATCCGTTCATCAACGCGGGCGCGCTCGTCGTCACCGACCGCCTGCAGACGCTCACCGGCGACGCCAGCACCACCATGCTGGAGTTCCTGCGGGCCGAGAGCGGCAACCCCGACCTGGCCTTCGACCCCGCCGTCGCCGCCTCCGAGACCGAGCACGGCGACCGCAACGCCGCCCTGGCCCACTTCATGGCCAGCTACGGCAACCTCGACAACCCCGTCCCCACCGTCCTGGAGCACTACTTCTGGCAGTGCTCCATCGAGATGAGCTGCCGCGACCTCGCCCGTGCGGGCAGCTTCCTGGCCCGCCACGGCCTGCGGGCCGACGGCTCGCGGCTGCTGCCGCGGCGCGAGGCGAAGCAGGTCAACGCCGTCATGCTCACGTGCGGCACGTACGACGCGGCCGGGGACTTCGCCTACCGCGTGGGGCTGCCCGGCAAGAGCGGCGTCGGGGGCGGCATCGTCGCCGTCATACCGGGCCGGTGCACGCTGTGCGTGTGGAGTCCGGGCCTGGACACCCGGGGCAACTCCGTTGCGGGGGTCGCTGCGCTGGACCACTTCACCACGCTGACCGGGTGGTCGGTGTTCTGAGCCGTCCGTGCGGGGCGTGCGTGGCTGGTCGCGCAGTGCCCCAGCGGACCTCGGCTGCGGGCTTCGGTAAGGGGCGCACCGCAAAGGGCCGTACCCCTTACGGGCAGCGGATGACCTGACCCGCGTACGAGAGGTTGCCGCCGAAGCCGAAGAGCAGGACCGGCGCGCCCGACGGCACCTCCCCGCGCTCGACCAGCTTGGAGAGCGCGAGCGGAATGCTCGCGGCGGACGTGTTGCCGGACTCGGTGACGTCCGTCGCGACGACCGCGTTGACCGCACCGAGCTTGCGCGCGACCGGCTCGATGATCCGCAGGTTGGCCTGGTGCAGGACGACCGCGGCCAGCTCCTCCGGCGCGACCCCGGCCCGCTCGCAGACCCGGCGGGCGATGGGCGGCAGCTGCGTGGTGGCCCAGCGGTAGACCGACTGGCCCTCCTGGGAGAAGCGGGACGGCGTGCCCTCGATCCGCACGGCGTGCCCCATGCCGGGCACCGAGCCCCACACCACGGGGCCGATCTCCGGTTCGGCCGAGGCCGTGACCACGGCGGCGCCGGCGCCGTCGCCGGTCAGGACGCACGTGGTCCGGTCGGTCCAGTCGGTCACCGAGGTGAACTTCTCCACGCCGACGACCAGGGCGTTCGTCGCCGCGCCGGCCCGGATGGCGTGGTCGGCGCTGGCCAGCGCGTGGGTGAAGCCGGAGCAGACGACGTTGACGTCCATGGTGGCGGGCGTGGCGAGGCCCAGCGCGGCCGCGACCCGGGCGGCCGTGTTCGGGCTGCGGTCGTCGGCCGTGCAGGTGGCGACGAGGACGAGGTCGATCTCCTCCGTCGCGAGCCCGCTGTTCGCCAGCGCCTTCCCGGCGGCCTCGGCCGCCATGTCGGCGACCGTCTCGTCGGGCGCGGCGACCCGGCGGGTGCGGATGCCGACGCGGGAGCGGATCCACTCGTCGCTGGTGTCGACCATGGCCGCCAGCTCGTCGTTGGTCAGCACCCGGGCGGGCTGGTAGTGGCCGAGGGCGAGGACGCGGGACCCGGTCATCGGCGGTTCCTCCTGCGAGGGCTGGCGGGGTGGTACGAGCGGGGTGGTGCGAAAGGGGTGTGGGGGGCGAAGGTGTACGGGACGGGATGTACGAGACCAGAGTGGGGGACCGGCCTGCGGGCATCCAGTAGGGAAGTCACAGTCTTGACGCTTGACGCCCGCAACCGGGTATGTGATCCGCCCAATGTTCTGCCGGGATAACTGGCACAACCCGCAGGGCCCGGCCGCTGGAGCGGCCGGGCCCTGTCCCCCCTGTGGTGATCTGTGACGTTGTCGACCGTGGTGTTACCGACGGTGTGACGGCGGTGTGCCGGCAGTGCCGCCGGCCGTTGCGCGGCCGGTGCCGCTCGGTGCGGCGCCGGCCACGCTCCGGCGTCAGCGCAGCGAGAGCGCCTTGCGGATCGTCGTGAACAGCTGCGTCTGGTCGGTGACGCCGAGGACGCGCTCCGCCTGCGGGCCCTGGGCGGCGATGCGCACCTGGGTGCCGGTGTGCTCCTGCGCCTTGCCCGGCGTGTTGGTGGAGTAGTTCACCTTCAGCTTGCCGCCCTCGTCGGTGACCAGGGTCGAGGACAGGCCGGGCGGGGTGGCCTCCAGCGGGACGATCTGGCTGGTGTGGCCGTGGTCGGCGGTGGTGACGACCAGGGTGTCCGGGTGCTGTGCGGCGTAGTCGCGGGCGACCTTCACGGCGCGGTCGAGGGCCGCGGTCTCGCCGATCTGGCCGCACGGGTCGGCGGCGTGGTCGCGCTTGTCGATCGAGGCGCCCTCGACCTGCAGGAAGAAGCCCTTCTTGGAGCCCGCGCCCTTCTGCTTGGCCTCCAGCAGCTGCAGCGCCTTGCGGGTCTGGTTCTCCAGGCTCGGGGTGCCGGCCTTGCGCTCGGGGTTCTTCGTCACACAGCGCTGCGGCTCGGTGCCGCCCTGAGCCGCCGCCTTGCCGGTCCACTCGACCGGCACGTTGCCGTCGGCGAAGAGGCCGAGGACGGGCTTGCCGGGCTTGGCGTTCTTCAGGCCCTTGTCGTCGGTGACGACCTGGTAGCCGAGCTGCTCGGCCTGCTGGGTGACGGTCCGGCCCGCGAAGCGGCCCTCGGTGACCTTCTGGTCGAAGCGGGCCTTGCCGCCGCCGAGGAGAACGTCGACCTTGTGGTTGACGCTCTGCTCCGCGATCGAGCCGGGGCCGCCCTTGGCGACGGTGTCGTCCGGGCAGGCCTTCATGTCGGCCGGGCCCATGCAGCTGCGGTCGGTGGCGTGCGAGGCGAGGACGGCCGGGGTGGCGTCGGTCAGCTCGGCGGTGGTGACGCTGCCGGTGGCCAGGCCGTTCTTCTGGGCCAGCTCCAGGATGGTGGGCATCGCCTTGTCCGTGCCGGGCGTCTTGGATATCCGGCCGTTGACCGTCTTCTGCCCGGTGGCCCAGCCGGTGCCGCTGGCCGCGGAGTCGGTGACGTAGTCCGGCTTGCCGTTCTTGTCGACGGAGTACGTCGTGTACGTACCGGTGAGCGGGAACTTGTCCATGTTCAGCCGGCCGGCCGCGCCCACGGTGTAGTCGCGGGCCAGGGTGATCTCCGAGTCGCCCATGCCGTCACCGATGAGCAGGATGACGTTCCTGGCCTTCTTCGCGCCGTGGCCCGCGCTGAGCGCGGGGACGTCCGAGCTGCCGTCCGCCTCGGAGGCGGCGGCCACGGCCGGTACCGCGGCGCCGGCGGCGAGCAGTGCGGCGGCGCCCCAGGCGAGACGACGCCGGTACGGACGAGAACCCATGGTTTTTCCTCCTCGCAGGCCGGGCGGGATGTCCGGCCGAGGGGAAGCTCACCAGGGGTGGGTGTACCGGAAGAGTCGTACAGGTGTCCTGTGGTTCACCGGGGGTTGTCGGCCGGTTGATCACCGGCCCGCGCGGCGTGACCGTCCGCCTTCACGGCCCGGCCGCCGGCCTTCGCGTCCTGTCCGTCCGCCTTCATGGCCCTGGCCTCGCTCTTGAGGATGCGCATCGACTTGCCGAGCGCGCGGGCGGTGTCCGGCAGCTTCCGCGACCCGAACAGGACGACCATCACGAGCACCACCACGAGGATGTGCCACGGCTCCAGGGCATTGCGCAGCATGGTCGGCGCACCTTTCTCTTCCGCTCTCTTCCGTAACCGTTGTGTTCACCATACTTGCCAGATTGCGCAACTGGACAACCAAAGTGGCTGCCCGGCCGTCTATCGGGGTGAGGTGGCAAGGAGCCGGGCACGCCGGGGGAATGGATGAGGGCTCGCAGATGAGTGGCAGCCGAGGGAGCGGGACGCATCACCGGATGCGGACGGCGACGTTCGTCGCGATGGCGTTCGTGGTGCTGCTGACCGCGGGTGCCGGCTGGCTCTGGCTCCGGCTGAACGGCAACATCAGCACGTTCGACGCGGACGGGCTGTCCAAGAACCGCCCGGGCGCGGGGGTCGCCGGCCAGAACGTCCTGGTCATCGGCTCGGACTCGCGCGCCGGGGGCAACAGCGGCCTGGGCGGGGGCGAGGGCGACGTGGGCCGCTCGGACACCGCGTTCCTGCTGCACGTGTACCGCGACCGCGAGCACGCCATCGCCGTCTCGATCCCGCGGGACACGCTCGTGGACATCCCTCCGTGCCGGCTGCCCGGCGGCAGCTGGACGTCCGGGCGGACGCGGGCGATGTTCAACTCGGCCTTCTCGGTGGGGGAGTCGGCGAAGGGCAACCCGGCCTGCACGCAGAACACCGTGGAGAAGCTCACCGGGCTGCGCGTCGACCACACCGTCGTCGTCGACTTCGAGGGCTTCTCCGCGATGACCTCCGCCGTCGGCGGGGTGGAGGTGTGCCTGCCCAAGGACGTCTACCAGGGCGACCTCGACCCGCACCGCGGCTCACGCGGCGGGCTGCTGTTCCCCAAGGGGCAGCAGACCGTCTCCGGGCAGAAGGCCCTGGACTACGTGCGCGTGCGGCACGGCATCGGCGACGGCTCCGACATAGGCCGCATCCAGCGCCAGCAGGCCTTCCTCGCCGGTCTGGTCAAGAAGGTGCGGGCGCAGGGCTTCAACCCCGCCGCGCTGCTGCCGCTGGCCGACGCCGCCACCCGGTCGATGACCGTCGACCCGGGGCTGGGCTCGGCCGACAAGCTGCTGTCCTTCGCGATGTCGCTCAAGGACATCGGCCTGCACGACATCAAGTTCATCACCGTCCCCTGGCGCTACGAGGGGGACCGCGTCGACATCGTCCGGCCCGAGGCCGACGCCCTGTGGGCCTCCCTGAGGGCGGACCGCACCATCGACGGCAAGGACGCGGGCGGCGACCGCTCCAAGGGCCGGCCGGCGGGCGCGGTCCCGGCCTCTCCGTCCGCCCCGGCCCCGGCCTCGCAGGCCCCCGCCTCGCAGGAGCCGGTTTCGGGCGAGGGCGTGAGCGTCTCCGTCGCCAACGGCACCAGGGTGACCGGGCTCGCGGCGCGGGCCGCGGCCGCCCTCGAACGGCACGGGTTCACGGTCGGTGACACCGGAAACGCGGAGGTCCGCAACGCCGGCACCACCGTGATCGAGTTCGGCCCGGGGCGGGCGGCGGACGCGCGGACGGTCGCCCGGCTCTTCCCCGGGGCGTACATCCGGGGCGTGGCGGCGGACGGGGTCACGGTGACGGTGGGCCGCGACTACGCGTCCGCGAGCGCCTCCGCCGGTGCCTCCGGGAGCGCCCCCGGCAGCGCTTCCGCGGGCGCGGCCGGGGCTGCGGGGCCGTCCGCGGCGCCCTCGGCCCCGGCCTCCCCGGCCCCCGGGACCCTCTCCACCGACGTCGCCGCCACGGCCCGGTCGGCGGACGACGACCCCTGCGCGAACCTCTCGTACGGATGAGCCGGGGACGAGTCGGGGATGAGCCGGGGGAGGCGGGGGAACCCGATGCCTGATTAATCCGTTTTGGGAGTAAATTTCGCTATAGGTAGGAACCCGACCTCGATCCGAGGAGCAACGCCATGCCCGCCACCACCCGGGCGCTTCCCAGGCCGCTGCTGGCCCTGATCGCCGCCCTGATCGCCCTGGCCGGCACGGCGCTGTACGCCCCAGCCCCCGCCGCGCACGCCGCGACCGGCCTCGACACCGTCGCCGAGGCGCTGCGCGAGAGCCCGGTCTACGTGGACCCGCGCGCCGCCGGCCAGCTCCCCGCGGCCGAGGCCGACGCCCTGGCCAAGAAGATCGAGGACGCCGGGAAGCCGGTCTTCGTGGCCGTCCTGCCCGAGAGCCCGGAGTTCCCCAAGGCCACCGTCTTCCGGGACCTGCGCACCAAGGTCGGCATCGCCGGGGTCTACGCCATCCGGCTCGGCGACGACTTCAACGCCCACGCCGACTCCCGCGTCATGTCCCGCAACGCGATCGGCAACCTCGTCGGCTCCGTCCAGCGCTCCGGCGGCGACGCCGCGACCATGCTCAACAGCTTCGTCGACCAGGCCGACCGGCAGGCCCGGGGCCGGGCTCCCGGCTCCTGGGACGGCGCGGACTCCGGCGTCGGCACCGCAGGGCTGATCACCGGCGGGGCCGTCGTCGTCGCGGGCGGCGCGGGCGCGTACGCCCTCTACCGGCGCAACAAGCGCAAGCGCGAGGAGCGGGAGCGGGCCGAGCTCGACGCCCTGCGCGTCGTCGTCGACGAGGACATCACCGCCTTCGGCGAGGAGCTCGACCGGCTCGACTTCCACCCCTCCGAGCCCGGCGCCGACGACGCCATGCGGCGCGACTACGAGGAGGCCCTCGACGCCTACGAGGAGGCCAAGTCGAAGATGGCCGCCGCGGCGCACCCCGAGGACGTCACCGCCGTCACCGCCACCCTCGACAAGGGCCGCTTCGCCCTCGCCACCCTCGCCGCCCGCCGCAGCGGCGCCCCCCTGCCGGAACGCCGCATGCCCTGCTTCTTCGACCCGCGCCACGGGCCGTCCGTCCAGGACGTCGAGTGGGCGCCCCCGGGCGGCGCGCCGCGCACCGTGCCCGCCTGCGCGGCCGACGCGGCCAGGGTGGCCGAGGGCCAGGAGCCCCTGTCCCGCACGGTCGACACCGCCGACGGCCGCCAGCCGTACTGGAACGCGGGCCCCGCCTACGCCCCCTGGGCCGGCGGCTACTTCGGCGGCGGCCTCCTGCCCGGCCTCCTCGTCGGCACCATGCTGGGCGGCATGCTCTCCGGCCCCGCCTACGCGGCCCCCGCGGACGCCGGCCCCGACGGCGGCGACTACACCGGCAGCGACTTCAACTCCGACGACTTCGGCGGCGGCTTCGGCGGCGGTGACGGCGGAGGGTTCGGCGGCGGGGACTGGTGACGGTGCCGGGGTGCAGGGACTGGTGACGGCTGCCGCGCGCCGCAGCCCCATCCGTGGCATGCCGCGGGGCCGCGGACCGGCCGCCTCCGGAGCAGAGCGGCCGGCCGCGGCCGGAGGGGGCGCGGACCGGCGGTCGGGCCCGGCCGGAGAAGCGGACGGGCCCCACCCCCGTGTGCCGCCGGTACGCGCCCGGTTGGCCTGAGTGCCGGGGAGGACACACGAGCATGCTCGCACCCCGGAGCTGAAGCAGCGCTGAGGATTCCTTAAGGGGTCTTCAGGTCACGGACCTGCGCTCCGGGCCATGCTGAAGGCATGCGAATACTGGTGGTTGAGGACGACCGGCGGCTCGCTGAACTGCTGCGCCGCGGCCTGGTCGCCGAGGGGTTCGCGGTGGAGGTCGCGCACGACGGGCACACCGGCCTGCACCTCGCGGCAGAGGACGCCTACGACGTGATCGTGCTCGACGTCATGCTGCCCGGCCTCAACGGCTACCGCGTGTGCGCCCGGCTGCGCGAGGCCGGCGTCTGGACGCCGGTGCTCATGCTCACCGCGAAGGACGGCGAGTACGACGAGGCCGAGGGCCTGGACACGGGCGCCGACGACTACGTGACCAAACCCTTCTCCTACGTGGCCCTCGTCGCCCGGCTGCGCGCCCTGGTGCGCCGCGGCCGGCCCGAGCGGCCCGCGCTGCTCCGCGTCGGCGACCTGCAGATCGACCCCGCGAGCCGCTGCTGCCGGCGCGGCTCCGTCGATCTGACCCTCACCGCGCGGGAGTTCGCGGTCCTGGAGTACCTCGCCCGGCGCGACGGCGAGGTCGTGGCCAAGGCCGAGATCCTCGCCCACGTGTGGGACGAGGCCTTCCAGGGCGATGTGAACATCGTGGAGGTGCACGTCAGCGCGTTGCGCCGGAAGATCGACGCGCCGTTCGGGCGGCACACCATCCAGACCGTGCGCGGCGTGGGCTACCGGCTGGCGGCCGACGCCCCCGCAGGGTGAAGCGGCGGCCCGGCCGGGTGCGCGAGCTGCTGCGCCCGGCCTCGATCCGGGGCCGGCTGACGTGGCTCGTCGCCGTCTCGGCCCTGCTCCCGCTGATCGCCGGCGCGGCGCTGGCCGCGGGCTCGCTGCGCGACTACCTGGCGCGGGAGGCCCGGGACTACACGGTCCGCTCGGTCGCCACCGTCCCCCGGCTCGCCGACGGCGACCCGGACGCGCAGCTGTACTACGCGGCCGAGAAGCTCCGCGACGACCCCCGGCTCGCGGTGTCCACGGGCATCAGGCCCGCCCCGCCGCGCTGGGAGCCCGACTTCCGGCCGCCCGAGCACGAACCCTCGCACGGCGACGAGCTGTTGTCGCTGTGGCCGTGGACCGACCCCGGCAGCCGGATCCCCAGCCTCGACTACGTCCAGTCCGGCACCGAGGGCCGCTACCTGCACGTCGCCAACCGGCTCCAGGTCGAGCAGCGCCGCCTCAACCACATGGGCCGGCTGCTCGCCGGCGCCGTGCTGCTGGTGACGGCCGCCCTCGCGGGCGCGACGTGGTTCGTGGCCGGGCGGGTGCTGCGCCCCGTGGAGGCGATCCGCACCCAGTTCGCCGAGCTGACCGCGCACCACCTGGAACGCCGGGTGCCCGTGCCCCGCACGCGCGACGAGGTGGCCCGGCTGGCCGCGACGATGAACAAGACCCTCGACCAGCTGCAGGCGGCCGTCGACCAGCAGCGCCGGTTCGTCGGGGACGCCTCGCACGAACTGCGCAGCCCGCTCGCCGCCCTGCGGGCCGAGCTGGAGATCGCCCTCGCCCACCCCGGGGACGCCGAGTGGACGGCCGTGGCGGAGGCGGCGCTCGGCGACACCCGGCGGCTGCAGAGCATCACGTCGGACCTGCTGCTGCTCGCCCGGCTGGACGCGACCGGCACCGACGGGCTGCCGGGAGCCCAGCCCGTCGACCTCGCCGCCCTGGTCCGCGAGGAGGTCCGGCGGCGGCCGGAGGGGCGGCGGGCCCTGGAGGTCCGCATCGAGGCAGGGGCCCCCGTCACCGTGCACGGCCGCCACACGCTCATCGCCCGCCTGCTGGGCAACCTCCTCGACAACGCCGACCGGCACGCCGCCCGCACCGTCACCGTGCGCCTCGGTCTCGGCCCCGGCCCCGGTCCTGGCCCCGGTCCTGGCCCCGGTCCTGGTCACGACGCCGCGCGGCGGGTCGCGGTCCTGCACGTCGAGGACGACGGGCCGGGCATCCACCCGGACGACCGGCAGCGCGTGTTCGAGCGCTTCACCCGGCTCGACGACGCCCGTACGCGTGCGACGGGCGGCACGGGCCTCGGCCTCGCCATCGCCCACCACATCGCGACCGTCCACCGCGGGACCCTGGAGATCACCGACAGCCCGCGCGGCGCCCGGTTCACCACCACGCTGCCGGTCGTGGACCCCTGCGCCGCGGAGGGGCCCGCGGGCTGAGCCGGCGGAACGAGTCGGCGGAACGAGTCGACGGAACGGGCCGGCGGAACCGATCGGTGGAGCCGGCCGGCGGACCAAGATCTGACTCATGGCATCAGAACCCCCGACACAGTTGAATATGCGCACACACATCCGACATCGGGGGGTTCATGTTCGACATCGTCATCCTCACGCTGCCCGCACTCATGGCGGCGGGCGGCATCGCCGGCATGGTGTGGGCGGTGGTGCGGATGCGGCGCCTGCGAGCCGCGTGGCACAGCGGCATCGAGGTGCCGGGGCGCTGCCTGCGCCTGTACACGACCACGGTCACCCGCCGGCAGGGCACGCACCGGTCGTCCTCGACCACGCTGCACCACGTCTACGAGTTCACCGACGGGGACGGGCGGCACCGGCGGTTCGAGGAGGCGGGCGGGCCGGCGACGGTCATCGAAGGGGACACCGTCGTCGTCCGCCACCCGCAGGGCCGCCCGGACCGGGCCACGGCCCTCCCGCCCGGTGACGCCAGGACACGGGTGGGCATGGGGATCCTGCTGGTGTTCCTGTCCTTGTTCGTGGCCGGGTGCGTGGGCTTCGGGGTCTTCTACCTGAGCGTGTTCAAGCCCGCGAAGGAGAAGGTCACGGAGCGGATCGAGGACTCGTGGCCGTCGGCCCCTCCGGCGACCCCGCAGGTGACGCCGCCGGGCCTGCCGGCCCCGCCGGAGGGCCCGCCGGACGAGCTCCCCACGGGAGTCCCGAGCGGCTTCCCCACCGGATTCCCCACGGACTTCCCCACCGGTTTCCCGAGCGGCTTCCCCTCCGGCCCGCCGAGCGGATTCCCGACGGGCCCGCCCTCCGGCGGCCTCAGCCGCTGACGGCCCGGCCGGTGACCTCGGCCAGTACGCGCCCGAACGCCCGCAGCCGCTCCGTCCCCGCGGCCCGCTGCCGCACCAGCCCCAGGGCGGAGCAGGGCAGGCCGGTCACCGGGACGAAGGCGATGTCGCGGCGCCCGTGGTAGTCGGCCGTCGGCCGGCACAACAGCATCCCGGCGCGTCCGGCGACGGTGAGGGTGATGCCCTCCTGCAGCGTCGTCACCTCCGGGCCGCGGGGGACCGGGCGCCCGCCGGGCGTGACCGCGGGGGCCTGGGCCGCGCGCCAGTACGCCGGGGCGGGGGCCGCGGGAACGACGAGCGGGCAGTCCGCGAGCTCCTCGGCGCCGAGCTCGGCACGCCGCGCGAAGGGGTGCCGGACGGACACCGCCAGCGTCTGCTGCTGCCGGGAGAAGACCGGCCCCACGGCCAGGTCCGGCTCCTGCGCGGGCAACAGCACCACCGCCGCGTCGACTTCGCCCCGGCGAACGGCGCCGAAGGGGTCGCTCAGCGGGATCTCCACGAGCTCGACCACGCACCCCGGCCGGCGCTCCTGGAACGTACCGACGGCCTCCATCACCCCGCCGTCCGCCGTGCCCTGGAAGCCGATCCGCAGGACGCCCTCCACCCCGCGGGCGGCGGCCCGGGCGTCGTCGACGACGCCCGCGAGGGCCCCGTACGCGGGCCGCAGCCCGGCCAGGAACCGCTCGCCGAGCGGTGTCAGGGCCACCCGGCGGCTGGTGCGGTCGAACAGCCGCGCGCCGATGCGGCCTTCGAGGGAGCGCAGGAGCTGGCTGACGCGGCCCTGCGACACGTACAGCCGCTCGCCGGCCCGGCCGAAGTGCAGCTCCTCGGCGAGGACCAGGAAGCACTCGAGCTCCCGCAGGTCCGCACCCACGCCCGCCTCCATGCCCGTGCCCATGCCCGCGCCCGTGCCCACGTTCCGCCCTCCGCCGACCGATTAATCCTGCTCATCAAAGGATGAGAACTCCGGCGTTGTTCCCGGCCGCACCGCCGCCGAGGCTGAGGCCCATGGAGCAAGAGGCAGTGAAGCAAGGTGCAGTCGAAGAACGCGCGGGCAAGCGCGGTGCGAAGGCGGCGGGGAAGGGCGGCCGGGCCGCGGTGCTCGCGGTGGCCGCCGCGACGTTCTCGGTCGTGACGAGCGAGATGCTCCCCGTGGGGCTGCTCACCCCGATCGGCTCCGGGCTGGGCGTCCCGGCCGGGACGGCCGGTCTGACGATGACCGTGCCCGGGCTGGTCGCGGCGGTCGCCGCGCCCGCGGTGACGGCGGCCGCCGGGCGGCTGGACCGGCGGTGGGTGCTGGTGGGGCTCATGGCCCTGCTGGCCGTGGCCAACCTGCTGTCGGCGCTGGCGACCCACATCGCGGTGCTCGTGGGGCTGCGGGTCCTGGTGGGAGTGTGCATCGGGGGCGTGTGGGCGATAGCGGCGGGGCTGGCGGTACGGCTGGTGCCGGAGCGGTCGGTGGGCCCGGCCACCTCACTGATCTTCAGCGGGATCGCGGTCGCGTCGGTGCTCGGCGTTCCGGCCGGGACCCTGGCCGGGGGACTGGGCGGCTGGCGGGCGGCGTTCGCGGCCATGGGCGCGGTCTGCCTGGCCGTGACGGCGGCGCTCGCCGTGCTGCTGCCGCCGCTGCCGGCGGAGCGGGCCGTCCGGGCGGGCGAGGTGGCGGGACTGCTGCGCATCCGGGGCGTACGGGCGGGCCTGCTGGTCGTCGTGCTGATCGTGGCCGGGCACTTCGCCGGCTACACCTTCGTCCGGCCCGTCCTGGAGCGGGCGTCCGGAGCGGGGGCCGGTCTGATCAGCGGGCTGCTGCTGGCGTACGGCGTGGCGGGCGTGGCCGGCAACTTCCTGGCGGGCGCGGCCGCCGCGCGCAACCCGCGCCGCACCCTGCTGGTGATCGCGGTCGCGCTGGCCGCCGTGCTCCCGGCCGTGTCGGTACCGGCCGGCGGGGCGGTCGCCGCCGGTGCGCTGATCGTGGTGTGGGGGCTGGCGTACGGCGGGGTGTCGGTCTCCACGCAGGGGCTGCTGACGGCGGCGGCGCCGGCGTCGCGGGAGGCGGCCTCGGCGCTGTTCGTCTCGGCCTTCAACGCGGCGATCGCGCTGGGGGCCCTGCTGGGCGGGCGGGCCGCGGACGCGGTGTCGCTGCCGGCCGCCCTGTGGCTGGGCGGGCTGCTGGTGGCGGGGGCGCTCGTGGTGCTGGTGGTGCCGGCGGCCGCCGCCCGCCGGCCGCGCACCGCGGCCGCGGACCTTCCGTGACGAACCCCTCCGCAACGGAGGTCATGACCCGGCGATCGCTGGGTATACGCCGGTCGACAGAGGTGAAGTAGCAGGTCAGGTACAGCAGCGACGAGGGAGCCGCCGGATGGTTGTGATCGAAGCCCCGTACGGGGACGCCGCCCGGGCGCGTCACGCGACGGCGGAGTTCCTGGCCCGCCACTGCCCGTGGGCGGATCCCGAGGCCGTCGTCCTGGTGGTCTCGGAGCTGGTCACCAACGCCATACGGCACGCGGGCGGCTGGTGGCGGCTGTGCGTGCGGGCCGTGCAGGGCCGCCTGGTGGTGGAGATCGCTGACGCCAGCCCGCGCCCGCCGCAGCCCCGCCCGCCGGACTTCGGCGGCGGCGGAGGGCTGGGCTGGCACATGGTCGAACGGCTGGCCGGCCTGCTGGAGGTGGACCGGCGGCCGGACGGAAAGACCGTCCGGGCCACGTGGCTGCGACCGGCGGCGTCGGCGGCGACGGCGCCCGCTGCGTAGGCCCGCTCCCGCTGCGTAGGCCCGCGCCACGTAGGCCCGCTCCCGCCGCGCCGGGCCGCGTAGGGCGGCCGGGGGAGCCGGAGGCCGGGGGACCGGGGGCGAGGGCTTCCCGTCAAGCCGTCAAGGCCGAGCCCCCGCCGCCCCGCACGAGCCCCTGCTGCTGCGCTGGTGCCCGGCTCGGCCCGGCCCCCGGACGGCTACTTGTGCCCCAGCATCCCCGCCCGCAGCCGCGTCAGGATCCGCGTCAGCAGCCGCGACACGTGCATCTGCGAGATGCCCAGCTCCGCACCGATCTCGGACTGCGTCATCTCCCCGCCGAACCGCATGCGCAGGATCTGCCGGTCGCGCTCGTCGAGCTCGGCGACGAGCGGTTTGAGCGCGTGCAGGTTCTCGACGCCTTCGATGGCGGGGTCGAGTCCGCCCAGCCGGTCGGCGTAGGTGGTGCCGGACTGGTCGGAGCCGTCGTCCACGGGGACGTCGATGGAGCCGGCCGTGTAGCCGTTGCCCGCGACGATGCCCTCGACGACCTCCTCGCGGCTGAGCCCGAGGTGCTCGGCCAGCTCGGCGGGCGTCGGCGAGTGGTCCAGCTCCTGCGACAGCTCGCCGGTGGCCTTGGCCAGCTCGACCCGCAGCTCCTGCAGCCGCCGCGGCACGTGCACCGACCAGCCGGTGTCGCGGAAGTGCCGCTTGATCTCCCCCACGATGTACGGCACGGCGAAGGTGGTGAACTCCACCTCGCGCGAGAGGTCGAACCGGTCGATCGCCTTGATCAGGCCGATCGTGCCGACCTGGATGATGTCCTCCATCTGGTCGCCGCGGCTGCGGAACCGGGAGGCGGCGAAGCGGACGAGCGAGAGGTTGATCTCGATGAGGGTGTTCCGCGCGTACTGGTACGCGTGCGTGCCCTCCTCCAGCTCCCGCAGGCGTGCGAAGAACAGCCCGGACAGCGCACGGGCGTCGCGTGGCGCCACTGTGGACGCGTCCTCGATGTACGGCAGCCCCCCGACCGCTTCTTCGAGGTGCTGCGGCACAGCCCCCGAAAGCCCTGTCGTAACCGTGGATGCCGTGATGGTCACATCGTCCTCCCCAGATCCGTAGGTGACCTCGGAGCGCCTACCCGGCGACCCGTGGCCCATGCATGCCGGTTCGCGGAAGGCGCGCACAAGCGGAAGGAGACGGCGGCGCGGCGGCGGGAACCGGTCGCACCCGGCGGGCGGCAGGGCGACGCCGGACGGCCACCCGCACGTTCCCCGCCCGTCACCGGCGGGCGTGAGCATGTCATTCATGACCGCACCGATACCGGCCCGCCGCACCGCAGTTGCCCTCGCCGTCACCGCCCTGGCCACGGCCGCGACGGCCGTCACCACGACGGACGCGACCGCCGCCCCCGCCGACCGCCCGGCCGCCGCCACGGCGAGCGCCGCCCGGACCTCCGGGCCCGCGGGGCTCAAGGGCGTCGACTACGCCGTCTGGCAGCGCGACGTGCAGGCCGTCATCGACAGGGCCCTGCCCTACGTCAAGGAGCGCACCGCGGACGCGCACGGCCGGAAGCAGGCCATCGTCCTCGACATCGACAACAGCTCCCTGGAGACCGACTTCCACTGGACGTACCCCACGCCGGCCATCGCCCCGGTGCTGGAGCTGACGCGCTACGCCCACGCCCGGGGCGCCGCGGTCTTCTTCGTCACCGCCCGCCCCGGCATCCTCGACTCGCTCACCGAGCACAACCTGCGCGAGGTCGGCTACCCCGTCAGCGGCCTGTACGTACGGCACCTCCCGGACCTCTTCCAGGACGTGAGCACGTACAAGACCGCCAAGCGCGCCGAGATCGAGAAGCAGGGGTACTCGATCATCGCGAACATCGGGAACAACACCACCGACCTCGTGGGCGGCCACGCGGAGCGGACCTTCAAGCTGCCGGACTACGACGGCAAGCTGTCGTAGCCGCCGGATCCGTACGCCTCACTGCCGCGCCTTCGCCCTGTCGAGCGCGGCCACGCCCAGCGCGGCCAGCGCGATCTGGATGAGCCACTCGATCCAGTCGACCCCCTTGGTGTCGTCGACGCCCAGCCAGTGGGCGATGGCCGCGCCCAGGAACGCGGCGGCGATGCCGACCACGATCGTCCACAGCACCCCGATGTGCTGGCGCCCCGGCACGACGAGCCGGCCGAGCACGCCGATGATCAGACCGATGACGATGGCGCTGAAAATTCCGGAGATTTCCACGGGTCCCCCTTTTGCAGCCTGTTACCGCCGTTCCGGACCGGTTGCTCTCGATACTTCTGCCCAGCCGCCGGGCGGCGCATGTCCGCCCGTCCGGCCCCCGCACCCTGCCTAGACTGGTCGTGCCGGGCACAGGGACGCGCGGCAGGAACGGGAGAGCGACAGTGGCCGCAGGTGTCGGAAGCTTCGAGGACGTCGAAGAGGACTTCGGCGAAGGCCTCGGCGACCCCTCGGCGGACGTGCTCACCGAGGCCGCCGCGGCCTTCGGGCTGCTCGCCTCGCCCGCCCGGCTCCACCTGGTGTGGGCCCTCGCCCAGGGCGAGAGCGACGTCACGGCCCTCGCCGAGCGGGTGGGTGGCGCGCTCCCCGCGATCAGCCAGCACCTGGCGAAGCTGAAGCTGGCCGGGCTCGTGCGGTCGCGCCGCGAGGGGCGCCGCATGGTCTACCTCGTGGACGACCCGCACGTCGTCGCGATCGTCCGGCTGATGGTCGGCCAGCTCGCCGACCGCGAGGCCGGGGGGACGGGCCGGGCCGGCGGGCGCGGCGCCGCCCGCACCGGGCGCCTCCATGGCCTGGGAGCCTGACCGCTCCGCCGCGCGAGGAGGCACCGGCACCACCCTGGAGGTCCTGCGCGCGCTGGAGAGCGGGCCCCGCGGACTGCCCGAGGCCGAGGCCGACGAGCGGCTCGCGCGCCACGGCGAGAACGTCTTCCCCGGGCGCCGCCCCGACCCCTGGCCGCGCCGCTTCGCGCGCAGCCTGCGCGACCCCTTCACCGCCGTCCTCCTCTCCCTCGGCCTGGTGTCGGCGGCCCTCGCCGCCTGGGGCACCGCCTGCGTGATCGCCGTCCTCGTGACGGTCAGCTGTGTGCTGCGCGCGACCGGCGAGCACCGCGCCGACCGCTCGGCGGCCGCCCTGCGCGAGCTGCTGGCCACCACCGCGACCGTCCGCCGCCGTCCCGTGGAGACGGAGGAGCCGGTGACCCGCGAGCTGCCCGTCGAGCAGCTCGTGCCGGGCGACGTCGTCCTCCTCGCCCCCGGCGACCTCGTCCCCGCCGACCTGAGACTGCTGCGGGCGACCGGCCTGACCGTGCACGAGGCGGCGCTGACCGGGGAGTCCGCGCCCGTCGCCAGGGGCGCGGCCGGCGACCTGTGCCTCCAGGGCAGCAGCGTCGTCTCCGGCAGCGCGACCGGCGTCGTCGTCGCCACCGGCGCGGACACCGTTCTGTCCGGGGCCTTGTCCGGGGCCTTGCCCGGGGTCCTGCCGCAGGACCGCGGCCGCCGGCTCCCCGGCCCCTTCGACCGCTCCGTGAACGGGATCGCCTGGACGCTGGTGCGGTGCATGCTGCTCGTCGCACCGCTGGTGCTGGTCACGAGCGCGCTGGTGCGCGGCCGCGGCATGGAGACGCTGCCGTTCGCCGTCGCGGTGGCGGTGGGCCTCACCCCCGAGATGCTGCCGGTCGTCGTCACGACGGCCCTGGCGCGCGGCGCGGCCCTCCTCGCGCGCGGCGGCGAGGTGATCGTCAGACGGCTGCCCGCGCTGCACGACCTCGGCGCCGTCGACGTCCTGTGCGTCGACAAGACGGGCACGCTCACCCAGGACCGGCCGGTGTTCGCCCGCGCGGTCGACGCCGAGGGCCGCGAGGACCCGGCCGTGCTGCACTGGGCCGCCGTGGCCGCCCTCTGGACCCTGCACCTCGCCGAGCTGCCCGCCCCGGACGCCCTCGACGAGGCGCTCCTCGACGCGGACGAGGAGCGGGGCGGCGGTGCGGACGGCGTCGAGGGCGTCGCGGCGCTGCCCTGCGGCCCCGGGCGCCGCATCGCGTCGGCCCTCGTCCGGGTGGCGGGCGGCGGCGAGCCGGGCACGCTGCCGGGCTCCTTGCCCGACTCCCTGCCTGCCCCCCTGCCGGGCTCCCTGCCGGGCAATGTCCGCCCGCTCCGCCCGGCCACGGGCGCCGGCGCCCCCGCGGGCCGGTACGTGCTCGTGGTGAAGGGCGCCGCGGAGGACGTCCTGGAGCGGTGCACGCGCGTCGCGGACGGGGCGGTGGACGACCTCGCCGCCGGCCGCCCCCTCGGCCCCGCGGACCGCACCCGCCTCGCCGCCCGGGCGGACGCCCTCGCCGGGAGCGGCCTGCGGGTGCTCGCCGTCGCCCTCGCCGAGCGGCCCGCGAGCGCGGGCCCGTACGCGCCCGAGGACGAGCAGGAGCTCACCCTCGTCGGCTTCGTCGGACTGCGGGACGCCCTCGCGCCCACCGCCGAGGAGGCCCTGGCCGTCCTCGCCGGCCGCGGCGTGACCGTCAAGGTCCTCACCGGCGACCACCCGGGCACGGCCGCCCGGGCCTGCCGGGACCTGGGGCTCGACCCCGGCGAACCCCTCACGGCCGCCCGGATCGACGCGGCCGACGACGCCGAACTCGCCCGGCTCGCCGCCCGCACCACCGTCTTCGCCCGCTGCGCACCCGAGCACAAGGCCCGCGTCGTCCGCGCCCTGCGCGCCTCCGGCGCCACGACCGGATTCCTCGGCGACGGCGTCAACGACCTCGCCGCGCTGCGCGCCGCCGACGTGGGCATCTGCCCGCGCGACGGGGTGGCCGTGGCACGCGAGGCGGCCGACGTCGTGCTCGCCTCGAAGGACCTCACCGCCCTCGACCGGGCCGTCGTCACCGGCCGCCGCAGCACCGGCAACATCGCCGCCTACCTGCGCATCACGCTCTCGTCCAACCTCGGCAACGTCATCGCGATGCTGGCCGCGGGCCTGCTGCTGCCGTTCCTGCCGATGCTGCCCGCGCAGGTGCTCGTGCAGAACCTGTGCTTCGACGCGGCCCAGCTCGCCCTCGCCTTCGACCGGCCCGGGGCCACGGCCCACCTGCGCCCCGTGGTGCTGCGCCCGCGCGCCCTGTTCCGCTTCATGACGGGCTTCGGCCTGCTGAACGCCACGGCCGACCTCGCGACCTTCGGGGTGCTGGCCCTGACCGTGCACCCCGGCGGCGGCGCCGGGGGACAGGCCGCCTTCCACGCGGGCTGGTTCACGGAGAACCTGCTGACCCAGGCCCTGGTCATCCTCCTGCTCCGCGCCGGCAGGGACGCGGCCGAACGCCGGGCCCCGCTGCCGCTCCGCCTGGCGACCGCCGGCCTGGCCGTCACGGGCCTGCTCCTGCCCCTGTCCCCCCTGGGCCCCGCCCTGGGCATGACGGCCCTGCCACCGCTCTACTACGGCCTGATGACCGTCGTCCTGACGTTGTACGGGGCGGCGTTGACGGTGGCACGCAGGAAGGCCCGTACGTAGCAAAGCCCGCACCCGGAAAAGCCTGCCCGCGTCCGGGAAAGCCCATAACGGCGGAAAAGCCCGCAAACAGCAGCGCACCCGGTCCGTTCCGGCTTCCCTCACGGGGGCCGGGGACCGGGTGCGGACAGCGCCATGCCGCCGGATCAGGCCTTCTTGGTCTCCCAGAAGATGCGGTCGATCTCGGCGATGTAGTCCAGCGCCTTCTGGCCCGTCTTCGGGTCGTTGGACGCCTTGGCCGCGCTCAGGGCCTTCAGGGTGTCGTTGACCAGCTGGTGCAGCTGCGGGTACTTCTCGAAGTGCGGCGGCTTGAAGTAGTCGCTCCAGAGCACCGAGACGTGGTGCTTGGCGAGCTCCGCGCGCTGCTCCTTGATGATGAGCGCACGGGCGCGGAAGTCCGCGTCCTCGTTCGCCTGGTACTTCTCCTGGACGGCCTTGACCGACTCTGCCTCGATGCGCGCCTGGGCGGGGTCGTAGACACCGCAGGGCAGGTCGCAGTGGGCGCTGACTCGCACCTTGGGTGCGAACAGGCGGGAGAGCATAAGAGCTGTCCTTCCTCGTGATCGTCTTCTCAGGTGCGAGATTACTCGGTGTGGGAAGGCTTTTCTCGGGTGCCCCGGGGGGCTTAGGACAAAAGTCCAGTGTCAGTCTGGGACTGGTGGAGGATTACGGACCGGGAGGTGCCGCGGTGCAGGAGCAGGTGGACGAGCGCGGGCAGGAGCTGGACCGCGAGCGCCGCGGACTGCTGCGGATCGGGCTGGCCGAGGTCTACAACCCGTCGATGGTGCCGACCCTGAACCCCGGGGACCAGCTGGTCGTCCAGTACGGAGCGGTGGTGCGGCCGGGTGACGTGGTGGTGCTGCGCCACCCGTTCCGGCAGGACCTGCTCATCGTCAAGCGCGCCGTGGAGCTGCGCGAGGGCGGCTGGTGGGTGCGCGGGGACAATCCGCTGGTGGAGAACGACAGCCGGGAGTTCGGGGTGGTGCCGCAGGAGCTCGTCGTGGCCCGTGCGCTGGTGCGGCTGCGGCGGCCCCCGCAGGCGGGTCAGCGCTCGGCGGGCGCGCTGCTGTCGTGGCTGGCCTCGGCGCTCAGGCCGGTGCGGTCGCTGCCCGCCGGGGCCTCGGCCGCGCGGCTCTCCAGGCGCTTGCGGGCGCGGTAGGCGGCGACGTTGGCGCGGGTGGCGCAGCGGTCGGAGCAGTAGCGGCGCGAGCGGTTGGTCGAGGTGTCGAGGTAGGCGTTGCGGCACGGCGACGCCTGGCAGATGCCGAGCCGGTCGACGCCGTACTCCGTCAGGTGCACGGCGAGGCCCATGCAGGCGGTGGCGGCGTACGAGGCACCGGCGTTGGCCGCGTGGTCGGCGATGTGCATGTGCCACTTGGGGCGACCGTCCTCGTCGCGGTGCTCGTGCCCGGAGACCTGCGGGCTGACCGGGTACTCCATCAGCAGGGCGTTGAGCAGGTCCACGGCGCGCACCTCGTCGCCCTCGGCGGCGGCCTCGAAGACGGCGCGCAGCCGGGCCCGGACGGCCCTCAGCCGGGTGACGTCGCTGTCGCCCGCCCGCCGGGCCCCCTGCGCGTTGGGCCCGAAGAGCTCGCGCACGGCTTCGACGGAGGTCAGCGTGTCCGTGCCGCGGCCGGGCTCCTCGCTGTTGACCAGCCGCACAGCGAAGTCCGAGTAATAGGCCAGTTCCACTTGTGGTCCTTACGCAGAGCGGTCTAGGGTCGGCTCACCGGCCTGTAATGGTCGGTGTACGACCGAGGGTATTACACGGTATGACCCGTTGGAGGAACCTCATGACCGAGGCCGTCGTCGGCACGGACTGGAACGCCTGGCAGGACAGCTGGGACCGGCAGCAGGAGTGGTACCTGCCCGACCGCGAGGAGCGGTTCCGGGTGATGCTCGACATGGTCGAGGCCCTCGTGGGCCCCGCGCCCCGCGTGCTCGACCTCGCCTGCGGCACCGGCACCATCACCGCCCGCCTGCTGGACCGCTTCCCCGGGGCCGTCTCCACCGGCGTCGACCTGGACCCGGCCCTGCTGACCATCGCCCGCGGCACCTTCGCCGGCGACGACCGCGTCCAGTTCGTCACCGCGGACCTCAAGGACCCGGACTGGACCGCGCAGCTCCCCCACGAGCACTACGACGCCGTCCTCACCGCAACCGCCCTCCACTGGCTGCACTCGGACCCCCTGCGCACCCTCTACGGGCAGCTCGCCGGAGTCGTCCGCGAAGGCGGAGTCTTCCTCAACGCCGACCACATGCCGGACGCCGGCACGCCCCGCATCAACGAGGCCGAACGCGCGCTGCGCCACGCGCGCATGGACCGCGCCAAGGCGGAGGGCGCGCTCGACTGGCGCGCGTGGTGGGAGCTCGCCGCCGCCGACCCGGTGCTCGCCGGGCCGACCGCCGAGCGCTTCGAGATCTACGGGGAGCACGCCGACGGCGACACCCCCTCCGCCGAGTGGCACGCGCGCACCCTGCGCGAGGCGGGCTTCGCCGAGGCCCGGACGGTCTGGAAGTCGCCGTCGGACGCGATGGTGCTCGCGCTGAAGTAGCGGCAACGGACGGGGCGGTACGGGATCTGTGCCCGTACCGCCCCGACGATGACCGGTGCCGTCAGTCCGCCGTCACCGTCACCACGGCCTCACCGCCTCCGGCGCCCGCCGTCACCCGCACCGTAGCCCGCTCCGCCGCCGGAACCCGCGTGGTGTCCGCCCGGGCCGGGCCCGTCACCTCGACGTGCCAGCCGCGCGGCGCCGGCGGCAGGATCAGTTCCGTGGTGCCGTGCCGCCTTGCGGCGTAGATCAGGCGGTAGGCGCCCGACACCGGGCTGTAGAAAGCGGACCGCACCGTCCCCGCCACGGCCGCCGCGTACGGCTCCGCCGTCCGGGACTTGTTGGCCTGGAAGACCCCGTGGGCGTCCATGGCGCAGTAGCCGCCGCCGTAGCACCACTGCCAGCTCGCCCAGCCGGTCGCGTAGCGGGACATGGAGGTGAGGGCGTCCTCGTAGAAGCGGCCCATGTTCGGCAGGGAGCTGTCGAGCGGGCCCCACTCGCCGATGAAGACGGGGATGCCCATGGCGCGCGGGTAGTGGACGACCGCGGCCTCGTACGCTTTCAGCCAGCCCGACGCCGGGTCGTAGTCGCGCCCGGCCTCCATGGCGGCGTTGTAGAAGTGCGGGGCGTAGACGACCTTGGGGTCGTGGATGCGGCCGAGGCCGGTGGGGACGCCCTCGCCGGCGGCGGGGGTGGGCTCGACGAACAGCCAGTGGCGGCGGTCGACGCGCCGGATCGCCTCGGCGATGCGCCCGTACATGGGGGTGATCTGCGTGGACTCGATGCGGCGGGCCGCGTCCGGGATGCTCTCGCCGGGGCGCATCCGGCCCATCGGCTCGTTGATCAGGTCGTAGCCGAACACGGCGGGGTGGCCCGCGAGCCGCCCCGCGAGGACCTGCCACATGCGGGCCTGGGCGCGGCGCAGGTCATCGTCCTGGTAGAGGTGTTCGAAGGCGGCCTGGACGGCCGGTTCGAAGTACTCGGCGAACCAGTCGTCGGGGTGGGGCCGGTAGGGCAGGCCGTCGGTGCGGGTGGCCCAGGCGGGGATGCCGCGGTGGCTGCCGAAGGCCGGCCCGTAGACGTCCTGGTGGGCGTCGATGACGACGCGGACGCGGTACTTGTGCGCCCAGTCCAGCACGCGTTCGATCTTGCGGAGGTAGGACGTGCTGTAGTGGCCGGGCCGCGGCTCCAGGTCGTCCCAGAAGACCGCGAGGCGGGCGAGGTTGAAGCCCTGCGCGGCCATGTCGCGCAGGGAGCGCTCCGTGATGTCCGCGAGGGCCTCGTCGCCGCGGTGCTCCTTGTCCGCGAGGTTCCAGCCGCGCAGGGTGAGGGCCCGGCCCTGCTCGTCGGTCAGCGGCGGGATGCCCGCGGCCGGGGCACCCGGGCCCGGGGCGGCACCCGGGTCCGTACGGGCCTCCGCCGGGGCCCCGGGCGTCAGAAGCAGCAGGACGGCGGCAGCGGCGAGGAACGCCGCCTTGCGCAAGCGTCTCTTCGGCATCCGCCGTTCATACCGTCAGGACGACCTTGCCGAACAGGTCACCACCGGCCATCTTCTCGAATCCCTCGCGCGCCCGGTCCAGCGGCAGGACCGAGTCGATCACGGGCCGTACGCCGTGCGCCGCGCAGAAGCTCAGCAGGTCCGCCAGCTCCTCCTTGGAGCCCATGGTCGAGCCGACGACCTTCAGCTCCAGGAAGAAGATGCGGTTGAGCTCGGCGGCCGGCGGGTTCGGCCCGCTGGTCGCGCCGGAGATCACCAGGGTGCCGCCGGGCTTGAGGGACTTGACCGAGTGCGACCAGGTGGCGGCGCCGACCGTCTCGATGACGGCGTCCACCCGGTGCGGCAGCCGCGCCCCCGGCTCGTAGGCGCCCTCGGCGCCCAGCTCCACGGCGCGCTCGCGCTTGGCCGCGTCGCGGCTGGTCGCGAAGACGCGCAGGCCCGCCGCGGCGCCGAGGACGATCGCAGCGGTGGCCACGCCGCCGCCCGCGCCCTGCACCAGGACGCTCTGGCCGGGGCGCACGTCCGCGTTGGTGAACAGCATGCGGTACGCGGTCAGCCACGCGGTCGGCAGGCAGGCGGCCTCCTCGTAGCTGAGCTCCTTGGGCTTGGGCAGCACGTTCCACGCGGGGACGGCGACGCGCTCGGCGAAGGTGCCCTGGTAGCGCTCGGTGAGGATGGAGCGCGGCTCCGTCGGGCCCACGCCGTGGCCGGTCTGGCCGATGACGGAGTGGACGACGACGTCGTTGCCGTACTCGTCGACCCCGGCGGCGTCGCAGCCGAGGATCATCGGCAGCGCCTCCTCGCCGAGGCCCACCCCGCGCAGCGACCACAGGTCGTGGTGGTTGAGGGAGGCGGCCTTGACGTGGACGACCGTCCACCCGGGAGGCGCCTCCGGCTCGGGGCGCTGCCCCAACTCGAGTCCGGCGAGCGGCTGGTCACGATCGATGCGTGCGGCGTAGGCGGCGAACATGATCCGAACCTAGCCCCGCCGCCTGCCGGGCGAAACCACGCCGCGGTGTGACGCGCGCCGCGCCGCGCGTCCCGTCCAGTCCGCCCTGTCGCAACGGCCGTATCCGCGGCGGAGAGTGTGCCTCCTCGTTGACCGGGCCTGAGGCCCGGGGGTTGGCTTCGGTTGCCCCGTGCCGCGCCGGCGCGGGCGTCACCGAGGGGGTTCAGACGATCATGCGTCATCTCAGACGGGCCGTCGTCGCCGCGGCCGTCGCAGGAACCTGCGCAGCCCTCCTTCCCGCAGCCCTCCTGCCCGCAGCCGGAGCCGCCTCCGCGGCGGCCCCGCGCCCCGCCCCGCGCATCGAGCGGGTGAGCGTCGCGAGCGACGGCACCCAGGCCGACGCGGAGTCCCACGGCGCCTCGCTCGGCGCCGACGGCCGCACCGTGGTCTTCCTGTCCCGGGCCGGCACGCTCGCGCCCGGCGCCGGGCCCACCGGGCACGTCTTCGTGAGGGACCTGCAGACCGGGAGGACCGAGCTGGTCAGCGCCGCGAGCGACGGCACCCCGGCCGACACCTGGTCCTCGTCGCCGTCGATCAGCGGCGACGGGCGGTACGTCGTCTTCGACTCGGGCGCCGACCTCGCCCCCGGCAGCAACCCGAACGGCTCCGACGTCTTCGTCCGCGACCGCCGGACCGGGCGCACCGAGGTACTCGTCGCCAACCCCACCGGCGGCAGCGGCAGCGGCTCGAACCACTCGGCCGCCATCAGCACCAGCGGCCGCTACGTCGCCTTCGTCTCCGGCCGCGACGACCTCGTGCCCGGCGACACCAACCAGCGGGAGGACGTCTTCGTCCTCGACCGCCGGCGCGGGACCACGCAGCGGGTGAGCGTCGCGAGCGACGGCACCGAGGCCGACGGCATGTCCGGCCACCCCGTGATCAGCGCGGACGGCAGCCGGATCGGCTTCCGGACGGCGGCCCGGAACCTCGCCCCGGAGACGGCGGGGAAGCCGGAGGAGCCCGGGTCGCGGAAGTCCGCCGGGGAGCTCGCCCGGCCCGGCCTCTACGGCTTCTACGTGCACGAGCTGCGCACCGGGCGCACCGAGCGCGCGGCCGAGACGTACGACGGCCTGCAGGCACTGGTCACCGGCGGCATCGGGCTCAGCCCCGACGGCCGCCACGCCCTCTTCTCCAGCCCCGAGCAGGTCGTGGCGGACGACACCAACGGTGCCCAGGACGTCTACGCCAAGGACCTGCGGACCGGGACCACCCGGCGCCTGAGCCTCGCCGCCGACGGCTCCCAGGCCGACGGCGCCTCCTACGGGGGCGCCGCGATGAGCGTCGACAACGAGCGGGTGTTCTTCGCCTCCGACGCCGGCAACCTGGTGCCCGGGGACACCAACGACCGGCAGGACGTGTTCGTACGGAACCTGCGGACCGGCGCCGTGGAGCGGCTCAACGTCGCCGCCGACGGCGCCCAGGACGACGGGAACGCGGGCGAGGTCAGGACCGACCTGCTCGGCCGGACCGCCGTCTTCAACAGCTGGGGCGGCAACCTGGTGCCCGGCGACACCAACGGCACGGGCGACGTGTTCGTCCGGCGGCTCGGCTGAGGCTCGGCTGATACGGCGACCGGGCCGCACCCCCGGCAGGAGGTGCGGCCCGGTCTCGTGGGCGTACGGCGTACAGCTCTCGTAGGTGTACGGCGTACGGCCCTCGCAGGCGTACGGCGTCGGGCGCCGGCGTCAGCGCCGGGCCACGCCCTCCGCGCGCGCGGCGGCCGCGACGGCGGCCGTCACCGCCGGGGCGACCCGCTCGTCGAACGGCGACGGGATGACGCAGTCGGCGCTCAGCTCGTCCGCGACGACGGCCGCGAGGGCCTCCGCGGCGGCGAGCTTCATGCCCTCCGTGATGCGGGAGGCCCGCACCTGCAGGGCGCCCGCGAAGATGCCCGGGAAGGCCAGGACGTTGTTGATCTGGTTCGGGTAGTCGCTGCGGCCGGTGGCGACGACGGCCGCGTACTTGTGGGCGACGTCCGGGTGGATCTCCGGGGTGGGGTTGGCCATCGCGAAGATCAGTGCGTCCTTCGCCATCGTGGCCACGGCCTCCTCCGGGACCGTGCCGCCGGAGACGCCGATGAAGACGTCCGCGCCGTCCAGCGCCACGGCCAGGGGGCCCGTGAGCCCGGCCTTGTTGGTGAAGCCGGCGAGGTCGCGCTTGACCTCGGTGAGGTCCTCCCGGTCGCCCGAGACGATGCCCTTGCGGTCGCAGACGGCCACGTCGCCGATGCCCGCCTCGACCAGGAACCTGGCGATCGCGACGCCGGCCGCGCCCGCGCCGGAGATCACGGCGCGCAGCTCGCCGAGCGTCCGCCCGGTCAGCTCGGCCGCGTTGCGCAGGGCGGCGAGGGTGACGACGGCGGTGCCGTGCTGGTCGTCGTGGAAGACCGGGACGTCCAGCCGCTCCTGGAGCTTGCGCTCGACCTCGAAGCAGCGCGGCGCGGAGATGTCCTCCAGGTTGATGCCGCCGAAGGAGGGCGCGAGGCGCGCGACGGTGTCGACGATCTCGTCGACGCCGCGGCAGTCGAGGGCGATGGGGACGGCGTCGACGCCGCCGAACTGCTTGAAGAGGATCGCCTTGCCCTCCATCACGGGCAAGGAGGCCTCCGGACCGATGTCACCGAGCCCGAGCACCGCGCTGCCGTCCGTGACCACGGCGACGACCTGGGACTTCCAGGTGTAGTCGTGGACGAGCTCCGGCTGCTCCGCGATGGCGCTGCACACCTTGGCCACGCCGGGCGTGTAGGCGAGGGACAGATCGTCCCGGTCGCGCACGGGCACGGTCGCCCGGACGGCCATCTTGCCGCCCCGGTGCAGCGCGAACGCCGGATCGAAGAACTCGTCGCGAGTATCGTCCGGACCGCTGTCGCTGCGAGGATTCACGATCTCCGCTGCCACTTTATTTGACCCCTTTGTCGAATGTCCGTCGAGGGTATCCGCCCTGGGTTGCGGGGCGGGTCGGGCTTCACGTCCGTGTCCGGCCACCGAGATGACCTGCGCGCGGGGGGTGGTGCCGCGCGTTCCGGATCCGTATGCCGGGCGCGCCGCACACGCGCCCTCGCCCCTGGTGCGGGGTGTGGCTGGCATTTCTATCAAATGAGCGCTACGGCCTACGAGTGAGTTCCCGCTGACTTGTCGCGGCGCGGCCGCGAGCAGCCTCCGTTCGCGGGTCGGAACGGTGTCAACTGGGGGCATAAGTCCACGGAGTGAGACAGAGCGCGCGTGACATACGTCTCGCCCGGCGGCTCATAGAAGCGGAACCCTTGAGTCCGTTACTCCGGACCGACCTGGTACCGACCTGATGCGGCACGGGGATCGCCCGTTATCCGATTTTGACATAGCGAGGCCCCCGAATGGTGCAGTCCGGATGGCAAGATGCCCCAATCACACGAGGTCGCGACATCCAAGGGTGTGCTCCGCACCTCGTGCGTCATCAGCGTTTTCCTGTGTTTGTTCTGTGTCTGTCCAACAGTCGGCTCCTTGGGCCACCCCCTCACCCGCAGGAGGAACCAGCAATGACCGCAAGCACCACCCCTCGCACGGCTGCCGCCAGGAGTCGTTTGGCCGCCGCCGGCGCGATCGCGGTCGCCGGCGCCCTGCTGCTCACCGGCTGCGGCGATCAGCGGGACAAGACCGGCAACGGTGCCGGCCAGAGCGCCCAGGGTTCCAAGGCCCCCCTCTTCGACAAGCTGCCGAAGAAGATCCAGGACTCCGGCGTCATCAAGGTCGGTTCGGACATCGCCTACCCGCCGGTGGAATTCAAGAAGGACGGCAAGGTCGTCGGCATCGACCCCGACATCGCCGCCGCCCTCGGCAAGGAACTCGGCGTGAGGGTCGAGTTCAACAACGGCACGTTCGACGCACTGCTGACGGGTCTGCGGTCCAAGCGCTACGACATCGCGATGTCCGCGATGACCGACACCAAGGACCGCCAGGACGGCGTGGACCCCAAGACCAAGAAGAAGGTCGGCGAGGGCGTCGACTTCGTCGACTATTTCAACGCCGGCGTCTCGCTCTACACCAAGAAGGGCGACACCAAGGACATCAAGGGCTGGGACGACCTCTGCGGCAAGAAGATCGCGGTCCAGCGCGGCACGGTCTCGCACGACCTGGCCAAGTCCCAGTCCGAGAAGTGCGAGAAGGACGAGAAGGACTCCATCTCCATCGAGGCCTTCGACACCGACCTCGAGGCCCAGACCCGGCTGAAGGCCGGCGGCGTGGACGCCGTCTCCAGCGACTTCCCGGTCGCGGCGTACGCGGTCAAGACCTCGGGCGGCGGCAACGACTTCGAGGCGGTCGGCGAGCAGGTCGAGGCCGCGCCGTACGGCATCGCCGTCGCGAAGGACAACACCCAGCTGCGGGACGCCCTGAAGGCGGCGCTCGAAGCGATCATCAAGAACGGTGCGTACGAGAAGGTCATCACGACCTGGGGCGTCGACGCAGGCGCGGTCAAGGAAGCGAAGATCAACGGCGGTTCCTGACGAGTCGCCGCCGCGCGGGCCCGTCCCGCCGCGGCTTCCCCCGTCCCCCTCACCCTCGTACGGATCTGCTGAAAGGCACTCCCCGTGACTTCTTCCCCCGACTCCCCGTCGCCCGACAAGCCCGACGGGAAGGAACCCACCAAGCCTGCGGAGGCGGCCGAGGCCGCGAAGGCGCCGAAGGCGCCGAAGGCCGCGAAGGCCTCCGATGCCGGCAAGGACGCGGCAGCCGCGGAGGCGGCTGACGCCGCGAAGCCGACGGATGCGGACAAGCCCGCGGCCGAGGCGAAGGCCGACGCGAAGGCCGACGGCTCGGACAAGCCGGCCGAGGCCGCGAAGGCCGCCGACGGTGCCGGCAAGCCCGCCGAGGCCGCCGAGGCCTCGGATGCGGACAAGCCGGCCGACGCCGGCAAGACCGACAAGCCCTCGGACGCCGACGAGCCCGGCGAGCCCGGCAAGGCCGACAAGGCCGACAAGCTCGCCAAGTCCGGCGACTCCGGAAAGGCCGACAAGGCCGGCAAGGCCGCCGGCGACGACAAGCCGGACGGTCCCGCCAAGGGCGAGGACGCCGCCAAGAAGGCCGCGACCGCCACCGCGGCCCTCCCCGAGGCGGTCAAGGCCATCCCCGTCCGCCACTACGGCCGCTGGATCTCCGCCGTCGTCGTCCTCGCCCTCCTGGGCCTGCTGGTCAACGCCTTCGCCTCGGCGAAGGTGCACTACAGCACCATCCCGGACTACCTCTTCGACTCGACGGTCGTCGAGGGCCTCGGCAAGACGGTCCTGATCTCGGTGCTCGCCATGCTGCTGGGCCTCGTGGGCGGCATTCTGCTCGCGGTGATGCGGCTGTCGAAGAACCCGGTGACGTCCTCGGTCTCCTGGGCCTACATCTGGTTCTTCCGGGGCACCCCGGTCTACGTCCAGCTGCTGCTGTGGTTCAACCTCGCGCTGATCTTCCCGTACATCAACCTCGGCCCCATCTACCGGGACGAGATGAGCGACTTCATGACGCCGTTCATGGCCGCTCTGCTCGGCCTGGGGCTCAACGAGGCCGCCTACATGTCCGAGATCGTGCGGGCCGGCATCAAGTCGGTCGACGAGGGCCAGACCGAGGCCGCGCACGCACTCGGCATGAGCCAGGCCCGGACGCTGCGCCGGATCGTGCTGCCGCAGGCGATGCGGGTCATCGTGCCGCCGACCGGCAACGAGTTCATCAACATGCTCAAGACCTCGTCGCTGGCAGCGGCGGCGGCCCAGTATCTGGAGCTGCTGCGCTCCACGTCCGACATCGGGCAGACCACCGGCGCCCCGGTGGAGATGCTCTTCCTCGCGGCCACCTGGTACCTGATCCTCACCAGCATCTTCAGCGTCGGCCAGTTCTACCTGGAGCGGCGTTACGCCCGCGGTTCCCTGCGGACCCTGCCGCTCACCCCGTGGCAGAAGGTCAAGGCCAACCTGTCCTCCTTCAGCAACCGTCCCAAGGGAGGCGTCAGCGCATGAACGCGATGGTGAAGGCCGAGGGCGTCCACAAGTCCTACGGCGCCGTACAGGTCCTCAAGGGCATCGACCTCGAGGTCGCCCCGCGCGAGGTGTTCTGCCTCATCGGCCCCTCCGGCTCCGGCAAGTCCACTTTCCTGCGGTGCATCAACCACCTGGAGCAGGTGAACGCGGGCAAGCTGTACGTCGACGGCCGTCTGGTGGGCTACCGCCAGCAGGGCGACAAGCTCTACGAGCTCAAGGACAGCGAGGTCGCCAAGAACCGCCGGGACATCGGCATGGTGTTCCAGCGCTTCAACCTCTTCCCGCACATGACGGCGCTGGCGAACGTCATGGAGGCGCCGGTCCAGGTCAAGGGCGAGACGAAGGCCGTCGCCCGGGAGCGGGCGAAGAAGCTGCTCGACCGGGTCGGCCTCGGCGACAAGGCCGAGAACTACCCCTCGCAGCTCTCCGGCGGCCAGCAGCAGCGCGTCGCGATCGCGCGGGCGCTGGCGATGGAGCCGAAGCTGATGCTCTTCGACGAGCCCACCTCGGCGCTCGACCCGGAGCTCGTCGGTGACGTCCTGGACGTCATGCGGGGCCTGGCCGAGGACGGCATGACCATGATCGTGGTGACCCACGAGATGGGCTTCGCCCGCGAGGTCGGCGACTCGGTGGTCTTCATGGACCAGGGCGTGGTGGTCGAGTCGGGCAACCCGCGCGACGTGCTCACCAACCCGCAGCACGACCGGACGAAGGCGTTCCTGTCGAAGGTGCTGTAACGGCGCCTGCAGTAGCAGCAGAGGTGGTACGAGTCCGGCACTCGTACCACCTCTGCCGTTCGGGGCGTCGCCCTGCCGCCCCGGCCATCACCCGCACCGCTCGCTCTGGCAGGGGTCGCGCCGCCGCCGGTGAGCCGGAGTGGTTCGGGGAGGATGACCTCTACCCCGACGTGCGGCCCGCACTGGCGGAATTGCGCGGCATCGGACTTTGGCCGGCCATTGCGGGCAGCCACGTCCGACGACTGGGGAGCGAGCAAGCCGGATCCGGAGTTCCTCGTAAGGCGCTCTACGTCGGTGATCGCCTGGACAACGACATCAGCCCCGCCGTGGCTGCGGGCATGCGGACGGTCCTGATCCGCCGTGGTCCTTGGGGCACCATCCAGCAGGACGGCCCGGCCGCCACGGACCTGCCGACCTTTCGCATCGGCAGTCTCGCCGAACTCGTCGAGAAGATCGCCAAGTTCAACGCCGCAGCACGCTGACGGTCGTGCCCCACGGCCGCGGTGCCGACCGTGAGACTCCGGAGGACGGGGTCGGGACGTTCCTCGCCCGGACCCCAGGGAGGCGTGAAGCCGAGTGGTTGTTCCCGACTGGACGTGACACGAGACCTCCGGCACCCCGCCTTCTGGCTCGCCGCGGGGGAGCGCCGTCCCCACGCCGTCCGTGAGGCATGGAGCCGTGGCGCGCCCGCCATGCTGCGCACGGGACTTTGCTTCGATGCGGTCCGGCTGTCTGCCGAGATCGTGCACCGCCGCGCGGGCGGCGACGGCCGGGACGCCGTCGAACGGGTCTTCCGGAGGGGCTGTGCGTACCCGCAGCCATCAGGGACGTGGCTGCGGTGCCGGCCGGGTAGCGGCGGGCTTGGTCGGCGGGGTCGTCCGCGGCCCTAACAGCCGCGCCAGCCACCAAGCCGTGGAACTCGTCGGCACCTCAGCCCCCCGGGCGCAGCAGGGCCGTGATGCGGGCTGCCGCGTCGGCCAGGTGGCGGCGGGACTCGTCCAGTTGGGTCCGGGTGACGCCGTGGTCGCGGGCCGCGTCGCGGATGTCGTCGCGGAAGCGGTCCAGGAGGCGGTCCAGGTCGCGGGCCGGGTCCGCGGAGGGGGTGCCGCCGGCCTCGGCCCACTCGCGGCCGGCGACGGCGGGCGGGCCGGGGCGCCGGGTGCCGGTCGCGTCGGCCGCGCCGGCCGTGCCCTCCGGGGCCGCCGTGCCGGCCGGTCCCGGCGCGCCCGGCGCGCCCGTCGCGCGGGCCGTGAAGGCGCCGAACTCCTTCGCCAGGGCGCTGACGCCTTCCGCGACGCCCGTCGGCCAGTCGCCGCGACGCAGGTGCTCCTCCACCTGCTCCTGGACGTGCCGGGTGGCGCGCCGGACCTCCTCGTGGGCCCACAGCTGGGCCTCCCAGGCCTGGTGGCGGGCCTGCTGGGCGTCCTGGCGGGCGCGCCGGCTCTCCTCCTTGGCCCGCCGGGCCTGTTCCTTCCACTGCTCCTTCGCCCGGCGGAAGTCCTCCTTCGCGCTGTCGAAGGAGGGCGAGTCCGTCGCCGCCCGGGTCTGCCGGGCGGCTTCGCGCACCTGGCGCCGCAGGTCGCCCGCCGCGCCCCGGACCTCCTCGCGGATGTCGGCCGCGAGCGCGGCGACGGATTCGCGGATCTCCAGTTCCAGCTCGGCCAGTTCGCCCTGCCGGCCGGCGAGTTCGGCGCGGCCGGCGGCGGTGATGGCGTAGACCTTGCGGCCGCCCTCGGTGGTGTGGGCGATCAGGCCCTCGGCCTCCAGCTTGGCCAGGCGCGGGTAGACGGTGCCGGCGGAGGGTGCGTACAGGCCCTGGAAGCGCTCCTCCAGCAGCCGGATGATCTCGTAGCCGTGGCGGGGCGCCTCGTCGAGCAGCTTGAGCAGGTAGAGGCGCAGCCGGCCGTGGGCGAAGACGGGGGGCATCAGAGGACCTTTCCCTGGGCGGGGGCGCCGGCGGGGGCTTCGGCGGAGGCCTTGGCGGGGCCGTCGGCCCGGCCGTCGCCGGCCCAGTCGCCGGCGTCCGGGCCGCGCAGCAGGGCGACGGCGCCGGAGACGGTGGTGATCTTGATCCGGCCGCAGCCGTCGCCGAGCCGGCCGGTGATGTCCCGGGCGCCGAACCGGTCCCGGACCTGCAGCTCGCCGAAGGCGCAGGAGACGGGTCCGACCGTGGTGCCCGCCGTCACCGTCGCGTCCGCCGTGGCGGGCAGACGGACGGCGACCTCGCCGGAGACGGAGGTGACCGCCAGGTCGGTGCCCGGCGCGGCCGGCGACAGGTCGATCACGACGTTGCCGTTGACCGAGTCGGCCTTGACCGGGCCTCCCGTGCACTCGACGAGCGTGACGTCGCCGGAGACGGTGTTGCAGCGGACCTCGCCGCCGAGGCGCTGGGCCTCCACGCGGCCCGAGACGGTCTCGTTGGTGACGTCTCCGGTGAGGCCGACGAGCGTGGTGTCGCCGGAGACGCCCTGGACCTTCGTGCTGCCCGTGATCCCGGAGACCACGGTGCTCGCCCCGACGACGGCGACCGTGACGCCGGCCGCCGCGGGCACGGTGAGGGTCACGTCCGCCGAGCGGCCCCAGTCCATGCGGGAGAGCCGGCTGCGGAGGGACTGGAAGGTCTTCGGGGGCCACATGTCCTCGTACGCGAGGGTCAGCGTGCCGTGCCGGTGGGTGACCTTCAGCGGCGGGCCGTCGATCGCCGTCAGCTCCAGGCGGGCCGGGCCGCCGCCGTCCGTACCGACGACGTTGACCGTGCCGTTCACCAGGCGCACGTCCAGGGAGACGACCGGCTCCTCGAAGGTGATCGTGCGTGGTGCGGACAGTGACCACTCGGACTCGATGGGCATGCCGGGCCCCCTTCTGCGTCAGGACGGCAGGACGAGACGCAACCTATCGCGTCTTACGTGAAACACGATATATCGCGGTCCGGCGAAGTCAAGCACTCCCGGTTGGCATAGCGTTGTCGCATGTCCGCTACTGATCACAGCCGCGCGGCGGGGGTCCTGCTGCTCTGCCGGGCCGAGCCCGGCCGCGTCCGGCCCTCCGCCCAGCTCCTGAACGAACCGCTCCTCCTGGTCCCGGCCGGGGAGGGCTGGAGCGCGCTGGTCCCCGGCAAGGACTCCTGGCGCACCGAGGGCACCGACCTCCCCACCGCCACCGCCGGCTGGGCGCACGCCCTGGCCGTCGGCGAGCAGTGGCCCGTCGTGGGCCTGTGGTGGGACGCGCGCGGGGCGGGATTCGTGGTCGCGGCCGGCTTCCGGCGGACCGTGGGGTACGCCTGGCTCGCCGACGGCACCCCGCTCGGCGAAGAGGCGGCGATGACCGCGCTGCGGGCCCGCACCGGACTCGACCCGGTGCTCGACGGGGCAGCGCTCGACGGGCTCACCCGGCCCGACGCGGACGCGGAGGCCGCGTCCCGGATCCTCGGGCTGATCGCCGTCCTCTCCCGGACGGGTCTGGACCTCGCGCCCGGCCTCGCCCCGGGCGTCCCGGCCGACGGACTGCGGGCCGCCGCGGGCGCGCACCCCCTGGCCGAGGCGGTCGACTGGCCGGGCTGGCGCGAGGCGGTGCGGACGGGGCTGCTGGACGCGGAGAGCGGGCGGCTCGGCGGCTGGACGCGCGGGCCGCGCGCCCGCGCCCTCGGCGCCGCGGAGATCGCCGCCGGGGCGTCGCTGGCCCTCTGGGGGCGGCGCAGCGGGCGGCGGGGCGTGACGGCTGCCGGGATCACGCTGCTCGCGGACGGTGCGTTGACGCTCGCCTACGACTGGTGGCGGGCTCGCGGCTGAGCGCCCCTGACGGGGCGCGGCGACCCGCGCTTCCGGCGGAGGACTACTCGTCGTCCTCGTCGTCCAGGCGCGCCAGCCACGTGGCCAGGCGCTCGACCGGGACCTCGAAGTCCGGGTTCAGGTCGACGAAGGTCCGCAGCTGCTCGGCCACCCAGCCGAGCGTGACCTCCTCCTCGCCACGCCGGTTCTCCAGCTCCTCGATGCCGCGGTCGGTGAAGTACAACGTTCTCTCCGTCATGGGTCAGGTGTGGTCGGGCCTGTGGTCAGGCCAAGGATAGGACGGGCACCCGCAGGCACCCGTGTACAGGACCGGGCCCCCACCGCCTCGCAGCGGTGGGGGCCCGGTCCGTACGGGAGACGACGCCCGTCAGGCGTCGAACACCTCGTTGATCAGCGTCTGCTGCTCGGCCTGGTGACGCTTGGCCGAGCCGACCGCCGGGGACGAGGAGTGCGGACGGGAGATCCGCCGCAGCCGCTCGCGGGCCGGGACGTCGGCGCCGACGGCCAGGTCCAGGTGGTCGATCAGGTTCAGCGCGATGAACGGCCAGGCACCCTGGTTCGCCGGCTCCTCCTGCGCCCAGATGTACTTCTCGGCGTTCGGGAACTTGGCGATCTCGGCCTGGAGCTCCTCGCCCGGCAGCGGGTAGAGGCGCTCGATGCGGACGAGGGCCGTGTCCGTGGCGCCGCGCTTGGCGCGCTCGGCGGCCAGGTCGTAGTAGACCTTGCCGGAGCAGAAGACGACCTTGCGGACGTCCGCCGCGGCGACGGTGTCGTCACCGATGACCGGACGGAACTGGCCGCTGGTGAACTCCTCCGCCTTCGACGCCGCGGCCTTCAGACGCAGCATCGACTTCGGGGTGAAGACGATCAGCGGCTTGTGGTGCGGGTTGTGGACCTGCCAGCGCAGCAGGTGGAAGTAGTTCGACGGCAGCGTCGGCATGGCGACCGTCATGTTGTTCTGCGCGCAGAGCTGCAGGAAGCGCTCGACGCGGGCCGAGGAGTGGTCCGGGCCCTGGCCCTCGTAGCCGTGCGGCAGGAGCAGCGTGACACCAGAGGTCTGGTTCCACTTCTGCTCGGAGGAGGAGATGAACTCGTCGACGATGCTCTGGGCGCCGTTGACGAAGTCACCGAACTGGGCCTCCCACAGCACCAGCGCGTCCGGGCGGGCCAGGGAGTAGCCGTACTCGAAGCCCATCGCCGCGTACTCGCTCAGGAGCGAGTCGTAGACGTTGAAGCGGGCCTGGTCCTCGGACAGGTAGAGCAGCGGGGTGTAGTCCTCGCCGGTCTCGCGGTCGACGAGCACCGCGTGGCGCTGGCCGAAGGTGCCGCGGCGGGAGTCCTGGCCGGCGAGCCGGACCGGGGTGCCCTCCATCAGCAGCGAGCCGAAGGCGAGGGTCTCGCCCATGCCCCAGTCGATCGTGCCGTCCTCGATGCTGGCGGCGCGGCGCTGCAGCTGCGGCACCAGGCGCGGGTGCACCGTGACGTTCTCGGGCGTGGTGACCTGCGACTCGGCGATCCGCTTGAGGACCTCCTGGGAGATCGCGGTGTTCACCGCGGCCGGGAACCCGCCCAGCGGGGCCGGGACGGCGGCCGGAGCCGTCGCCGCGTCCGCGTCGCGGACCTCGACGAAGACCTTCTCCAGCTGGCCCTGGTAGTCCTGCAGGGCCTGCTCGGCCTCCTCCAGGGTGATGTCGCCCCGGCCGATCAGCGACTCGGTGTACAGCTTGCGCACCGAGCGCTTCTTGTCGATCAGGTCGTACATCAGCGGCTGGGTGAACGAGGGGTTGTCCGACTCGTTGTGCCCGCGGCGGCGGTAGCAGATCAGGTCGATGACGACGTCCTTGTTGAACGCCTGGCGGAACTCGAAGGCGAGCCGCGCGACGCGGACCACGGCCTCCGGGTCGTCACCGTTCACGTGGAAGATCGGCGCCTCGATCATCCGGGCGACGTCGGTGCAGTACATCGACGAGCGCGAGGACTCCGGCGGCGCGGTGAAGCCGACCTGGTTGTTGATGACGATGTGCACGGTGCCGCCGGTGCGGTAGCCGCGCAGCTGCGACATGTTCAGGGTCTCGGCGACGACGCCCTGGCCCGCGAAGGCCGCGTCGCCGTGCAGCTGGACCGGCAGGACGGTGAAGTCCGTGCCCGCCTTGCCGATGATGTCCTGCTTGGCGCGGGCGATGCCCTCGACGACCGGGTCGACCGTCTCCAGGTGGGACGGGTTGGCGGCCAGCGAGACCTTGATCTGCTCGCCGTCCAGGCCGGTGAAGGTGCCCTCGGCGCCCAGGTGGTACTTCACGTCGCCGGAGCCGTGCATCGACTTCGGGTCGAGGTTGCCCTCGAACTCGCGGAAGATCTGGGCGTAGGACTTGCCGACGATGTTGGCGAGGACGTTGAGGCGGCCGCGGTGGGCCATGCCGATGACGACCTCGTCCAGACGCGCCTCGGCGGCGGCGTCCAGCACCGAGTCCAGCAGCGGGATGACGGACTCGCCGCCCTCCAGGGAGAAGCGCTTCTGGCCGACGTACTTCGTCTGCAGGAAGGTCTCGAAGGCCTCCGCGGCGTTCAGCCGGCGCAGGATGCGCAGCTGCTCCTCGCGCTCGGGCTTGGAGTGGCCGCGCTCGACGCGGTCCTGGATCCACTTGCGCTGCTTGGGGTCCTGGATGTGCATGAACTCGATGCCGGTGGTGCGGCAGTACGAGTCGCGCAGCACGCCGAGGATGTCGCGCAGCTTCATCATGGACTTGCCGGCGAAGCCGCCGACCGCGAACTCGCGCTCCAGGTCCCACAGGGTGAGGCCGTGCTCGGTGATGTCGAGGTCGGGGTGCTTGCGCTGGCGGTACTCCAGCGGGTCGGTGTCGGCCATGACGTGGCCGCGGACCCGGTAGGAGTGGATCAGCTCGAAGACGCGGGCGGCCTTGGTGACGTCGTCGTCGTGCGAGGCGTCGATGTCCTTGAGCCAGCGGACCGGCTCGTAGGGGATGCGCAGCGCCTCGAAGATCTCGTCGTAGAAGCCGTTCTCGCCCAGCAGCAGCTGGGCCATGATCCGCAGGAACTCGCCGGAGGCGGCGCCCTGGATCACCCGGTGGTCGTACGTCGAGGTCAGGGTCATGACCTTGGAGATGCCCATGCGGTTCAGGGCGTCCTGCGAGGTGCCCTGGAACTCGGCGGGGTAGTCCATCGCGCCGACGCCGAGGATCAGGCCCTGGCCGGGCATCAGGCGCGGCACGGAGTGCACGGTGCCGATGCCGCCGGGGTTGGTCAGCGAGGCGGTGACGCCGGTGAAGTCGTCCATCGTCAGCTTGCCGACGCGGGCGCGGCGGACGATGTCCTCGTAGGCCTGCCAGAACTCGAAGAAGTTCAGCGTCTCGGCCTTCTTGATGGCCGCGACCACGAGCTGGCGGTCACCGTTCGGCTTGACCAGGTCGATCGCCAGGCCGAGGTTGACGTGCTCGGGCTTGACGAGGGTCGGCTTGCCGTCCTTCTCCGTGAAGGAGTGGTTCATCGACGGCATGAGCTTCAGCGCCTGCACCATGGCGTAGCCGATGAGGTGCGTGAAGGAGACCTTGCCGCCGCGGGCGCGCTTGAGGTGATTGTTGATCACGATGCGCTGGTCGAACAGCAGCTTCACCGGGACGGCGCGGACGGACGTGGCCGTCGGCAGCTCCAGGGAGGCGTTCATGTTCTTCGCGACCGCGGCGGCGGGACCGCGCAGGGTGACCAGCTCGGGGCCGGCGGCCGGCTCGGCCGGCTTCGCGGCTGCCGCCGGCTTGGCGGGCGCGGCCTTGACGGCGGGCTTCGCCGGAGCGGCCGCAGCGGCGGCGGGAGCGGCCGGGGCGGCCGGAGCAGCGGCGGCCGGCTGCGCGGCGGCGGCCGGAGC
>NZ_JBHSKJ010000009.1:0-328981 GCF_042657885.1 Streptomyces aureoversilis
AGGTCGACGACCCGTGGGGCTACGGCCGCTCGCTGGAGTGGGCGACCTCCTGCCCGCCGCCGCGGCACAACTTCCTCACGCTGCCGCGCATCCGCTCCGAATCCCCGGCGTTCGACCTGCACCACCCGGAGATCGCGGCCCTGGAGCTCGAAGAGAACCTCGCGGCTGAGAAGGCCCTCGCGGGTGGCAAGGAGGCCGGCAAGTGAAGATCCAGGGCAAGATGTTCATCTGGCTCTCCGTCTTCATCCTCGCCATGGCGTGCGTCTATGGCGTGTGGTCGAAGGAGCCGGCCGGTACGACGGCGCTCTTCCTGGCCTTCGGCCTGTGCATCATGGTCGGCTACTACCTGGCGTTCACCGCACGCCGGGTGGACACCGGCGCCGGTGACAACAAGGAGGCGGACGTCGCCGACGACGCCGGCGAGCTGGGCTTCTTCGCCCCGCACAGCTGGCAGCCGCTCTCCCTGGCGATCGGTGGCGCCCTGGCCTTCATGAGCATCTGCTTCGGCTGGTGGCTGATGTACTTCTCGGCCCCGGTCATCGCGGTCGGCCTCTTCGGCTGGGTGTTCGAGTTCTACCGAGGCGAGAACCAGAACCAGTAACGAGCGGCCGCTGCCGTCCCGGGCCCCGCACACCATCCGGTGTGCGGGGCCCGGTGCATTCCACCCGTTTGCAGTCACCCGGCAGGCCGTACGCCCCGATCCTTCCTACGGTGTGACCATGACCCAGTCACGTCGACACCGTCTGGCGCTCACCGGGGCGGTGCTGCTGACCGCGCTGGTGGTGGGGGTCACCGCCTGCGCCGGCTCGTCCAACCCGCTGGCCGACAAGCCCTACGACGCCAGCGGCCAGGTCGAGCTCACCTCTGCCCGCGACGGGCAGAAGGCGGACCCCAGCAAGCCCCTGGAGGTGGTCGCCAGGGGCGAGGACCGGATCACGGACGTCACGGCGACGGACGCGGCGGGGCGCTACGTCAAGGGCGAACTCTCCGCCGACGGCTCCCGCTGGCACAGCACCGGCGCCCTCGCCGCCGGCGCCCACTACACCGTGCGCGTCACCACGGAGGACGAGAACGGCTCCCAGGGGCGCCGCACGATCGGCTTCGACACCAACCCGGCCGACCGCCTCCTGCGCGTCAGTTTCGGCCCGCAGAGCGGCACCTACGGCGTGGGACAGCCCATCACCGCGGAGCTGAGCACCCCCGTCCAGGACCCGGCCGCCCGCGCGACCGTGGAGCGCACCTTCAGGGTCGAGTCCCGGCCCGCCGTGGAGGGCGCCTGGCACTGGGTGGACAACCGCACCCTGCACTACCGCCCGAAGGAGTACTGGCCCGCCCACACCACCGTCGACGTGCACGCCAACCTCGACGGCATCAAGGTCGGCGGCGGCCTCTACGGAGGCCCCTCCAGGGCCGTGCGGATGACGACGGGCGACCGCATCGAGGCCGTCACCGACGCGAGCGCGCACAGCATGACCGTGTTCGTGAACGGCAAGGAGGTCCGGTCCATCCCGGTGACCACCGGGAAGCCCGGCTACGCCACCCGCAACGGGGTCAAGGTGATCCTGGGCCGGGAATCCTTCGTACGCATGCGCGGCACCAGCATCGGCATCGCCGAGGGCAGCGCGGACTCCTACGACCTGCCCGTCCACTGGGCCACCCGGGTCACCTGGAGCGGCGAGTACGTGCACGCCGCGCCCTGGTCCGAGGGGTCCCAGGGCGCCGAGAACGTCAGCCACGGCTGCACCGGCATGAGCACCGCCAACGCCAAGTGGTTCTTCGACACCGTGCACGTCGGCGACATCGTCAAGGTCGTGGGCAGCGCCGGCGCGACCATGACCCCGTTCGACAACGGCTTCGGCGACTGGAACATGGCCTGGGACGAATGGCGCAAGGGCAGTGCCCTCGTCGGAGGGAAGACCGAGGGGAGCAGCCCCGCCGACGCGGCCCGCCTGCGCCCCGAGCTCTAGCCGCCCCCCCCGGGCGCCGCCTCAGGCGTCCACGGCCTTCCGGGCGCGCAGCAGGCCCGCCAGGGCGTCGGCGAAGGCCGCCGGGTCCAGCGGGTGCGTCACGGCCGCGTCGGCGCGGCTCCAGGTGGCCAGCCAGGCGTCCTGCGGGCGCCCCATGAGCAGCAGCACGGGCGGGCAGCGGAACACCTCGTCCTTCAGCTGCCGGCACACCCCCATGCCGCCCGCGGGCGCCGTCTCGCCGTCCAGGACGCACACGTCCACGTGGTGCTCCTCCAGGGCCGCGAGCACGCCCGGGAGCGTCGCGCACTCCACGTACACGACCGGCGGCACGTCGGGGGCGGGCCTGCGCCCGGCGGCCAGCCGGACCTGCTCGCGGGTGTCCGCGTTGTCGCTGTAGACCAGCACGGTGGCCGTCGGCTGCATCGTTCCTCCAGGCTTGTGTTCGGCACAGCTGTGGATCTGACGTGGAGCTGATCGATGGCCGGACTCTACTCCGCGAACACCCTTCCGGAGGAGGGTCCGTCAGGCCCGCGAGGTGCCCCGGAACGTCCGGTTCCCCCCTTTGGGGGACCCCGGCACTGGGCCGTACGAGCAGCGCACATGCTCTTGACACACCGAACGGCACCCCCCGGAGTGAGCACGAGATAAGCGACCGACATAATGTCGGTCGTGGCGACTGCAACAGCAACAGATACCGGGCACGCACACCCGTCGGTCAATCGACCGAACCTCACCAGCGTCGGGACCATCATCTGGTTGAGTTCCGAGCTGATGTTCTTCGCGGCCCTCTTCGCGATGTACTTCACCCTGCGATCGGTGACGGGCACCGAGTTCTGGTCGGAAAAGGCGTCCGCGCTGAACCTGCCGTTCTCGGCGACCAACACCACGATCCTGGTGCTCTCCTCCCTCACCTGCCAGCTCGGCGTCTTCGCCGCCGAGCGCGGCGACGTGAAGAAGCTGCGCACCTGGTTCGTGATCACCTTCGTGATGGGTGCCATCTTCATCGGCGGCCAGGTCTTCGAGTACACCGAGCTCGTGAAGAACGACGGGCTCTCGCTCTCCTCCGACCCGTACGGCTCGGTGTTCTACCTGACGACCGGCTTCCACGGCCTGCACGTGACGGGCGGTCTGATCGCCTTCCTGCTGGTTCTGGGCAGGACGTACGCGGCCAAGAGGTTCACCCACCACCAGGCGACGGCGGCCATCGTCGTGTCCTACTACTGGCACTTCGTCGACGTGGTGTGGATCGGCCTCTTCGCCACGATCTACTTGATCAAGTAATCGGTCCCGTCCCGCACCGGACCAACAGTCCAGATCGACGCAGAAGATCCTGACACCGGGGTAATCCGTGAAAAAGCTCTCCGCACGACGACGCCATCCGCTGGCGGCGGTCGTCGTCCTACTCTTCGCGCTGGCGGTAACTGGGGGGCTGTACGCCGCGTTCGCGCCGGCGGACACGGCCAAGGCCGATGAAACCGCCCAGTCCCTCGCCATCGAGGAGGGCAAGAAGCTCTATGCCGTGGGCTGCGCAAGCTGCCACGGCACCGGCGGTCAGGGCACCACCGACGGCCCGAGCCTCGTCGGCGTGGGCGCCGCGGCCGTCGACTTCCAGGTCGGCACCGGTCGCATGCCGCTCCAGCAGCAGGGTGCCCAGGCCCCCCGCAAGAAGGCGATCTACTCGCAGGCCGAGCGCGACCAGCTCGCCGCGTACATCGCCTCGCTGGGCGCCGGTCCCGCGATCCCGACCAAGGATCAGTACAGCCCGGACGGCGCGGACATCGCCAAGGGCGGGGAGCTCTTCCGCACCAACTGCGCCCAGTGCCACAACTTCACCGGTAAGGGCGGCGCGCTCTCCAACGGCAAGTACGCCCCCACGCTTGAGGACGTAGACCCCAAGCACATCTACGAGGCCATGCAGACCGGCCCGCAGAACATGCCTTCCTTCCCCGACACGACGATGACGGAGAAGAACAAGAAGGACATCATCGCGTACCTCGACACGGTCAACAGCAGCAAGTCGGAGAGCCCGGGCGGCCTCGAGCTGGGCGGGCTCGGCCCCGTCAGCGAGGGTCTGTTCGCGTGGATCTTCGGACTGGGCGCGCTGATCGCAGTAGCCATCTGGGTCGCGGCCCACACCGCTAAGGCCAAGAAGTCATGAGTAGCCAAGACATTCCAGAAGAGAACCTGCCGAGCACGCAGGACGCGCACGGCGGTGCCGTGACGAAGACGGCCGGCGACCCGTTCGCCGACCCCGGCCTGCCGCCGCACGAGCCCCGCATCCAGGACATCGACGAGCAGGCCGCCAAGCGCTCCGAGCGCGTGGTCGCCTTCCTGTTCCTGCTCTCGATGCTGGCCACGGTCGGCTTCATCGCCTCCTACGTGACCCTCCCGGTCGACAAGAGCATCTACGTCTTCCCGATCGGTCACATCAGCGCCCTGAACTTCGCGCTGGGCATGACCCTCGCGGTGGCGCTGTTCTGCATCGGCGCGGGCGCGGTCCACTGGGCCCGCACCCTGATGTCCGACGTGGAGGTCGCCGACGAGCGGCACGCCATCGCCGCCGAGCCCGACGTCAAGGCCAAGGTCATGGCCGACTTCAAGCAGGGCGCGGAGGAGTCGGCCTTCGGCCGCCGCAAGCTGATCCGCAACACCATGTTCGGCGCGCTGGCCCTGGTGCCGCTCTCCGGTGTGGTGCTGCTGCGCGACCTCGGACCGCTTCCGGGCACCAAGCTCCGGAAGACCGCCTGGTCCGAGGGCAAGATGCTGATCAACCAGAACACGCTGCAGCCGCTGCGTCCCGAGGACATCCAGGTCGGCTCCCTCACCTTCGCCATGCCCGAGGGCATGAAGGAGGAGGACCACGACTTCCAGAAGGAGATCGCCAAGGCCGCCCTGATGATCGTCCGGCTCCGCCCGGAGAACATCAAGGACAAGCGCGAGCTCGACTGGTCCGCCGACGGCATCGTCGCGTTCTCCAAGATCTGCACCCACGTCGGCTGCCCGATCAGCCTCTACGAGCAGCAGACGCACCACGTGCTGTGCCCCTGCCACCAGTCCACCTTCGACCTCTCCGACGGCGGACGCGTGATCTTCGGCCCGGCCGGCCACGCCCTTCCGCAGCTGCGGATCAAGGTCAACGACAAGGGCTACCTTGAGGCCATGGGCGACTTCGCCGAGCCCGTCGGTCCTGCCTACTGGGAGCGCGGATGAGCACTACGACTGACAATCGCCGCAAGGCGCCCGCAGGCGAGCGGGTCGCCGACTGGGCCGACGGCCGTCTGGGTATCTACACCCTGGCCAAGGCCAATATGCGGAAGATCTTCCCGGACCACTGGTCCTTCATGCTGGGCGAGGTCTGCCTCTACAGCTTCGTGATCATCATCCTCACGGGTGTGTATCTGACGCTGTTCTTCCACCCGAGCATGAACGAGGTCGTCTACCACGGCTCGTACGTGCCCATGCAGGGCATGCACATGTCCGAGGCGTTCAAGTCGACCCTCGACATCAGCTTCGACGTCCGTGGCGGTCTGCTCATCCGGCAGATCCACCACTGGGCCGCGCTGATCTTCCTCGCGGGCATGTTCGTGCACATGATGCGCGTGTTCTTCACCGGTGCGTTCCGCAAGCCGCGTGAGGTCAACTGGCTGTTCGGCTTCCTGCTGTTCGTCCTCGGCATGTTCACCGGCTTCACCGGTTACTCGCTCCCGGACGACCTGCTCTCCGGCACCGGTGTCCGCTTCATGGAGGGCGCGATCCTGTCCGTGCCGATCGTCGGCACGTACATCTCGATGTTCCTCTTCGGTGGCGAGTTCCCCGGCTCGGACTTCGTGCCGCGGTTCTTCTCCATCCACGTCCTGCTGCTGCCGGGCATCATGCTCGGTCTGCTGGTGGCCCACCTGATCCTGGTGATCTACCACAAGCACACGCAGTTCCCCGGCCCGGGCCGGACCAACAAGAACGTCGTCGGCCTCCCGCTGATGCCGGTCTACATGGCCAAGGCCGGTGGCTTCTTCTTCCTGGTCTTCGGCATCATCGCGGCCATCGCGGCGATCGCCTCGATCAACCCGATCTGGGCCATCGGCCCGTACCGCCCGGACCAGGTGTCCACCGGCGCCCAGCCCGACTGGTACATGGGCTTCGCCGAGGGTCTGATCCGTGTCATGCCGGGCTGGGAGATCAACCTGTGGGGCCACACGCTCGTCCTGGGCGTGTTCATCCCGCTGGTCATCTTCCCGCTGGTGCTCGGTGCGATCGCGGTCTGGCCGTTCATCGAGTCCTGGGTCACCGGTGACAAGCGCGAGCACCACCTGCTGGACCGCCCGCGCAACGCCCCGACGCGCACCGCGTTCGGTGCCGCCTGGATCGCCGCGTACTTCGTGATGCTGGTCGGTGGTGGAAACGACCTGTGGGCCACCCACTTCCACCTGTCGATCAACGCCATCACCTGGTTCGTCCGCATCGGCTTCTTCGTGATCCCGGTCCTGGTGTTCATCGCCACCCGCCGGATCTGCATGGGCCTGCAGCGCCGCGACCGGGACAAGGTGCTGCACGGACGCGAGTCCGGCATCATCAAGCGCCTGCCGCACGGTGAGTTCGTCGAGGTCCACGAGCCGCTCTCGCAGGAGCAGATGCACACCCTCACGGCGCACCACCAGCCGCAGCCGCTGGAGCTGGAGCCGGAGTACGACGAGAACGGCGTGGCCCGCAAGGCCGGCGCCGGGCAGCGCCTCCGGGTGAAGCTCTCGAAGGGCTTCTACGGCGAGGGGACCCAGATCCCCAAGGCCACCGTGGAGGAGTACGAGGAGATCACGAGCGGCCACGGCCACCACTGATCCCCCGGATCGCCTCCGATCCACCCTGATCGCTGATCGCCACAGCGAGAGCCCCGTCCAGCGCATGGACGGGGCTCTTCGCTGTCTCCGGGGGTGGATAGGCTGGGCGGGCAGACCCCGGGACGAACCCGGCTCTCCGGACCGACCACCAGGAGCGTGGACCATGAACGTTGTGACCCCGGCAGGCGGCGACAGCGCGGTGGCTCCCTCCTGGCCGGGCCTCCTGGACGCCCTGCTCGCCGGCCGTGACCTCACCGCCGACGACGCCGCCTGGGCCATGGACCGGATCATGCGCGGCGAGGCCACCGACGCGCAGATCGCGGGCTTCCTGGTCGCCCTGCGCGCCAAGGGCGAGACGGTCGCCGAGATCTCCGGCCTGGTGCGCACGATGTACGAGCACGCCCGGCTGATCGAGGTGCCCGGCCCCTGCGTGGACATCGTCGGCACCGGCGGCGACGGCGCCAAGACCGTCAACATCTCCACCATGTCCTCGATCGTCGTCGCCGGCACCGGCGTGAAGGTCGTCAAGCACGGCAACCGGGCGGCGTCCTCGGCCAGCGGCGCCTCGGACGTACTGGAGAAGCTGGGCGTGAACCTCGACCTCAGCCCGAAGCGGGTGGCCGAGGTGGCCGAGGAGGCCGGCATCACCCTCTGCTTCGCGGTGAAGTTCCACCCGGCCCTGCGGCACGTGGCCGCGGCCCGGCGCGAGCTCGGCATCCGGACCACCTTCAACGTGCTCGGCCCGCTGACCAACCCCGCGAAGGTACGGGCCCAGGCCACGGGCGTCGCAGACGCCCGGATGGCCCCGATCCTCGCCGGGGTGCTCGCCGAGCGCGGCTCCTCGGCGCTGGTCTTCCGCGGCGACGACGGCCTCGACGAGCTGACCACGACCGCCACGTCGCGGGTGTGGGTGGTCTCCGGCGGGCGGGTCCGCGAGGAGTCCTTCGACCCGCGGGACGTGGGGATCGGCCTGGTGCCGGTGGAGGCGCTGCGGGGGGCCGACGCGTCGTACAACGCGGATGTCGCGCGGCGTCTGCTCGCGGGCGAGACGGGCCCGGTGCGGGACGCCGTGCTCCTCAACTCCGCCGCGGCGCTGGTGGCGTTGGCGCCCACGCAGGAGCCGCTGGCGGAGCAGATCCGGGGCGGGCTGGTCCGGGCCGCGGAGTCCATCGACTCCGGGGCGGCCCGGCGGGTGCTGGAGCGGTGGGCTCTGGCGAGCAACGCGTAGCGCCGTGAAGCCGTAGTGCCGTGAAGGGGCGTCCGTGATACGGACGCCCCTTCACGGTCGGCGATCAGTTGTGCCATACTCTCGGCCAAGGTCACGAGTGACAGCGACACGGCCCCGGCCCGCTGTCCGGCAACCCTCCTTCCGTGGCGGGGTGCCCCGGGTGATGACCAGGTCGCAGGCAGCGAGGTCTGCGGCAAGCGCGGGTCCCTCGCCAGGGATCCTGGTTGTCGAGGGAGTTCCTTCCGTGGTTCAGCGAATGCGTTAGGGCTCGAAGAGCCCCTTTTCCCGCACCCTCCTTCCCTTTCCCGCGCCCGTCGCGCGGTGGAATTCGCCTGCCTTTTTACGGGAGTTCGCCATGTCTGTCCCCACCCTTGCCTCCGACCGGTCCGTTTGCACCCCTCTGCCCGTTCTCGGGTGTGATGTCCGGGTCCCGCTGGTGACCGGCGGAGAGGTGACCTACGCGGCGCTGGACTACGCGGCCAGCGCCCCCGCCCTGCAGCGGGTGTGGGACGACGTGGCGGCGTACGCGCCCTACTACGGCAGCGTGCACCGCGGCGCGGGCTACCTCTCCCGGCTGTCGACGGAGCTCTTCGAGAACAGCCGGGCGGACGTCGCCGCGTTCCTCGGCTGCCGGGACGGCGACCAGGTGCTCTTCACCCGCTCGACCACCGACTCGCTCAACCTGCTCGCGGCCGTACTCCCCGCCGGGACGCGGGTGTTCGTCTTCGAGACCGAGCACCACGCGGCGCTGCTGCCCTGGGAGCGGCGCGCGGACGTCGAGGTGACCTACCTCGACGCGCCCCGCACCCCCGGGCAGGCGGTCGACACGCTCGAGCAGGCGCTCGCGGCCCGCGAGCCCTACGGTCCCGCGCTCGTGTGCGTGACCGGTGCGTCCAACGTGACCGGCGAGCTGTGGCCCGTACGGGAGCTGGCCGCCGCGGCGCACGCCCACGGCGCGCGGATCGTCGTGGACGCGGCCCAGCTCGTCCCCCATCAGCGGGTGGACATCGCGGAACTGGACGCCGACTGGGTCGCCTTCTCCGGGCACAAGCTCTACGCGCCCTTCGGCGCCGGCGTACTGGCGGGGCGGGCGGACTGGCTCCGGGACGCCGAGCCCTACCTGGCGGGCGGGGGCGCGAGCCGGCGCGTCGCGCGGGGCGCCTCCGGCGAGGTGGAGGTCGACTGGCACGAGGGCGTCGCCCGGCACGAGGCCGGCTCGCCCAACGTCATCGGGGCCTACGCCATCGCGTCCGCGTGCAAGGCGCTCACCGAGGCGGGCTTCGACCGGCTCGCGGAGCGGGAGCGGCAGCTGATCACCGCGGTGCGGGAGGGGCTGGCGGCGGTGCCGGGGGTACGGGTGCTCTCGCTCTTCGGGCCCGGCGCCCCGAGCGTGGGCGTCCTGTCCTTCACCGTCGACGGCTGGAACAGCTCGCACTTCGCGGCGGCGCTCTCCGCGGAGTACGGGATCGGCGTCCGCGACGGCCTCTTCTGCGCGCACCCGCTGGTCCGGACGCTGGTGGGCGCGGACTCCACCGCCGAGGGGGAGTGCGGTGCGCCCGACGAGGGCGCGCCCCTGAACGCGATCCGCGTCAGCTTCGGCGCCGGCACGCCGGACGAGCACGTGGAGCGCTTCGTGACGGCGGTGGGCGAACTCGTCCGCCATGGAGCGAAGTGGTCCTACCGGACCGAGGGCGGGCGCTGCGTTCCGGTCGCCTGACGGCGGGACGTTTGATCGCAGGTTGCGCCGGTTCCGGCACCGCCGATCAGCCACGACGACGGTGGTGACCGGCGGTGCCGAGCGGGCGCAATCCGTGGTTTCTGCGACGTGCCGTCAGGCATCCAGGCCGATCGCGAACGCCGCCTCCAGGTCGTGCTGGGAGTACGTGCGGAACGCGATGTGCGTCTCCGTCGAGGCGACGCCCGGGACCTTGCTGATCCTGCCCGGGATGACGTCCGCGAGGTCGTCGTGCCGGGCCACCCGCACCATGGCGATCAGATCGTGCGCACCCGTCACCGAGTACACCTCGCTCACGCCCTCGATCGCGGCGATCTGCTCGGCGATCTCGGGGATCCGGTCGACGTCGGTCTTGATCAGCACGATCGAAGTGATCACTGCGGGCTCCTATCGGGGGTCGGGGGGCAGCCCCGCCTTCACTCTAGTCGCACGTCCATACCTCGCCCACGCGTACAGGAAGCCCAGCGCGAAGCCCACGACGTGGGCGAGGTAGGCGACGCCGGGGCGGTCGCCGGCCGCGCGGGCGGCCACCCACTGCAGGGCGAACCAGAAGAGCAGCACGGCCCAGGCGGGGAACCGCAGCGGCAGGAAGAAGAGGAACGGGAAGAGACTGGTGACGCGGGCCCGGGGGAAGAGGTAGAGGAAGGCTCCGAGGACCCCGGAGATCGCGCCGGAGGCGCCGACGAGCGTGCGGTCGGAGGCGGCGTGCGCGGCCGCGTAGCCGAGCAGGGCGAGCACTCCGGCGGCGAGGTAGAAGAGGACGAAGGGGCCGCGTCCCATCCGGTTTTCGGCCATGGCGCCGAAGACGTAGAGGAAGAGCATGTTCCCGAGCAGATGCAGCCAGTTGCCGTGCACGAAGAGCGCGGTGAGCGGGGTGATCAGCTCCGCCGGCGGCCCGTGCCAGAGCTTCTCGGGCACCACGCCCCAGCGCTCGAAGTAGGCGGTCTGGGCGGCGAGGAGGTTGCTGCCGCTGCCGTGGCCGGCCAGGGGCGCGGTGAGCTCCGCCGCGGGGCCCAGGAGGAACACCGCGCAGCAGGCGCCGATGAGGGCGTAGGTGACGAGGGGGACCGGTGGGCGGATCCCGTCGTGACCTCCGTGCGCCGCCGTCCCGGCTGCCTTTCCGGCCTTTCCCAACATGAGCAGATCATGACGTACCGGCAGCAAAGCGCACAGAGTGCCTCGCCGGGCCGGTGAAGCGGGCCCGCACTCCGCGCCGCATGACCATCAGGCCGTAGGGTTACGGGAAGCACACCCGCAGTTCGATGGACTTGATGAGGACGGACGACACGATGGGCGTTCCCCAGCCGACAGCCGGGACCCGGTGGCGCTGCGCTCTGTGCGGCAATCTCACCCGGTTCGATGTGACGCGTACGACCAAAGCCGTGGAATTCGTTCATCTCGACCTCTCCGGCGAGCCGAGCGTGGAGGAACGCGAGGTGGTCAGTGAGACGATCGAGTCCGTGCGTTGCCGCTGGTGCAACGCGGTCGACCAGGTCGAGCTGGTGGACCGGCCGGGCGCGAAGGCCTGAAGAACGGGAGCGGTGAGCGGTGGTGGAGCACACGGGTGGCGCGGAGGCGGCCGGTGAGCCTGGTGACACCGGTGGGACCGACGGCGCTGCCGAGGTGCTCGACCGTCCGTTGCCGGAAGGCGTGCGGCGCCGGGTCATCGGCCTGGTGGCGGAGGCGTTCGGCGGCCTGACCGTGGCCGAACTCCCGGCGGCGCTGCGGCAGTACGCCCGGTTCACGCCGAGCCGGCGGGCCAAGTTCGCGGGCAACGCGATGGCGGCGGCGGTGGAGAACGACGCCGCGTTCCGCCAGCGCATCTCGGCCCGGCTGCGCGAGACGGGCTCCGAGCTCGCCGAGGCGCTGGACGCGGGTTCGCCGCCGGCGGCCGCCGATCCGGAGGACGTGGCCGCCATGGCCTACGTGCTGCGGCCCACGGGCTGGGTCAAGCTCGTGACGGCGGCCGGCGAGGAGGCCCTGCGGGCGACCGCGGAGCGCGCCGGCGAGGAGGCCCAGCGCGAACTGCGGCGGCTGCGCGAGGAGCTGGCGGATGCCCGGGCCGCGGCGCGGGCCGAGGCCGAGCGGGTCCGCGCCGAGCTGGAGGCGGCCCGCAGGGAAACCGATTCGCTGCAGCGCAAGCTGCGCAGCGCCGTCGCCGACGTGCGGCGCGGCGAGGCCGCCCTGCGCAAGGCGGAGGCCGAGCTGGAGTCCGTGCGGGCGGCCGGTGCGGCCGAGAAGGCCGCCGCGCTGGGGGAGACCCGCCGGCTCAAGACGCGGCTGTCGGAGGCCGAGGCCGCGCTGGAGGCGAGCCGCCGGGCGGTGCGCGAGGGCCGCAGCGTGGAGGACATGCGCCTGCGGCTGCTGCTGGACACGGTGCTGGATGCGGCGCAGGGGCTGCGCCGCGAACTGGCGCTGCCGCCCGCCTCCGTGCACCCCGCGGACACGGTGGACGCCGTGGAGCCGGGCCGGATGACCCCGAAGGACATCGCCACGCGCGCCCTGTCCGAGACCGATCCGGCACTGCTGGACCAGCTGCTGGCGCTGCCTCAGGCGCACCTCGTGGTCGACGGCTACAACGTCACCAAGACCGGCTATCCGACCATGCCGCTGGACAAGCAGCGGCTGCGGCTGCTGGGCGGGCTCGCGATGCTGGCCGCACAGACGGGCGCCGAGGTGACCTGCGTCTTCGACGGGGCCGAGCTGGCCGCGCCCGTGCTGCTCGCGCCGCCGCGCGGGGTGCGGGTGCTCTTCAGCAAGCCCGGGGTGACCGCGGACGAGCTCATCCGCCAGCTGGTGCGGGCCGAGCCGCCGGGCCGTCCGGTCGTGGTGGTCTCCACCGACCGCGAGGTCGCCGACGGCGTCGCGAAGGCGGGCGCCCGGCCGGTGGCATCGGCCCTGCTCCTCAAGCGACTTGCCCGTACCTGACCGTCAAGCCGCCATCACCGGCTGTGTCACGTTGGTAAAGCTTCTGTTGAGGCAGGAGATTTTTCTGATGAGGATTTGAACGGATCAGTCGGGGGTCACTAAGGTCGGGCCTCGAACCTTCGCCCGGTCGATCATCCATTCGGGGTGACGGTGAAGGTCCCGCCCGAACCGTGCCTTCCGGCGTGCGGTGGCGGCCGAGGAAGAAGGAGCCCGTCTCCGTGGCGTCCCACCGTCGACCCAAGCAGCCGGGCCGCGCCCGGGTGACCGTGCTGACCGCGACCGCGGCCGCGGCCGTCGCCCTCACCTCGCAGGCCGCGCACGCCGATCCGAAGGCCTCCAAGGCGGAGGTCAAGGAGAAGGTCGACAAGTACTACGAAGAGGCCGAGCAGGCCACGGAGAAGTACAACGGGGCCAAGGAGAAGCAGGACAAGCTCGACAAGCAGGTCACCGATCTCCAGGACAAGGTCGCCCGCGGCCAGGAGGAGATCAACAAGCTGCGCAACGGCCTCGGTTCGCTGGCCACCGCGCAGTACCGCAGCGGCGCCGTCGACCCCTCGCTGCAGCTGCTGCTCTCCTCCGACCCGGAGAGCTACCTGGAGAAGGCCTCCACGCTCAACCAGGTGAGCGCCAAGCAGGCCGACACCCTCAAGCAGATATCCGAGAAGCAGCGCGCGCTCAAGCAGCAGCGCCAGGAGGCGACCGGCAAGCTCAAGGACCTCGCGGAGACCCGCAAGGTGCTGGGCGAGCAGAAGGAAGCCGTCCAGGAGAAGCTCGCCGCCGCCAAGGAGCAGCTCAACACCCTCACCGCCGCGGAGCGCGCCGAGGTCCTCGGCGAGAAGGAGAAGGCCGACGGCGCCAAGGGCGGCGAGGAGCGCGCCGGGCGCGGCGGTGGCGGCAGCAGCCGCCCCGACCTCGGCAAGGACGTGCCCACCTCCGGCCGCGCCGCCGCCGCGCTCGCCGCCGCCCAGGGCAAGATCGGCGCCCCCTACGTCTGGGGCGCGACCGGCCCGGGCTCCTTCGACTGCTCCGGGCTGACCGGCTGGGCGTACGCGCAGGCCGGCGTCACCCTGCCGCGCATCTCCCAGGACCAGGCCAACGCCGGCACCCGCATCTACGACCAGAGCCAGCTCAAGCCCGGCGACCTGGTGCTCTTCTACGGCGACCTGCACCACATCGGCCTCTACGCGGGCAACGGCCAGACCCTGCACGCCCCCAAGCCGGGCGCCAACGTACGCTACGAGTCGATGGGCAACATGCCCTTCCAGTTCGGCGTCCGCATAGGCTGACGACTGGGCCGAATGGCTGACCCGCCGCCCGTTCGGGCGAATCGCGGTGGCCCTCGCTGACATCACGCCCCGCCGGTGACCTGCGTCTCCGGCGGGGCGTCCGCATTCCCGTCCCATTCCCACCCCGCGAGGTCTTTGAACACGGGGTGAGCGCGCCGCTACTGTCTGGCGCTGCGGTACCGGCGCGCCGGGCAGACCGCGCCCACAGTGCAGCAAGGAAGGGAGTGCGGCAGCCCGTGGCGTCCCATCGCCGTTCTTCGCAGTCCGGTCTCACCCAGACCGTCCGGGTCACCGTCCTGTCCGCCGCCGTGGCCACGGCCGCGGCCGCGATGGCGCCCCCGGCCGGAGCACGGCCCAGCGACACCGCCCGCGACGACCGGTCCCGCGGGACCGTCAAGTCGCAGGTCGACCGGCTCTACGAGCAGGCCGAGCGGGCCACCGAGAAGTTCAACGAAGCGGGCGAGCGCGCCGGCGAGCTCCGCCGGAAGGTCGCCGAGGCCACCGACCGCGTCGCCCGCGGCCAGGAGCGTGTCAACCACATGCGCACCGCCCTCGGCATGGTCGCCGCCGCCCAGTACCGCAGCGGCGCCGTCGACCCCGCCCTCCAGCTGCTCCTGTCCTCCGACCCCGACGGCTACCTGGACCGCGCCGCCACCCTCGACCGCGTCTCCGACCGGCAGAGCGAGCAGCTCAAGGCCCTCACGGAGGCCCAGCGCGCCCTGCGCCAGGAGCGCAGCGAGGCGGCGCGGATGCTCGGCGAGCTGGAGCGGACGCGCAAGGCCGTCGAACAGCACAAGCGGGAGGTCGAGGGGAAGCTCGCCACCGCCCGCCGCCTGCTGAACGCCCTGCCGACGGCCGACCGGGAGGCCTACGCCCGCGCCTCGCGATCGGGCGGCACCCGGCAGCTGGAGCGCTCGGACGGGGGCGCGGGCGCCCTCGGCGGGCTGCAGGACCTCGCCGCCGCCTCCGCCCGCGGCGCCGCGGCCGCCATGGCCGTCCGCTCCGCCGTCGGCTCGCCCTACGCCTGGGGCGCGACCGGGCCCGGCGCCTTCGACTGCTCCGGGCTCATGCAGTGGGCGTACGGGCGGGCCGGGGTCGGTCTGCCGCGCACCTCCCAGGCGCAGCGCAACGCCGGACGGCACGTCCCGCTGTCCGAGGCGCGCCCCGGGGACCTCGTCATCTACCGCGACGACGCCAGCCACGTCGGTATGTACGTCGGCAACGGCCAGGTCGTCCACGCGCCCTACCCGGGCGCCCGGGTGCGCTACGACCCGGCCAACATGATGCCGATTTCGTCGGTGACCCGGCCGTGATCACGTCCTGAACGCGCCCCCGGGGGCGCACGGCTCGTACGATGCGGGACGTGACGGGCCGGTGGTGGTGGAGCGGACGCGGGGGCACACGAGCGGGCGGCCGCGGGCCGGCCCGCCGGGCGGCGTGCTGCCTGGCGGCCCTCCTCATGGCTCTCCAGGCAGGCCTGACCGGCTGCTCCGGAGGGCTCTCCGGGGGCCCTGACGCCCGCGAGCGGGCCCTGCAGGGGCTCCTGGACCGGTGGGCCGCCGCGGTCCGCGACCGCGACGAGAGCGCCTTCCTGGCGGCCGTGGACCCGGCCGCCGGGAGCTACCGGGAGGAGCAGCGCCGCCTCTTCGCCAACCTCGCGGCCGTCCCGCTCGCCTCCTGGGACTACCGCCTCGTGCGCACGGGCGGCTTCACCCCGGCGCCCGGGGACGGCCGGCGGGTCGCCGCCGAGGCCGAGCTGCGCTACCGCCTGGCCGGCTACGACAGCGCCCCCGTCACCGCCCGCAGCCGGCTGACCCTCGTCGAGCGCGACGGGCGCTGGTACGTGGCCGCCGGCTCCCGGCGCGGCGGGCATCAGCTGTGGGAGCAGGGGCCCGTGAGCGTCGTCCGCGGCGAGCGCAGCCTCGTCCTCGGCGTCGGCCAGGACCGCGAGCGGCTGCGCGCCCTCGCCGACCTCGCCGACAAGGCCGTCCCGGCCGTGGGCGCGGCCTGGCGGGCCGGGTCGCGCGAATGGCCCGGCCGGGTCGTGGTCGAGATGCCCGCCTCGCTGGACCGGATGGCCGCGCTCCTGGACTCGCCCGTCTCCAACTACCGGGGCATCGCCGCCGTGACCACGGGCGAGGCGGGCGGCTCCGGCGCCGCCGCGCCCGCGGACCGCATCATCGTCAACCCCGAGGCGTACGGCGTGCTCGGCGCGTTCGGGCGGCGCATCGTGCTCACCCACGAGACCGCCCACGTGGCCACCCGGGCCAGGACGACGAAGGCCACGCCGCTGTGGCTGTCCGAGGGCTTCGCCGACTGGGCCGCGTACCGCGGCACCGGCCGCACCGTCCGCCAGGCCGCCCCCGAGCTCTCCCGCGCGGCCGCCGCCGGCACCCTCCCCGACCGGCTGCCCGGGGACCCCGAGTTCGGCTTCACCGGGGAGGCGGGGCGGCTCGCCCGCGCGTACGAGGAGGGGTGGCTGGCCTGCCGGCTGATCGCCGACCGCTGGAGCGAGGAGAAGCTGGTCGCGTTCTACCGCGCGGTGGGCTCCCACGCCCGCCGCGACGGGGCCGTCGAGACTGCGCTGCGTGACGTTCTGGGCGTCTCGACGCAGGAGTTCACGGAACGGTGGCGCGCGTACGTCGTGGAGCAGCTGCGCCCGGGCTGACGGGCCCGCTCCGCGGGGGAGGCGGGCCGGGGCGCCGGGACCACGCCGGGGCGGGCCGGTACGGCACCGCCGGTCACCGCCGCGGGGGCTGATCGCCGTTGCGGCGGTTCCTTCTTGCCTGCGGCAGGACGCCTGGTGGCTGCCCGGGAAGCCGGGAGGCCTCGCCCCCGCGGAGCGGCACCCGCGGCCTAACCGGCCAGCAAGGCCGGTTCCTTCTCCGTGGGAGGGTCGTCCGGTGTGTCGGGCGCCTCCGGCAGGGACACCGTTTCCCGCCACAGGCGCGCGCACGACACCAGCGTCGCCACGACCAGCAGCCCGTTCCGCAGCGTCAGCGTCGCCACGCCCAGCTTGTCGCTGGCCACCACGTGCGAGAACCAGATCGGGAACTCCAGCTGGGTCAGCGGGGCGGCCAGCAGGACCAGGGCGATGGGCAGGCGCTGGCGCGTCGTGCCCATCGTGAGGCAGACCGCCGCCAGCCCGAGCAGCCAGACGACGTACTGCGGGCTGATGACCCGGCTGGTCGTGGTGAACAGCAGCACCGACGCGAACGCCGCCTCGTACGGCGTGCAGGCCGTGAACCTGCGCGCCCGCACGCGCCACAGGAGCAGCCAGGCGAACGCCACCACGCTCAGCACGAGCGCGAGCCGGCTCACCGTGTGGACGTAGGGGCCGAGGAACTCCACCGAGCCGTAGTGCAGCCGCGCGTGGCCGTGCCAGCCGACGTGCCGCCCCAGGTGGAAGACGAGCGAGCCCAGGGACTCCACCTCCGTGCCCCGGTCCCGCTGGAAGGTCAGGAACGCCAGCGCCCCCGGCATGGTCGCCGCGAACGCCAGCCCGAGCACGGCGGCCGTCACCACCGCCGCGCCCCACGCCTCCCGCGTACGGGCCCCGCGCGGCGTGCCGACCAGCAGCAGCACCGGCCACACCTTCAGCAGTGCCCCGAAGGCCGTGAGCGCCCCCGAGAGGCGGGCCCGGCGCCCGGCCGCGAGGAGGGCGGCCACCGCGACGGCCGTCACCATCACGTCGTAGCGGGCGTAGACGATCGGGCCGAGCAGCGGGACCCCGGCCACCCACACCCACACCCCGGCGGCGGCGCGCCGCCCGCCCCGCACCGCGTACAGCAGCAGCGCGTAGACGACCGCGTCGGCGAGGAGGCACACCACGAAGAAGGCGGGGGCGTAGTCGAGGAAGGGGAGCAGGCCGGGGGCGAGCACGGCGAGGGCCGCGGCGGGCGGGTACTGCCAGGTGACGTCGTCGTAGGGGAAGGTGCCGGTGCTCAGCACCCCGTACCAGCCCTGGTAGATCACCTCGATGTCGACGGAGACGTCCGACCCCGGCATCACCCACACCCGCAGCACGCACATCAGCAGCACGGCCCGGGTGACGGCCCACGCCGCGAACGAGAGCCGCAAACCCCTGCCCGCCATCACTCACCTCGCCCTTCACGGTCACTACACGCTGTACGCGCGCCGCTACTGCAAGGCATGATGCCGTTCCGGCCGGTCCATACGCCGTGACGTGGCGGGACGGGGCCCCGACTGCCCCCGATCGCACCCGGTACTGTCGGACGGCGATGGACAAGACTCTCGTCGTCACCAACGACTTCCCGCCCCGCCCCGGCGGCATCCAGGCGTTCCTGCACAACATGGCGCTGCGCCTGGACCCGTCGGGCATCGTCGTCTACGCCTCCACCTGGAAGCGCGGCCAGGAGGGCGCGGAGGCCACCGCCCGCTTCGACGCCGAGCAGCCGTTCACGGTCGTCCGCGACCGCACCACCATGCTGCTGCCGACGCCCCGGGTGACCCGGCGCGCCACCGGCCTGCTGCGCGAACACGGCTGCACCTCGGTGTGGTTCGGGGCCGCGGCCCCGCTCGGGCTCATGGCCCCGGCGCTGCGCCGGGCGGGCGCCCGCAGGCTGGTCGGCACCACGCACGGGCACGAGGCCGGCTGGGCGCAGCTGCCCGCGTCGCGGCAGCTGCTGCGGCGGATCGGCGAGGGCACCGACACCCTCACCTACCTGGGGGAGTACACCCGCTCGCGGATCGCCTCCGCGCTGACGGACGAGGCGGCGGCGCGGATGGTGCAACTGCCGCCCGGCGTGGACGAGAAGACCTTCCACCCCGGCTCCGGCGGAGACGAGGTCCGCGCCCGGCTCGGGCTCGCGGACCGCCCGGTGGTGGTGTGCGTCTCGCGGCTGGTGCCGCGCAAGGGCCAGGACACGCTGATCCTGGCCATGCCGCGGATCCTGGCGGCCGTTCCGGACGCGGTGCTGCTCATAGTCGGCGGCGGACCGTACGGGGACGACCTGCGGCGGCTGGCCGAGGAGACGGGCGTCGCCCACGCCGTCCGCTTCACGGGCGCCGTGCCGTGGGAGGAGCTGCCCGCGCACTACGGGGCGGGCGACGTCTTCGCCATGCCCTGCCGCACGCGCCGCGGCGGCCTCGACGTCGAAGGCCTCGGCATCGTCTACCTGGAGGCCTCGGCGACGGGCCTGCCGGTGGTCGCCGGGGACTCGGGCGGGGCGCCGGACGCGGTCCTGGGGGGCGAGACGGGGTACGTGGTGAAGGGCGGCTCGCCGGCCCAGGCCGCGGACCGCATCGTCGCGCTGCTGCGGGACCCGGAGCTGCGCGCGCGCATGGGCGCGCGGGGGCGGCAGTGGGTGGAGGAGAAGTGGCGCTGGGACCTCCTGGCCGAGCGCCTCAAGACCCTGCTCTGACAAGCCTTCTCGGATGTGCCGTCATGTGCCGCCACGTGCCGGAGGGGCCGGACGCTCTCGCATCCGGCCCCTCCGGCACGTGCGGGAGAAAAGGGCGGGCTAGCCGCGGTAGATCGCCTCGATCTCGTCCGCGAAGTCCTTCGCGACGACGTTCCGCTTCAGCTTCAGCGACGGCGTCACGTGCCCGGACGCCTCCGTGAACTGCGCGGGCAGGATGCGGAACTTGCGCACCGACTCCGCCTTGGAGACGGCCGCGTTGCCGTCGTCGACGGCCTTCTGCACGTCCGCCAGCAGGTCGGCGTCCTCGGCCAGTTCGGCCGGCGTCATCCCGGCGGGCTTGCCGTGGTCGGCGAGCCAGCGCGGCAGGAAGTCCTCGTCGAGGGTGACGAGCGCGCCGACGAACGGGCGGCCGTCGCCGACGACCATGCACTCGGCGATCAGGGCGTGGGCCCGGATGCGGTCCTCGATCACGGCCGGGGCGACGTTCTTGCCGCCCGCGGTGACGATGATCTCCTTCTTGCGGCCGGTGATCGTGAGGTAGCCGTCCTCGTCGAGGGTGCCGAGGTCGCCGGTGTGGAACCAGGCGTCGGACAGCGCCTCCTCGGTGGCCGCCTCGTTGTTCCAGTAGCCCTGGAAGAGGTGCTCGCCGTGCAGCAGGACCTCGCCGTCGTCGGCGATGCGCACGACGGAGCCGGGCAGCGGCTGCCCGACGGTGCCGATCTTCGGCCGGTCCCACGGGTTGAACGCGGTCGCCGCACAGGACTCGGTCAGGCCGTAGCCCTCCAGGACCGTGAAGCCGATGCCCCGGTAGAAGTGGCCGAGGCGCTCGCCCAGCGGCGCGCCGCCGGAGATGGCGTGGGTGGCCCGGCCGCCGAGGACGGCGCGCAGCTTGCCGTAGACGAGCTTGTCGAAGACGGCGTGCTTGATGCGCAGGCCCAGGCCCGGCCCGGACGGGGTGTCGAGGGCCCGGCTGTAGGCGATGGCGGTGTCCGCGGCCTTGTCGAAGATCTTGCCCTTGCCGTCGGCCTGGGCCTTGGCGCGGGCGCCGTTGTAGACCTTCTCGAAGACGCGCGGCACGCCCAGGATCAGCGTGGGGCGGAAGGACGCGAGCTCGTCGGTGAGGTTGCGGATGTCGGGCACGCAGCCGAGGCGGATCGGCGCCAGCATCGCGGAGATCTCCACCAGGCGCCCGAAGACGTGGGCGGTGGGGAGGAAGAGCAGCACGGACGACTCGCCCGTGTTGAACAGCGGCTTGAGCCGCTCCACCGCATTGCCGCACTCCGCGAAGAAGGCGCGGTGGGTGAGCACGCAGCCCTTGGGGCGGCCCGTGGTGCCCGAGGTGTAGACGATGGTCGCGGGCGAGTCGGCGTTCGCGAGGCCGCTGCGCTCGTCGACCTCCTCGTCCGTGACGCCGGCGCCGGCCTCGCGCAGCTCCGCCACGCCGTCGGCCTCGATCTGCCAGACGTGGGAGAGCGCGGGCAGCCGGTCCTTGACGGACTCGACGGCCTCCTCGTGGGCGGCGGTCTCGACCAGGCAGGCGACGGCGCCGGAGTCGCTGAGGATCCACTGGATCTGCTCGGGCGAGCTCGTCTCGTACACCGGCACGGTGACGCCGCCGGCGCTCCAGATCGCGAAGTCCAGCAGCGTCCACTCGTAGCGGGTGCGGGACATCAGCCCGACCCGGTCGCCCGGCCGCACACCGGAGGCGATCAGACCCTTGGCGGCCGCCCGGACCTCGGCGAGGAACTGCGCCGCACTGACGTCCTCCCACCGGTTGCCGGCCTTGCGGCCTATGACGGCGACGTCGGGGCGCTGCGCGGCGTTGCGGCGGATCAGATCCGTCAGGTTTCCGTCCGCAGGGACCTCATAGAGGGCCGGAAGGCTGAACTCGCGCAAGACTGCTGCTCCTCGTCGGGCGCCGGCGCCGCCGCGTCTTCGAGGGGCGCTGCGTCGGCTGCGGTCCATGATCAGGCAAGGGGGGTAGTGGACTGCCCGGACGTTACCCACCAGTACGGCTTTCGAATAGGGGGCTGCGCCCAGATGTTCTCTGCGTCACATGCCGCGGGACTGCTCCCCGCACCCTAGCCGGTCCGTTTGGTGACCCGGAAGTAACCACAGAAGTAACCGCAGGTCGCAGCCCTTCCGAAGGCCGCGCCGCAGCGCCTAGGGTGATCGGCATGGAGGCGGTATGAGGGTTCATGTGGTCAGCGACGTGCACGGCAACAGCACGGCCCTCGCCCGGGCGGGCGACGGCGCCGACGCCTTGATCTGTCTGGGCGACCTGGTCCTCTTCCTCGACTACGCGGACCACTCGCGCGGCATCTTCCCCGAGCTCTTCGGCGTGGAGAACGCCGACCGGATCGTCGCGCTGCGCACCGCGCGCCGCTTCGACGACGCCCGCGCGCTGGCGCGGAGCCTGTGGCACGGCATGGACCGGGACTCCGCCATCGAGAGCGCCGTCCGCAAGCAGTACACCGAGCTCTTCGCCGCCTTCCCCGCGCCCACGTACGCCACGTACGGAAATGTCGACATCCCCCGTCTCTGGCCGGAATTCGCCCAGGAGGGCACGACCGTCCTGGACGGGGAGCGGGCCGAGATCGGCGGACTCGTCTTCGGATTCGTCGGCGGCGGCCTCCCCTCGCCCATGCGCACCCCCTACGAGGTCTCCGAGGAGGAGTACGCGGCGAAGGTCGCGGCCCTCGGCGAAGTCGACGTCCTCTGCTCGCACATCCCGCCCGACGTGCCCGAACTCTGCTACGACACCGTCGCCCGGCGCTTCGAGCGCGGCAGCTCCGTCCTCCTCGACGCCATCCGCGCCACCCGCCCCCGCTACGCGCTCTTCGGCCACGTCCACCAGCCGCTCGCCCGCCGGATGCGGATCGGGGGGACGGAATGCGTCAACGTCGGCCACTTCGCCTCCACGGGCACACCCTGGGTGCTGGAGTGGTGACGGGCGCCGCGAGGTAGCCTTCAGCGGCAAGACCCCAGGCGGCGGACCGGTACGGAGGAGCCACGGAGATGGCGGAACACACCAGCTCGAGCATCACGATCGAGGCGACCCCTGCCGAGGTGATGGCCGTGATCGCCGACTTCGGCCGCTACGCGGAGTGGACCGGCGAGGTCAAGCAGGCCGAGGTGTTGGAGAAGGACGAGCAGGGCCGCGCCACGCAGGTGCGCCTCGTGCTCGACGCGGGCGCCATCAAGGACGACCACGTGCTGGCATACAGCTGGTCCGAGGGGACCGCCCCGAACGGGGAAAGCTCTGTCAGCTGGTCGCTGGTGAAGTCGCAGATGCTGCGCCAGATCGACGGCTCCTACAGCCTCGCGCCGACCGCGGGCGGCAAGCACACCGAGGTCACCTACCAGCTCACGGTCGACGTCAAGATCCCCATGCTCGGGATGATCAAGCGCAAGGCGGAGAAGGTCATCATCGACCGCGCCCTCGACGGCCTCAAGAAGCGCGTCGAGAGCGGCGCGGCCTCCTGAGCCCCGGCCGCTGACCGCCCTACGTACGTCACCGCTGGAGGCTCCCCCCTTGCGCACGGTCCTCGTCACCGGCCCCGGCGGCGCGGGCCGCACCACCGCCGCGGCGGCCACGGCCCTCGCCGCGGCCCGCGAGGGGCGGCGCGTCCTGCTCCTGACCGCCGACCGCGGTCCCGCACCCGAGGCCGTGCTCGGCACCGCCCTGCCCGCCCCCGAGGCGGGCGGCGGCGCGCTCTGGGGCCCGCCCGCCGAGGCGGCCCCCGGGCTCCACGCCGCCCGCATCGCCACCGGCGAGCACTTCCAGGACCGCGCCCGCGACCTGCAGGACCGCGGCGCCTCCCTCTTCGACCTGCTCGGCGCGAGCCCCCTCGACCCCGAGGAGCTCACCGAACTCCCCGGCGCCGAGCCCCTCGCGCTCCTCACCGCCCTGCGCTCCGCCCATGCGGAGGGGGGCTACGACCTGCTCGTCGCCGACATGCCGCCCCTGCACGCCACCGTGAGGCTGCTGGCCCTGCCCGAGCAGCTGCGCCGCTACCTGCGCAGGCTGCTGCCCGCCGAGCGGCAGGCCGCCCGCGCCCTGCGCCCCGTGCTCGCCCAGCTCGCCGGCGTGCCCATGCCCACGCAGCGGCTCTACGAGACCGCAGGGCGCTGGGAGGCCGAGCTCGCCGCCGTCCAGGACGTCCTCGAAGCCGAGGGCACGACGGTGCGGCTCGTCGCCGAACCCGGCCCGCTCGCCGCGGGCGAGCTGCGCCTGGCCCGCGCCGCCCTCTCCCTCCAGGGCTGCCGCGTCGACGCCCTCGTCGCCAACCGCCTGCTGCCCGGCGTCACCGGCGACGGACCGACGGGCGACGGGGTCACCGCCGACCCGTGGCTCGCCGGCCTCGTCGCCGAGCAGCTCGCCTCCCACAAGGCCCTGCACGAGGAGTTCCTCGTCGACGGCGTCACCGTCTGCGAGCTGCCGCACCTCGGCCGCGGCCCGCGCGGCCCGCGGGACCTCGCCGAGCTCGCCGGGCGGGCGCGCTCGACCACCATCGGCGTCGCCGCGGCGGGACGAACGGGAGGAAACGGTTCGGCCGGCGGCTTCGGCGTCATACCCGGCGGCGGCCTCACCGACGAGCTCGACGGCTGGAACGGCACCGGCGGCGCCGGGGACCCGGCCGTCGAGGACCGCCTCGCTGCCGACGGCGTCCTGCTGTGGCGGCTCCCGCTGCCCGGCGCCGACCGCGGCGACCTCGACCTCCTGCGCCGCGGCGACGAACTCATCGTCGGCGTCGGCCCGTTCCGCCGCGTCCTGACCCTGCCCTCCGCGCTGCGCCGCTGCACCGTCTCGGGCGCGGGCCTGCGGGACGGAGCGCTGTGCGTACGCTTCACCCCCGACCCCGACCTGTGGCCGAGGCCGTCGTGAACGGCACTGCCCGAACGGCATCCCGCCCTTCGGGTAACGTCGGAGAAAACCCCTGTTTGCAGGAGCCAGGAGGCGCTGCCATGAGCGATCACACCGAGCGCCCCGCACCCGAGGCGCCCGACCCCGATGCCTGGGGGCAGGCCTGCGCCGAGGACCTCGCGGCCGAGCGCGCCCGCCGGCGCGCGCAGCAGGGCCCGCCGCCCGGCACCGCCGCCGAGGAGCTGCGCAAGCTCGTCGACGCCGTCGCCGACAAGGTCTCCGGCATGCAGCTGCCGCTCGGGGGCGGCACCGCCCAGGGCGTCGTCCAGCAGGTCGTCGCCCAGGCGAAGGCCGTCGTCGAGCCCGTCATCGAGCGCAACCCCGACGTTTTCGACCACCTCGCCTCCGCCGGCTCCGAACTCCTGGCCGCCTACCGCGCTGCGGTCCGGGGCCAGGAGGCCCGCTGGGTGCGCGACGAGCCCGCGCAGCGCCCCGGAAAGCCCGCCGGACCCGGCGAAGATGACGGAGGCAAGGGCGGGAGCGAGCGCATCGACCTCGACTGATCCCCGGCTCCGGTACGGTGGGTCGCGGCGGGGTTCGAGCGAAAAACTGAGGGACACATGGGACTCACCATCGGCGTCGACATCGGCGGCACGAAGATCGCGGCCGGTGTGGTCGACGAAGCGGGCAACATCCTCGCGACGTGCAAAGTGCCTACCCCGTCGACCCCCGAGGGCGTCATCGACGCCATCGCGGACGCGGTGCGCACGGTCAGCGCCGACCACGACGTGGAGGCCGTCGGCATCGGCGCCGCCGGCTACGTGGACGACAAGCGGGCCACCGTCCTCTTCGCCCCGAACATCAACTGGCGCCACGAGGCGCTGAAGGACAAGGTCGAGCAGCGCGTCGGCCTCCCCGTCGTCGTCGAGAACGACGCCAACGCCGCGGCCTGGGGCGAGTACCGCTTCGGCGCCGGCCAGGGCCACGACGACGTCATCTGCATCACCCTGGGCACCGGCCTGGGCGGCGGCATCATCATCGGCAACAAGCTCCGCCGCGGCCGCTTCGGCGTGGCCGCCGAGTTCGGCCACATCCGGGTCGTCCCCGACGGCCTGCTGTGCGGCTGCGGCAGCCAGGGCTGCTGGGAGCAGTACGCCTCCGGGCGCGCGCTCGTCCGCTACGCCAAGCAGCGCGCCAACGCCACCCCCGAGAACGCCACGATCCTGCTGGGCCTCGGCGACGGCACGGTCGAGGGCATCGAGGGCAAGCACATCAGCGCCGCCGCCCGGCAGGGCGACCCGGTCGCCATCGACTCCTTCCGCGAGCTGGCCCGCTGGGCGGGCGCGGGCCTGGCCGACCTGGCCTCGCTCTTCGACCCCTCCGCGTTCATCGTCGGCGGCGGCGTCTCGGACGAGGGCGACCTCGTGCTCGACCCCATCCGCAAGTCCTTCAAGCGCTGGCTGATCGGCGGCCAGTGGCGCCCGCACGCGCAGGTGCTGGCCGCGCAGCTGGGCGGCAAGGCGGGGCTCGTCGGCGCGGCCGACCTGGCCCGGCAGGGGTAGTTCCGCGGTCCGGGGTCCCCCCCCGTTCCCGTCCGCCGCCGGGCATTTCCCTCCGCCGCGGCGGACATCAACCACGACGGCGCATGCCGGCGGTGCCGAACTCGGCTCAAGTGGATTCGGCACCGCCGGACACCGCCGTCTCGCATCGCGCCGTTGCGGCGGAAGGGATCGGCGAGCGCATGAGTGCAGACGTCCTGGCGGACCTCCCGGCATCGCGTACCGAGCCGGACGGCTCGGTCGTCATCCGCGTGCTCAGTTACAACATCCGCTCCATGCGCGACGACGTCGTGGCCCTCGCCCGGGTCATCCGGGCCTGCCGGCCCGACGTCGTCTGCGTTCAGGAGGCGCCCCGCTTCTTCCGCTGGCGCAAGGCCGCCGCCCGGCTCGCCCGCACCTCCGGCCTCGTCCACGTCTCGGGCGGCGCCACCGCCTCGGGGCCCATGATCCTCTCCTCGCTCCGCGCCCACGTGGAGCGCACCGAGGACGTCCTGCTGCCCCGTACCCCCGGCCTCCACCAGCGGGGCTTCTCGACCGCGGTGCTCCGCTTCGGCCGGGCCCGGCTCGGCGTCCTCAGCTGTCACCTGAGCATCAAGGACTGGGAGCGCTACGAACAGGGCCGGCTGCTCCTCGACCGGCTGGCCGCCATGGACGTGCCGCACGCCGTCGCCGCGGGCGATCTCAACGACCGCCCCGACGGCCGCACCTTCGGCCTGCTGGCGGACGCCCTGCAGGACGGCTGGGCGACGAAGCCGTGGGGCAGGGAGCACACCACCCGGCTGGGCGATCCGCTGCAGCGGATCGACGCGGTCTTCGCGACGGAGGGGGTGGAGGTGCTGGGGTGCGGGGTGCCCATGGGGCTGCCCGGCATCGCCGAAGGCGATCTCCGGGCAGCCACGGACCACCTGCCGGTGCTGGCCGCCCTGCGGGTGCCGGCGGCGTAGGGCGGGCGGTTCACACCACCGCGCCGCGCCCCGGGTCGTCGTCCTCGTCGTCGCTGTCCTTCATCCGCAGGACGAGCGTGGCGAAGCCGCCCAGGAAGCCGCCGACCCCGAGCGTCGTCACCCACCAGGTGAGCTGCTGCTGCAGCAGCACCATGATCAGGAGCAGCAGCGGGCCGCCCAGCACGGCGATCCAGGCGAAGCGGGCGGTGACGTCCCCGGTGGGCAGGGGCGGCGGCTCGGGCGGGATGAAGTGGCCCTCGTCGTCCGCGTCGTCCGCATCGTCCGTGCCGTCCCCCGGGGTCTCCGGCGTGCTCCAGTCGCGGGGGCCGACGCCGGGCGCGTAGACGATGAAGCTGCCCGGGGGCTCCTCCCGTGCCGGAGAGGGCCCGGGGGAGGCGTCCTTCCCGGGGACGTCCTTCTCCGCGGTGTCCTTGGAGTCCTTGGTGTCCTTCCCGGCCCCCGCAGGGGTGCCGGTGTCGTCGCCCGTGGCAGGCCAGCGGCCGGTCGCGGGGTCGGGCTGTTCCCCGTACGCGGCGACGAGCTCCGCCCAGGCCGCGTCCTCGTCGAGCGGGTCGCGGCTCTCGTCGCGGCCCGCGTCACGCTCAGCCACGGGCGGCCGCCCCCTCCTGGGAGCCGACGCCGGAGAGCCGGCCGATGAACGCGTAGGTGTCCTCGAAGATGCGCTCGGCGTCGTGGTCCAGGGTGGCCACGTGGTAGCTGCGCTCCAGCAGGCGCTCGGTGACGTCCCGGGAGGAGACGCGGGCGAGGATGCGGGCGGAGTCGGCCGGCGGGACGACGTGGTCCTCGGGGCTGTGCATCAGCAGCAAGGGCTGGGTGACCTGGGGCAGTTCGGCGTCGACCAGCTGGAAGAAGCGGCGCACCGAGTGCGCGGCGTGCAGCGGCACCCGGTCGTAGCCGACCTCCTGGGCGCCGGGCTTGGCGATGTCGCTCGCGATGCCCTTGGTGGAGGGCACGAAGTGGCGCACGACGGGCAGGGCCCGCGCGGCCAGGCCATGGACCTTGTTGCCCGGGTTGACGAGGACGATGCCGCTGACCGCGTCCCCGTGGCGGGCCGCGAGGCGCAGGGCGAGCGCCCCGCCCATCGACAGGCCGCACACGAACACCTGCGAGCAGCGCTCGCTCAGCTCCCGCAGCGCGTGGTCGACCTCCGCGTACCAGTCCTGCCAGCCGGTGAGCTGCATGTCCTGCCAGCGGGTGCCGTGCCCGGGCAGCAGCGGCAGCGAGACGCTCAGGCCGCGCCCGGCCAGATCGTCCGCCCAGGGCCGCACGGACTGCGGGGAACCGGTGAAGCCGTGACACACGAGGACGCCTACCTCTCCGCCTTCATGGCGGAACGGCTCGGCTCCGGGGAGGAGCGGCACCGGGATCTCCGATCGGTGGAACGGGGGCAAGGGAGGACACAGAGGGTCCGGTCCTCAGCGTACGCGGAGCGCCGCACGGCGGGTAGGCAGGTTAAGGTCTCCTCGTCACACACAGGAGGTTCTCGGTTGTTCTACGGCGCTATGAAGGTGTCCATCGGCGGGTCGCTGAAGCTTGCCTTCCGGCCGTGGGTGGAGGGCCTGGAGAACATCCCGGCCGAAGGGCCCGCGATCCTCGCGAGCAACCACCTGTCGTTCTCGGATTCGTTCTTCCTGCCCGCGGTGCTCGACCGTAAGGTCACGTTCATCGCGAAGCAGGAATACTTCACCTCCCCCGGAGTCAAGGGGAAGCTGACGGCCGCGTTCTTCAAGGGCGTGGGCCAGCTGCCCGTCGACCGTTCGGGTGCCCGCGGAGCGGGCGAGGCCGCGGTCAAGAGCGGCCTGGACGTGCTGGCGCGCGGCGAGCTGTTCGGCATCTACCCCGAGGGCACCCGTTCCCCCGACGGCCGCCTCTACCGGGGCAAGCCGGGCGGGCTCGCCCGGGTGGCCCTGCTGTCCGGGGCCCCGGTGATCCCCGTGGCCATGATCGACACCGAGAAGGTGCAGCCCCCGGGCAAGGTGCTGCCCAAGATGGTGCGCCCGGGCATCCGCATCGGCGAGCCGCTGGACTTCAGCCGCTACCACGGCATGGACGGCGACCGCTTCATCCTGCGCTCGGTCACCGACGAGGTCATGTACAAGATCATGGAGCTCTCGGGCCAGGAGTACGTGGACATCTACGCGACCGCCGCCAAGCGGCAGATCGCGGACGAGGCGAAGCGGAAGGCCGAGGAGGAGAAGGCGGCGAAGGCTGCCGGGCTCGGCAAGACCGATCAGGGCGGAAAGTAAAGGGGAGCGGCGGCCGGCGGCGCAGCGCGCCCGGCCCGGGGGTTGGTCGATGACACCGCGCAGCAGGAAGCCGCGCGTCGTACGGATGTCGGTGGAGCTGCCGCTGTGGCGCGCGCTGACCGGCTACCGCATTCTGACGCTCTGCTACGCCCTGGCGATCTTCGCCATCAACTACCGCGAGTACGCCCATCCGCTCGGCGGCGCCCTCTACATGGGCGTACTCACCGGGTGGATGGCGCTCACGTGGAACCGGACCTCGGCGCCGGAGCGCTGCACGAAACGGTTCCTCATCGCCGACCTGGCCCTCGCACTCGCCGGAATCCTCGTCACCGCCGTCGTCGACTCCCCGGCCCGCATCGACGGCGGCGCGGCCACCCTGCCGTCCATATGGACCGGCGGCGCCGTACTGGGCCTGGCCATCAAGGGCGGCTGGCGCTGGGCGGCCGTCGGCTCGACCCTCGTGGCCGTCGCCAACCTCGCCGAGCGCGGCAGCCCCGCCCGGGACACCGTCCACAACGTGCTCCTGGTGTGGGTCTCCAGCATCGCCATCGGCTACATCGTCGAGGTCGCCCGCGCCAGTGAGCGCACCCTCGCCCGCGCCCTGCGGATCGAGGCCGCCACCCGCGAGCGCGAGCGGCTCGCCCGCGACATCCACGACGGCGTCCTGCAGGTGCTGGCCATGGTGCAGCGGCGCGGCGCCGCGCTCGGCGGCGAGGCGGCCGAGCTCGGCCGGATGGCCGGCGAGCAGGAGATCGCCCTGCGCACCCTGGTCGCCGGGGGCCTGCTGCCCCCGCAGCGCTCCGCCGAGGAGCTCGCCGGGGACGCGGAGCTGGTCGGCGCCGTGGCGGCCGCCCCGCCGGTCCCCACCGGCCCCATCGACGTGGGGGCGCTGCTCGCCCCGCACGCGGGCGCCGACGTCTCCTTCGCCGGGCCCGGCACCCCCGTCCTGCTGGAGGCGGCCGCCGCAGCCGAACTCGCCGCCGCCGTGGGCGCCGCCCTGGACAATGTGCGCAAGCACGCGGGCGAGGGGGCGCAGGCCTGGATCCTGCTGGAGGACGAGCCCGACGCGGTGATCGTCACCGTGCGGGACGACGGCCCCGGCATCCCCGAGGGCCGGCTCGCGGACGCCGAGCGGGAGGGGCGGATGGGCGTCGCCCTGTCGATCCGCGGGCGGCTGAGGGACCTGGGCGGCAGCGCCGAGCTGCTGTCCGTCCCCGGCCAGGGCACGGAAGTCGAACTGAAGGTTCCACGGGGGAACGGGAAAGAACAGCGATGAGCGAAACGCAAGCCGAAGCACCCGCCGAGCGCACCGTAAAGGTCATGGTCGTCGACGACCACCCCATGTGGCGCGACGCCGTCGCCCGCGACCTGGCCGCCGCCGGGTACGACATCGTGGCGACCGCCGGGGACGGCCCCGAGGCCGTGCGCCGCGCGAAGGCCGCCGGCCCCGATGTCCTGGTCCTCGACCTCAACCTGCCCGGCCTGCCCGGCGTGGCCGTCTGCAAGGAGCTCGTGGGGGAGAACCCCGCGCTGCGCGTCCTCGTCCTCTCCGCCAGCGGCGAGCACGCCGACGTGCTGGAGGCCGTGAAGTCCGGAGCCACCGGCTACCTGCTGAAGTCGGCCAGCACGCAGGAGCTCGTGGACGCCGTGCGGCGCACCGCCGCGGGCGACCCCGTCTTCACCCCCGGCCTCGCCGGACTGGTCCTCGGCGAGTACCGGCGGCTGGCCGCCGACCCCGCCCCGGCCGCGCCCGACGAGCCCAAGGCGCCCCGGCTGACCGACCGCGAGACCGAGGTGCTGCGCCTCGTCGCCAAGGGTCTGTCGTACAAGCAGATTGCCGAGCGGCTGGTTATTTCCCACCGCACGGTGCAGAACCATGTGCAGAACACCTTGGGCAAGCTCCAGTTGCACAACCGCGTGGAGCTCGTGCGCTACGCGATAGAGCGAGGTCTCGACGACGCCTGACCTTGACCCGGCCGGGCGTCCTCCGGCTGAAGGAGAGTGTCATGCGGATCGGAGTGCTGACCGGCGGCGGTGACTGCCCCGGGCTCAACGCGGTCATCCGCGCCGTCGTCCGCAAGGGCGTCCAGGACCATTCCTACGACTTCATCGGCTACCGGGACGGCTGGCGCGGCCTCCTCCACGGCGCCACGTCCCGGCTCGACATCCCCGCCGTGCGCGGCATCCTCCCGCGCGGCGGCACCGTGCTCGGCTCCTCGCGCACCAACCCCTTCAAGGAACCCGGCGGCATCCGGCGCATCCGCGAGAACCTCGCCGCGGACGAGGTGGACGCCCTCGTCGCCATCGGCGGCGAGGACACCCTCGGCGTCGCCGCGCTCCTCTGGGCCGAGCACGGCATCCCGTGCGTCGGCGTCCCCAAGACCATCGACAACGACCTCTCGGCCACCGACTACACCTTCGGCTTCGACACCGCCGTCGGCGTCGCCACCGAGGCCATCGACCGGCTCCACACCACCGCCGAGTCCCACATGCGCGTCCTGGTCGTGGAGGTCATGGGCCGGCACGCGGGCTGGATCGCCCTGCACTCCGGCCTCGCCGGCGGGGCCAACGTCATCCTCATCCCCGAGCAGCGCTTCGACCTCGACGAGATCTGCGGCTGGGTCACCTCCCGCTTCCGCGCCAGCTACGCGCCCATCGTGGTGGTCGCGGAGGGCGCCATGCCCAAGGACGGCGACCTCGTCCTCAAGGACGGCTCCTCCCACGACGCCTTCGGGCACGTGCGGCTCTCCGGCGTCGGGGAGTGGCTCGCGAAGGAGATCGAACGGCGCACCGGCAAGGAGGCGCGGACCACCGTGCTGGGCCACGTCCAGCGGGGCGGCACGCCCAGCGCGTTCGACCGGTGGCTGGCGACGCGGTTCGGGTTGCACGCGATCGATGCGGTGCGGGAGCGGGACTTCGGGCGGATGGTGGCCCTTCGGGGCACGGACATCGTGCGTGTGCCTCTGGCCGAGGCCACGGCTCGCTTGAAGACGGTGCCGGTCGAGCGCTACGAGGAGGTGAAGGTCTTCTTCGGCTGACGGCGCCTGCCGGCACATTGATCTGTTGCCTGGAAGCGTCATGACGCTTCCAGGCAACAGATCGACAGTGGGTGGTCAGACCAGGACGCCCGCCAGGAGCTCCGCCACGATCGTCGCGCCGTCCAGCGTCAGGACCGACTCCGGGTGGAACTGCACGCCCGCGAAGCCGGGCCCGCGCAAGGCGTGCACATCCCCGCTCCGGGGATCCCGGCTCAGCTCCACCCGGTGGAGCGCCAGCTCTCCCTCGGCCTCCGCCTCGCACCGCGCCGTGAACGTGTTGTAGAACCCGACCGTCTCGGGCCGGCCGAAGAAGTCGATCCGCTCCTGCGCCCCCTGGTACGGCACGTCCTTGCGGACGATCTCCAGCCCCAGCTCCGCCGCGATCAGCTCGTGCCCCAGGCACACGCCCAGGAGGCCGTGCCGGTGGCCGCGCAGGAGCTCCGCCGCGAGGGCGCGGAGCAGCCGCATCTTCGGGTCGGCCGCGTCGGAGGGGTTGCCGGGGCCGGGGCCCAGCACGACGGGCCCCTCATGGGCGAGGGCGGCCGCGCGCAGGCCGGGCTCGTCGTAGCGCCGTACGGTCACCTCCAGGCCGGACGTGCGCAGCAGGTGGGCCAGCATGGCCGTGAAGGTGTCCTCGCCGTCGATCACCAGGGCGTGCCCGCTCAGCCGGGCGGCGGTGGCGGCGGTGGAAGCGGCGGCGGTGGCGGCGGTCTCCACGGCCTGCATGCGCAGCCAGAACGGGGCGAGGTCCGCGCGGCGGGCGTCGAGCGCGGCCCGTACCTGCGGGTCGTCGGCGAGCCGCGGGGCCGGCGCCGCGGGCCGCTCCGGCCGCGGGGTGCGGACGCCGAGGGCGGCGAGGACGCCGGCCGCCTTGGCGTGGGTCTCGGCGACCTCGGCGTACGGGTCGGAGCGCCGCACGAGCGTGGCGCCGACCCCGACGCGCAGCCGCCCGCGGCGGTCGATGTCGGCGGTGCGGATGAGGATGGGCGAGTCCAGGGTGCGGGCGCCGCCGGCGTCGCGGCCGATGAGGGCGAGGGCGCCCGAGTAGTAGCCGCGCCCGCCGGGCTCGTGGCGCTCGATGACGCGGCAGGCGTTCTGCACGGGGGAGCCGGTGACGGTCGCCGCGAACATGGTCTCGCGCAGCACGTCGCGCACGTCCAGGGAGGAGCGGCCGCGCAGTTCGTACTCGGTGTGGGCGAGGTGGGCCATCTCCTTCAGCCGCGGTCCGACGACGACGCCGCCCATGTCGCCGACGGTGCACATCATCTTCAGCTCCTCGTCCACGACCATGGACAGCTCCTCGACCTCCTTGCGGTCGTGGAGGAAGGCCAGCAGGCCGTCCTTGTCGGGGCCGGAGGCGGGGTAGCGGTAGGTGCCGCTGATGGGGTTCATCACGACCGTCCCGCCGGACATGCGCACGTGCACCTCCGGGCTGGCCCCGACGAGCGTGCGGTCGCCGGTGTGCACGACGTACGTCCAGTAGGCGCCGCGCTCGCCGGCCAGCAGGCGGCGGAAGAGGGCGAGGGCGTCGGCGGGGGTGAAGCCGTGGATCTCGCCCTCGAAGGTCCGCCGGATGACGAAGTTGGCGCCTTCGCCGGTGCCGATCTCGTCCTCGATCACGCGCCGGACGATGTCGGCGTAGGCGTCGTCGCTCACGTCGAAGGCGCCGCCCTCGACGCGGACGGTGTGGGCGGGCAGGGCGGCGAGGACGTCGTCGACGGGCAGCTCGTGGCTCTCCTCGGGGAGCAGGACGGCCAGCGGGGTGCCGTCGTCGCGGACGTCGAAGCCGCGCTCGCGGATCTGGCGGAAGGGCACCAGGGCGAGGGCGTCGTGGACGGGGCGGCCGCCGCCGGGCCGGCCGGCGGGCAGCGGGATGCCGGCGAGGCGCTCGACCTCCTCGACGGGGCCGAGGAGCAGCTCGACGGTGCCGGCGGGCGCGCCCGCAGTGTCCCCGGCGCCCCGGGGGAGGCCGGGCGTGCGGCGGTGGAGGAGGGCGAAGGGCGGGCAGACGGGGCCGGTGAGCCGGGCGAGCAGGGCGGCGGTGCCGGTGGGCCGGGCGGTGTCGCTGGGCATGGGGAGGGTTCCTTCCGGTGCGGAGAGGAACGGCCCGGGAAACGCGGAAGGCCGCCCCTCGGGCGGCCTTCGCGATGCGTCGGTGGTACGCGCAGTCAGTGGGCCGCCGGATGAGCGGTCCACCACCAGTTCTGGGTCTGCAGCGCGAACATGCTGGGCACCCTACCCGAAGCACGATCCCTACCGGCGGGTATCAGCCGAGGCCAGAGCGTCGGAATGGAAGCTTCCGCGGTGCGGGGCGAGGGCGCGGGGGCGCCCGTGTCCCGTGCGGTCGCGAAGCGGTACGGAGGTGGCCGGTATTGAGCGGTGACTCTGGCGTGTCTTGGGCGCGTCTCGCCCCCGTATCGGCAAATGTCTCAAAGTGCGGTCCGGCGACGGGGCAGCCGCCGCGACCCCGTAGGGTTGGAGCGTGACCGTGAACGCTGAACTCCACGCCGGTGGCAACACCTGGCGCTCCCTTCCCGCGGCGCAGCAGCCCGAATGGCCGGACCAAGAGGCTCTGCGCGATGTGATCGCCGAGCTCGAGTCCTATCCGCCTCTCGTCTTCGCGGGCGAGTGCGACCAGCTGCGCCAGCGCCTGGGAGCGGTCGCCCGTGGAGAGGCGTTCCTGCTCCAGGGCGGCGACTGCGCCGAGGCCTTCGATGCCGTCGGTGCCGATCAGATCCGTAACAAGCTCAAGACGCTGCTCCAGATGGGCGCCGTGCTGACCTACGCGGGCCAGGTGCCCGTCGTCAAGGTCGGCCGCATCGCCGGTCAGTACAGCAAGCCCCGCTCGAAGCCGACCGAGACCCGCGACGGCGTGACCCTGCCGACCTACCGCGGCGACTCCGTCAACGGCTTCGCCTTCACGCCCGAGGCCCGCACGCCGGACCCGCAGCGGCTGAAGCGCATGTACCACGCCTCCTCGGCCACGCTGAACCTGGTGCGCGCCTTCACCACCGGTGGTTACGCCGACCTGCGCCAGGTGCACGCCTGGAACCAGGACTTCGTGAAGTCCTCCCCGTCCGGGCAGCGCTACGAGGCCCTGGCCCGCGAGATCGACCGTGCGCTGAACTTCATGAACGCCTGCGGGACGGACCCGGAGGAGTTCAAGACGGTCGAGTTCTACTCCTCGCACGAGGCCCTGATCCTCGACTACGAGTCGGCCCTGACCCGTACGGACTCCCGCACCGGGAACCTGTACGACGTCTCCGGCCACATGGTCTGGATCGGCGAGCGCACCCGTCAGCTGGACGGCGCGCACATCGAGTTCGCCTCGAAGATCCGCAACCCGATCGGCGTGAAGCTCGGCCCGACCACCTCGGCCGAGGACGCGCTCACCCTGATCGAGCGCCTCGACCCGGAGCGCGAGCCCGGCCGGCTCACGTTCATCACCCGGATGGGTGCGGGCAAGATCCGTGACCACCTCCCCGAGCTGGTGGAGAAGGTCACCGCCTCCGGTGCCCAGGTGGCGTGGATCTGCGACCCGATGCACGGCAACACCTTCGAGGCGGCCTCGGGTCACAAGACCCGCCGCTTCGACGACGTGCTGGACGAGGTCAAGGGCTTCTTCGAGGTCCACAAGAGCCTCGGCACGCACCCCGGCGGCATCCACGTCGAGCTCACCGGTGACGACGTCACCGAGTGCGTGGGCGGCGGCGACGAGATCTTCGTCGACGACCTGCACCAGCGCTACGAGACGGCCTGTGACCCCCGCCTCAACCGCAGCCAGTCCCTGGACCTGGCGTTCCTCGTCGCGGAGATGTACCGCGACCAGTAGGAGCCGGTGGAACGAGCGCGCCGTGGGGCGGGAATCTGTGATCCCCGCCCCACGGCGTTGTTATTCCGCCACCGGGCCAGGTAAGGTAAGGGTTACCTTATTGATCAACCCGGTTGGCGGTGAACCGCGTGTACGTCTGCTCGTGCTTCGGCATCACGGAGCAGCAGGTGCGTGAGCACGCGGACAAGGGGGCGTGCACGCCCCGGCAGATAGCCTCCGCCAGCAAGGCCGGCACCGACTGCGGCAGCTGCGTGCGCCGCATCCAGGCGCTCCTCGGCCGTGGTACGTGCCCGCGCCGCGAGCTGGCCGACAAGGGGGAGTCCGGCGTGCTCAGCGCCGAGATACCCGCGCTGCGCCAGCCCCAGGCGGCCTAGCGCCCCCGGCGGCCCCGGCTAGTCCGCCCCGCCGTTCTCCTGCTCGATGAACTGCGCGATGTACAGCGCCTCGCCGAGCTTCTCGAGCAGCTCCAGCTGGGTGTCCAGATAGTCGATGTGATCCTCTTCGTCCGCGAGGATCGCCTCGAAGATGTTGGCCGAGGTGATGTCGCCCTTGGCCCGCATGACCTCCACCCCGCGCCGGAGGCGGTCGATGGCCTCGACCTCCACCTGCCGGTCGGCCTGGAACATCTCCGTGATGGTCTGGCCGATCCGGACGTGGAAGAGCCGCTGGTAGTTGGGCAGCCCCTCCAGGAAGATGATCCGGTCGGTGAGGGTCTCCGCGTGCCGCATCTCGTCGAACGACTCGGCGCGCGTATGCGACGCGATCTTGGTCCACCCGTGGTGCTCCTGCAGCTTCGCGTGCAGGAAGTACTGATTGATGGCGGTCAGCTCGGCAGTCAGCTGTTCATTGAGGAACTCGATGACCTCGGGGTCGCCCTGCATTGCAGAGGCTCCTTCCAAGCAAGGATGAATGGCAGGTTGCGCGCATCCTCGCACCGCCCTTCGAAACCGTCCAGTAAGTGCACACTTAGTGGGAGTTGTCCCAATAGTGGAACCCCTGGTCATCGGCGCCGTGAAAGGTCTGACACCATGGGGGCATGGGGCCCTCGAAAAACACCGAAAGCCGCAAAGGGGAGCTCCCCCAGCTGCCGCCGGGGCAGCGTCTTCAGCGCGGGTGGCCGGTGACGCACTACGGCCCCGTGCCGCGGTTCAAGCCGGACCGGTGGGAGTTCCGGGTCTTCGGATCCACCGCCGACGGCGACAAGCACTGCTGGACGCACGAGGAATTCTCCGCCCTGCCGTATGCGACGGTCGTGGCCGATCTGCACTGCGTCACGAAATACAGCATGCTCGACGCCGAATGGGGCGGGGTGTCGGCCCGTACGGTGCTCGAACTCGCACCGCCCGCACCCGAGGTCACCCATGTGATGGTGTGGGCGGAATACGGCTTCAGTTCCAATCTGCGACTGGCGGACTTCGCCTCCGAAAAGACGATTTTCGCCACGCACAAGGACGACGAGCCGCTCACCGCCGAGCACGGCTTCCCCGTCCGCCTCGTCGTGCCGCACCTCTACGCCTGGAAGGGGCCCAAATGGGTGCGCGGCGTGGAGTACATGACCGCCGACCGGCGCGGGTTCTGGGAGGAGCGGGGCTACCACAACGTCGGGGACCCCTGGCGCGAGCAGCGCTACTCCTACCAGGAGCAGCCGGGCGAGGGCCCGGAGCTCTAGCCCCGCGGGCGGCGGACCGCGACGTGCGCCGGTTCCGCCGGCTGCGTGCGTACCGCCGGGCCGTCGCCGCAGCCGTCCTCCGCCGCCGCGGCAGCCCGCCTTCGCCTACAGCACGCCGTCGCGCAGTTCCTTCAGCCGGGCCACGTCCGCGGCGTGGCCCGTGGGGCCGCCCGGTGTCTCGATCGTCAGCGGCACCCCGGCCGTGGCCGGGTGGCGGAAGAGCTCCGCGAAGGGGTCGGCGCCGATGTGGCCGGAACCGATGTTCTCGTGCCGGTCGAGGTGCGCGCCGACGGCCGCCTTCGAATCGTTGGCGTGGATCAGGCGCAGCCGTCCCTCGCCCACCACCGAGACCAGCTCGTCCAGCGTGCTCTTCATCCCGCCCGGCCCGGCGAGGTCGTGGCCCGCCGCGAAGACGTGGCAGGTGTCCAGGCACACGCCCAGCTTCGGGTGGTGCTCCAGTGCCTCGAAGTAGGGGCCGAGGTCCTCGACCAGCGAGCACAGGGACGCGCCCTGGCCGGCCGTGGGCTCCAGCAGCAGCCAGGGGTCGTCGTCGTGGGTCAGCTCGTCCAGCAGCGGCAGCAGCCGCTCGTGGACCTGCTCCAGCGCCGCCCGGCGCGGCCGGCCGCCCGTCGCGGAGCCGGTGTGCACGACCACGCCCTGCGCGCCGATGGCACGGCCGCGGCGCAGCGAGTGCCGCATCGACTCCGCGGACAGCTCGACCGTCGCCTCCGTGTGCGAGCCGAAGTTGATCAGATAGGGGGCGTGCACCCAGACCGGCAGGGACTCCTGCGCGCACGCGGCGCGGAACTCCTCGTCCTGCCGTGGGTTGCCCGCGGGCGTCGCCCAGCCGCGCGGGTTGGCGACGAAGACCTGCAGGGTCTCCGCGCCCATCTCGCGCGCGTAGGCCAGGCCCACCTTGGCCAGCCCGCCCGCCACCGGCACGTGGCCGCCTACGGGGTTGCGCAGCCGCCCCGGGATCAGCTCCTCCACCGCTACAGACCGCCCTTGAGCTTGATGGTGACCGTGTCGCCCTTGGCGGCCTGCTCGCCGCCCTTGACCGACTGGCTCTCCACCGAGTCCTGCGGGAAGAAGAACGGCTTGTCGACCTTCACCTTGAAGCCCGCCTCGGTCAGCAGCCGCTTGGCCTCGGCCTCGTTCCTGCCCGTGACGTCCGGGACGGGCACCATCTCCTTGCCCTTGGAGACGGTGAGGGTGACCGTGTCGCCCTTGGCGGCCTTGTCGCCCGTACCGGGGGACTGCTCGGCCACGGAGCCCTTGGCGCGGTCGGAGAAGACCTGGGCGTCCGACACCTTCGCCTCGAAGCCCTTGTCGCGCAGGGCGGCGGTCGCGGCGTCCACGGACATGCCCCGCACGTCCGGCACGTCCAGCGGCGCGCCCTTGCTGACGGTCAGCGCGACCGGCGCCTCCGGGCGGCGCTGCTCGCCCGGCTTCGGGTCGGTGGCCAGCACCGAGCCCTGCGGGGTCTCGCTGCTGAACTGCTTGGCGATCTCGCCGACGGTCAGGCCGGCGCCCTCGATCTTCTTCTTCGCCTCGTCGAAGGGCATGCCGGCGACGTTGGGCACCTCGGCCCGGGCGGGGCCGCGCGAGAGGGTGATCGTCACCTTGCCGGTGTTGCGGATGCGCTTGCCGGGCGCCGGGTCGGCGGCGATGACGTGGCCGCGCTCGACGGTGTCGCTGAAGTCCTCCTTCGTGCGCACCCCGAGCCCGGCGTCGTCCAGCGTCTTCTCCGCCTTGTCCCGGGTCATGTCCAGGACGGCGGGGACGGTCGTGAACTGGCCCGAGTTGACGTACCAGACACCCGTGCCGATCAGGACCGCCAGCAGCGCGGCGACCGCCACGAGGACCCCGCGCCGCGGCGCCTGCCGGAACCGGCCGCGCGGGCCCGCGGGAGGAGCGGGCGGGACCGGGGGAGCGGGCGGCTGCTCCAGCCGCGTCGTGCGGTTCAGCTGATCGCCGTCCTCGGCGGGCAGCGGGCGCGCGGCCGGCCGGGGCAGCACGCTCGTACGGTCCTCCGGGCCCGTCGCGCGGCCCGTGACCGCGTCGGTCAGCGCCTGCGGGGGCGCCGCGTCCAGCTGCTCGTCGCTCAGCTCCGCGCGCGCCGCCCGGGCCAGGCCGAGCAGCGCGACGGCGTCCGCCGGGCGCAGCCGCGGGTCGCGGGCCGTGGCGTCGGCCACGAGGCCGTCCAGCCCGGCGGCCAGGCCCGGCACGGCCGCCGACGGCGGCGGGACGTCCGCGTGGAGGTGCTGGTAGAGGACCTGGGCCGGGGTGCTGCCCGTGTGCGGCTTGGCGCCGGTCAGCATTTCGTAGAGGACGACGCCGCACGCGTAGACGTCCACGCGCGGATCGGCGGTGCCGTGCTCCAGCTGCTCGGGGGCCAGGTACGACACGGTGCCGAGGACGGATCCGGTGGACGCGGTGGTGTCGGTGTCCACGGCCCGGACGAGCCCGAAGTCGGCGACCTTCACCCGGCCGTCGTCGCCGATCAGCACGTTCTCGGGCTTCATGTCGCGGTGCACCAGGCCCGCGAGGTGGGCCGCGCCCAGCGCGGCCAGCACCGGCTCCAGGATGTCGAGGGCGGCGCGGGGCTGGAGAGCCCCGCGCTCGCGCAGCACGTCGCGCAGGGTGCACCCGGGCACGTACTCCATCGCCAGATAGACGTACGGGCCGTCGGTGCCCTGGTCGTGGACGCCCACCACGTTGGGGTGGTCCAGGCGCGCGACCGACTTGGCCTCGCGGATGAAGCGCTCCACGAACGCGGTGTCGGCGGCGAGGCCGGGGTGCATCACCTTGACCGCGAGCACCCGGTCGAGCCGGGTGTCGAGGGCACGGTAGACCGTGGCCATCCCGCCCACGGCGATGCGGGCCTCGACCCGGTAGCGGCCGTCGAGCGTGTGCCCGACCAACGGGTCCCCTAGCGTCGTATCCACGCGACGAGTCTAAAAGGGGCCGGGACGAAGCCCTGACCCGGTAAAAATCGGCCCTTCCGGCGATTGAGGACAAAAGGGGTCAGGGGCGGAGCCCCCGCTACTGAGCGAACTCCGGACGTTCCGGATCGAGACGTGCCAAGCCCTCCGCAGGAGAGGACGCCTCGGCGAAGTGCCGCCGCGGTATCCGTCCCGCCCGGTACGCCAGCCGCCCCGCCTCCACGGCGTGCCGCATCGCCTCCGCCATCAGCACCGGCTCCTGCGCGCGGGTCACCGCGGAGGCGAGCATCACCGCGGCGCAGCCCAGCTCCATGGCGAGCGCCGCGTCGGAGGCCGTGCCGGCGCCCGCGTCGAGGATCACGGGGACCCCGGCCCGCTCGGTGATCAGCTGGAAGTTGTGCGGGTTGCGGATGCCGAGGCCGGAGCCGATGGGCGAGCCCAGCGGCATGATCGCCGCGCAGCCGGCGTCCTCCAGCTTGCGGGCGAGGACCGGGTCGTCGTTGGTGTACGGCAGCACCGTGAAGCCGTCGTCCACGAGGATCTCCGCGGCGTCGAGCAGCTCGATCGGGTCCGGCAGCAGCGTGCGCTCGTCGGCGATCACTTCGAGCTTGACCCAGTCCGTGCCGAGCGCCTCCCGGGCCAGCCGGGCGGTCAGGACGGCCTCGCCGGCGGTGTAGCAGCCGGCCGTGTTCGGCAGCACCCGGATGGAGTGCCGCTCCAGCACGGACAGCACCGAGCCCCGGACGCTCGCGTCCAGGCGGCGCATCGCGACGGTGGTCAGCTCGGTGCCGGAGGCGAGCAGCGCGCGCTCCAGGACGTCGAGGCTGGGCGCCCCGCCGGTGCCCATGATCAGCCGGGAGCCGAGGGTGGTGTCGGCGATGGTGAGCAGATCGTCCGCCATCAGCGCTGATCAGCCCCCCTGCACTGCGGTGAGGACCTCGACGCGGTCGCCCGCGCCGAGCCGGGTGGCGGCCCACTGGCCGCGCGGCACGACGGCCTCGTTGACGGCGGCGGCCACGCCGCCGGGCGCGGTGGTCATGCTCGCCACGAGACCGCCCAGGGTCAGGCCGTGCGGCACCTCGCGGTGCTCGCCGTTGACGCTGATGCCCATGTGGGCCTCGGGGTTGTCGGTGGGGTCGCTGGGGTTCATACGGGCAGCTCCTGCAGCGCGTTCGAGAAGCGTCGGGGGGTGAAGGGGCGGGCCTCCTCGGGGAGGCGCCCGGTGGTCAGCACCTCGGCCATCACGTCGCCGGTCAGCGGGGCGAGGAGGACGCCGTTGCGGTGGTGGCCGGTGGCGGCGTGCAGCCCGGGCAGGGCGGTCGGGCCGAGGAGGGGGGCGTTGTCGGGGGAGCCGGGGCGCAGCCCGGCGGAGGTCTCCACCAGGGGCAGCTCGGTGATGCCGGGCACCAGTTCGTGGGCGTCGCGCAGCAGCTCGTAGACGCCGCCGGCGGTGACCGTGGTGTCCCAGCCGAGCTCCTCGGTGGTCGCGCCGAGGACGAGCTCGCCGTTCTCGCGCGGCACCAGGTACACCGGCCCGCCGCGGACGACCGCGCGCACGGTGCGGGAGAGGAAGGGCGCGTACGCGTCCGGGACGCGCAGCCGCAGCACCTGGCCCTTGACGGGGCGCACGGGCGGCAGGACATCGGCGGGGACGCCCGCGAGCGTCCCGCTGCGGCTGCCCGCGGCGAGCACCACCTGCTCCGCGGCGACGCGGCGGCCGTCCGCGAGCTCGGCGCCCGTGGCGCGGTCCCCGGAGAGCAGCAGCCGGGCGGCCCCCGAGCGGTGGAAGGCGACCCCGGCCCGCTCGCAGGCCGTGAGCAGCGCCCGCGCGAGCCTGCGGGGATCGGTCTGGTGGTCCCCGTCCACCCGCAGCCCCCCGCGTACGCCGGGCGCGAGCATCGGCTCCAGGCGGCGGCACTCGCGGCCCGTGAGCCACTGCGAGTCCAGGCCGGAGCGCTGCTGCAGAGCGTGCAGTTCGCGCAGGTGCTCGCGGTCGTCGGCGTCGAGGGCGACGGCCAGCGTGCCGCACGCCCGGTAGCCGGTGGCGACGCCGCTGGCCTCCTCCAGCTCCGCCGTGAAGTCCGGATAGCGGCGCGCGGAGGCCAGGTTGAGGGCGAGCAGCGCCTCCTCGCCGTAGTGCAGCTCGGTCACCGCCGCCAGCATCCCGGCGGCGACGCGCGCCGCGCCGCCGCCCGGCGCGGGGTCGGCGACGGCGGTCCGCAGCCCGCGCTGCGCGGCGCGCCAGGCGGTGACGAGCCCGATGAGCCCGCCGCCCACGACGAGGACGTCGCAGGCGGGAACGGTCGGCGCGGTCGGTGCGCCCGGTGTGGTCGTCGACGCGGCCATGAGGTGTCCAGCCCCTCCCTTCGCCGGCATGACCCGGATCAGGTTCGTACGGTCGGAGGCCGTCCAGCCTCCCTCTCAGCCCGGTCGTCCGGGCTCCCGCGAGTGCGTGCACCGGCCACCCTAGTACGGGCCGCGAACCCACCGGAAGGCCGGACCGAGGCGCTCCGCGGCGCGGGAGGAGACCCGCCGGGCAGGCCCTGGCCCCGGTCGCGCACGGCCGTCGTCCTACAGTGATCGGGTGAGCGAGCACCGGGAAGAACCACTTGCCGCCCGTGAGCGGCGCGTCGTCATCGTGGGCGCCGGAATGGCCGGCGTGCAGACCGCGGTCGCCCTGCGCGAGCTCGGCTGGGCCGGCACCGTCACCGTGCTGGGCGCCGAGCCGCACCCTCCGTACGACAGGCCCCCGCTCTCCAAGGCCGTCCTGCTGGGCAAGGCCGACGGCTCCGCGTTCGAGGTGGACTTCGACCTGCTCGGGATAGACCTCCGGCTCGGCCGGGAGGCCACCGGCCTGCGCCCGGCCGAGCACCTGGTGGACACCGCCGCCGGGCCGGTCCCCTATGACGTCCTGGTCATCGCCACCGGCGCCGAGCCCGTCCGGCTGCCCGGCAGCGAGGGCCTGCCCAACGTCCACCTGCTGCGCACCCTCGACGACGCCGTGCGGCTGCGCCCGGTCCTGGCCGCGCAGCACGACGTCGTGGCCGTCGGCGCGGGCTGGATCGGCGCCGAGGTCGCCACGGCCGCCCGGGAGGCGGGCTGCGCGGTGACCGTGGTCGAGGCCGCGGACCGCGTCCTCGCCGGCGCCGTGCCCGCCGAGGTCGCCGCCCGGATGGCCCCCTGGTACGAGGAGAGCGGCGCCCGGCTGATGCTCGGCGCGCGGGTGACCGCCGTGGAGCACGACGCGGTCGTGCTGGCCGACGGCACCCGGCTGACGGCCGGCGCCGTGGTCGTCGGCGTCGGGGCGCGGGCCGCGACCGGCTGGCTGGAGGGCTCCGGCATCGCGCTCGGCGAGGACCGCGCCGTCCTCGCCGACGAGCGGCTGCGCACCTCCCTGCCCGGCGTCTACGCGGTCGGCGACTGCGCGTCGTTCCCCTCCGCCCGCTACGGCGAGCGGCTGCTCGTGCACCACTGGGACAACGCCATGCAGGGCCCGCGGACCGTTGCGGCGAACATCGTGCTGGGCCCGGCCGAGGGGCCGTCGTACGACCCGGTGCCGTACTTCTGGTCCGAGCAGTTCGGGCGGTTCGTGCAGTACGTCGGCCACCACGCCGCCGCCGACGAGCTGCTGTGGCGCGGCGACCCCGCGAGCGCCGCCTGGAGCGTGTGCTGGCTGCGCGCCGGCGTCCTGGTCGCCCTGCTGGCCGTCGGCCGTCCCAGGGACCTGGCCCAGGGCCGCAAGCTCATCGAGAAGGGCGCCCTGCTGGACCGCGCCAAGGCCGCCGACGCGTCGGTGCCGCTGAAGGCCGCGGCGCTGTGACGCGCCCGGGTCGGGTCAACCCGGCTACCGGCTGTCAGCGCCAGATGGCAGGCTTGTCCCGTGACCGAGATTGACGCAAAGATCGACGCGCTTGTTCCCGCCTGGCTCAACCTCCCCGACATCGCCGAGAAGCTCGGCGTGGAGGTGACGCGCGTGCGGCAGCTGGTGAAGGAGGGCCAGCTGATCGCCGTGCGCCGAGGTGAGAACCGGGTGCTCATGGTGCCCGCCGCCTTCATCGGCGAGGGCAAGGTCGTCAAGGGCCTGGCCGGGACCCTGACGCTGCTGCGGGACGACGGCTTCAGCGACGAGGAAATGCTGGAGTGGCTGTTCACCGCCGACGAGACCCTGCCGGGCACCCCGGCGGACGCCCTGCGGGAGAACCGCGGCACGGAGGTGAAGCGGCGCGCCCAGGCGCTCGCCGTCTGAGCCGCCGGGAAGCCCGCGGGCCCGGTCCGTTCCGGGGCCCGATCCGTTTCAGGGCGCGGTGACCGCGCCCGTCAGAACCGTCCGGTGTGCGGGCGGGGCCCGCCCCCGCCCGCACACCGCCGACCCGGGGGGAACCACCCGATGTCCGCCACCGCCCGCGACGCGCTCGCCGACGCCCGGCTGTACCTGTGCACCGACGCCCGCAAGCGCCAGGGCGACCTGCCGGAATTCCTCGACGCGGTCCTCGCCTCCGGTGTCGACATCGTCCAGCTGCGCGACAAGGGCATGGAGGCGGGCGAGGAGCTGGAGCACCTCGCGGTCTTCGCCGACGCCGCCCGGCGCCACGGCAAGCTCTTCGCGGTCAACGACCGTGCCGACGTCGCCCACGCCGCCGGTTCCGGCGTGCTGCACCTCGGCCAGGGCGACCTGCCGGTACCCGCCGCCCGCGCCATCCTCGGCGCGGACGTCCTGATCGGCCGGTCGACGCACGCCGGGTCCGAGGTGGACGCCGCGGCCGCCGAGCCCGGTGTGGACTACTTCTGCACCGGCCCCTGCTGGCCCACCCCCACCAAGCCGGGCCGCCACGCCCCCGGCCTGCCCCTGGTCCGCCACGCGGCGGCCCTGGGCACCGAGCGCCCCTGGTTCGCGATCGGCGGCATCGATCTGGGCAATCTGGAGCAGGTGCTCGACGCGGGCGCCCGCCGGGTCGTCGTGGTCCGCGCGATCACCGAGGCGGACGACCCCGGAGCGGCCGCCGCGGAGCTGGCCGAGCGGGTCCGCGAGCGCCTCTGAGGCCACGCCCGGTCCCTTTCGGCGGCCCGGGAACGTCAACGGAGCATCAACGGAACATGAAGATCCGTCCGCATGCCGGACGGGATACTGGCCTATCGGGCAAATCGCAGAAGTGGGTTGGGGGCCGCGGGGAGCGCTGGTTAACTTGCCGGTATGGCCCTTGGCACCGCCTCCACCAGGACAGACCACGCGCGCACGGTGCGTGAGCTGCTCGCCTCAGGCGAGCGGTCGTATTCCTTCGAGTTCGCCGCCCCGAGGTCCGAGAAGGGGGAACGCACCCTCTGGGACGCCATCCGCCGGATCGAGGCCGTCGGCCCGACCTTCGTGTCCGTCACCTACGGCGCGGGGGGCTCCTCCCGCGAGGGCACCGTGCGGGTGACCGAGCGCATGGCGACCGACACGACGCTCACGCCCGTCGCCCACCTGACAGCCGTCAACCACTCCAAGGCCGAGCTGCGCAACATCATCGGCCAGTACGCCGACGTCGGCATCCGCAACATGCTCGCCCTGCGCGGCGATCCGCCCGGCGACCCCATGGGCGAGTGGGTGCGTCACCCCGACGGCCTGCACTACGCCGCCGACCTCGTGAGCCTCATCAAGGAGTCCGGCGACTTCTGCGTCGGCGTCGCCGCCTTCCCGGAGATGCACCCGCGCTCCACCGACTGGGACACCGACATCCGGTACTTCGTGGACAAGTGCCGCGCGGGTGCGGACTTCGCCATCACCCAGATGTTCTTCTACCCGGAGGACTACCTCCGGCTGCGCGACCGGGTGGCCGCCGCCGGCTGCGACACCCCGATCATCCCTGAGATCATGCCCGTCACCAACGTCCGTCAGATCGAGCGGTTCGCGCAGCTCAGCAATGCCGCGTTCCCCCCGGCGCTGGCCGAGCGGATCCTCGCGGTCAAGGACGACCGGGCCGCTGTACGCTCGATCGGGATCGAGTACGCCACGGAGCTGTGCGCTCGGTTGATGGCCGAGGAGATTCCCGGGCTGCACTTCATTACCCTGAACCACTCCACGGCGACGCTGGAAATCTACGAGAATCTGGGACTGCACCAGCGGTCCTGACGGCCGGCCCCTCGAAGGCGGCGGCCACGAGAGGGGCGTAAATGGGCTGGACGGTCCTCTACATCGCGTTCGGCGTCGTCGCGCTCTGGCTGCTCGGCGAAGTGCTGCTGCAGTACAAGGCGCGACTGCGCTGGCGCCTCCTCGCCTTCGCCGGCTTCCTCGGCGTCGTCGCGGGAGTCGTCATCCCGTCCGTCGCGGTCATCGGGGCGGGCGCGGTGGCCTTCGCCGTCGGGCAGACGTACGTGACGCTCTCCTTCCGCCGGGGCTTCTCCCGCGGCTGGGCGCTCCGCCGGGACAAGGGCGGCAACATCGACAACGCAGGCGAGTTCGGCAAGTCCGGTACGGAGGAGAAGTCCGGTACGGGCGGTAGGTCCGGAAGAGGTGTCAAGTCCGGTAGGCGTGCCGGGAAGCCGGCCGTTGAGGACGACGCCCCGAAGGAGCCGCGCGCCGGCCGCCGCCGCAGGACGGAGCGGGCGGAGGCCCCGCCGCTCGACGAGACCGCGGCCATGCCCGCCGTCCCCCCGCTCGCGGAGCCCGCGAGCGACCCCGGCCTGCCCGGCACCGGCCACCAGCCGCACGACGTCCCCGCCCCCGGCGCCACGGGCGACGCGGCCTACGGCGGCTACGGCGACAGCGGCTACGGCGCCGCCTCCGCTCCCGCACCGGACCACGGCCCCGCCCCGTACGCCGACCCCTACGGCACCCAGGTCCCGGCGGCGCCCGGCGCGCCCGCCGAGCCCGGCCAATTCGACTACGGGCAGGGACAGTACGCCGCGTACTCCGACCCCTACATCGGCAGCCGGCAGCAGGCCTACGAGCCGTACGACTCCTACGGGCAGTACCAGCAATCCGCCCCGCAGCCCTACGGCATGGGCGGCCACCCCGCCGACGCCTACGCACCCGCCCCGCAGTACGACACGGACACCCCGCCCGGCGGCGTCTGGGTGCCGCAGCAGCGCGACGGCGACTACCCGCCCGTCCCGCAGGGCTACGCCCAGCAGCCCTACCCCGGCTACCCCCAGCAACTCCCCGCACAGGGACAGGGACAGGGCCAGGGGCCGGGCTACGGCGAGCAGTACACCGAGCACCACAACGAGCAGCCCCGCTACTGACCGTGGGGCCCCGCCGCCGAAGCGGCGGGGCCCCACGCGGGGAACCGCCTCCTACTGGGAGCCGCGCCAGTCCGCCCCGGAGACGATCAGGCCCGCGGCCATCGTCCCGGCCATCCCCGCGTGCGCCAGCCCGCCGCCGGGGTGGGCGAATCCGCCCGCCAGGTACAGGCCCGGCAGCGACGTCGCATTGGCGGCCCGGAGGAACGCGCCCCCGCCACCGGCCAGCACCGGCGCCGGAACGCCCCCGCCCTCGGCGCCCGTCGCGCGCTCGGTGTCGGCGGGCGTGCGCACCTCGTGCCACAGCAGGCGCTCCCGCAGGCCCGGCAGCACGCCTTCCGCGGCGTCGAGCACGCGCTCGGCGAAGGCCGCCGCCGTCGCCTCGTCGCTCCAGTCCACCCGGCCGTGCGGGGCGACCGTGGCGGTCAGCGTGACGGCCTCGTGCCCGTCGTCCGGGCGGACGTCAGGATCGTCCGGGCGCAGCACGGTCACCGTCGGCCGGTAGTGCAGCGCGGCGGGGCCGCGCGCACCCTCGCCGAAGATCCCCTCCAACTCCGCGCCGCGGTCCGGCGCGTGGACCACCGTGCGGTGGGCGGTCGCGGCGGGCCGCGCCCCGCGCAGCGCGAGGAAGAGCGTGAAGCGCCCGGGCGGCACCGGCGGGCCGGGCCGCACGGCGGGCCCGCAGGCCGCCGGGGCCAGGCGCCGCAGCACTCCGGGCGAGACGCCGGCGACCACCGTGTCGGCCTCGGCCGTGCGCCCGTCCGCCAGCTCCACTCCGGCCGCGCGGCCGTCCTTCTCGACGACCGCCGTGACCTCCGTGCCCAGGGCGAACTCCACCCGGCGCGCCAGGCACCGCTCGTGGACGGCGTCGGCCAGGCCGCGCATCCCGCCGCGCACGTACCAGCTGCCGAAGGTCTGCTCCATGTACGGCAGGACCGTCGCGCTCGCGGGGGCGCGGCGCGGATCGAGCCCGTACGCCAGGGCGTGGCTCTCCAGCAGGGCCACGAGCCGGGGGTCCTTCAGCTCGCGCCCGGCGACGGCCGCGAGCACGGGCGGGGTGCTCCGCCGGAACAGGCCGCGCTTGCGCAGCCCCGGGTAGGGGTCGTGGCCCAGGGCCTCCAGATACTCGGGGTCGTCGAGCAGGGGCTCCTCCAGCAGCGGGCGGCGCGTGGCGTCCCACACCGCGCGCGCCCGGTTCACGAGCTCGCTCCAGCGCTCGCCGGCGCCCGCGCCCACGGCCTCGTCGAGGGCCTGGACCACCCCGGCCCGGGAGGCGTTGGGCAGGGAGACGGAGGTGCCGCCGGCGAAGACGTGCGCGCTCGCCGGGTCCACCTGGACCAGGCCGACGCTCTGCTCCAGCGACTCCTTGCCCGTCTTGACGAACAGGTCGCGGTACACGGCCGGCAGGTGCAGCAGCCCCGGCCCCGTGTCGAAGGCGAAGCCGTCCCGGGTCATGCGCCCGACGCCTCCGCCGTGCGTCGCCGCCTTCTCGTACACCGTCACCCGGTGGCCCGCGACGGCCAGCCGGGCGGCGGCAGCCATCGCGCCCATCCCGGCGCCGATCACCGCAATCCGTGCCATGGGGGCGACTTTATCCGGCGGCACCGGCAGCACCGGGCGGCACCGGTCCGCAGGGCCCGGACGCCGGGTTCCGGACGGGGCTTGCTTGGGGCCGAACGCCCAGGCGTGAGTACCCGTACTCAGAGGAGGAGATGAGTAGGCGCACGGATGGGCCGGGGGCCCGCCGGGCGGAAGAGTGGTGCCCACGGAAGGGGCGCGGCGCCGGTACCGCCGGCACGGGGCTGCGGAACGGCGCGGCACCCCCGACGTGACCGGGGGGCGGGGGCCCCGCAGGGGGTTCGGGGGAGCACACGGGGGAACGCCGTTCCGGGGGCGGCCGAGGGGGATTCGGCCGCCGCCGGGACGGCACCGCCGCGTCAGCGGACCACGCCGCCCAGCCGTCCCTGTAACACCCGCGCCAGCGACGCGTGGACCTCGTCCACCGACCGCTCCGGCTGGAACGACTGCCAGTCCAGCGCCGTCACGAGCACCATCCCGAACAGCGCGGACGCCGTCAGGGCGACGTCGGACCCCGCCGCCGGATCGTCCTCCGCGGCCGCATCCCGCAGCACGGACTCGATCACCTCGACCGCCTGCTGCCGCACCCGCGTCAGCGTCGGGCGCCAGGCCCGGTTGGTGCGCCACAGCTCGGCGACGTAGAGCTGGGCCAGCGCCGGCCGGCGCGCCACGAAGTCCAGCCCGGCGCGGATCATCGCGTCCAGCGCCTCGGCCGCGCCGCCGCCGCGCTCGGCCGTCTCGTCGGCCGCGGCCCGCAGCGCCCCGGTCAGCAGCTCCATGCCGTGCCGCAGCAGCTCCTCGAACAGATCGGTCTTGCTCGCGAAGTTGTAATAGACGGTGCCCTTGGCCACCCCGGCCCGTTCCGCTATCTCGTCCACGGTGGTGGAGGAGAAGCCCTGTTCGGCGATGAGGGTCACCGCGGCGTCGAAGAGCTTTCGCCGGGTGTTCTGACGGCGCGTACTGCTGCTGTCCATGGAGTGATTCTCCCTGCCCGCCCGGCGGTCCCCGCGCCCGCGTCAACCTCGCGTGGCCGCACGGGTATTCGCGCAGGCCGGAGCCCTTGCCCGGAGCACCCCGCACGGCGCCGCGCCGGGCCGGGCGGCCGTGTCGTCCCGGCCCCGGGCACGGCCCATTAGGCTGGGGCGGACGCAATCGTTCGCCACCGCCGAGGAGCCACCCGCCGTGTCAGACCCGCTGCGCCCCCGGGCGTCCCTGCGTACCGCCGTGGTCTGGGAGGTCCTGCGCGACGCCCTGGACCGCCGGGTGAAGGCCGCCGGCCCGGCCGGCGGCGTGCTGGAGGTGCTCGACACCGGCGGCGGCTCCGGCCACTTCGCGGTGCCCGTCGCGGCCCTCGGTCACCGCGTCACCGTCGTCGACCCCAGCCCCAACGCCCTCTTCGCGCTGGAGCGCCGGGCCGCCGAGGCCGGCGTCGCCGAGCGGGTGCGCGGCGTCCAGGGCGACGCCCACGGCCTGTTCGACGTGGTGGACCGCGGCGCCTACGACGTGGTGCTGTGCCACGGCGTCCTGGAGTACGTGGACGACCCCGCCGAGGGCGTGCGCAACGTCATCGAGGCGCTCCGCCCCGCAGGCACCCTGAGCCTGCTGGCCGCGGGCCTCGGCGGCGCCGTCCTGTCCCGTGCGCTCGCCGGGCACTTCACCGAGGCCCGCCAGGTCCTCACCGACCCGGCCGGTCACTGGGGCGCGGGCGACCCGATGCCGCGCCGGTTCACCGCCGAGCAGCTGACGGAGCTCGTGACCGCCGCGGGCCTGGAGGCGGGGGCCGTGCACGGCGTGCGCGTCTTCGCCGATCTGGTGCCCGGCGTGCTGCTCGACGCGGAGCCCGGGGCCCGGGAGGCGCTCGCCCAGCTGGAGGCCGCCGCGGCCGCGCTGCCGGCCTTCCACTCGGTGGCCACCCAACTGCATGTACTGGCCGAGCGTGGCTGACTGCGCGCTGTAGGTCACACACCACCCGATCAGCTGGTTCGCCCCGTATGATCGGGGGACGCCGTCCGGCATGGCCGATCGGCGAACCGGGAATGTACGTCCCGACACCACCGATCGCCACACGGACATCGGTGGGCGGATTGGCGCAGAGGGGCGGGTTTCACGGGGGCGATTCCCTGCCTATCCTGAAAGGGTCGCACCCGGTCGCCCCCCGCGACCGACGAGTAGGAGGACTCCGTGCCGCTCTCGGAGCACGAGCAGCGCATGCTCGAGCAGATGGAGCGAGCGCTGTACGCCGAAGATCCCAAGTTCGCGACAGCGCTCGAGGGCAGCGGCCTGCGCACGTACACCCGGCGACGGGTCTACCAGGCGGTCGCCGGGTTTCTGGTGGGTATCGCGCTCTTGATGACCGGCGTGATGATTCAGGGGCAGTACTGGATCAGTGTGGTCGGCTTCCTCGTCATGCTGGGCTGCGCGGCGCTCGCCGTCACCGGCTGGCGCAAGGCGCCCAGGCCCGGTGCGCAGCAGGGGACGGGCCCGGCGGGGCCCCTGGGCGGCCGCGGCCAGGTGCGCGCTCGCCGCAGCATGATGGACCGCATCGAGCAGCGCTGGCAGCGCCGCCGCGACGAGCAGGGCCACTGAGAGCCCTCCCGATTTCTTCATCCGTTTCTTCGTCCATGGCGTGGGGTCAGGAGCAGGTCTCCTGACCCCACGCCATGTCCGTCTCCGGCGGGCGCCGTTCAGGCTCTGGGGGAGGCCCTGAGCCGGAGGGCGCGGATCCGCCGGGCCGCGGCCGAGCGGCGCCGGGCGAGGCCCCACAGCAGCTGTGCCGCCGAGCGCGGCAGCAGCACGGCGCGCAGCCGGGCGCCCCGCCCCGCGGCGGCGTGCAGCCCGGCCCGTACGCACTCGACGTCGCCCGCGAGGCCCGCCGCGGGCCGTGGCCGCGGGGCGTACAGCACCTGCTCGACCGCGGTGGCCACGCGGGCCGCGGACGCGGCGGCGGGCCCTTCCAGCGCCCCGGCGGCGACGATCCGCTCGGCGGCGGCGCGCGGGGTGCGGGAATCGTCGGGCGGGATGCCGTAGTCCCAGGCGGAGTCCGTCAGTTCGCGCCAGGCCGCCAGCGTGCGCTCCGCCGTCGGGGCACCCGCGGCGGCATCCGGCGGGCCCCCGCCCGGCTCCGCCGGACGGGAGGGCTCCGCGTGCAGGCCCGGCCCGCCGAGGCGGCGGGCGCGCACCCGCCGGCGCCACAGCATCGGCAGCAGGGGAAGCCCCAGGGCCGCCAGCGCCGCCACGGCGATGCCCGCCACCGCGCCCGCGGAGGGGCCGCCGGAGGCCTGCCCGCCGCCCTCGGCCTGCCGGTCGGCGGGCGGGCACTCGCCGAGCTTCCTCTGCCCCGGCGGGCAGGCGTCCGTGTCCCGCGGGGCCGCCGGGGCCGCGGCGCTCCGCTCCGGGGCCGGGGCCGGCGCGGCGCCCGCCTCACCGCCGCCGGCCGGCTCGGCGACCGCGTACTCGGGCGTGGTGCCGCGGCTGGGGGTGGGCTCGAAGCGCGTCCAGCCGGCGCCCTCGAAGTACAGCTCGGGCCAGGCGTGGGCGTCCTTGGTCCCGACGGACACCGAGCCGTCCGCCAGGGGCGTGCCCGGCATGAAGCCGACCGCCACGCGCGCGGGGATGCCCAGCGTCCGCGCCATCGCCGCCATCGAGAAGGAGAAGTGGATGCAGAAGCCCCGCTTGGCCTGCAGGAAGCGGGCGACGGCGTCCGTGCCGGTGCCCGAGGCGACCTGGGTGTCGTACTGGAAGCCCCCGCCGACCGAGAACCAGTCCTGCAGCATGACCGCCTGCTGATAGGCGTTCGCCGAGCCCGCCGTCACCTTCCGGGCCGTCTGCGCCACCACCGGCGGCAGCGACCGGGGCACCTGGGTGTAGGCCCGCAGCACCTGCTCCGGGGGAGCGGGGGCGCTCGCGAGCTGCGCCGCCGTGGGCTCCACCTGCAGGCTGGCGACCTGGTAGCGGACGCCCCGGGTGGTCTGGCCGCGCTCGCCGGCGAGGATCCGGCCCTCCGGCTCGTACCGCCAGCGGCCCTCGGTGCGCACCTCCTCGGCGGGGTAGGGCAGCGGCAGGTAGTTCTGCGCGTAGGTGCCGGAGGCCGTGACGGTGGTGTCGACGCGTGTGGTGCGCACGCCGGGGGCCAGCCCCGCCGGGGCGGGCAGGACCGCGGGCAGCGCCGTCAGGGCGCGCTCGGTGGTCTGCCACGACGCGCCGTCGAAGCGGTCGAGGGCGACGATGCGCAGGTAGAGGTCGCGGGTGTTCTCGGCGGAGGAGCGCAGGCGCAGCAGCTCGCGGTTGGCCGGCTGGTTGAGGTTGTCCTGGAGGGCGACCAGCGGCTTGACGGAGGTGAGCCCGCCGCGGCCGGAGCCCGCGGCCTCGCTCCGGCCCCGGGGCTCGAAGAGCCCGCTGTCCATGGCGGGCAGCACGGCCGGGACCACCAGGGCGATGCCGAGGGCCAGCGCGCCGATGCGCCGGCCCGTACGGACGGGGCCGGTGGAGGCGCGGCCCGGCGGGGGCCCGGGAGCCGGGGGAGCCGTCCGGCGGCCGGCGAAGACCCGGCCCCACTCGGCGAGCCGCTCCCTGCCCTCGGCCAGGAGGAGCAGCAGATAGCCGCTCGCCGCCGCGAGGAACCACAGCCACCCCGAACCGCCCTGGCCGAGCCCGGCGGCCACGGAGTACAGGGCGAGCAGCGGCAGCCCGGCGGGGGCGGCGCTGCGGTACGTGACCGCGACGGCGTCCACCGTCAGGCCCACGACCAGCACGCCGCCGACGAGCAGCAGCCGGATGCCGGCCGTCGCGGGCGCGGGGATGGCGTACCGGCCGACGTCCTCGGTGCCCTCCTGCACCAGCTGGCCGAACTCGCGGAAGACGTCGGGGCCCGGCAGCAGCCCGGCGACCGCCTGGTCGCCGGCGAAGGCCACGGTGAGCAGGAGCAGGGTCACCAGGGCCTGTGCGGCCACGGTCACCGGCCTGGCCAGCGGCACCCGGCGGGCGAGGGCGCCCACCACGCTCTGCAGGGCCAGCAGGAAGGCCGCCTGCAGTATCCAGGCGGACTTGTCCACCAGCGGCAGCATCGCGCAGGAGGCGGCGAGCGTGGCCACCGCGGCGGTCACCGCGAGCCGGGTGCGCCCGGTCATGCCCGCCCTCCCGCCGCGCCCGCCCCGGGGAAGCCGGGGGCGCCCGCAGGGGCGGCGGGGCCGGGCCCGGCCGCCAGCCGCCACAGCTCGGGCAGCGAGGCCCCGGGGCCGGCGGGCAGCGCCGTCCAGCCCGCGGCGCGCAGCACCTGCAGCCGCAGCTCGGCCGCGCCGTGGGCCCGGGGGTCCCCCCGCCAGGCCGCCGGGTCGAGGACGAAGCCGACGGCGGTGCCGCCGCGCCCGCGCATCCGGGCGGCCAGGGCCGCCTGCTGCTCGTCGAGGCCGCCGAAGAACGCCACGAGCAGCCCGCCCTCGCCGCGCAGGGAACCGAGGGCGGGGGAGAGGCAGGTGCCCTCCGAGTGCTCCACGGCCGCGAGGGTCTCCAGCAGCAGGCCCGCCGCGTCCGCGGATTCGTTGGGGAGCCCGACGTGCTCGCCGGGGGCGCCCGGACCGGGGATCGCGGCCCCGGTGTCGGTGAGCAGCTGCACGGAGAAGCCACGCCCCAGCAGGTGCAGCGCGGCGGAGGCGGCCGCCGAGACCGCCCACTCGAAGGACGAGCCGGGGCCCCTGCCCTCGTGGGCGGTGCGGCGCGTGTCCAGCAGCACCGTGCAGCGGGCCCGGCGCGGCTGCTCCTCGCGGCGCACCATGAGCTCGCCGTGGCGCGCGGTGGAGCGCCAGTGCACGCGGCGCAGGTCGTCCCCGTGGCGGTAGCCGCGGGGGATGACGTCGTCCTCGCCGGCCAGGGCGGGGGAGCGCCGCAGACCGTCGCCCTGGCCGGCGCCCGGGCCGCCCAGGCGCACCGGGGGCAGCGGCTCGGTGTGGGGCACGACCGTAAGCGTGTCGTACGCGCTGAAGCCGCGGGTCAGCTCGCACATGCCGAAGGGGTCCGTCAGCCGCAGCTGCAGCGGGCCGAGCGGATAGCGGCCGCGCAGATCGGAGCGGACGCGGTAGGAGACCTCGCGCCGCCCGCCGGGCTCGATCCGGTCGAGGACGAAGCGGGGGCGCGAGCCCAGGACGTAGGGCACCCGGTCCTGGAGCATCAGCAGGCCGGTGGGCAGCCGGGAGACGCTGTCGATCCGCAGCTGGACGCGGGCCTCGGCGCCGGCGGGGACCCGGGTCGGCGCCAGGCGGCGGCTGCCCGCGACGCGGTGGCGGGTGCGGTGCAGCACGGCCACGCAGAGCAGGGGCAGCACGGCCAGTAACAGCCCGACCCGCAGCAGATCGGCCTGGCCGAGCACGTAGGAACAGGAGGCGGCCGCGATGCCGGCCGCCAGGAAGGAGCGGCCGCGGGTGGTCAGCCCGCCCAGCGCCGCCCACAGGCTGCCGCCCGCCGGGGAGGGACGGCCCTCCGGCCCGGGATCCGCACCGTCCCCCGGGGCCATCACAGCCTCCGGGCCTGCCGCCAGGCAGCCTGCGCCGACGGGTCGGGCACGGGGGTGCGCCGCAGGAGGTCGAGGACGGCCTGCTCGGCGGTGCGCCCGCTCAGCTGGGCCTGGGCCGTGGGCAGCAGACGGTGGGCGAGGACGGGGACGGCCAGCGCCTGGACGTCGTCGGGCAGGGCGAACTCGCGGCCCGCCAGGGCGGCCGCCGCCCTGGCCGCGCGCACCAGGTGGAGCGTCGCCCGGGGGGACGCCCCGAGCCTGAGGTCGGGGTGGTGCCGGGTGGCGGCGACGAGATCCACCGCATAGCGCCGGACGGAGTCGGCCACGTGCACCGAGCGGACCGCTTCGACGAGCTTGACGACCTCGTGGGCGTGGGCGACCGGCTGCAGGTCCTCCAGCGGGGAGACCTGGCGGGAGCCGTCGTGCACGTCCAGCATGCGCAGCTCGGCCTCGGGGCTGGGATAGCCCATGGAGACCCGGGCCATGAAGCGGTCGCGCTGGGCCTCGGGCAGTGGGTAGGTGCCCTCCATCTCGACGGGATTCTGCGTGGCCACCACCATGAAGGGGCTCGGCAGCTCGTAGGTGTGCCCGTCGACGGTGACCTGGCGCTCCTCCATGGACTCCAGCAGCGCCGACTGGGTCTTGGGAGAGGCGCGGTTGATCTCGTCGCCGATGACGATCTGGGCGAAGACCGCGCCCGGCTTGAACTCGAAGTCGCGCCGCTGCTGGTCGAAGACGCTCACGCCCGTGATGTCCGAGGGGAGGAGGTCGGGCGTGAACTGGATGCGGCGCACCGAGCAGTCGACGGAGCGCGCCAGGGCCTTGGCGAGCATCGTCTTGCCGACGCCCGGCACGTCCTCGATGAGGAGGTGGCCCTCGGCGAGGAGGACCGTCAGCGCGAGCCGCACGACCTCCGGCTTGCCCTCGATCACGCCCTCCACCGCCCGGCGGATCCGCTCCGCGGCGGTGGTGAGGTCTCCCCCTACGCTCGGCTCCGCCCGCGTAGTAGGACCCCCAAGGCTCCCCGGCTCGCCATAGGTCGTCACCCGGCCCTCCTCGGCCCGTCCTGCGGGCTTGCGGTCCGCTGGTCGCGAACCGGCCCGCCCCCGAATACGGACACCGCACCCCGCTCGTCACACGAGGGCGGCGTCCTCTCCGCATTCTGGCCGTCCGCGCGGCGCCGCGTCACCGCCTGTGGACAATCAGTGCTGCGGGTCGATCTCGCGCAGCAGACCCGTCGTCACATCGAAGATGAAGCCACGGACGTCGTCGGTGTGGGGCAGGAACGGCGAGGTCCGTACGCGCTGCATGGACTGCCGGACATCCTGCTCCAGGTCCTTGAACGCCTCCACCGCCCACGCCGGGCGCTGCCCGACCTCCGCCTCGATCTCGTGGCGGAAGTCCTCGGTCAGGGTCAGCAGACCGCAGCCGGTGTGGTGGATGAGGACGACGGAGCGGGTGCCGAGCGCGCGCTGGCTGATGGTCAGCGAGCGGATGATGTCGTCGGTGACGACGCCGCCCGCGTTGCGGATGGTGTGGCAGTCGCCGAGCTGCAGGCCCAGTGCCGCGTGCAGGTCGAGCCGGGCGTCCATGCAGGCGACGACGGCGACCTTCAGGACGGGGCGTGCGTCCATGCCCGGATCGGTGAAATGGGAGGCGTATTCGGCGTTGGCCTGAACCAGACGGTCCGTGACCGTCGGCTGTCGGGCGCTGTCGGAGCTCTGGGGCGCCGGCTGGGACGCGGATATCGACATATGAACGACGGTAGTCGGCGCGGCGCCCCCAGGCCCGTTACGCCCGCCACAAAACCCCGCTCACAGGGGTCACTGTGAGGTAAGCCACAGGGGTTGCGGCCCTGCGGCCGTCCGGGTGAACGGAATGCTTCCCGCCATTTGTGTCGGCGGGCACCCCGCGCCGCGCCCGTCCCGGGACGCGCTGGCCGGTTGATTGACCGGGGGGACGAGTGGACTAAAGTGACGCGAAGTGGGAGGCCCGATGCTCCCCCTGGACACCGAAAAAACCCGCACGCGCGCGACGCGGACGTACCCCTCGGCCTCCTCCCGCTCCCCGGTCGTCCGGCGCCCCTTCCCCGGTGCCGGGCAGGCCGCTTCCCCTTGGAGCGGGCGGGGACCCGGGGATACGGACGCCCGTGCGCGTCCCGGGTACCCCTAACTCAGAAGGGCGCATGAGCAGCAACGCGCGACACGTCCCCGTCATGCTCCAGCGCTGCCTGGACATGCTCGCTCCCGCTCTCACCGAGCCCGGCGCCGTCGTCGTCGACTGCACCCTGGGCGCCGGCGGGCACAGCGAGGCGCTGCTCAAGACCTTCCCCGAGGCCCGGCTCGTCGCCCTCGACCGCGACCCCACCGCCCTCGACCTCGCGGGCACGCGCCTCGCCCCGTTCGGCGAGCGCGCCACCCTGGTGCGCGCCGTCTACCACGAGCTGCCCGAGGTGCTGGAGCGGCTCGGCATCCCCAAGGTCCAGGGCGTCCTCTTCGACCTGGGTGTCTCCTCCATGCAGCTGGACGAGGCCGACCGCGGCTTCGCCTACGCGCAGGACGCCCCGCTGGACATGCGCATGGACCAGACGACGGGCATCAGCGCGGCCGAGGTCCTCAACACGTACGCCCCCGGCGACCTGGTGCGCATCCTGCGCGCCTACGGCGAGGAGAAGCAGGCCCGCAGGATCGTCGAGGCTGTCGTCCGCGAGCGCGCCAAGGAGCCCTTCACCAACAGCGCCCGCCTGGTCGACGTCATCCGCGAGGCCCTGCCGCAGGCCGCCAAGCGGCACGGCGGCAACCCCGCCAAGCGCACCTTCCAGGCCCTGCGCATCGAGGTCAACGCCGAGCTGGCCAGCGTCGAGGCGGCCATCCCGGCCGCCGTCGCCGCGCTCGCCGTCGGCGGCCGCATCGCCGTGCTGTCCTACCAGTCCCTGGAGGACCGCATCGTCAAGCAGGTCTTCGCGGCCGGCGCCGCCACCACCGCGCCCCCCGGCCTGCCCGTCGTCCCCGAGCGCTACCAGCCCCGCCTGAAGCTCCTCACCCGCGGCGCCGAACTGCCCACCGAGGAAGAGGTCGCCGAGAACCGGCGCGCCGCCCCCGCCCGGCTGCGCGGAGCCGAGCGCATCCGCGAGGACATCCCGTGACCCCGGCCGCCCGCCGGGGCCTCCGGCTGGGCCGCCTCCTGGGCGGCCAGGCCGGAGTCAAGCGCACCCCCTTCGTCCTGCTGGTGGTCGTGCTGCTCGGCTCCGGCCTGATCTCCCTCCTGCTGCTCAACTCCGCCCTCAACCAGGGCTCCTTCGAACTCTCCCGCCTCCAGCGCAAGACCACCGAGCTCACCGACGAGCAGCAGGCCCTCCAGCAGGAGGTCGACCAGCTCGCCGCCCCGGACGCCCTGGAGCGCCGCGCCCGCGAGCTCGGCATGGTCCCCGGCGGCAACCCCGCCTTCCTCAGCCCCGACGGCACCGTCCGCGGCTCCCCGTCCCCCGCCGCCGACCCCGTGGCGTACCGCGCGCCCGCGCCGGCCGTCCCCGCGCCCCCGCCGGCCCCCGTACCGGCCCTGATGCCCGCCCCCACCGCAGTGCCGACCACCCCGACCACCGGCAGGTGACGCTGTGCCGCAGAACCCCGGGGGCCGGCCCCCCAGGCAGTCCGGGCCCGCCCGCCGCCGCGTCCCCGAGCCCGCCCGCCCCCAGGCCCGCCCCCGCCCGGCGCGCCTGAAGGCCGCCGGGGACCGGCCGCTGAAGCTCGGCAGCCCCCGGCCGCGGCTGCGCCTGGTCGGCTTCGGGCTCACGCTCGTCCTGCTCGTCTTCACCGTCCGGCTGCTGCAGGTGCAGGCCTTCGACGCGAGCGCCTACGCGGCCCGCGCCAACGTCAACCGGTACATCCCGGTCACCCTCGCCGCGGAGCGCGGCACCGTCACCGACCGCTCCGGCATCGACCTGGCCACCACCGTCGACGCCTACGACATCACCGCGGCCCCCGACCTGCTGACCCCCGAGCGGACCAAGGCGGAGGGCGCGGCCCGGCAGGCCGCCGCCCTGCTCGCGCCCGTCCTCGGCGAGCGCCCCTCGGTGCTGGAGCAGAAGCTCACCGCCAACCCCAAGTCGAAGTACGTCGTCCTGGCCCGCCGGCAGACCCCCAAGGTCTGGAACCGGATCAAGGAGCTGAAGAAGGCCTCCGCCGCCCGGGCGCAGCACAAGGAGGGCGCCGACGTCCTCGCCGGGGTCAACAGAGAACCGCACAGCAAGCGCGTCTACCCCAACGGCGGCCTCGCGGCCGGGATACTGGGCTTCGTGAACGCGGAGGGCCGCGGGGGCGGCGGTATCGAGGCGCAGTACGACCGCGTCCTCGCGGGCCAGGACGGCAAGCTCGTCTACGCCCAGTCCGGCGGCCGCCAGGTGCCCACCGGGGACGTCAAGGAGCAGCCCGCCGTGCCCGGCTCGGACATCGAGCTGACCATCGACCGGGACATCCAGTGGGCCGCCCAGAGCGCCATCACCCGGCAGGTGCAGGAGTCCGGGGCCGACCGCGGCTACGTCGTCGTCCAGGACAACCGCACCGGCGAGATCCTGGCCATGGCCAACGCCCCCGGCTACGACCCGAACGACCTCGCCCACGCCGACAGCGCGGCCCTCGGCAACGCCGCCCTGCAGGACGCCTACGAGCCCGGCAGCGTCAGCAAGGTGATGACCATGGCCGCCGTCCTGGAGGAGGGCGCGGCCGGCCCCGGGACCCACGTCGAGGTGCCCAACCGGCTGCCGCGCGCCGACCGCTCCTTCGCCGACGACGTCGACCACCCGACCTGGCACCTGACCCTCAACGGCGTCCTCGCCAAGTCCAGCAACATCGGCACCATCCTCGCCGCCGAGCAGCTCGGCAAGGACCAGGGCCGGGCCAACCAGGTCCTCTACTCCTACCTGCGGAAGTTCGGCATCGGCGAGCCCACCGGCCTCGGCTTCCCGGGCGAGACGCCCGGCATCCTCGCCCAGCCGGCCAAGTGGCAGGGCTCCCGGCAGTACACCATCCCGTTCGGCCAGGGCCTGTCCCTCAACGCCGTCCAGGCGGCCTCGGTCTACTCCACGATCGCCAACGGCGGCGAGCGCATCCGCCCCACCCTCGTCCGCGGCACCAAGGGCCCCGACGGCCGCTTCACCCCCGCGCCCGTCCCCGAGCGCACCCGGGTGATCAGCGACCGCACCGCCCGGGAGCTCTCCACGATGCTGGAGTCCGTCGTCGACGACCGCGAGGGCACCGGCACCAAGGCCAAGATCCCCGGCTACCGCGTCGCGGGGAAGACCGGCACCTCCAACCGGGTGGACCCGCGCACCGGCCGCTACCACGGCTACACCGCCTCCTTCGCCGGCTTCGCCCCCGCCGACCAGCCGCGCGTCACCGTCTACTGCGCCATCCAGAACCCCACCAAGGGAAGTTACTTCGGCGGCCAGATCTGCGGACCCGTCTACAAGCAGGTGATGGAGTTCGCCCTGAAGACCCTGCAGGTACCCCCCTCCGGCACCCAGCCGCCCCGGCTGCCGGTGAGCTACGACGACCAGTGAGCCCGGGGCCGGCCGTGACGACCATCACTCCCGATCCGGGGAACCGCGGCCCGGGGCGCCCCTCGCTTCGCGACGGGGCGGGTGCGCCCGGTACGCTCACCGCCGTGCCACACGCTGATCAGTCCCACACCAGCCCCCAGGGCGCCCCCGCCGTTCCCGCGGGTGCGCCCCGTCCCACCCATGTCCGCCCCGCGCCCCTGGCGGAGCTGGCCGGTCAGCTGGGCATCCCCGCGCCGCAGGGCTCCGGGGCCGCCGTCACCGGCATCACCCACGACTCACGGGCCGTGCGGCCGGGCGACGTCTACGCCGCCCTGCCCGGCGCCCGCTTCCACGGCGCCGACTTCGCGGCCCAGGCCGCGAGCCTCGGCGCCGTCGCCGTGCTGACCGACCCCGCCGGCGCCGAGCGCGCCGCGGCCACCGGGCTGCCCGTGCTCACCGTGGCCGGCCCGCGCGCCGTCATGGGCGAGCTGGCCGCCACGATCTACGGCCGTCCGGGTGAGGAACTGCTCCAGATCGGCATCACGGGCACCTCCGGCAAGACCACCACCGCGTACCTCATCGAGGGCGGGCTGCGGGCGGCCGGGGCGCTGACGGGCCTGATCGGCACCGTCGAGTCCCGGATCGGCGACGAGCGGATCAAGTCCGAGCGCACCACCCCCGAGGCCACGGACCTGCAGGCGCTCTTCGCCGTCATGCGCGAGCGCGGCGTCCGCTCGGTGGCCATGGAGGTCTCCAGCCACGCCCTGCGCCTCGGCCGCGTCGACGGCTGCGTCTTCGACGTCGCGGTCTTCAACAACCTCAGCCCGGAGCACATGGAGTTCCACTCCGGCATGGAGGACTACTTCCAGGCCAAGGCGGAGCTCTTCACCAAGGCCCGCAGCCGCGCCGGCGTGGTCAACCTCGACGACGAGTACGGCCGCCGGCTCGCTTCCGGCGAGTCCGAGGTGCCGGTGACCACGTTCTCCGCCGAGGGTCACCCGGACGCCGACTGGCGCGCCGCCGACGTCGAGATCGGCCCGTTCGACTCGGTCTTCACGATCCTCGGCCCGCAGGGCGAGCGCGTCCGGGCCAAGGCGCCGCTCGCCGGCCCGTTCAACGTCGCCAACACCCTGGCGGCCGTCGTGGCCCTCGTCGCGGCCGGGATCGACCCGCAGACCGCCGCCGACGGCGTCGCCGGCGTGCCCGGCGTGCCCGGCCGCCTGGAGCGCGTCGACGCCGGCCAGCCCTACCTGGCCGTGGTCGACTACGCGCACAAGACGGACGCCGTCGAATCGGTTCTCCGCGCGCTGCGCAAGGTCTGCAACGGCCGCATCCACGCCGTCCTCGGCTGCGGCGGCGACCGCGACACCACCAAGCGCGCCCCCATGGGCGCAGCCCTCGCCCGGCTCGCCGACACCGCCGTGCTGACCTCCGACAACCCCCGCTCCGAGGACCCGCTCGCGATCCTCGCCGCCATGCTCACGGGCGCCGCCGAGGTGCCCGTCCACGAGCGCGGCACCGTCCTGCTGCTGGAGGACCGGGCCGACGCGATCGCCGCCGCGGTCGCCCGGGCCGAGGCCGACGACATCGTCCTGATCCTCGGCAAGGGCCACGAGCAGGGCCAGGACATCAACGGCGTCGTCCGCCCCTTCGACGACCGCCAGGTGCTGCGCGAGGCCGTCGAAGCCGCGCTGCGCTCGTTGACCACGCACCGGAACGACCAGGGATGACAGACCGCCATGCGCGCACAACCCTCCCCCCGGAAGCTCTCCCGAACGGCCGGAGGTAAATCTCAGTGATCGCTCTGTCCCTCGCCGAGATCGCCGCCATCGTCGGCGGGCAGCAGCACGACATACCGGACCCCGGCCGCATGGCCGAAGGCCCGGTCGTGCGCGACTCCCGCGACGTACGGCCCGGCAGCCTCTTCGCCGCCATCGCCGGTGAGCGCGTCGACGGCCACGACTTCGCCGAGCGGGCCGTCGCCGACGGCGCCGTGGCCGTCCTGGCCACCCGCCCCGTCGGCGTCCCCGCCATCGTCGTCCCGGACGTCGTGGCGGCCCTCGGCGCCCTCGCCCGCGCCGTCGTGGACAAGCTCGGCACCGACGTGGTGGCCCTGACCGGCTCCGCCGGCAAGACCAGCACCAAGGACCTGATCGCCCAGCTGCTGCAGCGGCTCGGCCCCACCGTGTGGACCCCCGGCTCCCTCAACAACGAGATCGGGCTGCCGCTGACGGCCCTGACCGCCGGCCCCGAGACCCGCACCCTCGTCCTGGAGATGGGCGCCCGCGGCATCGGCCACATCCGCTACCTCACCGGGCTGACCCCGCCGCGCATCGGCGTCGTCCTCAACGTCGGCACCGCCCACGTCGGCGAGTTCGGCGGCCGCGAGCAGATCGCCGTGGCCAAGGGCGAGCTCGTCGAGGCGCTGCCCGCGGCGGACGCCGGGGGCGTCGCCGTGCTCAACGCCGACGACCCCCTGGTGCGCGCCATGAGCGACCGCACCAAGGCCCGCACGGTCCTCTTCGGCGAGGCCGCCGACGCCGACGTGCGCGCCGAGGACGTCCGCCTCACCGCGACCGGGCAGCCCTCCTTCACGCTTCACACACCCACCGGGTGCGCCGCCGTGACCATGCGGCTGTACGGTGAGCACCACGTGTCGAACGCGCTCGCCGCCGCCGCCGTCGCCCATGAGCTGGGCATGCCCGTGACAGAGATCGCCACCGCGCTCTCCGAGGCCGGCCAGCTCTCCCGCTGGCGGATGGAGGTCACCGAGCGCGCGGACGGCGTGACGATCGTCAACGACGCCTACAACGCCAACCCCGAGTCCATGCGAGCCGCGCTGCGCGCGCTGGCCGCCATGGGCGCCGCCGCAACGGCGAAGGGGGCCCGCACGTGGGCGGTGCTCGGTCGGATGGCCGAACTCGGCGAGGAGTCACTCGCCGAGCACGACGCGGTCGGACGGCTCGCCGTCCGGCTCAATGTCGGCAAGCTCGTGGCAGTCGGGGGCAGGGAAGCGGCCTGGCTGCAGATGGGCGCCTATAACGAGGGTTCGTGGGGTGAGGAGTCGGTGCACGTGTCCGACGCGCAGGCGGCGGTCGACCTGTTGCGCAGCGAGCTGCGCCCGGGTGACGTCGTGCTGGTGAAGGCGTCCAGGTCGGTGGGGCTGGAGCGGGTGGCCGAGCAGCTGCTCGCCGTCGACGGTGAGGTCGCCGGCTGATGAACCAGATCCTCTTCGCGGGTGTCATCGGTCTCTTCCTGACCCTCATCGGCACCCCGCTGCTGATCAAGTTCCTCGCCCGCAAGGGCTACGGCCAGTTCATCCGCGACGACGGCCCGCGCGGCCACGCCGGGAAGAAGGGCACGCCCACCATGGGTGGCATCGCCTTCATCCTGGCCACGCTGATCGCCTACGCGCTGACGAAGGTCATCACCAGCCACGAGCCGACCTTCTCCGGTCTGCTGGTGCTGTTCCTGACGGCGGGCATGGGTCTCGTCGGCTTCCTCGACGACTACATCAAGATCGTCAAGCAGCGGAGCCTGGGCCTGCGGGCCAAGGCGAAGATGGCCGGCCAGCTGATCGTCGGCATCGCCTTCGCGGTCCTGGCCCTGCAGTTCGCGGACACCCGCGGCCAGACCCCGGCCTCCACCCGGCTCTCCTTCACCCAGGACTTCGGCTGGTCCGTCGGCCCGGTCATCTTCGTGGTGTGGGCGCTGTTCATGATCCTCGCGATGTCGAACGGCGTGAACCTCACCGACGGCCTCGACGGCCTGGCCACCGGCGCCTCCGTGATGGTCTTCGGCGCCTACGTCTTCATCGGCACCTGGCAGCACGGCCAGTCCTGCGGCAACCCGCTGACCGCCGGCTCCGGCTGCTACGAGGTACGCGATCCACTCGACCTCGCCGTCGTCGCCTCGGCCCTGATGGGCTCCTGCTTCGGCTTCCTGTGGTGGAACACCTCGCCCGCCAAGATCTTCATGGGCGACACCGGCTCGCTGGCCCTCGGCGGCGCCCTCGCGGGCCTCGCGATCTGCTCGCGCACCGAGCTGCTGCTCGCCCTCCTGGGCGGCCTCTTCGTGCTGATCACCCTGTCGGTGATCATCCAGGTGGGCTCCTTCCGCCTCACCGGGAAGCGGGTCTTCCGGATGGCCCCGCTCCAGCACCACTTCGAACTCAAGGGGTGGAGCGAAGTCCTCGTGGTGGTCCGCTTCTGGATCATCCAGGGCCTGTGCGTGGCCATCGGCCTCGGAATCTTCTACGCGGGATGGCTGGCCATCAAGTGACGCTCCCCTCCGCCGCCTGGAGCGGCAAGAACATCACCGTCGCCGGCCTCGGCGTGAGCGGCATCAGCGCCGCCCGCGCCCTGGCCGGCCTCGGCGCCCGGGTGACCGTCGTCGACGGCGGCGACAGCCCGCAGCTGCGCGAGCGCGCCGCGGCCGTCGAGGCCGAGGGCATCGCCGTCCGCCTCGGCGACGCGGAGACCCTGCCCGAGGGCACGGAGCTCGTCGTCACCTCCCCCGGCTGGAAGCCGTCGAGCCCGCTGTTCGCGGCCGCCGCGGAGGCGGGCGTGGAGGTCGTGGGCGACGTGGAGATCGCCTGGCGCCTGCGCGGCGAGAGCGGCCGCAAGCCGGCCGCCTGGCTCGCGGTCACCGGCACCAACGGCAAGACCACCACGGTCCAGATGCTCGCCTCGATCCTCGCGGCCGCGGGCCTGCGCACGCGGGCCGTCGGCAACATCGGCACGCCGATCATCGACGTGGTGCTGGGCGAGGAGGAGTACGACGTCCTCGCCGTCGAGCTCTCCAGCTACCAGCTCCACTGGGCGCCGTCCGTCCGCGCCCACTCCGCGGCCGTCCTGAACCTCGCCCCCGACCACCTCGACTGGCACGGCTCCATGCGGGAGTACGCCGCCGACAAGGGCCGGATCTACGAGGGCAACCAGGTCGCCTGCGTCTACAACGCCGCCGACCCCGCCACCGAGCACCTGGTCCGCCAGGCCGACGTCGAGGAGGGCTGCCGCGCGATCGGCTTCACCCTCGGCGCCCCCGGCCCGTCCATGCTCGGCGTCGTCGAGGGCATCCTCGTGGACCGGGCCTTCGTGGCGGACCGGCAGACCACCGCGCAGGAGCTCGCCGAGGTCTCCGACGTGAAGCCCGCGGCCCCGCACAACGTCGCCAACGCCCTCGCGGCCGCGGCCCTCGCCCGGGCCTTCGGCGTCGAGCCCGCGGCCGTACGGGAGGGCCTGCGCGCCTTCCGGCCGGACGCCCACCGGATCGCGCACGTCGCGGACGTCGCCGGCGTCGCGTACGTGGACGACTCCAAGGCCACGAACACCCACGCCGCCGAGGCGTCCCTCGCGGCGTACGAGTCGATCGTGTGGATCGCCGGCGGGCTCGCCAAGGGCGCCACCTTCGACAGTCTGGTCACCAAGGCCGCCAAGCGGCTGCGCGGCGTCGTCCTCATCGGGGCCGACCGTGCCCTGATCGCGGAAGCGCTGGCGCGACACGCCCCGGATGTCCCGGTGGTCGACCTCGACCGGACCGACACTGGGGCGATGGCCGCGGCGGTGCGGGAAGCCGCACGGCTCGCCGGGCCGGGGGACACCGTGCTCATGGCCCCGGCCTGCGCCTCGATGGACATGTTCACCGACTACAACAAGCGCGGCGAGGCCTTCGCCGAGGCGGTCCGGGACCTGGCCGGCCAGGAGACCGGCGGCGCGGGCGCCTAGCGGCACGGCTCCTTGTGACGGCCGGGAGGTTCCTCGGATCCGGGGAACCTCCCGGCCGGTCCCGACGGAACGGTGCAGCCGTACGCCGCCGGAGACCAGCGAAGGGGACACCCGGATGCACGCGGACGACACCCTGAGGCCGTCCGGCCCTTGGACGGCCCTGCGCGGCCCCGTCGCACGCTCCGGACCCCCGCGGACGGCCCGTCCGCGCCCGGCAGCGGGCCGTGGAGGCGGCGCGGGCCGCGGCGGGCCCGGCGGCCCCGGGCCGGGCCGCGGCAGCCTGCTGGGGGGCCTCAGGCAGCTCCACAGGCGCGCCAAGCGCGCCTGGGACCGTCCCCTGACCGCGTACTACCTGGTGATGGGCGGCTCCCTGCTGATCACCGTGCTCGGCCTCGTCATGGTCTACTCGGCCTCCCAGATCAAGGCACTGCAGAACGGCCTGCCGCCCACCTACTTTTTCCGCAAGCAGCTGCTGGCCGCCGCGATCGGCGCCGTCATGCTGCTCCTGGCCGCGCGCATGCCCGTGCGCCTGCTGCGCGTCTTCGCCTACCCCGCGCTCGCCGGCTCGCTCTTCCTGCTCTGCCTGGTGCAGGTGCCCGGCATCGGCGAGACCATCAACGGCAACACCAACTGGATCTCCCTCGGCGGCCCCTTCCAGCTCCAGCCGAGCGAGTTCGCCAAGCTCGCGCTGGTGCTGTGGGGCGCGGACCTGCTGGCCCGCAAGCAGTCCAAGAAGCTGCTCACCCAGTGGAAGCACCTGCTGGTGCCGCTGGTGCCCGTCACCTTCGTGCTGCTCGGCCTGATCATGCTCGGCGGCGACATGGGGACCACCGTGGTGCTCACCACGGTGCTGCTCGGGCTGCTGTGGGTGGCCGGGGCGCCCACCCGGCTGTTCGCCGGGGTCTTCGGGGTCACCGCCGTGCTGGCCGTCCTGTTCATCAAGACCAGCGCCAACCGGATGTCCCGGCTGGCCTGCATCGGGGCCACCGACCCCGGCAACCACGACCAGTGCTGGCAGGCCGTGCACGGAATCTACGCGCTGGCCAACGGCGGCTGGTTCGGTGCCGGGCTGGGGGCGAGCGTGGAGAAATGGGGCGAACTCCCCGAACCTCACACCGACTTCATCTTCGCCATCACCGGTGAGGAGCTGGGCCTGGCGGGGACGCTGTCGGTACTCGCCCTCTTCGCGGCTCTAGGCTATGCGGGTATCCGCGTGGCCGGACGCACGGAGGACCCCTTCGTGAGGTACGCCGCGGGAGGTGTGACCACCTGGATCACGGCCCAGGCCGTGGTCAACATCGGTGCGGTGCTCGGCCTGCTGCCGATCGCCGGTGTCCCCCTGCCGCTGTTCTCCTACGGAGGGTCCGCCCTGCTGCCGACCATGTTCGCCATCGGGCTGCTGATCGCCTTCGCACGCGACGAACCCGGTGCGCGGGCGGCGCTGGCCATGCGGCAGCCTGGGGTGAGATGGAAGACGATGAGACGGCGCGTCAAGAAGCGACCGTCCGGAGAGCGGTGAATTTCGGTGCATGTCGTACTCGCCGGTGGGGGGACCGCCGGCCACATCGAGCCCGCGCTCGCCCTCGCGGACGCCCTGCGCAGGCAGGACCCGACCGTGGGGATCACGGCGCTCGGCACGGAGCGGGGTCTGGAGACCCGGCTCGTGCCCGAGCGGGGCTATGAGCTCGGTCTCATCCCCGCCGTACCGCTGCCCCGCAAGCCCACACCCGAGCTGATCACCGTCCCCGGGCGGCTGCGCGGCACGATCAAGGCGGCCGAGCAGATCCTGGAGCGCACCAAGGCGGACTGCGTGGTCGGCTTCGGCGGCTACGTGGCACTGCCCGGCTACCTGGCCGCCAAGCGGCTCGGCGTGCCGATCATCGTGCACGAGGCCAACGCCCGGCCCGGCCTCGCCAACAAGATCGGCTCGCGCTACGCCGCCGGGGTCGCGGTGTCCACCCCGGACAGCAAGCTGCGCAACGCCCGCTACGTGGGCATCCCGCTGCGCCGCACCATCGCCACCCTGGACCGCGGCGCCGCCCGGCCCGAGGCGCGGGCGTACTTCGGGCTCGACCAGAACCTGCCCACGCTGCTGGTCTCCGGCGGCTCGCAGGGCGCCCGCAGGCTGAACGAGGTCGTCCAGGCCGTCGTCCCGTTCCTGCAGCGCGCCGGCATCCAGGTGCTGCACGCGGTCGGTCCGAAGAACGACCTGCCGCGCGTGGACAACATGCCCGGTATGCCGCCCTATATCCCGGTACCGTACGTGGACCGGATGGACCTCGCGTACGCCGCGGCCGACATGATGCTCTGCCGCGCGGGTGCGATGACCGTCGCCGAGCTGTCCGCCGTCGGGCTGCCCGCCGCCTACGTCCCGCTGCCCATCGGCAACGGTGAACAGCGGCTGAACGCCCAGCCGGTGGTCAAGGCCGGCGGTGGGCTGCTGGTGGACGACGCCGAGCTGACGCCCGAGTGGGTGCAGAGCCACGTGCTCCCGGTGCTCGCCGACCAGCACCGGCTGTACGAGATGTCCCGCGCCGCCTCCGAGTTCGGCCGCCGGGACGCCGACGACCTGCTCGTCGGCATGGTGTACGAGGCGATTGCCGCCAAGAGAGCGGGCTGACGCCCGGAGCAGGAGGCTGGAGCGTGGCCGGACCGACGACCGCACGGCGCGGTGGCGCGAAGAGCAGCAAGTCGGTGCGGCCCCGGAGCGGCGCTCCCTCCCGGCCGGCCAGGAAGCCGGCCGGGAGGCCGCCCGGGCGCGGTCCGCGCCGCGGCGGCCTGCGCTCCAGACTGCCCCGCGGCCGCCGGCTGGTGCTGTGGGCGGTGGCGGCCGTCCTCGCCGGCGGTGCCGCCGGATGGGCCCTCTACGGCTCCACCTGGCTGCGCGCCACCCGGGTGGAGGTTTCCGGCGCCCGCGTGCTGACGCCCGATGAGGTCCGTTCCGCCGCCGACGTCCGGCTCGGCGGACCCCTGGTCTCCGTGGACACCGACGCCATCGAGGAACGGCTGCGGGACGCCCTGCCGCGGATCGCCTCGGTCAGGGTCGAGCGTTCCTGGCCGCACACGGTCGGCCTGAAAGTGGTCGAGCGTCAGCCCAAGGCGATCGTCCAGGACGCCGCAAAGGGTGGAAGATTTATCGAAATCGACGGCGAGGGCGTACGGTTCGCAACAGTCGATCAAGCTCCGGGCGGTGTGCCCCGGCTGTCCGTGGAACCCTCGGACGCCGCGGCGGCCAGCCTGCGCCGGTTCGGCCCCGAGCGGCTGGAGCGTGAAGGCGTGCGGGTCGCCGAGGCGCTGCCCGAGGCCGTGCGGGCGGACACCCGAACCATCCGCGTACGCTCGTACGACTCCATCACCCTGGAGCTGACGGGCCATCGGACGGTCGTGTGGGGCAGCGGGGAGCGGGGCGAGGCGAAGGCCCGTGCGCTGACGGCTCTGCTGAAGGCCGCTCGGGGTGCCGATCGCTTCGACGTGAGCTCTCCCAGCGCTCCCGCGGCGTCGGGGAGTTGACGGCCGGGGTGGCCGGGCAGCACCCTGGCTGGCTACGGCTATGGGTGATCACATAGGGTGAAAAGAAAAACGGGAGGTTCGGCGTGTTCGTTGAACGCGCGCGGCTTGTCGACTTAGTGTCCTGTTCGGAGAACCCCAGCGAACAGCGGCACCGGTAACCCTAAACTTCACGTTGAGGGTTCGGGTCGGCACTGAACCGTCCCCCAGGCATACGTAACTCGAGGCGAGAGGCCTTCGACGTGGCAGCACCGCAGAACTACCTCGCAGTCATCAAGGTCGTCGGCATCGGCGGCGGTGGCGTGAACGCCATCAACCGGATGATCGAGGTCGGTCTCAAGGGCGTCGAGTTCATCGCGATCAACACCGATGCACAGGCCCTGCTGATGAGCGACGCCGACGTCAAGCTCGACGTCGGCCGCGAGCTCACCCGCGGCCTCGGCGCCGGCGCCAACCCCGACGTCGGCCGCAAGGCCGCCGAGGACCACCGCGAGGAGATCGAGGAGGTCCTCAAGGGGGCCGACATGGTCTTCGTGACCGCGGGCGAGGGCGGCGGCACCGGCACCGGCGGCGCCCCCGTGGTCGCCAACATCGCCCGTTCGCTGGGCGCCCTGACGATCGGTGTGGTCACCCGGCCGTTCACCTTCGAGGGCCGCCGCCGTGCGAACCAGGCGGAGGACGGCATCGCGGGACTGCGCGACGAGGTCGACACCCTCATCGTGATCCCGAACGACCGGCTGCTGTCCATCTCGGACCGTCAGGTGAGCGTGCTCGACGCGTTCAAGTCCGCGGACCAGGTGCTGCTGTCGGGCGTCCAGGGCATCACCGACCTGATCACCACCCCGGGCCTGATCAACCTCGACTTCGCCGACGTCAAGTCCGTGATGTCCGAGGCGGGCTCGGCGCTCATGGGCATCGGCTCGGCCCGCGGCGACGACCGCGCGGTGGCCGCGGCCGAGATGGCGATCTCCTCGCCGCTGCTGGAGGCGTCCATCGACGGCGCCCGCGGCGTCCTGCTCTCCATCTCCGGCGGCTCCGACCTCGGTCTCTTCGAGATCAACGAGGCCGCCCAGCTGGTCAGCGAGGCCGCCCACCCCGAGGCCAACATCATCTTCGGCGCCGTCATCGACGACGCCCTGGGCGACGAGGTCCGGGTCACCGTTATCGCCGCCGGCTTCGACGGCGGCCAGCCGCCGGCCAAGGGCAGCCGCGACAAGGTGCTCGGCTCCTCCTACGGCTCCGGCCGCGAGGAGACCCCGGCCGCCGCGGCCCCGCGTCCGGCCACCCCGGCCGAGCCCTCCCGCCCGTCCTTCGGCGGGCTGGGCAGCGTGACCCCGCGCACCGAGGAGCCCGCGGCCGACCCGGTGCCGGTCAACGAGCTCCCGCCGCCGCCGGTCTCCTCCCCGCAGGTCCCGCCGGCCCGTCCGTACCAGGACTCGACCGCCGAGGAACTGGACGTTCCGGACTTCCTCAAGTAGGACGTACGAGCGAGTGAGCGGCATAGGACAACAGCACGCAGTGACATCGGAAGCTGTGTCGCACGATCAGCACGAGAGCGGCGCGCACTTCGCCTTCACCGACAGGTGGGGCGGGGTGAGCGCCGCTCCGTATGACGAGCTCAACCTGGGCGGCGCGGTCGGCGACGACCCGGCCGCCGTCCGGGCCAACCGGGAGCGCGCGGCGAAGTCGCTCGGCCTCGACCCGGCGGACGTCGTCTGGATGAACCAGGTGCACGGCCGGGACGTGGCCGTGGTCGACGGCCCCTGGCGGAGCGCCGGGATCCCCGCGGTCGACGGGGTGGTGACCGCCCGCCGGGGTCTGGCCCTCGCGGTCCTGACCGCGGACTGCACCCCGGTGCTCCTCGCCGACCCGGTCGCCGGAGTCGTGGGCGCGGCCCACGCCGGCCGCCCGGGCCTGGTGGCGGGGGTGGTTCCCGCGACCGTCGAGATGATGATCACTCTCGGCGCGGACCCCGCCCGGATCCTCGCGCACACCGGCCCCGCGGTCTGCGGCCTGTGCTACGAGGTGCCCGAGGCGATGCGGGCCGAGGTCGCCGAGGTCGTGCCCGAGGCCTGGGCCACCACCCGGCAGGGCACCCCGGCCGTGGACGTGGCCGCGGGGGTGCGCGCCCAACTCGCCCGGCTCGGCGTGACGATGAGCGGACAATCTCACATCTGCACGCTGGAGTCGGCTGATCACTTCTCGTACCGGCGCGAGCGCACTACGGGGCGACTTGCTAGCTATGTCTGGTTGGACTGAGGACTGTGACGGACCGGAGAACGGAACTCGCCGACAACCTGGCCCGCGTGGAGGAACGTATCTCCGCGGCGTGCGCCGCGGCGGGCCGCCCGCGCGAGGACGTGACCCTGATCGTGGTCACCAAGACCTACCCCGCGAGTGACGTGCGACTCCTCGCCGAGCTCGGGGTGCGCCACGTCGCCGAGAACCGCGACCAGGACGCGGCGCCGAAGGCGGCCGAGTGCGCGGACCTGCCCCTCACCTGGCACTTCGTCGGACAATTGCAGACGAACAAGGTGCGTTCGGTGGCCGGTTATGCCGACTTTGTGCATTCGGTCGACCGGACCCGGCTCGTCACCGCACTCTCCGCGGCGGCCGCCAAGGCCGGCCGGACCCTGGACTGCCTGATTCAGGTGGCACTTGACGCAGAGTCGGGCGAACCCGGAAAACGCAGCGAAAGGGGCGGAGTCGCTCCTGACGGTGTGGCAGAACTGGCCGACGCGCTCGCCGGGGCCGAAGGCCTGCGCCCCGCGGGCCTCATGACGGTCGCTCCGCTCGTCGGACCATATGCCGGACGGCCGCGGGCCGCCTTCGACCGCCTGATGGAAATCTCAACGGGCCTGCGCGCGGCCCATCCTGCTGCGAACATGGTGTCAGCAGGGATGAGCGCGGATCTGGATGACGCCGTGGCCGCCGGGGCGACACATGTACGTGTCGGATCGGCGGTACTCGGAGTCCGACCCAGGCTCGGGTAACGTCGCCAAGAAGTCGGACCACAGCAAAAAATATGGTCATTCCCGCCAGAAGGCGGGCAGACCGCGTGGATCCAAGGCGCCGTTGACGGAGCCGATCCACCACAGAGCGGAGGACGCAGAGAATGGCCGGCGCGATGCGCAAGATGGCGGTCTACCTCGGCCTCGTGGAGGACGATGGGTACGACGGCCCGGGGTTCGACCCCGACGACGAGTTCGAACCCGAGCCGGAGCCCGACCGACGCAGGCAGCAGCATCAGCAACACCTCGCACAACAGACGCAATCGGACGAACCGGTTCGAGTCGCCCAGCCGCCTGCACAGCGCGAACCCGCTCCGCTCACAGCGGAAACGGGACGACCCGCCCGAATCGCCCCCGTGGCGTCCATCACACCCGAACGCCACTCTCTGGAGAAGAACGCACCGGTGATCATGCCCAAGGTTGTGTCCGAGCGGGAGCCCTACCGCATCACGACGTTGCACCCCCGGACCTACAACGAAGCCCGTACCATCGGGGAACACTTCCGCGAGGGCACCCCGGTGATCATGAATCTGACGGAGATGGACGACACGGATGCGAAGCGACTTGTCGACTTCGCCGCCGGCCTCGTCTTCGGTCTCCACGGCAGCATCGAGCGGGTGACGCAGAAGGTGTTCCTGCTGTCTCCTGCTAACGTCGATGTCACGGCGGAGGACAAGGCCCGCATCGCAGAGGGTGGGTTCTTCAATCAGAGCTGAGACGCAATACCTGGCGATACCGGGAGAATGACGGCCGAACAGGCCGGGTACGAGCAAGGGGAGAGGGAAGCGCGGGAATGAGCATCGCACTGCAGGTGATCTACATCGCGCTGTATTGCTTCCTGTTTGTACTGATCTTCCGGCTGGTGATGGATTACGTCTTCCAGTTCGCTCGCTCATGGCAACCCGGTAAGGCGATGGTGGTCATCCTTGAGGCCACCTACACTGTCACCGATCCGCCACTCAAGCTTCTGCGGCGGTTCATTCCGCCGCTGCGTCTCGGGGGCGTGGCGCTCGACCTGTCCTTCTTCGTATTGATGATTATCGTCTTCATCCTGATCCGCGTCGTGGAGCAGGTGTGAACGATACGGTCTTGCCGATTGCCGACGACTACGTTGAGGTGAAGAAGAGATGCCGTTGACCCCCGAGGACGTGCGGAACAAGCAGTTCACGACCGTCCGTCTCCGAGAAGGCTATGACGAGGACGAGGTCGATGCCTTCCTGGACGAGGTCGAGGCCGAACTGACCCGTCTGCTCCGCGAGAACGAGGACCTGCGCGCCAAGCTGGCCGCCGCCACGCGTGCCGCCGCGCAGAACCAGCAGCAGGGCATGCGCAAGCCCGAGCCGCAGGACCAGCGACCCGGCGGGGCTCCGGTGCCCGCCGCCATATCCGGACCGCAGCCGGTGCCGCAGCAGCAGCAGATGGGCGGCCCGCCGCAGCTGCCGGGCGGTGCCCCGCAGCTTCCGGCCGGCCCCAGCGGTCACGGCCACGGTCCCCAGGGTCCGCACGGTCCCGGCCCGATGGGTCAGAACGGTCCCGGCCCCATGGGTCAGAACGGTCCGATGGGCGGCCCCATGGGCGGTCCCATGGGTCAGAACGGTCCTGGCCCCATGGGCCAGAACGGAATGGGGCAGAACGGTCCCATGGGGCAGAACCCCATGGGTCAGAACGGCCCCATGGGCGGCCCGCAGCTGCCGCAGCCGGGCCAGGGCCCGGGCGGTGACAGCGCCGCCCGTGTGCTCTCGCTCGCTCAGCAGACCGCCGACCAGGCGATCGCGGAGGCCCGTTCCGAGGCCAACAAGATCGTCGGCGAGGCGCGCAGCCGGGCCGAGGGCCTGGAGCGGGACGCCCGCGCCAAGGCCGACGCCCTGGAGCGGGACGCGCAGGAGAAGCACCGCGTGGCGATGGGCTCCCTGGAGTCCGCCCGCGCCACGCTGGAGCGCAAGGTCGAGGACCTGCGCGGCTTCGAGCGCGAGTACCGCACCCGTCTGAAGTCCTACCTGGAGAGCCAGCTGCGTCAGCTGGAGAACCAGGCGGACGACTCGCTGGCCCCGCCCCGCAACCCCAACACCCCGTCGCTGCCCGCGGCCCCCTCGATGAGCGGGTCGATGGCTCCGGCAGGTGCGGGCATGGGCGGTCACAGCATGGGCGGCAACCCGTCCATGGGTGGCAACACCTCGATGGGCGGCAACTCCTCCATGGGTGGTCCGTCCTACGGCGGCCAGCAGCAGATGTCCCCGGCGATGACCCAGCCGATGGCACCGGTGCGGCCGCAGGGCCAGCAGCCGATGCAGCAGGCGCCGTCCCCCATGCGGGGCTTCCTCATCGACGAGGACGACAACTGAGGCGCCCGTCCGGCCGCTAGTCGGCAGTCGGTCGGTCGGCAGTCATAAAGGGCCGGGCCCCTGGGATTCCCAGGGGCCCGGCCCTTTATGCGCTCTGCATTTCCGTACGGATGTCGGTCAATACGACATATGGCAATGGCCGGGCGAGGGAAATCCTCGCCCGGCCATTGCCGGTTTTATCAGGCCTCGGTCGTCTTCCGGAGACGGAACGTCAGCGAAAGCGCTTCGTCGGTGAAAGGCTCACCGTAGGATCCGTCGGCCTCGCCCGCGGCGAAGTCCGTGGCCAGGACCTCGTCGGCAATCAGGGAGGCGTGCTCCGAGAGGGCGGTGCGGACTTCCTCGGCCGCCGACTCCCAGCGCACGGCGATCCGGTCGGCGACGTCGAGGCCGCTGTTCTTCCGGGCCTCCTGGATGAGCCGGACGGCGTCGCGGGCGAGGCCCGCGCGGCGCAGCTCCGGGGTGATCTCCAGGTCCAGGGCCACCGTCGCGCCCGAGTCCGAGGCCACCGACCAGCCCTCGCGGGGCGTTTCGGTGATGATGACCTCGTCGGGGGAGAGGGTGACCGTCTCGCCGTCCACCTCGACCGAGGCCGTGCCCTCGCGCAGGGCCAGCGACAGCGCCGCGGCGTCGGCCCCGGCGACGGCCTTGGCGACCGCCTGGACGCCCTTGCCGAACCGCTTGCCCAGGGCACGGAAGTTCGCCTTGGCCGTCGTGTCGACGAGCGAGCCGCCGACCTCCGAGAGGGAGGCGAGGGAGGAGACGTTGAGCTCCTCGGCGATCTGGGCGCGCAGCTCGGGGCCCAGCTCGTCGAAGCCGGCCGAGGCCACCAGCGCGCGGGAGAGCGGCTGACGGGTCTTGACGCCGGACTCCGCGCGGGTGGCGCGGCCCAGCTCGACCAGGCGCCGCACGAGCAGCATCTGCTGCGAGAGCTTCGGGTCGACGAGGGCTGCGTCCGCCACCGGCCAGGTGGCCAGGTGGACCGACTCGGGGGCCTGCGGGTCGACGGGGACCACGAGGTCCTGCCAGACGCGCTCGGTGATGAACGGCACCAGCGGGGCCATCAGGCGGGTGACGGTCTCGACGACCTCGTGGAGGGTGCGCAGCGCGGCCGCGTCACCCTGCCAGAACCGGCGGCGCGAGCGGCGCACGTACCAGTTGGACAGGTCGTCGACGAAGGAGGACAGCAGCTTGCCGGCCCGCTGGGTGTCGTAGGCCTCCATGGCCTCGGTGACCTGGCCGACCAGGGCGTTGAGCTCGCCGAGCAGCCAGCGGTCCAGCAGCGGGCGGTCGGCCGGGGCCGGGTCCGCGGCGGACGGGGCCCAGCCGGTCGTACGGGCGTACAGCGCCTGGAAGGCGACCGTGTTCCAGTACGTGAGGAGCGTCTTGCGGACGACCTCCTGGATGGTGCCGTGGCCCACGCGGCGCGCGGCCCACGGGGAGCCGCCGGCCGCCATGAACCAGCGGACCGCGTCGGCGCCGTGCTGGTCCATCAGGGGGATCGGCTGGAGGATGTTGCCCAGGTGCTTGGACATCTTCCGGCCGTCCTCGGCGAGGATGTGGCCCAGGCAGACGACGTTCTCGTACGACGACTTGTCGAAGACGAGGGTGCCGACGGCCATCAGGGTGTAGAACCAGCCGCGGGTCTGGTCGATGGCCTCCGAGATGAACTGCGCCGGGTAGCGCTGCTCGAAGAGCTCCTTGTTCTTGTACGGGTAGCCCCACTGCGCGAACGGCATCGAGCCCGAGTCGTACCAGGCGTCGATGACCTCCGGCACGCGCACGGCCGTGTGGGCGCAGCCCTCGGCGGTGCAGGTGAAGGTGACGTCGTCGATGTAGGGGCGGTGCGGGTCCAGGCCGCTCTGGTCGGTGCCGGTGAGCTCGGAGAGCTCGGCCAGGGAGCCGACGCAGGTGAGGTGGTTGTCCTCGCAGCGCCAGATGGGCAGCGGTGTGCCCCAGTAGCGGTTGCGGGAGAGCGCCCAGTCGATGTTGTTGTTCAGCCAGTCGCCGAAGCGGCCGTGCTTGACCGACTCGGGGAACCAGTTGGTCTTCTCGTTCTCCTGGAGCAGCCGGTCCTTGACCGCGGTGGTGCGGATGTACCAGGACGGCTGCGCGTAGTAGAGCAGCGCGGTGTGGCAGCGCCAGCAGTGCGGGTAGCTGTGCTCGTAGGCGATGTGCTTGAAGAGCAGGCCGCGCTCGGTGAGGTCCGCGACGAGCTTCTCGTCGGCCTTCTTGAAGAACTGGCCGCCGACGAGGCCGAGGCCCTCCTCGAAGGTGCCGTCCGGGCGGACCGGGTTGACGACCGGCAGGCCGTAGGCGCGGCAGGTCCTGAGGTCGTCCTCACCGAAGGCGGGCGCCTGGTGGACCAGACCCGTGCCGTCCTCGGTGGTGACGTACTCGGCGTTGACGACGAAGTTGGCGCCCTCCAGCTCGACCAGGTCGAACGGGCGGCGGTAGGCCCAGCGCTCCATCTCGCGGCCGGTGAAGGACCGACCGGTGGCCGTCCAGCCCTCGCCGAGCGCCTTCTCCAGCAGCTGCTCGGCGACGACCAGCTTCTCGGTGCCGTCGGTGGCCACGACGTAGGTGACGTCGGGGTGCGCGGCGGCGGCCGTGTTGGAGACCAGGGTCCACGGGGTGGTCGTCCACACCAGCAGCGAGGCCTCGCCCGCGAGCGGGCCGGAGGTCAGCGGGAAGCGGACGAAGACGGAGGGGTCGACGACCGTCTCGTAGCCCTGGGCCAGCTCGTGGTCCGACAGGCCGGTGCCGCAGCGGGGGCACCAGGGGGCCACGCGGTGGTCCTGGACCAGCAGGCCCTTGTTGAAGATCTCCTTCAGCGACCACCACACGGACTGGACGTAGTCCGGGTCCATCGTGCGGTAGGCGTCGTCCAGGTCGACCCAGTAGCCCATGCGGGTGGTGAGCTCGGCGAAGGCGTCCGTGTGGCGGGTGACGGACTCGCGGCACTTGTCGTTGAAGGCCGCGATGCCGTACGCCTCGATGTCCTGCTTGCCCGAGAAGCCCAGCTCCTTCTCCACCGCGAGCTCCACCGGCAGGCCGTGGCAGTCCCAGCCGGCCTTGCGGCCGACGTGGTAGCCCTGCATCGTGCGGAAGCGGGGGAAGACGTCCTTGAAGACGCGGGCCTCGATGTGGTGGGCGCCCGGCATGCCGTTGGCGGTGGGCGGGCCCTCGTAGAACACCCACTCGGGGCGGCCCTCGGACTGCTCGAGGCTACGGGCGAAGACCTTGCTCTCGCGCCAGAACTCGAGCACGGCGTGCTCCAGGGCGGGCAGGTCCACCTGGGCGGGTACCTGGTGGTACTGCGGCTGGGGACTCATATGAGGCTTCCTCCGGCGGAACGTCATTGCGCTGTCCGTCGGAGGGACGAGATGCGCCGTGCGGTGCGCCTCCCGCGGTACCACCCTCCTTGGCCGCGGGCGCTCGCGCCCGGGCCCCCTCATTGGGCCGCGATGCCGGCTCTACTGACCCGCCGGGGTGTCCGGGGGCGTTCTTCCGGCGGCTCAGGGGTGATCTTCACACCGCGCACGCCCCCGGGCTCCCACCGTCCCCGGGTCGCTGCAGACTGCGTGCGGCGCTACTCGTCCCTTCCACGCCTTTCGCTGCGGCCCAGTGTACGGGGCCGGACCGGACGCGGCCCACCGGTTTCGGCCGGGGCCGGGCGGGGGACGGGAGCAGTCCGATTACAGGGCCGGGGGCGGGGCACAACCGAGGAGACCGGCGTGCCCCGTTGCCGCGTGCCCGGTGGAGTTTTATCGTTCCGGCACGATTCGCGCGCAAGATCATAAAATGTGAAGGGGCCGCGGTCATGGTGGCGAAGAGAGCGGCAGCGGACGCGGGCGCGGACGCGGGCGCGGACGCGGGCGCCGCTTCCGCGAAGGGGAAGGCCCGCGGGGCCGCTGCCGCGGGGGCTGCCGGAAAGACCGCCGCCAAGGCCGCCGAAGCCGCCAAGGCCGCCGGAGGCGGCGGGACCGCGGCGAAGAAGGCGCCGTCGGCGCGTAACGTCGGGGGCGGCGGGAAGGCGGCCAGGACGTCCGTGCCGGCGAGGACGTCGTCGTCTGCCGCGGGCAAGGCCGCCGAGGCGGGCGAGGGCGGGAAGGCTGCGGAGAAGGCTGCCTCGGCTGAGAAGACGGCCGCCGGGGGTGCGACCGGGTCTGCCAAGAAGGCGGCAGTGAAGGCGACCGCTCGGGGGAAGACGCCGGCGTCTGCCGCGGGCGAAGCCGCCCCGGCCAAGAAGGTGCCGCCCGCGGCGAGCAAGGCGGCGAAGGCCTCCGCTCCGGCCGGGAGAGCGGCGAAGAAGGCGTCTACCGGGAAGGCGGCCGCGGCGGCGAAGAAGGCCGCCACGGCCAAGAAGACGGCCGCCGGGAAAGCCGCCACGGCTCCGCCGACGGCCGCCGAGGAGCGCGCCGCCGCCGCGTCCGGGAAGAAGACCGCGAGCAAGAAGAAGGCGGCGGCCGCCCCGGCGGGCCTCGCCTCCTCCGGCGGCACGGCGGCGGCACCTGCCGTGGAGGGTGCCACCCCGGCGGTCGGCAAGCGTGCCGCAGGCAAGAAGGCCCCGGCGGGCCCCGCGTCCTCCGGTGGCGCGGCGGCACCCGCCGGGGAGGGCGCCACCCGGGCGAGCGGCAAGCATGCGGCAGGGAAGAAGGCCGCCGCGGCGGCACCTGTCCGGGAGGGTGCCACCCCGGCGACCCGCAAGCGTGCCGCAGGCAAGAAGGCCCCGGCGAGCCCCGCCTCCTCCGGTCGCGCGGCGGCACCCGCCGCGGAGGGTGCCACCCGGGCGACCGGCAAGCGTGCCGCAGGCAAGACGGCGGGTCCCGCCTCCTCCGGTGGGACGGCGGCGCCCGCCGAGGAGGGCGCACCCCGGGCAGCCGGTAAGCGTGCCGCAGGCAGTGGCGGTGGCGCGGGTTCTGTCACGGGGGCGGGCTCCGCCGGGAAGACCGACCCCATCGAGAAGGCCGCACCTGCCCAGAGGGCGGTGCCCGCGAAGAAGACGGGAGCCAGGACGGTGGCTGCGAAGAAGACGATGGACGGGACACAGGCCGCCGGGAAGGTGCCGGGGGCCCGTACGGGACCCGCGGCGCCCGGCGAGCTGGCCGTGCGGCCGGGGGAGGAGCCCTGGTCGCCGGGCGAGGTGGCCGAGGCCCGGACGGAGCTGCAGAGCGAGGTGCTGCGGCTGCGGGCGGAGATCGCCCACTCGGAGGAGGCGATCACCGGCCTGATGCGGGACTCGGGCGACGGCGCGGGCGACGACCAGGCCGACACCGGCACCAAGAACATCACCCGGGAGCACGAGCTGGCCCTGGCGGCGAACGCCCGGGAGATGCTGGACCAGACCGAGCGGGCGCTGGAACGGCTCGACTCGGGCACGTACGGCCTCTGCGAGAACTGCGGGAAGCCCATCGGCAAGGCCCGCATGCAGGCGTTCCCCCGGGCCACCCTGTGCGTGGAGTGCAAACAACGCCAGGAACGCCGCTGACCCCGTCGCACGGGCGTGCCGTACCCTCGTCCTCAGTCAGGCAGGCCCTGGCGACCTGGACGACGTCGAAGGACTCACGTGACAGAGGCGGAACAGACCACCACCGGCACGCCGGAGGCCGCGGAACCGACCGCGGCCAAGGGCGGGCGGCGCATCGGGGTACTCCTGGCGGTGGCCGCGTTCGCCTATCTGCTGGACCTCGGCAGCAAGCTGTTCGTGGTCGCGAAGCTGGAGCACCACGACCCGATCGAGGTGTTCGGCACCTGGCTGCAGCTGGAGGTGGTCCGCAACCGCGGTGCCGCCTTCGGCATCGGCGAGGCGATGACGATCGTCTTCACGGTGATCGCCTCCGCCGTGATCGTGGTGATCGCGCGGATCGCCCGCAAGCTCTACAGCCTGCCGTGGGCGATCGCGCTGGGCCTGCTGCTCGGCGGCGCGCTGGGCAACCTCACGGACCGCCTGTTCCGCGCCCCGGGCGGCTTCGAGGGCGGTGTCGTCGACTTCATCGCGCCCGCACACTTCGCGGTCTTCAACCTCGCGGACTCCGCGATCGTCTGCGGCGGCTTCCTGATCGTGATCCTGTCCTTCCGCGGTCTGGACCCGGACGGCACGGTCCACCAGGACTGAGCCCGGGGCGGGGGTGTCGCACCCGTCCGTCATACTCGACGGGTGAGCACCATTCCCGAGATCCGCGCCCTGCCCGTACCCGACGGCCTGGAGGGCGAGCGCGTCGACGCCGCCATCGCCCGTATGTTCGGCTTTTCCCGCACCAAGGCGGCCGAGCTGGCGGCCGCGGGCAAGGTCCAGCTGGACGGGGCGGTGGCCGGGAAGTCCGACCGCGTGACCGGCGGGGCCTGGCTCGAGGTCGAGATGCCCGCCGCGCCCGCCCCGGTGCAGATCGTCGCCGAGCCCGTCGAGGGCATGGAGATCGTCCATGACGACGACGACATCGTCGTGATCGTCAAGCCGGTCGGCGTGGCGGCCCACCCCAGCCCCGGCTGGACGGGCCCGACGGTCATCGGCGGCCTGGCCGCCGCGGGCTACCGCATCTCCACCTCCGGCGCGGCCGAGCGCCAGGGCATCGTGCACCGCCTGGACGTCGGCACCTCCGGCCTGATGGTCGTCGCCAAGTCCGAGCGCGCCTACACCCTGCTCAAGCAGCAGTTCCGCGAGCGCACGGTCGACAAGCGCTACCACACGCTGGTCCAGGGGCACCCCGATCCGATGAGCGGCACCATCGACGCCCCCATCGGCCGTCACCCCAACCACGACTACAAGTGGGCCGTCACCGCCGAGGGCAAGCCCTCGGTCACCCACTACGACCTGATCGAGGCGTTCCGCGCGGCCAGCCTGCTGGACGTGAAGCTGGAGACCGGCCGGACGCACCAGATCCGCGTGCACATGGCCGCCCACCGCCACCCCTGCGTCGGCGACCTCACCTACGGCGCCGACCCGACCCTCGCCAAGCGCCTCAAGCTCACCCGCCAGTGGCTGCACGCCGTGCGGCTCGGCTTCGAGCACCCCGAGGACGGCCGCTGGGTCGAGTTCGAGAGCTCCTACCCCGAGGACCTGCAGCGCGCGCTGGACACGGTGCGCGCCGAGAGCGCCTGAGCACCGTGGGCGCCGCGCAGGGGATCACGGTCCGCGTCGTCGGGCCCGACGGGCTGCCCGGCTGCCACGCGGTGCGCCGCGAGGTCTTCGTCGGCGAGCAGCGCATCCCCGAGGCCGAGGAGATGGACGCGTACGACGTCCACGCCGTCCACCTCCTGGCCACCGGTCCGGCCGGCCCCGCCGGCACGGTCCGCTTCCTGCACGGCGCCCCGGCCCGCAAGAAGTACGGCCACGCGGGCGTCGAGGACGACGTCACGGCCGTCCTCGGCCGGCTCGCCGTCTCCCGTGCCGCGCGCGGCACGGGCCTGGGCGCCGAGCTCGTCCTGGCCGTCGAGGCGGAGGCCCGCCGGCTGGGCCTGGCGCGGGTCTACCTGGAGGCCCAGACGCACGCCCTCGGCTTCTACGAGCGGCTCGGCTACGCGGCCCACGGGCCCGAGTTCGACGAGGGCAGCGGCATACCGCACCGCGCGATGACGAAGGCGCTGTGACCAGCACACGCTGACTCCGTCCGGAATCTCCGGAAGATCCGGGTTCATCCGGTTCGTGGCAGGCTGGAAAAACGATCGACTGCCCGATCCCGCCCGGAGGACGTCCGTGGACCAGCTCGCCCTGCTGTTCGTGCTGCTCATCGGGTCGCTGGTCATGGTGCCGGTCGCGGACCGGCTGCGCCTGCCGGCCCCCGTCCTCATGACGCTGGGCGGCATCGTCCTCGCGCTGCTGCCCTTCGTGCCCAACGTGGAGATGCCGCCGGAGTTCATCCTCCCGCTGGTGCTGCCGCCCCTGCTCTACGCGTCCGTGCAGCGCACGTCCTGGCGGCAGTTCCAGGCCAACGTCCGGCCCATCCTGCTGCTCGCGGTCGCCCTGGTGTTCGTGACGACCGCGGCCGTGGCCGCCGTCGCCGACGCCATCGTGCCCGGCATCTCCCTCGCCGCGGCCGTCGCCCTCGGCGCCCTCGTCGCCCCGCCCGACCCGGTGGCCGCGACGGCCGTCGCGGGCTCGCTCGGGCTGCCGCGCCGCCTGGTCTCCATCCTGGAGGGCGAGGGGCTCTTCAACGACGTGACGGCCATCGTGCTCTACCACGTGGCCATCGCGGCGGCCGTCAGCGGCAGCTTCTCCGCGCCGAAGGCCGCGGGGGAGTTCGTGCTGTCCGCCGTGGTCGCCCTCGTCGTCGGGCTCGCGCTCGGCTGGGCGACGAAGAAGCTCATGGACGTCCTCGGGGACGCGACCCTCCAGATCGGCCTCACCCTGCTCGTCCCCTTCGTCTCCTACGTCCTCGCCGAGGAGTTCAAGGGCTCCGGCGTGCTCGCCGTGCTCGTCACCGGGCTCTTCCTCGCCGAGTACGCCGGTGACGCCGACGACGTGCTCGGCCGGCTCGCCCGGCACTCCTTCTGGGAGGTCGTCGACACCCTCGTCACCGGCGTCGCCTTCGGCCTCATCGGCCTCGAACTCCACCACGTCCTGCGGACCGCCTCCGGCCGGTGGAGCGAGATGCTGGGCATCGGCGCCGTCGTCGTCGCGGTCGTCGTCGGCGTACGGCTGCTGTGGCTGCTGCCCGCCGCGTGGCTGGCCAAACAGCTGCACAGCCGGCGGGACATCGACGAGGACGTCCCCCTCAGCTGGCGCGAGACGGTCGTGATGTGGTGGTCCGGGATGCGCGGCGTCGCCTCCGTCGCGCTCGCCCTCGCCATCCCGCACGCCCAGGACGACAGGACGCCCTTCCCCGCCCGCGACGAGATCGTCTTCGTCGCCTTCGCCGTCATCCTCGCCACGCTCGTCCTGCAGGGCCTCACCCTGCCGTGGCTCGTGCGGCGGCTCGGCGTGCAGTCCGACTCCGACGCCGAGCGGGAGCTCGCCCGCCGCCTCGCCGTCCGCGCGGCGAAGGCCGCCAAGCGGCGGCTGAAGGAGATCCAGGAGACCGAGGAACTCCCCGACGACATGGTCGAGCAGCTCACGCGGCGCGCGTACGACGTCGGCGCCCGCATCAGCCCCGACATGGTCGACGAGGAACGGCGCGAGGCGCACGCGCAGCGGGTGGAAAGGATCCGGGCGACCCAGCGCATCCAGGCCGAGATGCTCTCGGCCGCCCGCCGCGAGGTCCTGGCGGCCCGCAGCGAACCGGGCGCGGACCCGGAGGTGGTGGACCGGGTCCTCCGCCACCTGGACGTCCGCAGCCTCCGGGGAGGCTGACGCCGCGGCGCCCCACGACCGGGGCGTCCGGGGCGACCGGGCCGCGCCCGGCCACCGCCGGGCTGTGCCGCGGTGGCCGGGCGCTGCGGCGGGTCCTTCCTGCCCGGCGGTGGTTCCTTTGCCCGGGAGGGAGACCCCGGGGCGGCTGTCCGCCGGAGGCCACACGCCCCGCGGCCGGGGCCCGGCCCGGCACCGCCGGGCGACGCCGTGGTGGCTGATCGCCGCTGCGGCGGGATTTGCTGCCCGGCGGCGGTTCACTTGCCCGGGGCGGGCGCTCCCGGGCCGCCGGCTTGTTCCCGGCCCACCCTGCTGTCTTGCCGCCAGGCAAGAAACTCCGCCGCAACGGCGATCCGCCACGACGGCGCCCTCCGGCGGTGCCGAACCGGCCGTACGACCTGGTGGCCGACAGGCCGACAGGCCCGGCAAGCCGACAGGCCGGCGGCGGTGCCGGACCGGCCCGTGCCACCGGCGGCCGCGAGGCCGAGGTCCGGCCGTTCCGCGCCGGGCGGGACCCCGGACGTCATCGGAACCCGGGCGGAGCCTACGTCGTGCCGGGGCCCGGGCCGATGTCCTCCGATGTCGGTGGGGCCTGGCGGCGGTCCGGGGCCTCTTCCAGGCCCGGGGCCGGTGCCGTGTTGATGCGCGGCAGTGCGTACGGGTGTTCCCGCCGCAGCCACTCGATCAGCTGCTCCCGCACCACGCACCGCAGCGTCCAGATGTCGTCGGCGTCCTTCGCCGTCACCAGCGCCCGCACCTGGATCGTCGTCGGGGTCGTGTCGGTGATCACCAGGCTCCAGGACCGCCCGTCCCACTCCGGCAGGCCCTTGAGGATCCCGTGCAACTGCTCCCGCATGAGGTCTATGGGCGTGGAGTGGTCCAGGTGGAAGAAGACCGTTCCGGTCATCCGGGGGTTGCTGCGGGACCAGTTCTCGAAGGGACGGCTGGTGAAGTACGACACCGGCATGGTGATGCGCCGTTCGTCCCAGGTGGTCACCACCAGATAGGTGAGCGTGATCTCCTCCACCCGGCCCCACTCGCCGTCCACGACGACCGTGTCCCCGATGCGCACCACGTCGCCGAAGGCGATCTGCAGCCCGGCGAAGAGGTTGGCGAGCGTGGACTGCGCCGCCACACCGGCGACGATGCCGAGCAGACCGGCCGAGGCCAGCACGGACACCCCGGCGGCCCGCATGGTCGGGAAGGTCAGCAGCATCGACGCCACCGCGACCACGCACACGACGGCCGTGACGATCCGCCGGATGAGTGTCACCTGGGTCCGTACCCGGCGCACCCGGGCCGCGTCCTCGGCGCGCGCGGCGTAGCGCGCGTAGGCGGCCTCCACTATGGCGACGGCGACCCGTACCACCAGCCACGCGCAGGCGCCGATCAGCACGAGCGTCAGGACCTGGCCGACCACCTCCTCGTGGTCCGGCAGGATGCCGGCCGAGCGGTAGCTGCCACGCAGCAGCGCCGTGCACAGGACGACCTGGAGGGGGATCCGGCACCGGCGCAGCAGGTCCCACAGGGGCGTCTCGGGGTGCCGCACGTCGATTCTGCGCAGGACGTGGTCGGCCGCCCACCCCACGGCCAGGGTGACGATCAACGCTCCGCCGACGACGGACAGCGGACGCAGTACGCCCTCCATGGACACCTCGGCTCCTTCCGGCCGGCAGCTGGCGGGGCACTCACCGGGTGGCGCTTCACCCCGACCGTAGCTGGCACGATGGGAGGCACGCGATCCACCTGTTAGGAAGTGACTCCAGTGGCGTCCTCTACCACGATTGTCCTTTTTCATTCGGCCTACGGCCTGAGGCCGGCCGTGCACGCCGCCGCCGAGCGCCTGCGCGCCGCCGGGCACGAGGTGCACGTACCGGACCTCTACGAGGGCCGGACCGCGGACACGGTGGAGGACGGCATGGCCGTCAAGGACGAGATCGGGCGCGAGGAGCTGCTGCGCCGCGCCGTCACCGCGGTGGCGCCGCTGTCGGACCGGGGCCTGGTCTATGCCGGCTTCTCGCTCGGCGGCTCGATCGCGCAGAACCTGGCGCTGGGCGACGAGAAGGCGCGCGGCCTGCTGCTCCTGCACGGCACCTCGGACCTGGCCGACGACGCCGCCGTGGACGAGCTGCCCGTCCAGCTGCACGTCGCCGACCCGGACCCCTTCGAGCCGCACGACTGGCTCAACGCCTGGTACCTGCGCATGGGCCGGGCCGGCGCGGACGTGGAGGTCCACAGGTACCCCGGGGCAGGGCACCTGTTCACCGACCCGGACCTCGCGGACTACGACGAGGAGGCCGCGGAGAGGGCCTGGCGCGTCGCGCTGGCCTTCCTGGAGGAGATCGGCGGCTAGGCGCCGGCGCCGGCCGCCCGGCGCCGGGCGCGGGTCACCGTACCGGCGCCTTCACCCGCTCGATCTGCTGTGTGCCCGAGCGCGTCCGGTACGACCGGCTCCACTCGGTCGCGGCCTTGGGGTCGGTCTTGTCGGAGAGGACGTAGTAGTCCATCTGCGCCTGCTCGGGGGTGATGTCGAGGACCCCGTAGCCGTGGGAGTCCATGTCCACCCACTTCGCGTGCCGGTTGGCGGCCTTGATGGCGGTGACCGCGGCGAGCGAGACGGTGTGCGGGGCCACGCCCAGCAGGTCGTCCAGGTTGTCGGAGCTCACCGACGTGACGACGAACTCGGTGGCGACGGACGGCGACAGCGGGTACGTGGCGGCCTTCTTGGGCACGTCGTTGGCCCAGGCCATGTGGATGTCACCGGTCAGGAAGACGGTGTTGCGGATCCCGCGGTCGCTCAGGTGGCCGAGGAGCTCGCGCCGGTCGTCGGTGTAGCCGTCCCACTGGTCGGTGTTGGCGGCTATGCCGCCCGCGGGCAGGCCCAGCAGCTTGGCGAGCGGCTCCAGCAGGTGGGCGGGCAGGGCGCCGAAGGCGAACGGGGAGATCATCACGGGGTTGCCGACGAGGCGCCAGGTGGTGTCGGAGGAGGCGAGCCCGGCCTTCAGCCAGTCGAGCTGGGCGCGCCCGGTGATCGTCCGCTCGGGGTCGTCGACCTTGCCGTTGCCCGACTTGACCTGCTGCGACCGGAAGGATCTGAGGTCCAGCAGGTGCAGGTCGGCGAGGTTGCCGAAGCGCAGGCGGCGGTACGTGGTGCCCTCGGTGGACGGGCGCACCGGCATCCACTCGAAGTAGGCCTGCTTGGCGGCCGCCATGCGCGCGGCCCACTCGCCCTCGGCGCCGGGGGTGTGGTTCTCGGCCCCGCCCGTCCAGGTGTCGTTGGCGAACTCGTGGTCGTCCCAGATGGCCACGAAGGGGTGGGTCCGGTGGAGGGCCTGCAGATCGGGGTCCGTCTTGTAACGGCCGTGGCGGGTGCGGTAGTCGGCGAGCGTGACGATCTCGTGCGCCGGCGCGTGCGGGCGGACGACCTGCTTCGCGGGCGGGTAGATGCCCGAGGCGTACTCGTAGATGTAGTCGCCCAGGTGCAGGACCGCGTCCAGGTCGCGGCGGTCCGCGAGGTGGCGGTAGGCGGCGAAGTGACCGGACTCCCAGTTGGCGCAGGAGACGACGCCGAAGCGGATGCCGGCGACGGCCGCACCCGCCGCGGGTGCCGTACGGGTGCGGGCGGCGGGGGAGTGCGCGCCGCCGGCGGTGAAGCGGTACCAGTAGCCGGTGGCCGGGCGCAGGCCGCGGACGTCCGCCTTGACGGTGTGGTCGCTCGCGGCCGTCGCGGTGACCGTGCCGCGGGCGACGACCTTGCCGAACGACTCGTCCTCGGCGACCTCCCAGGCGACCTCGACGTCCGCGCCGCGGCCGGAGCCGGGCACGGCTTCGGGGGAGGGCGTGACGCGCGTCCACAGCAGGACGCCGTCGGGCAGCGGGTCGCCCGAGGCGACGCCGTGCAGGAAGACGGGCGGGTCCGCGGCGTGCGCCGGGGCGGCTGCGGCCAGCGGCAGGAGTGCGACGGTCGCGGCGCCGGCCACGGCCGTGACGGCGGTGCGGCGCGATATGCAGGAGTCAATGGTCACGGACCATCACCTTACTGCCCGGTAAGCCGCGGGGCGGACGAAACCTGACAGTTCGTCCGCCCCTCACCGCCCCGTCACTACTTCTTCGGGCCGAACTCCTTGTCGATCGCCGCGATGAAGGACTCCTTGGCCATCGGCGGGTTGCCGTTCGGGCCCTTCAGCTGCTTGTCGCCGTGGAGCAGGGCCGGAGTGCCGCCGATCTTGTTCTTCTCGAACAGCGTGCCCATCTCGACGGCCCACTTGTCGTAGGTGCCCTCGTTGACGGCCTTCTCGAAGTCCTTGTTGCCCTTCAGGGCCGGGACCTGCTGCGCGATCTCGATCAGCCGCGAGTCCTTGGCGAAGGCGTCGTCGCGCTCGTCGGGGTGGTTCTTCGGGGAGTAGAGCGCTTCCTTGTACGCGACGAAGGCGTCCGGGCTGACGTTGAGCGCGGCGCCGAGGGCGCTGACGGCGTTCTTCGAGCCGGTGCCCTTGGCCAGGTCGTCGATGAAGTTCACCATGACGAACCGGACCTTGTAGCGGCCGTCCTTGACGTCCTGGCGCAGCTGGGCGCCGGACTCGTTCTCGAAGGCGGCGCAGGACGGGCAGCGCGGGTCCTCGTAGACCGTGAGGGTCTCCTTGGCCTTGGCGTCGCCGAGGATGATCTCGTTGCCGTTCTCACCGGTGGTGTTGGCGGGCTTGACCAGGGTCTTGTCGCCCGCCCAGCTGCTCGCGCCGTCCTTGCTGTCGTTCATGTTGGTCACGGCGTAGCCGACGCCGCCGGCTATCGCGAGGACGACGACGATGGCGCCGGCGACGACGAGCTGACGGCGCGTCTTGTCCCGGCGTGCCTGGCGCTCGCGCTCGGCGCGCAGCCGCTCGCGCGCGGCCTGCTTGTTCTGGTGGCTGTTGCGGTTGCTCATGATGTCTTCTCCGGTGTGGACGTACGGGAATGGGGGGATCGCCGGGCTCAGGCAGCTGCCGGAGCGAGGGGCGGTCCGCGCCGTACGACGGAGTGGACGAGGAGGGGGAGGCCGCGCGCACGGAGCGTGCGGCGCGCGGGGCGTACGCGCGCGCCCGGGGCGGCGGGCGCCGCCGGGGAGGCGAAGGCCAGGAGCAGGGGGCCGAAGGCGAAGGCGGCGGCCGTGCGCAGCAGCTGGGCCAGGGCCGCCTCGCCGCGGCGCAGCCAGGCGGCGGCCAGCAGGCCCACCGCGACGTGGCCGGCGAGCAGCAGCCAGGGCAGCGCGGAGCCGGCGACCGGCCCGGCGTCGCCCTCGGCGGCCATGCGGGCCAGCGGGGTGCCGACCTCGCCGCGGCAGGCGAGGTCGAGGCCCAGGGAGTGCAGGGGGCCCGCGACGGGGCCGCCGGCCCGCCCGTAACAGGCGTGCTGGCCGACCGTGAACACGGTGTCCGCCGTGAGCTCCAGGGAGACCATCAGGGCGGCGATGGACCCGAAGCCGCGCTCACGGCCCGCGAGGGCGTAGGCGACGGCGAAGAACACCGCCGACAGCACGGCGACCGTGGCGGCGGGAAGGGGCGTACGGGAGAGCAGGACGTGCGAAGCGGCGGACAGCGTGACACAGAGCGCCGTGAAGAGCGCTGCGCGCAGCGCCCTCAGTCGAACTCCCGTCCCCTCCATGAGGCCGAAGTCTGCCACGGCAGACGTTAAGTGTCGTGTCAAGATTCGGCATCGTTGAACGCCGCCGGAGGGGACGGGAACCCGGAGGGAAACCCGGGCGGGAACCCGGACGGGAGGACCGGCCGTCAGGACTTCAGGGCCGCGTCGACGGCCTTGGTGTACTGCTCGGGGGTGATCGGGACGTTCTTGCCGTCCTCCGCCGTCAGCTTCTTGCCGTTCAGCTTGAGGGTCGGCGTGCCGGTGACGTCCTTGGCCTTGTCGAACTCGTCGGACACCGTCAGCGCCCACTTGTCGAAGGTGCCGTCCTTGACGTTCTTCTCGAAGTCCTTGTTGCCCTTGAGCGCCGGGACCTCGTTGGCGACCTTCAGCAGGACGTCGTCCTTCGCGTACTCGTCCTTCGTCTCCTCGGGGTGGTTGGCCTTGGAGTAGAGGGCCTTGTTGTAGGCGCTGAAGGCCTCGGGGCTGACGTCGAGGGCGGCGCCCAGGGCGCTGAGGGCGTTCTTGGAGCCGCTGCCGCCGAAGTTGCGGTCGAGGAACGTGGCGACGTGGTACGAGACCTTGTACTTGCCGTCCTTGACGTCCTTGTCGATCGTGCCGCCGACGCTCTGCTCGAAGACCGAGCAGATCGGGCAGCGCATGTCCTGGTAGAGGTCCAGGGTGTGCTTGGCGTTCCTGTCGCCGATCACGACCTCGGTGCCCTTGTCGCCGCCCGTGTTGGCGGGCTTGACGAGCTCCTTCTTGGACGCGGCCTCCCACGCCGCGTTCAGGCCGCTCTTGCCGTCCTTGCCCAGCTGGGAGACGGCCACGACGATGCCCGCGCCGACGGCCAGGACCGCGGCGACGGCTCCGCCGACGACGAGCTGACGGCGCGTCCTGTCCTTCTTGGCCTGGCGCTCGCGCTCGGCGCGCAGCCGCTCGCGTGCGGACTGCTTGTTCTCCCAGTTGTTGCGCTTGCTCATGGTCTTGCTCTCCGTGCTCGGTCGTGCGTGGTGCGTGGTGCGTATTGCGTGGTGCGTGTGCTCAGGCGGGGACGGGCCCGGGCGGGGGTCCACGGCGGACGACGGAGTGCACGAGGAGGGGGAGGGCCGGCGCCTCGCGGGCGGGGCCGGCGGCCCGCGCGGGCGCGGCGCGGTGGCGCCCGCTCGCGGTGGCCGTGGCGAGCGCCGGCAGCAGGCGGCGCAGGGCGGCCGCGGCGAGCGCGCCGAGCAGCCGGACCAGCGCCGCCTCGCCGAGCCGCAGCCATGCGGCGGCCAGGAGACCGACGGCGACGTGGGCGGCGAGCAGCAGCCACGCGGCGGTGTCGGGGCCCGGCGCGGGGGCGAAGGGCCCGCCGACCGTGCCGCCGCCGCACAGGGCGGTCAGCGCGCCCGGCACGGCGTGCCCGCCCATGCCGTAGCAGCTCTCCTGGCCGGTGGAGAAGAGGGCGTCGGAGGCCAGCTCCAGCGGGACGAACAGCGCGGCGATCCGCGCGAAGCCGCGCTCGCGTCCCGCCAGGGCGTACGCGAGCGCGAAGACGGCGGCCGCGGTCACCGCGACCGTCATCAGGGGCAGGCCGGTGCCGGACAGCAGCACGTGGGAGCCCGCGGACAGCGTCACGCACAGCGCTGTGAACAGCGCCGCGCGCAGTGCCCGCAGCCGTGCCGCCGATATGTCCATGGTGAACGAGTCTGGCACGACCCGCCGTAAACCGTGACTAAGGGCGGGCCCGCGGGCGGTCCTAGAGGCCGGGGATGCGGCCGTTGCGGAAGAGGTCCACGAAGATCTGGTGGTCCGCGCGGGCCCGGGCCCCGTAGGAGTGGGCGAATTCGGTCAGGAGCTCCGCGAAGCCCTCCTCGTCGGCGGCGATCACGGCGTCGATGGCCCGCTCGGTGGAGAAGGGCACCAGGGAGTGGCCGCTCTGGTCGTCCGCCGCGGCGTGCATGGCGGCCGTGGCGCGGCCCAGGTCGGCGACGACCGCCGCGATCTCGGCGGGGTCGTCGATGTCCGACCAGTCCAGGTCGACCGCGTACGGCGAGACCTCGGCCACCAGCTGCCCGGTGCCGTTCAGCTCGGTCCAGCCCAGCCACGGGTCGGCGTGGGCCTGCAGCGCGCGCTGGGAGATCACCGTGCGGTGGCCCTCGTGCCGGAAGTAGTCGCGCACGGCGCGGTCGGTGATGTGCCGGGAGACCGCCGGGGTCTGCGCCTGCTTCATGTAGATGACGACGTCGTTCTCCAGGGCGTCGCTGTTGCCCTCCAGGAGGATGTTGTACGAGGGCAGGCCGGCGCTGCCGATCCCGATGCCGCGGCGGCCGACGACGTCCTTGACCCGGTAGGAGTCGGGGCGGGCGAGGCTCGTGTCCGGAAGGGTCTCCAGATAGCCGTCGAAGGCCGCGAGGATCTTGTAGCGCGTGGCCGCGTCCAGCTCGACGGCGCCGCCGTCGGCGGCGAAGCGGCGGTCGAAGTCCCGGATCTCCGTCATGGAGGCGAGCAGCCCGAAGCGCGTCATCGAGCGGGCCTCGCGCAGGGCGCCGAGCAGGGGGCCGTCGGCGGTGTCGAGGGTGAAGGGCGTGTGGCCGTCCTCCGCGGCGCCGGTGGCCAGGGCGTGGATGCGCTCGCGGTAGGCGGCGGCGTAGGTCCGCACCAGCTCGGTGATCATCTCGTCGCTGAGGGCCTTGGTGTAGCCGATCAGGGCGACGGAGGCGGCGAAGCGCTTGAGGTCCCAGGTGAAGGGGCCGACGTAGGCCTCGTCGAAGTCGTTGACGTTGAAGACCAGGCGGCCGCCCGCGTCCATGTACGTGCCGAAGTTCTCGGCGTGCAGGTCGCCGTGGATCCACACCCGGCTGGTGCGCTCGTCCAGGTACGGCCCGGCGGCGCCCTCGGGGGCCTGCGCGGCCAGGTCCCGGTAGAAGAGGCAGGCCGTGCCCCGGTAGAAGGCGAAGGCGGAGGCCGCCATCTTCCGGAACTTCACCCGGAAGGCGGCGGGATCGGCCGCGAGCAGCTCGCCGAAGGCGGTGTCGAAAACGGCGAGGATCTCCTCGCCGCGCTGCGCGGCCCGGTCGTGCTCGGTCGCCATCGCGGGGTCCTCCTGGGGTGGGGCATGGAACGAACATCAGTGCTGTGGTGCTCAACGCGTGAGGCTACCGGCGCGTGCCCGCGGCTGTCGGTGGGGGCCGGTAACCTTCAAAACTGTCCCGCCCGACCCGCAGCCACCACCGCCGGAGGTCTCCCACCGTGGCCACGAAGCCGCCCTTCACGCACCTGCACGTCCACACCCAGTACTCCCTGCTGGACGGTGCCGCGCGGCTCAAGGACATGTTCAATGCCTGCAATGAGATGGGCATGACACACATCGCCATGTCCGACCACGGCAACCTGCACGGCGCGTACGACTTCTACCACTCCGCCCAGAAGGCCGGGATCACCCCGATCATCGGCATCGAGGCCTACGTCGCCCCCGAGTCCCGGCGCAACAAGCGCAGGATCCAGTGGGGCCAGCCGCACCAGAAGCGGGACGACGTCTCGGGTTCGGGTGGTTACACCCACAAGACGATCTGGGCGGCGAACGCCACCGGCCTGCACAACCTCTTCCGGCTGTCCTCCGACGCCTACGCCGAGGGCTGGCTGACCAAGTGGCCCCGCATGGACAAGGAGACCATCAGCCAGTGGTCCGAGGGCCTGATCGCCTCCACCGGCTGCCCCTCCGGCGAGCTGCAGACCCGGCTGCGCCTCGGCCAGTTCGACGAGGCCCTGAAGTCCGCCTCCGAGTACCAGGACATCTTCGGCAAGGACCGGTACTTCCTGGAGCTGATGGACCACGGCATCGAGATCGAGCGCCGCGTCCGCGACGGCCTGCTGGAGATCGGCAAGAAGCTCGGCATCCCGCCCCTGGTCACCAACGACTCGCACTACACCTACGCGCACGAGGCCGAGGCGCACGACGCCCTCCTGTGCATCCAGACCGGCAAGAACCTCTCCGACCCGGACCGCTTCCGCTTCGACGGCTCGGGCTACTACCTGAAGTCCACGGAGGAGATGTACGCCATCGACTCCTCGGACGCCTGGCAGGAGGGCTGCGCCAACACCCGCCTGGTCGCGGAGCAGGTCGACACCGAGGGCATGTTCCAGTTCCGGAACCTGATGCCCAAGTTCGACATCCCCGAGGGCTACACCGAGGTCACCTGGTTCCGCGAGGAGACCATGCGGGGCATGCACCGCCGCTTCCCCGGCGGCATCCCCGAGGACCGCATGAAGCAGGTCGAGTACGAGATGGACACGATCATCTCGATGGGCTTCCCGGGCTACTTCCTCGTGGTCGCCGACTTCATCATGTGGGCGAAGAACCAGGGCATCGCGGTAGGCCCCGGCCGGGGCTCCGCGGCCGGCTCGATCGTCGCGTACGCCATGGGCATCACCGACCTCGACCCGATCCCGCACGGCCTGATCTTCGAGCGGTTCCTCAACCCCGAGCGCATCTCCATGCCCGATGTCGACATCGACTTCGACGAGCGCCGGCGCGCCGAGGTGATCCGGTACGTCACGGAGAAGTACGGCGCCGACAAGGTCGCCATGATCGGCACCTACGGCACCATCAAGGCCAAGAACGCGATCAAGGACTCCGCCCGCGTCCTCGGCTATCCGTACGCGATGGGCGACCGCCTCACCAAGGCGATGCCCGCGGACGTCCTCGGCAAGGGCATCCCCCTCTCCGGCATCCTCGACCCGCAGCACCCGCGCTACAGCGAGGCCGGCGAGATCCGCTCGATGTACGAGAACGAGCCGGACGTGAAGAAGGTCATCGACACCGCGCGCGGCGTCGAGGGCCTGGTCCGGCAGATGGGCGTGCACGCGGCCGGTGTGATCATGTCCAGCGAGACGATCACCGACCACGTCCCGGTCTGGGTCCGGCACACCGACGGCGTCACCATCACCCAGTGGGACTACCCGAGCTGCGAGTCGCTCGGCCTGCTGAAGATGGACTTCCTCGGCCTGCGCAACCTCACGATCATGGACGACGCCGTCAAGATGGTGAAGGCCAACAAGGGGATCGACATCGACCTCCTGGCCCTCCCGCTCGACGACCCCACGACCTTCGAGCTGCTCCAGCGCGGCGACACCCTCGGCGTCTTCCAGTTCGACGGCGGGCCCATGCGGTCCCTGCTGCGGCTGATGAAGCCCGACAACTTCGAAGACATCTCCGCCGTGTCCGCCCTGTACCGGCCGGGCCCGATGGGCATGAACTCGCACACGAACTACGCGCTGCGCAAGAACGGCCAGCAGGAGATCACACCGATCCACCCGGAGCTGAAGGAGCCCCTCGAAGAGGTTCTCGGCGTCACCTACGGTCTGATCGTCTACCAGGAGCAGGTGCAGAAGGCCGCGCAGATCGTCGCCGGGTACTCGCTCGGCGAGGCCGACATCCTCCGCCGCGTCATGGGCAAGAAGAAGCCCGACGAGCTGGCGAAGAACTTCGTCTTCTTCAAGGAGGGCGCGCAGAAGAAGGGCTTCTCCGACGAGGCCATCCAGGCCCTGTGGGACGTGCTGGTGCCCTTCGCCGGCTACGCCTTCAACAAGGCCCACTCCGCCGCGTACGGTCTCGTCTCGTACTGGACCGCCTACCTCAAGGCGAACTACCCCGCCGAGTACATGTCCGCGCTGCTCACCTCGGTGCGCGACGACAAGGACAAGTCGGCGATCTATCTGAACGAGTGCCGGCGCATGGGCATCAAGGTGCTCCCGCCGAACGTCAACGAGTCCGAGGCCAACTTCGCCGCCCAGGGCGACGACGTGATCCTCTTCGGTCTCACCGCCGTCCGCAACGTCGGACAGAACGTGGTCGACTCGATCATCCGCTGCCGCAAGGCCAAGGGGAAGTACGCCTCCTTCCCCGACTTCCTCGACAAGGTCGAGGCCGTCGTCTGCAACAAGCGCACCGTCGAATCGCTGATCAAGGCCGGCGCCTTCGACGAGATGGGCCACACCCGCAAGGGCCTCACCGCGCACTACGAACCGATGATCGACAACGTGGTCCAGGTCAAGCGCAAGGAGGCCGAGGGACAGTTCGACCTCTTCGGCGGCATGGGCGACGACACCGGCGACGACGGCCCCGGCTTCGGGCTGGACGTGGAGTTCTCCGACGTCGAGTGGGAGAAGGCCTACCTGCTCGCGCAGGAGCGCGAGATGCTCGGCCTCTACGTCTCCGACCACCCGCTCTTCGGCATCGAGCACGTCCTCAACGACAAGGCGGACGCCGGGATCTCCCAGCTCACCGGCGGTGAGCACGCCGACGGCGCGATCGTCACCATCGGCGGCATCATCTCCGGCCTGCAGCGCAAGATGACCAAGCAGGGCAACGCCTGGGCCATCGCCAGCGTCGAGGATCTGGCCGGATCCATCGACTGCATGTTCTTCCCCGCCACCTACCAGCTGGTCTCCACCCAGCTCGTCGAGGACGCCGTCGTCTTCGTCAAGGGCCGTCTCGACAAGCGCGAGGACATCCCCCGCCTGGTGGCTATGGAGCTGATGGTCCCCGACCTGTCGAACGCGGGCACCAACGCCCCCGTGATCATCACCATCCCCACGGTGAAGGTCACCCCGCCGATGGTCGAGCGGCTCGGCCAGGTCCTCACCCACCACCGCGGCTCCACCGAGGTGCGGATCAAACTCCAGGGCCCGCGGAAGACCACCGTCCTGCGCCTGGACCGGCACCGGGTCACCCCCGACCCGGCGCTCTTCGGCGATCTGAAGCAGCTGCTCGGACCGTCCTGCCTGGCCGGCTGAGCACCGGCCGGACCCGCTACCCGCGCACGAGGGGCGCGCCCGGACTCTCCGGGCGCGCCCCTCGCTGCATCAAAGCGCTGCCGGGCGCCGTCGTTTATCGGCCGGATGCCGTCCGGGCACCGGTCAGTTGTGCCCGAAGCGCTTCTGCTTGCTCTTGCGGGCCATGTCGCCCGGGGTGACCTGCGTGGCCCGCTGCTCGCTCTGGGACTCGATCGAGGAGCTCTTGGCCTGCTGCTGCCCGCGCTCGGCGGCGCTGCCCCGCTGCTGGCTCCTGTCCTGCTTCCTGTTCTTCGCCATGCTCAGCCTCCACTCGGGGTGTCCCCCCGCCGAACACACTCGCACGCACCGGCGAATGGCGCATTTCGGGTAATTACCGTGCGTGATCCGTGCACTTACCGCCGGGAAGGCGTATCCGCCACGCCGAAGATCCAGTTCGGACTGATAACCCCCGCACGGTCGGGCAGACTCCAGGGAAAGCCGAGGAGAACCGGGGCACTGCTTGCCGTGCCGGGGGGCGACCGCAATTTCTGCACGCACAGAAAGAGGGTGGAACGTGGACCGCTGCGTCGTCCTGGTGGACGCCGGGTACCTGCTGGGCGCCGCCGCGAGCCTGCTGGCCGGCGAGCCCGCCCGGTCCCGCATCTCCGTCGACCACGCGATCCTCATCCAGGGGTTGCGCGAGCGCGCCGAGGCCGAGACCGAGCAGCCCCTGCTGAGGATCTACTGGTTCGACGGCGCGCCCGACCGGGTGCCCCAGCCCGAGCACCGCAGGCTGCGCGTCATGCCCCGCGTCACCGTCCGGCTGGGGGCCCTGACCCGCAGCGACGGCCGCTGGGCACAGAAGGGCGTCGACGCCGCCATGCACGCCGAGCTCACCGAGCTCGCCCGCAACCGCGCCTGCTCCGACATCGTGCTCGTCACCGGCGACGGCGACCTCCTCCCGGGCCTGATGTCCGCCAAGGAGCACGGCGTCGCCGTCCACCTGTGGGCCGTCCAGGCCGCCGACGGCGACTACAACCAGTCCGAGGACCTCGTCGCCGAGGCCGACGAGCGCCGCGTCCTCGACCGCACGTGGATCACCCGCGCCGTCCGCGCCAAGGAGCTCACCGGGTCCTGCGCCCCGCAGCCCGCGCCCCGCCCCGAGATCGCCGCGATCCTCTCCGCCCCCCTCCCCGAGACCGCCGCGGCGGGCGCGGCCCCGGCCCCCCGCGCGGCCGAGCCCGTCCCCGCCGAGCGCAACGGCTCCCGGCCCGCCGCGGCCCCCGGCACCGACGGCGAGCGCGACGAGCAGGACGCGCCGGAGGCCCCCGCCGCCCGGGGCGTGCCCACCCCCAAGGACCTCGCCATCCTCGGCCGCGGCCCCGCCGGCCAGCCCGCCGCGGCCCAGTCCGGCCCCGGCGGGCAGCCGGGCCAGGGCGGCGGCCAGGGCGGCGCCCTCGCCGCCAACGCCACCCTGCGCTGGTCCTCCGACAAAGGCTGGATCGAGCGCGGCACCGGCACCGGGCTCGGCGAGCCCCCCGAAACCGCCTCCCTGCCGATGCTCGCCCAGCTCACCAGCGCCGAGCAGCGCTGGGCGGACCGCGAGGAGGACATCACCACCGTCGGCGGCGACCCCTTCGAGGTCGGCCAGGTCTTCGCCCGGCGCTGGGCCGAACGGCTCCCCGACCCCGTCCACCTGCAGCACCTCTCCACGGAGTACCCGCGCATCCCGCACCGCATCGACGGCGAGCTGCTCCGCTACGCCGCCCGGTTCGGGCTCCTCGCCCACAAGGACGACCAGATCGACGAGCACGACCGCTATGCGATCCGTGCCGGGTTCTGGCGCGAAATCGACGCGCGCACGGCCGCGGAGAAGGCGCCGGTGGGCGACTGACGGCACCACGCCCCGCCTTCGGGCGCCCCAACGGCCGGGGCGCGAGCCCAACCGCGTACCCTCATAGCTCGTGAGGACGGGCGTGAAAGAGGCGGCGGCAGCCGCCACGGTGTGCACCGTGCGCGGCCTGGTCAAGACCTACCCCGCCGCGCGCGGCCGCCGCGGCGCGCCCGGCACCGCGGCCGTGCGCGCCAGCGACGGCATCGACCTGGAGGTCCGGCGCGGCGAGATCTTCGGACTGCTCGGCCCCAACGGAGCCGGCAAGTCCACCCTGGTGCGCCAGCTGACCGGCCTGCTCCGGCCCGACGAGGGCAGCGTCGAACTCCTCGGCCACGACCTCGTGCGCCACCCCGAGCGCGCCGCCCGGCTCGTCGGCTACCTCGGCCAGGAGTCGACCGCGCTCGACGAGCTGACGGTCTCCCTCGCCGCCGAGACCACCGGCCGGCTGCGCGGCCTCGGCCTGCGCGCCGCCCGCGCCGAGCGCGACGCCGTCCTCGAGGAGCTGGGCCTCACCGGCCTCGCCGGCCGCCCGCTGAAGAAGCTCTCCGGCGGCCAGCGCCGGCTGGCCTGCTTCGCCGCCGCGCTCGTCGGCGACCGGCCCGTGCTCGTCCTCGACGAACCCACCGCCGGCATGGACCCCGTGGCCCGCCGCGCCGTCTGGGCCGCCGTCGACCGGCGGCGCGCCGAGCGCGGGGCGACCGTCCTGCTCGTCACCCACAACGTCATCGAGGCCGAGACCGTCCTCGACCGCGTCGCCGTGCTGGAGCGCGGACGCATCATCGCCTGCGACACCCCCGCGGGGCTGAAGGAGCTCGTCGGCGACGAGGTCCGCGTCGAGCTCGTCTGGCGCGACGAGGCCCCGCTGAACGTCCCCGAGGTCGCCGCGCTGCGCGACGCCGCTCACGCCGCGGGGCGCCGCTGGACGCTGCGGCTCGCCCCCGCCGAGGCGCGCGCGGCCGTCGCCGCCGTGACCGGCGGGCCCGCCTTCGCCGCGCTCGACGACTTCACGCTGACCACGCCGAGCCTGGAGGACGTGTACCTGGCGCTCGGCGGCCGCGCGGACGGGCTGGTGAAGGCGTGACGGGGGCGACGGCGAGACGGGGTCACCGGACCCGACCGAACAGGAGCTGTGCCGGGTGAGTGCTGTATCCGCAGAGGCGGTGTCCGGGGCGGTCCGGACCGGGAGCGACGCCCGGCCGCGGTCCGGCGGCGAAGAGGCCGCCCCGCTCGCGCCCAGGGCGAAGCTGCTGCCGGCCCTGGCCGCCGTGTACCGCGCGCAGCTCTCGCGCGCCAAGGTGGCGCGGATCCCGCTGCTCTTCGTGGCCACGTTCCAGTCCGTCGGCATCATGATCATGATGCGCGGCGTGGTGGACGGCGGCGACGAGGCGCGCGCCGTCGTGGCCGGCTCCAGCGTGCTCGTCGTGGCCTTCGTCGCCCTCAACCTCCTCGCCCAGTACTTCGGGCAGCTGCGCGCGAGCGGCGGCCTCGACCACTACGCGACGCTGCCGGTGCCGCCCGCGGCCGTGGTCCTCGGCGCGGCGGGCGCGTACGCCTCCTTCACCGTGCCCGGCACGGCCGTCACCGCGGTCGTCGGCAGCGTGCTCTTCGACCTGCCGATGGGGCACCTGTGGGTGCTCGCCGCGGTGATCCCCCTCTCCGGCGCCGCCCTCGCCGGGCTCGGCGCGGCCCTCGGGCTGCTCGCCCCCCGGCAGGAGCTGGCCACGCTCTGCGGGCAGCTGGGCATGTCGGCCGCGCTGCTGCTGGGCGTGCTGCCCGCCGCCCACATGCCCGCGCCCATCGCCTACGCCCGTGACCTGCTGCCCTCCACGTACGGGGTGGAGGCGCTGGCCCGCAGCTTCGACGCGAGCCCCGACTGGGCCGTGGTCGCGGCCGACCTCGGCGTGTGCGCCGCCGTCGGCGTCGTCTCGCTGGCCGCGGCGACCTGGGCGTACCGCCGGGCGGCCGTGCGGTGACGCGCCAGGACCGTCCTGCCGCGGGTCCCGCGGCCCCGACCTGGCACGATGACAGGGTGACCGCACCGCTGACGCCGCACGACCCGCCCGCCGACGAGCAGTCCGCCGGGGACGGCCCCGCCGTTCTCCCCGCCGACCGGGAGGAGCTCCGCACCGAGGCGCGGCAGGCCGCGGTCGTCGCCGCGGCGGTGGCCGTCGCCGGAGTGCTGCTCGGGCTGCTGTGGGTGTGGCTGGCGCCGCGCGTGCCGCTGATCTCGGACGGCAAGGCGGTCTACCTCAAGAACAGCGAGGGGGAGCAGGCGATCGGCGCCGACGGCACGTTCGTGCTGCTGGCGCTCGGGTTCGGCGCGCTGAGCGGCGCGGTCGTCTTCCTGCTCCGCCGCCGCGGGGGCCTGCCGCTGGTCGCCGGCCTCGCCGCCGGCTCCCTGGTCGCCTCGGTGATCGCCTGGCGCGTGGGCACTGCGCTCGGCCCGACGACGGACGTGGTGGCGGCGGCCCGAGCGGCGGGGCGCGGCGTCGTCTTCGACGCCCCGCTGAAGCTCGCCGCCAAGGGCGCGCTGCTGGCGTGGCCGCTGGCGGCGTTGGCGGTGCACCTGCTCCTGACGGCTCTCTTCGGCCCCCGGGACCCGGACCCGGACCCGCACTGGCCCGTCCCGGCGGACCCGGACCCCTCGGCCTGACGCCTGGCCCGGCACCGCCGGGGCGGAAGCACCGGGCAAAGGTGCAGCCCGGGTACACCCTCCCCGCCGCGACGGCGAGTAGCCACGATGGCGAGGGTCCGGCGGAATCCGCAGATGCCCGCGGCACCGGGCCGGGCCCCGGCCCGGCGCCCGGTCCGGCACCGCCGGATTGGTCCGCAGTGGTTGCGCGCCGCGGCGGCGGAGCAAGAGGACTGGCTTCGGCAACCCACGCCCGCCGGGGCGGAAGCACCGGGCAAAGGCGCAGCCCGGGTACACCCTCCCCGCCGCGACGGCGAGTAGCCACGATGGCGAGAGTCCGGCGGAATCCGCAGATGCCCGCGGCACCGGGCCGGGCCCGGCCCGGCGCCCGGTCCGGCACCGCCGGGTTCGTCCGTAGTGGCTGCGTGCCGCCGCGGCGGAGAAGGCCTGCGGCTACGCCGGCCTGCGGCCGTGGTTGGCACGGTTCTTCTTCAGGCGCCAGCGGCGCTTGCGGGTGCGCTTCGACATGGGCGTCCCTCCCGGGGCGCGGGCCGCACGCGCGGCGGCCCGCTCCTGAAGGTCGTAGTCGAGGGAGGGGCGGCCGTCCAGACCTCCGGCACCCGAAGGGTCACGCGCGGGCGATAGGCGCGATCACCGCGTCCGTGAGGGCGGCCAGGTCGGCGGGGGAGAGTTCGACCTCCAGGCCGCGCCGCCCGGCCGAGACGCAGATGGTGGCGTGGGAGCGTGCGGAGGCGTCCAGCGCGGTCGGCAGGCGCCGGCGCTGCCCGAGCGGGGAGATGCCACCCCGTACGTACCCCGTGGTGCGCTCGGCGGCCGCCGGGTCGGCCATGGCCGCCCGCTTGCCGCCGACCGCCGCCGCGAGCGCCTTGAGGTCGAGCGAGCCGGAGACGGGCACGACGGCCACGGTCAGGGCGCCGTCGACCTCGGCGACGAGCGTCTTGAAGACCTGCGCGGGATCGCGCCCGAGCGCCTCCGCGGCCTCCTCGCCGTAGGACGGGGCCGCCGGGTCGTGGGCGTAGGAGTGCACGGAGAAGGCGGCTCCGGCCTTCTCCAGGGCGACGATCGCCGGGGTCGAGCCCGCCTGCTGTTTGCCGGCCTTGCGTGCCAAGGGTCCGTCCCGTCGGGTCAGTTGGGGTTCGTGGGCCGCCGGGTGAAGTCGACGGCCGGCAGCGAGGGGAGCTTACCGATCACCGCGGTCTCGGTGCGCAGCAGTTTCAGCTCGCGCGCGAGCCGCGTGGCCGTGTCCGGCGTCTCCAGGAGCCGCTGCTTGGCGGGGGTGTCGAGCATCGCCGCGGCGGCGACCAGGTAGGAGAGGACGGACGGCTCGCCCGGCAGGTCGCTCTGCCCGGCGAGTGTGCGCTCGGTGGCTCCCGCGAGCCGCTTCTGGTAGGCGCGGAAGGCGCGGACGACCCCGGAGGCGAGCGCGCCCGCCCCTTCGCCCTGCTCCTCCTCGATGTCCTCGACCTCGCCCGTGAGGTAGGGGCCGGAGGCGTCGACGGACAGCAGGCGGAAGCGGGTGGTGCCGGTGGCGAGGACCTCGTACGTGCCGTCGGAGCGCTCGCGGATCGTCGCCGCCTCGGCCACGCAGCCCACGGCGTGGAACGCCTTGCGGGGGTCGGGGCCGAAGCCGGAGGCGGGGCCGGGCTCGGGGCGGGCGCCCTCGGGCAGCCCGGGCGCCGTGGGCGCGACCTCGCTGCCGTCGCGGATGGCGACGACGCCGAACCGGCGGGGTTCCTCCTCGGGGAGCGCCGACAGGTCGCGCATCAGCGCGCGGTACCGCTGTTCGAAGACGTTCAGGGGCAGGACGAGCCCAGGGAACAGCACCGAGTTCAGCGGGAAGAGGGGCAGGCGCGCGGTGGTCACAGCCGGTAAGCCTAATGGCCTGTGCAGCGATGCCGCCCCGGCGTTCACTGCCGGCGCAGCAGCCGGGACGCCCCGGCCGCCACGGTCGTCGCGAGCACCCAGCCCAGCAGGATGAGCGCGGTCACCACCCACTGCGTGGCGCCGGTGGGCCGCCAGGCGCCGCCGTGTCCCAGGTCGATGACGGGGACGAGGAGGTCGAGGGCGTAGAGCTCGGGGCTCCAGGCGGGGCCTTCGCCCTCCTTCAGCGGCGGCACGGGCCGCCAGGTGAAGTAGACCGTGGCGGCCGCCCACAGGACGGCCATCCACACGGCCGCCCGCCCGGGGCGGTAGCCGTAGGCCACCGTCCAGTCCTGCAGATAGCCCCAGGCCTTGCCGGCCGGGGGGAGCGTCTCGCGGCGGCGCCGCTGCTTGGCGAGCAGGACGGCGCGGGCGTCGGCGTCCTCGCCGCTGTCGCGCAGGGCGCCGGCCAGCCGCTCGTACGGCTCGGGGGCGTATTCGGGCGTGGCCGCGGCCACCCATTCCAGGCGCAGGGCCAGGGGGAAGTGGCCGAGCGGTATCAGCGTCTCGTAGAAGAAGCCGGCCATCACCAGATTGCCCGGGCCGGGCCAGCTCGCGTAGCGGTCGACCAGGTTGGAGACGCGGGCCCCGGAGAGCACCACCCGACCCCGCTGCACCCATTCGCCGAGGAAGCGCAGCTCGGGGGTCTGGACGCGGCGCAGCGACAGCTCCTGGTCGGACTCCAGGACGAACCGGGCCTGGCTGAAGTCGACGGCGTCGCCGAAGCGGCCGTCGTCGAGACGGACCCCGCCGCGGCACTCGAAGGCCTGGGTGCGGACGCCGTGCTGCGGGGTGGTGGTGATGCCGTACGGGGGAGTGGCGCCGGTGGCGAACGGATAGCCGCCGACCCCGGCCCCGGTCAGGTAGAGCGTGCGCTCCACGGTCAGCTGCGGGGCGTTGAGCGCGCGCCGCCCCTGCGGATTGCTCAGCGTGGAGCCGCGCAGGCTCAGCGAGACCCCTATCGTCGCGGCCCGCATGCTCAGCTCGCCGTACGAGCGCATCATCTCGGCCTGCAGGTCCTGCCCGACGCTGATGCCGTCGGCGGCGATGGACACCCCGCGCCGGTCCGCGCGCACCACCAGCTGGTTGAGCAGCAGGTCGGTGCCTATCTGGGCGTCGGTGAGCCGTATGCCGCGCCGGACGGCGCACCGCGGCAGGTGCAGATCGCCCTCGGTGCGCAGCCGGGCGGCCTCCAGCCGGGGCAGGGCGCAGGCGACCAGCCGCAGCGTCGTGAAGTGGCTCTCGGGCAGCAGCACCTCCTGCTCGAAGCGGCAGTTGTGCATCTCGACGTACGGCACGACCGTGCCCCCCGACAGGTCGAGCTGGCCGGTGATCTGCACGCCGTTGAGCTTGAGGGCGCAGACGCGGCCGGGCAGCGCGGGCGGGCCGTCCAGCAGGAGGAGGGCCACGAGGCGGGCCCGCACGCTGCGCTCGGGCCCCCACACGTGCGGCGCGCGCGGATCGTTCCACTCGGGGCGGGGGGTGCGCAGGTCATGGGTGGCGCCGCGGCGGAAGGCCTCCCACATGGCCCGCTCGGGGGGCGTCAGCTCGAGCTCCGCCGGCGGGTCGCCGTCCGTCGGGTCGGTCACGCTCCGTACCCCCTCCCGTCCCGTACACCTCGGTGCACTGTCCCCATTCCCAAACGCGTGACCGATTGAACACTCTCGGTGAAACTCCCGTACCACTGAGTGGTACGGGGCGCCGTGCGGCGGGACGGGTCTGAGACAATTACCGTGTGATCTCCCGAATCGATCTGCGTGGTTCCGCCCCTGCCCCGGGTTCCCCCGAGGCCGGCGTCGACCGCGACCTGCTGCCCCGAGCCGAACTCGACGTCGAGGCCGCCCTGGAGAAGGTGCGGCCCATCTGCGAGGACGTGCATCATCGTGGTACCGCGGCCCTGATCGACTACGCGCATCGGTTCGACGGCGTCACGCTCGACCGGATCCGGGTCCCCGCCGAGGCGATCACCCGCGCCCTCGAAGAGCTCGACCCCGCCGTGCGCGCCGCGCTGGAGGAGTCCATCCGCCGCGCCCGGATCGTCCACCGCGAGCAGCGCCGCACCGACAAGACCGTCCAGGTCGTGCCCGGCGGCACGGTCACCGAGCGCTGGGTGCCCGTGCAGCGCGTCGGGCTGTACGTCCCGGGCGGCCGGTCCGTCTACCCCTCGTCCGTGATCATGAACGTGGTGCCGGCCCAGGAGGCCGGCGTCGGCTCCATGGCCGTCTCCTCCCCGCCCCAGGCGGACTTCGGCGGCCTGCCGCACCCCACGATCCTGGCCGCCTGCGCGCTGCTGGGCGTCGACGAGGTGTACGCCGCGGGCGGCGCCCAGGCCGTCGCCATGTTCGCCTACGGCACCGAGGAGTGCCGCCCGGTCAACATGGTCACCGGCCCGGGCAACATCTGGGTCGCCGCCGCCAAGCGGCTGCTCAAGGGCCGCATCGGCATCGACGCCGAGGCCGGCCCGACCGAGATCGCCATCCTCGCGGACGCCACCGCCGACCCCGTGCACGTCGCCGCCGACCTGATCAGCCAGGCCGAGCACGACCCGCTGGCCGCCTCCGTCCTCGTCACCGACTCGGAGGACCTCGCGAACGCGGTGGAGAAGGAGCTCGAGACCCAGGTCGCCATGACCCGGCACGTCGAGGACCGGATCGTGCCCGCGCTCGGCGGCCGCCAGTCCGGCATCGTCCTGGTCGACTCCGTCGACCACGGCCTCGCCGTCGTCGACGCCTACGGCGCCGAGCACCTGGAGATCCAGACCGCCGACGCCGCGGCCGTCGCCGCCCGCGTGCAGAACGCTGGCGCGATCTTCGTCGGCCCGTACGCCCCCGTCTCGCTCGGCGACTACGCGGCCGGCTCCAACCACGTGCTGCCCACCGGCGGCTGCGCGTGCCACTCCTCCGGCCTCTCCGTCCAGAGCTTCCTGCGCGGCATCCACGTCGTGGACTACACCCGGGAGGCCCTGGCCGAGGTCGCGGGCCACGTGGTGACGCTCGCCGAGGCGGAGGACCTGCCGGCGCACGGGGCCGCGGTCAAGGCGCGGTTCGACTGGAAGGTTCCGGACGGCAAGTGACGCACGTGACCCGTATCGACGATCTCCCCATCCGGGACGAACTGCGCGGCAAGTCCCCGTACGGCGCCCCCCAGCTGGACGTGCCCGTACGCCTGAACACCAACGAGAACCCCTACCCGCTGCCCGAGCCCCTCGTCGCCCGCATCGCCGAGCGCGTCGCCGAGGCCGCGCGGCACCTCAACCGCTACCCCGACCGGGACGCGGTCGAGCTCCGCACCGAGCTGGCCAAGTACCTCACCCGCACCGCCGGGCACGAGGTCACCATGCGGCAGGTGTGGGCGGCCAACGGCTCCAACGAGGTCCTCCAGCAGCTGCTGCAGACCTTCGGCGGCCCCGGCCGCACCGCGATCGGCTTCGAGCCCTCGTACTCGATGCACGCCCTGATCTCGCGCGGCACCGGCACCGGCTGGATCTCCGGCCCCCGCCGCGACGACTTCACCATCGACGTGGAGGCGGCCGAGCGCGCCATCGCCGAGCACCGGCCGAACGTCGTCTTCGTCTGCTCGCCCAACAACCCCACGGGCACGGCGGTCGAGGCGGAGACGGTCCTGCGGCTGTACGAGGCCGCGCAGGCGGCCGGGCCCTCGCTGGTCGTCGTCGACGAGGCGTACGGCGAGTTCAGCCACCGCCCCTCGCTGCTGCCGCTCATCGAGGGCCGCCCGAACCTCGTCGTCTCCCGCACCATGTCCAAGGCCTTCGGCGCGGCCGGGCTCCGGCTCGGCTACCTCGCCGCGGACGCGGCCGTGGTCGACGCCGTCCAGCTCGTCCGCCTGCCGTACCACCTGTCGGCCGTCACCCAGGCCACGGCGCTGGCCGCCCTGGAGCACACGGACACGCTGCTCGGCTACGTCGAGCAGCTCAAGGCCGAGCGCGACCGCCTGGTCACCGAGCTGCGCGCGATGGGCTGCGAGGTGACCGACTCGGACGCCAACTTCGTCCAGTTCGGCCGGTTCGAGGACAGCCCCGCCGCGTGGCGGGCCATCCTCGGCCACGGCGTGCTGGTGCGGGACAACGGCGTACCGGGGTGGCTGCGGGTCACCGCCGGCACCCCGGAGGAGAACGACGCGTTCCTGGACGCGGTCCGCGCCGTACTGAAGGAGAACAAGCAATGAACCGCGTGGGCCGCGTAGAGCGCACCACCAAGGAGACCTCCGTCCTCGTCGAGATCGACCTCGACGGGACCGGGCAGGTCGACGTGTCGACCGGGGTCGGCTTCTACGATCACATGCTCGACCAGCTCGGCCGCCACGGCCTCTTCGACCTCACCGTCAAGACCGACGGCGACCTGCACATCGACACCCACCACACCATCGAGGACACCGCCCTCGCGCTGGGCGCCGCCTTCCGCCAGGCCCTCGGTGACAAGGTGGGCATCTACCGCTTCGGTAACTGCACGGTCCCGCTGGACGAGTCCCTCGCCCAGGTCACCGTCGACCTCTCCGGCCGCCCCTACCTGGTGCACACCGAGCCCGAGAACATGGCGCCGATGATCGGCACGTACGACACGACGATGACCCGGCACATCCTGGAGTCCTTCGTCGCGCAGGCGCAGATCGCCCTGCACGTGCACGTCCCGTACGGGCGCAACGCGCACCACATCGTGGAGTGCCAGTTCAAGGCCCTCGCCCGGGCCCTGCGCTACGCCTCCGAGCGCGACCCGCGCGCTGCCGGAATCCTCCCCTCCACGAAGGGTGCCCTGTGAACGGCCTGTCCACCACGCTCATCGTCGTCGGCCTCTTCCTGGTCGGCGGCATCATCTCCTTCCTCAAGCAGGGCATGCCCAGGAGCATCATCGTGCTGCTCGGGATAGGCGCGGCGATGTGCCTGACCGCCGGCACCCTCCGGATCGAAGGACTGTGGTCATGAGCGCCCCGAAGAAGAAGGTCGTCGTCTTCGACTACGGCTTCGGCAACGTCCGCTCCGCCGAGCGCGCCCTCGCCCACGTCGGCGCGGACGTCGAGATCACCGGCGACTACGACAAGGCCATGAACGCCGACGGCGTCCTCGTCCCCGGCGTCGGCGCCTTCGCGGCCTGCATGCAGGGCCTGCGCGCCGCCCGCGGCGACTGGCTCGTCGGGCGCCGGCTCTCCGGCGGCCGCCCCGTGATGGGCATCTGCGTCGGCATGCAGATCCTCTTCGAGCGCGGCATCGAGCACGGCGTGGAGACCGAGGGCCTGGACGAGTGGCCCGGCGTCGTCGAGCCCCTCAAGGCGGACGTCGTCCCGCACATGGGCTGGAACACCGTCACGCCCGCCGCGGACTCGCAGCTCTTCGCCGGCCTCGACGCGGACACCCGCTACTACTTCGTGCACTCCTACGCGGTGCGCGAGTGGAGCCTGGAGGTGACCAACCCCAACATCCGCGCCCCCAAGGTCACCTGGGCCACGCACGGCGAGCCCTTCGTGGCCGCCGTGGAGAACGGCCCCCTGTGGGCCACCCAGTTCCACCCCGAGAAGTCCGGCGACGCCGGTGCCCAGCTCCTCACCAACTGGATCGGAACCCTGTGAGCAAGCTCGAACTCCTCCCCGCCGTCGACGTCCGCGACGGCCAGGCCGTGCGCCTCGTCCACGGCGAGTCCGGCTCCGAGACCTCGTACGGCTCCCCGCTGGAGGCGGCCCTCGCCTGGCAGCGCTCGGGCGCCGAGTGGCTGCACCTGGTCGACCTGGACGCCGCGTTCGGCACCGGTGACAACCGCGAGCTCATCGCCCAGGTGGCCGGGGCCATGGACATCAAGGTCGAGCTGTCCGGCGGCATCCGCGACGACGCCTCGCTCGCCGCCGCCCTCGCCACCGGCTGCACCCGCGTCAACCTCGGCACCGCCGCCCTGGAGACCCCCGAGTGGGTCGCCAAGGTCATCGCCGAGCACGGCGACAAGATCGCGGTCGGCCTGGACGTCCGCGGCACCACCCTGCGCGGCCGCGGCTGGACCCGCGACGGCGGCGACCTCTACGAGACCCTCGCCCGCCTCGACTCCGAGGGCTGCGCCCGCTACGTCGTCACCGACATCGCCAAGGATGGCACCCTCCAGGGCCCCAACCTGGAGCTGCTGAAGAACGTCTGCGCGGCCACCGACAAGCCGGTCGTCGCCTCCGGCGGAGTCTCGTCCCTTGACGACCTGCGGGCGATCGCCAACCTGGTACCGGAGGGTGTCGAAGGCGCCATCGTCGGAAAGGCCCTCTACGCCAAGGCGTTCACCTTGGAAGAGGCCCTGGAGGCTGTGTCCGTATGACCGAAGCCGTGCAGCGTGTGCAGAGCGACAGTCCCTGGGAAGAGGCCTTCGGTTGTGCGCGCGCGGTCGCGGCGGGAGACCGGGTGCTGGTGGCCGGCACGATGCCGTTCACCGGCACCGTGCTGAACGGCGAGGGCGATCCGTACGAACAGGCCAGGTCGGCCTTCGGCAACGCCCTCGCCGCGCTGGAGCGGTTCGGCCTCGGCCCCGAGGCCGTCGTCCGCACCCGGATGTACCTGACCCACGCGCGAGACGTGGACGAGGTGGGCCGTGCCCACAAGGAGCTCTTCGACGCGGTCCGCCCGGCGGCGACCCTGGTCGTCGTCTCCGGGTTCGTCGACTCGCGCGTGCTGGTCGAAGTAGAGCTGGAAGCGTACCGAGGAGCAACGAGCACATGACCCTGGCGGTCCGAGTCATCCCCTGCCTGGACGTGGACAACGGCCGTGTCGTCAAGGGCGTCAACTTCCAGAACCTGCGCGACGCGGGCGACCCGGTGGAAATGGCCAAGGTGTACGGCCGGGAGGGCGCCGACGAGCTGACCTTCCTCGACATCACCGCCTCCTCCGGCAACCGCGAGACCACCTACGACGTGGTCCGCCGCACGGCCGAGCAGGTCTTCATCCCGCTGACCGTCGGCGGCGGCGTGCGCACCGCGGCCGACGTCGACAAGCTGCTGCGGGCCGGTGCCGACAAGGTGGGCGTCAACACGGCGGCCATCGAGCGGCCCGAGCTCGTCCAGGAGATCGCCGAGCGCTTCGGCCGGCAGGTCCTCGTCCTGTCGGTCGACGCCCGCCGGACCCCTTCGGGCAGCTTCGAGGTCACCACCCACGGCGGCCGCCGCGGCACCGGCATCGACGCCGTCGAGTGGGCCCACCGCGCGGCCGAGCTCGGCGCCGGGGAGATCCTGCTGAACTCCATGGACGCCGACGGCACCAAGGACGGCTACGACACCGAGATGATCGAGGCCGTGCGCAAGCACGTCACGGTACCGGTCATCGCGAGCGGCGGCGCGGGCAAGCTGGCCGATTTCGCCCCGGCCGTCGAGGCGGGCGCGGACGCGGTGCTCGCCGCGTCGGTCTTCCACTTCGGCGACCTGAGGATCGCCGACGTCAAGAACGCCTTGCGCGAGGCGGGTCACCCGGTCCGGTAGGCCCGAGGCGGGTCCGGCACCGCCGGGCCGCGCCGTCGTGGTGCCTCGCCGTTGCGGCGGGCATTCTTCTCCCGCCGCAACGGCGACACGCCACGACACGGCAGCCCGGCGGTGCCGGACCGCACCACAGCCGGGTGAAGGGCCGCCGGGGGCTAATCGCGGATGAGCAGGAAGACCGCCCCCGTCACCAGGGCGAGGACGATCGCCGCGAGCCCGTAGGACAGCCGGTGCTGCCGCAGCACCGGCAGGTGGGCGTCCGCCGAGTACCTCCCGGGGCCCGTGAGGGCGAGGGCCGCCGCCGTGACGGCGACCAGCAGGGTGAATTCCATGCCCTTCGGGAGGAAGAACCCGTCCCACGTCACCCCGAGCGCGTTGACCATCGTGCCCAGCACGGCGGCCGCGGCCAGCGGGGTGAGGAGGCCGAGGAAGAGGCCGGCGCCGCCCAGCGTCTCGCTGAGGCCCGCGATGACGGCCATCGCCTTGGGCGCGGGATAGCCCGAGCCCGCGAAGCCCTTCGCGGTCCCGTCGAGGCCGAACCCGCCGAACCAGCCGAACAGCTTTTGCGTGCCGTGCCCCATCATGATGAGGCCGATCATCAGCCGGAGCAGCAGGATCCCCAGCGAGAATCCGGTCAGGGGCGGTGCGGGCGACGGGGCGGAGTGGGCGGGTCTGCTGGTGTACGCCATGGCAGGGCACCTCTTCGGAGTCGGGTCCGGCACGGAACCTCAGATTCCCAGCTTGGCCCCCTCCACCTCGGCCACCGCGTCCTTTTCGCCGTCCAGCTCCACCCGGGCGGCCGCCTGGCGGCCGAAGGCGAAGAGGGTCAGCTCGCCGGGCTCCCCGGTGACGGTGACCACCGGCGCGCCGCGCCGGGCGACCGCCGTGCGGCCGTCGGGGCGGCGCAGGACCAGGCCGACGGGCGATCTGCGGCCGAGCATCCGGGCCACCCGCTCCAGCCGGGTCCACAGGGCGTCCGCGAAGACGGGGTCGACGTCGCGCGGGGCCCAGTCCGGCTGGGCCCGGCGGACGTCCTCGGCGTGCACGTAGAACTCGACCGTGTTCGCGGCCTCGTCGATCTGCTTGAGGGCGTACGGCGACAGCCGCGGCGGCCCGGTGCGGATGAGCTGGATCAGCTCCTCGTAGGGCTTGGCGGCGAACTCCGCCTGCACCCGCTCCAGGCGTGCGGCCAGGGGCTTGAGGACGATCCCGGCGGCGGCGTCGGCGCGGCGCTCGCGCACCACGACGTGGGCCGCGAGGTCACGGGCCCGCCAGCCGTCGCAGAGCGTCGGGGCGTTCGGGCCCGCCGACTCCAACAGATCGGCGAGGAACAGACGTTCGCGCTGGGCGTGGGTCGACATGGCGCCACCCTAAGGCCGGCCCCCTGCCGGTGCCACGCCCCCGCGACTACTCGGGCAGCGGCTTGTCCATCTTCTGGCCGCCCTGCGAGACGCTCAGCGTCATCGAACACGTGATCTGGTCCTGGCCCCGGGCGTAGGTGGTCGGGGTCGGGTAGAGCACGTACGAGTAGTAGTTCTTGCCGTCGGATATGGAGCGCATGCGGTCCTGCGCCCTCTTCTTGCACAGCTCCCGGGCCTTGGTCTGGATGTCCAGCTCGGTGTCGAACTTGCCGGTCAGGGTCTCGTTGGCGATGACCTCGCCGTCGTGCGGACCGCTGCACGGCTTCGTCTTCACCTCGGTGAGCCCGATGCTCATGCGCGGGTGGTCGAAGCACTGGCCGGGCTTGAGCACCACGTACGGCACGCGGGAGACCGACGGCAGGCCGGAGGAGGACGGCTGCGGGCCGGAGGGGTCGGTGCCCGGGGCGCTCGGGTCCGTGGCCGGCGCGGACGGCGCCGCCGACGGGGCCGACGAGCTCTTCGGCTTGGCGGTCGGCTTGTCGTCCTTGTCACCGCCGGCGGTCAGCATGATGCCGCCCACGATGAGGCCGACCACCAGGACGCAGCCGATGACGATCGCGGCGACCTTCGCGCCGTTGCCGCCCGAGGGCGGGGGCGGGGGCGGCATGGGCTGGCCGAACTGCTGTCCGTACTGCTGTTGCTGGCCGTACTGGCCGAAACCCGGCTGCTGACCGAAGCCGGGCTGCTGGCCGTATCCCTGCGGCGCTTGGGGCTGTCCGTAGGGCTGGGCGGGCGGCTGGGCCGACGGCGGCCCGAACTGCTGCGGCGGGCCGAACCCACCGCCGCCGGGGGGCTGCGGGGAGTTCGAGGGCGGAGTACTCATGGGCGAAGCATGCCGTACGCCACTGACAGGCCCGTTCGGGGGGTCCCGGCCGGCCCGCGCGGCAGAATGGACCCCATGACCGGCAACACCGCCCCCGCGTCCTCCCTCGACCCCGCCATCGCCGCGCGGCTCAAGCGCAGCGCCGACGGGCTGATTCCCGCCATCGCCCAGCAGTACGACACCGGCGAGGTCCTCATGCTCGGCTGGATGGACGACGAGGCGCTCCACCGCACCCTGACCACCGGCCGCTGCACCTACTGGAGCCGCAGCCGCCGGGAATACTGGGTCAAGGGCGACACCTCCGGACACGTCCAGCACGTGAAGTCCGTGGCCCTCGACTGCGACAAGGACACCCTCCTCGTCAAGGTCGACCAGGTGGGCGCCGCCTGCCACACAGGCGACCGCACCTGTTTCGATGCCGACGTCCTCCCGCTGGGCAAGTAGGCTCCGCTGCCATGGCTGCCACGACCACCGGTGACATCACCCCGGACGCCGACACCTTCCGTACGCTCGCGAAGGACCGCCGGGTCATCCCGGTCACCCGGCGGTTCCTCGCCGACGGCGACACCCCCGTCGGCCTGTACCGCAAGCTCGCCGCCGAGCGCCCCGGCACCTTCCTGCTGGAGTCCGCGGAGAACGGCCGCACCTGGTCGCGCTACTCCTTCGTGGGCGTCCGCAGCGCCGCGACCCTCACCGCGCGCGACGGCCGGACGCACTGGCTGGGCACCCCTCCCGTCGGCGTCCCCACCGACGGCGACCCGCTGGAGGCGCTGCGCGCCACCGTGGCCGCCCTGCACACCCCGCGCGACCTCATAGAGGGTGCCGGGCTGCCGCCCTTCACCGGCGGCATGGTGGGCTACCTCGGCTACGACGTCGTCCGCCGCCTGGAGAAGATCGGCGAGCACGGGGGCGAGGACCGCGACCCCCTCGGCCTGCCCGAGCTCACCATGCTCCTCACCTCCGACCTCGCCGTCCTCGACCACTGGAACGGCACCGTCCTGCTGATCGCCAACGCGATCAACCACAACGACCTCGACACCGGCGTGGACGAGGCGTACGCCGACGCCGTGGCCCGGCTGGACGCGATGGCCGCCGACCTGAACCGGCCCGCGCCCTCGGCCCCCACCGCCCTGCCCCCCTCCGAGCTGCCCGGGTACACCGCCCGCTGGGGCGGCCCCGACTACATGGCGGCCGTCGAGGACATCAAGGAGCGCATCCGCGCCGGCGAGGCCTTCCAGGTCGTGCCCTCGCAGCGCTTCGAGACGCCCTGCACGGCCTCCGCGCTCGACGTCTACCGCGTGCTGCGGGCGACGAACCCGAGCCCGTACATGTACCTGTTCCGGTTCGACGGGTTCGACGTCGTCGGCTCCAGCCCGGAGGCGCTCGTCAAGGTCGAGGACGGGCAGGCCATGGTGCACCCCATCGCCGGCACCCGGCCGCGCGGCGCCACCCCGCAGGCGGACGCCGCGCTCGCCGAGGAGCTCCTCGGCGACGCCAAGGAGCGCGCCGAGCACCTGATGCTCGTCGACCTCGGCCGCAACGACCTCGGACGGGTCTGCGAGCCCGGCAGCGTCGAGGTCGTCGACTTCATGTCGATCGAGCGCTACAGCCACGTGATGCACATCGTCTCCACGGTCACCGGCCGCCTGGCCGCCGGGCGCACCGCCTTCGACGTGCTCACCGCCTGCTTCCCGGCCGGCACGCTCTCCGGCGCGCCCAAGCCGCGCGCCATGCAGATCATCGAGGAACTGGAGCCGTCGCGCCGCGGCCTGTACGGCGGCTGCGTCGGCTACCTGGACTTCGCCGGGGACTCCGACACCGCCATCGCCATCCGCACCGCCGTCCTGAAGGAGGGCACTGCCTACGTCCAGGCGGGCGCGGGCGTCGTCGCCGACTCCGACCCCGCGGCGGAGGACGCGGAGTGCCGCAACAAGGCCGCGGCCGTGCTGCGCGCCGTGCACACCGCGAACCGGCTCGCCTAGCCGCCACCCCGGCGGCACCGACAAACCACCCACAAGGGATAGTGGACCCGTGAGCACAGGAAGAACCGTAGGCACCGCTCTGCTCCTCGGCGCGGCCGGCGCCGCCCTCGCCCTGCTCGCGGGCGGCCGCACCTGGGCCGAGGGGACGACGACCGTCGCCGGGAGCACCGTCGCCAAGCACGTCAGCGGCCAGGACGTCACCGGCCTGCCCGGCGCCCTCGCCGTCGTCGGCCTCGCCGCCCTGGTCGCGGTCTTCGCCGTCCGCGGCGTCTGGCGCACCGTGGTGGCCGCCGGGCTCGTCCTCGCGGGCGCCGGGGTCGTGGCCGGCGCGGCCACCGGTGCGGGGGACTCCTCCGCCCTGGACGAGCAGGCCGCCAAGGCCAACGGGCTCACCAGCGGCGCCATCGACAACGTCACCCACACGGCGTGGCCGTGGGTCGCCCTTGCGGGCGGCGTCCTCCTGCTGCTCGCGGGGCTCCTCGCCCTGCGCTACGGCCGCCACTGGCCGGCCATGTCCGGGCGGTACGAGCGCGACGGCACCCCGCGCCCGCGCCGCACCCGCACCGCCCCCGACCCGGAGCGCCCCGAGGAGCTGTGGAAGGCCCTCGACCGCGGCGAGGACCCCACGAGGGCGTGACACGCCCCGGCGGCGCCCCCCGGATCGAGGCGGCCCCGGCCGTCGGGGACAATGACCATGAGCGTTCTCCGCGCCCGCGGGCGCGCCACAGCAACGAGGAGTCTTAGTCATGGCGGGTACCAGCCACGGACACACCCCGGCCGCCTGGACCGGTGTCACGATCGCCTTCATCGGCTTTTGCGTCTCCGGCGCCTTCATGGTGGCCGCGAAGCCGGCCGGCTTCTGGGCCGGCATCGCCATCATCGCGATCGGCGGTGTCGTGGGCGGCGTCATGAGCATGATGGGCATGGGCATGCCCAAGCGGGCTCCTCTGAAGATGGCCGGCGAGACCGGCCGGAGCTGACGCCCCGCGTCCTCCACGCCATCCCCGCCCCGAGGCGCGGCCCCGGGCCCGTACGATCCTCCGTACGACGGCCCTGAGCTGCGCCTTCGTGCTCCCCGGCGGAGACTTTCGGTGTGATCGCCGCCGTGAGGGACCGTACGCGCCCGCTGGCCGCCCCGCTGGGCGTCGCCGCCGGCCTGGCCGCGGCCTTCGGCTACGTCGGCGCCGTGGACCCGGGCCGCCCCGGCCACTACCCCGCCTGCCCCCTGCTGCGCTGGACGGGCCTGTACTGCCCCGGCTGCGGCGGGCTGCGCGGCGTCCACGCGCTCGCCCACGGCGACCTCCCGGCCGCGCTCGGCGCGAACGCCCTGGCCGTCGCCGGGTACGCCGCCTTCGCCGTCCTGTGGTGCGTGTGGATCACCAGGGCCCTGCGGGGCCACGAGGGCGTGCGGCTGTCCCCGCGCGCCCGCCACTGGTGGGCCCTCGGCGCCCTCGTCCTGCTCTTCACGGTCGTGCGGAACCTGCCCTTCGGCGCCGCCCTGACCCCCTAGACGGACCTCCGGTCCGGCAGCGGAGGGTGTCCATCGGACGTCCACGAGGTGGGACCCGCGTCAACCGGATGCGAAACCTTCGCCCCGCGGCAGATACCATCGCAGTGCCTGGTGGGGGAGGATTCCTGCCGCACCAGCCCAGACCATCCGAGTCCGGAAGGGGGCCGCTCGCGTGAGTGTGCTCGACGAGATCATCGAGGGCGTCCGTGCCGACCTCGCGGAGCGGCAGGCGCGCGTCAGCCTCGACGAGCTCAAGGAGCGGGCCGCCGGGGCGCCACAGGCGAAGGACGGCGCCGCCGCCCTCCGCGGCGAGAACGTCAGCGTGATCTGCGAGGTCAAGCGCTCCAGCCCCTCCAAGGGCGCGCTGGCCGCCATCGCCGACCCCGCCGGCCTCGCCGCCGACTACGAGGCGGGCGGCGCGGCCGTGATCAGCGTGCTGACCGAGCAGCGGCGCTTCGGCGGCTCCCTCGCCGACCTCGAAGCCGTCCGCGCCCGGGTCGACATCCCGATCCTGCGCAAGGACTTCATCGTCACCGCCTACCAGCTGTGGGAGGCCCGCGCCTACGGCGCCGACCTGGCCCTGCTGATCGTCGCCGCCCTGGAGCAGGAGGCCCTCGTCTCCCTCATCGAGCGGGCCGAGTCCATCGGGCTCACCCCGCTGGTCGAGGTGCACGACGAGGAGGAGGTCCAGCGCGCGGTCGACGCCGGCGCCCGGATCATCGGCGTCAACGCCCGCAACCTCAAGACCCTCGAGGTGGACCGCGGCACCTTCGCCCGGGTCGCCCCCGAGATCCCGGACGGCATCGTCAAGATCGCCGAGTCCGGCGTGCGCGGCCCGCACGACCTCATCGCCTACGCGAACGACGGCGCCGACGCCGTCCTGGTCGGCGAGTCCCTGGTCACCGGCCGTGACCCCAAGGGCGCCGTCGCCGACCTGGTCGCGGCGGGAGCCCACCCGGCCCTGCGGCACGGGCGGGGCTGACGAGGCATGGGGGCGTACGCGCGACTGGCCCGGGGCTGCCGGCCCCGGGGCTGCCGCGCGCCCGCGCGACGCACCCTGGGACGTCGCGTGCGGTACCACATCGGCTGTGAGCCGGGTCAGATCAACGGGATGCGATGGCGCCGGAGCGCTGCGCTCCAGCCGTCCACCCGTCACCCGTAACCTCACAGTCGTCCGAGGAGTACGTACGTGTCCTCTGAATTCTTCGTCCCGGACCCGGAGGGTCAAGTTCCCAGCGTCGAAGGCTACTTCGGCGCGTTCGGCGGCAAGTTCATCCCCGAGGCCCTCGTCGCCGCCGTCGACGAGGTCGCCGCCGAGTACGAGAAGGCCAAGGCCGACCCCGCCTTCGCCGCCGAGCTGGCCGACCTGATGGTCAACTACACCGGCCGGCCCAGCGCCCTCACCGAGGTGCCGCGCTTCGCGGAGCACGCCGGCGGCGCCCGGATCTTCCTCAAGCGCGAGGACCTCAACCACACCGGCTCGCACAAGATCAACAACGTGCTGGGCCAGGCCCTGCTCACCAAGCGCATGGGCAAGACCCGCGTCATCGCGGAGACGGGCGCCGGCCAGCACGGCGTCGCCACCGCCACCGCCTGCGCCCTCTTCGGCCTCGAATGCACCATCTACATGGGCGAAGTGGACACCCAGCGGCAGGCGCTGAACGTCGCCCGCATGCGGATGCTCGGCGCCGAGGTCATCGCCGTGAAGTCCGGCAGCCGCACCCTGAAGGACGCCATCAACGAGGCGTTCCGCGACTGGGTCGCCAACGTCGACCGCACGCACTACCTCTTCGGCACCGTCGCGGGCCCGCACCCCTTCCCGGCCCTCGTCCGCGACTTCCACCGGGTCATCGGCGTCGAGGCGCGCCGCCAGATCCTGGAGCGCGCCGGCCGCCTGCCGGACGCCGCCGTGGCCTGTGTGGGAGGCGGCTCCAACGCCATCGGCCTGTTCCACGCCTTCCTCCCCGACGAGGGCGTGCGCCTGATCGGCTGCGAGCCCGGCGGCCACGGCCTGGCCACCGGCGAGCACGCGGCCACCCTCACCGCCGGCACGCCCGGCATCCTGCACGGCTCGCGCTCCTACGTCCTGCAGGACGAGGACGGCCAGATCACCGAGCCGTACTCGATCTCGGCGGGCCTGGACTACCCCGGCATCGGCCCGGAGCACTCCTATCTGAAGGACACCGGCCGCGCCGAGTACCGGGCCGTCACGGACGACGACGCCATGCAGGCCCTGCGGCTGCTCTCCCGCACCGAGGGCATCATCCCGGCCATCGAGAGCGCGCACGCGCTGGCCGGGGCGCTGGAGGTCGGCAAGGAGCTGGGCACGGACGGGCTGGTCCTGGTCAACCTCTCCGGCCGCGGCGACAAGGACATGGACACCGCAGCCCGCTACTTCGGGCTGTACGACGCGACCGATGAAAGCGCGGGGGAGCGGTAATGGCGGGCAACATCGAACTCCTCGGCTCCGTCCTGGCCGCCGCCAGGGCCGAGAACCGCGCCGCGCTCGTCGGCTACCTCCCCGCCGGCTTCCCGACCGTGGACGACGGCGTGCGCGCCCTCACCGCCATGCTCGACGGCGGCTGCGACATCGTCGAGGTCGGTCTGCCGCACAGCGACCCCGTCCTGGACGGCCCGGTCATCCAGACCGCCGACGACATCGCCCTGCGCGGCGGCATCAAGATCGTCGACGTCATCCGCACGGTCAAGGAGGCGCACGAGATCACGGGCGCGCCCGTGCTGTGCATGACCTACTGGAACCCCGTCGACGCCTACGGCCCCGAGCGCTTCGCCGCCGACCTCGCCGCCGCCGGGGGAGCGGGCTGCATCCTGCCCGACCTGCCGGTCGAGGAGTCCGAGGCCTGGCGCAAGGCCGCCGAGCGGCACGGGCTCGCCACCGTCTTCGTGGTCGCGCCCAGCAGCCGCGACGAGCGCCTCGCCAAGATCACGGCGGCGGGCAGCGGCTTCGTGTACGCGGCCTCGCTGATGGGCGTCACGGGCACCCGGGAGTCCGTCGGCAACGAGGCGCAGGACCTGGTGCGCCGCACGCGCGCGGTCACCGAGCTGCCGGTCTGCGTCGGCCTGGGCGTCTCCAACGCCTCCCAGGCCGCGGAGGTGGCGGCCTTCGCCGACGGCGTGATCGTCGGCTCGGCCTTCGTCAAGCGGCTCCTGGACGCCCCCGACCTGGAGACCGGCCTCGCCGCCGTCCGCGCCCTCGCGGGTGAACTGGCCGAAGGCGTGCGCAAACGCGCGTAACTCTTTTGAAGGAACCGGCGACCGGGGGCGCGCATGGGCGGGCCCCCGGTTCGTTGTAGGGGGATGTGAGCCAGAAGAACTCGGATGGGAAGCGCAGCGCCCGTGAGCGGCTGCAGGAACAGCGGGAGCGCGAAGAGGCCCGGGCCAAACGCAAGCGCACGCTGATCGCCGGTGTGATCGTCGTCGCCGTCCTCGGCGCGGGCGCCGGCATCGCGGCGCTCGTGGCGAACACGGGCGGCGGCAAGAAGGAGGCCGCCGGGCCCCTGGTCGCCCCGCAGGGCGCCACCGGAAAGGACAGCGTCACCATCCCGGTCGGCAAGCCCGCCGCGAAGGCGACCCTCACGGTCTACGAGGACTTCCGCTGCCCGGGCTGCGGCGGCTTCGAGAACGTCTTCCGCGACACGGTCAACGAGCTGGAGCAGAAGGGCCAGCTCAAGGCCGAGTACCACCTGGTCACCCTCATCGACAACAACCTCGGCGGCAGCGGCTCGCTCAACGCCGCCAACGCGGCGGCCTGTGCGCAGGACGCCGGCAAGTTCGCCCCGTACCACGACCTGCTCTTCAAGAACCAGCCGCAGGAGACCGACGACGCCTACGGCAAGAAGGCGCGCCTGCTGGAGCTGGCCGGGCAGGTGCCCGGGCTCGACACCCCCGCCTTCCGCACCTGCGTGGACGACGGCACCCACGACAGCTGGGTGAAGAAGTCCCACGAGGCCTTCGGCAAGTCCTCCTACCGCGCCACCCCGACCGTCCTGCTCAACGGCAAGAGCATCTACGGCGACCAGAAGAACCCGCTCACCCCGGACAAACTCCGGCAGATGGTCGCCGAAGCCCAGAAGGGCTGAGGCCCCGGGGCGTTACGCAGCTGTTGCGCCGGGTGGGTTGCCGTTCCGTCGCCCCGGCAGGGTAGCGTCGGGGATGTCATGGAACTCGCATACATTCCCAGCCCGTCGACCGGCGTGATCCACCTCGGACCGGTCCCGCTGCGCGGCTATGCCTTCTGCATCATCATCGGCGTCTTCGTGGCGGTCTGGCTGGGCAACCGGCGCTGGATCGCCCGCGGCGGTCGGGCCGGGACGGTTGCCGACATCGCCGTCTGGGCGGTGCCCTTCGGGCTCGTCGGCGGCCGGCTCTACCACGTCATCACCGACTACGAGCTGTACTTCGGCGAGGGCCGCGACTGGGTCAACTCCTTCAAGATCTGGGAGGGCGGCCTCGGCATCTGGGGCGCGGTCGCGCTCGGCGCGGTCGGTGCGTGGATCGGCTGCCGCCGCCGCGGCATCCCCCTGCCGGCCTGGGCGGACGCCCTCGCCCCCGGCCTGGCCGTCGCCCAGGCGATCGGCCGCTGGGGCAACTGGTTCAACCAGGAGCTGTACGGCAAGCCGACGACCCTGCCGTGGGGGCTGAAGATCGACGCCGACCCGGCGATCGGCCGGGTCGCCGGGACCTACCACCCGACGTTCCTGTACGAGTCGCTGTGGTGCCTGCTGATCGCGGGCCTGGTGATCTGGGCGGACCGGCGCTTCACCCTCGGGCACGGGCGCGCGTTCGCGCTGTACGTGGCCTCGTACACGGTGGGCCGCTTCTGGTTCGAGTACCTGCGCGTGGACGACGCGCACCACGTGCTGGGCCTGCGGCTCAACGGGTGGACGTCGATCGTGGTCTTCGTCGCGGCCGTCGTCTACATGATCATTTCCGCGAAGCGGTGCCCTGGCAGGGAGCTCGTGGTGGAACCGGGGGCCATCGGGGAAGCCGGCGAGGGACCGACTTCCCTGACAAAGCCGGGGGGTGACGGTGACTCGCCCGTAGAGGGCTCGTCCCCCAAACCGAAGAAGGTCTGAGCTTCGCTCGGCACCGCCGGATCCCGCCGCAGTGGCTGATCGCCGCTGCGGCGGGATTTTTGTGCCTGCGGCACTGCCCGGCGACGTCGGACGAGCCCCCGCAGGGGGCCCGTATGCCCAGGTCAGGCAGGCCTTCCTTGCTAGCGGATCATGGCGTTCGTGCGTACCTTCGAATCAGTGGGGCGGGCGGAGAGGCGCCACCCCCAGGGGAAGGGAGCCCACCGGAGATGTCTGTCCTGGAAGCCGTTGCCGCACCGCACGCCGCGCACCGCGACAACCACACGCACCGCGACGTGAACGGCGGCTGGCTGCGCCCCGCGGTGTTCGGTGCCATGGACGGTCTGGTCTCCAACGTCGCCCTGATGACCGGTGTCGCGGGCGGCTCCGCCTCCGCGCAGACGATCGTCATCGCCGGCCTGGCGGGCCTCGCCGCGGGTGCGTTCTCCATGGCCGCCGGCGAGTACACCTCCGTGGCCTCGCAGCGCGAACTCGTCCTCGCCGAGCTGGACGTGGAGCGCCGCGAGCTGCACAAGCACCCGGCCGACGAGCTGGCGGAGCTGGCCGCGCTCTACGAGTCGCGGGGCGTCGAGCCCAAGCTCGCGCTCGAGGTCGCCATGCAGCTGTCCCGCGACCCCGAGCAGGCGCTGGAGATCCACGCCCGCGAGGAGCTCGGCATAGACCCCTCCGACCTGCCGTCGCCCATGGTCGCGGCGGTCTCGTCGTTCGGCTCGTTCGCGCTGGGCGCGCTGCTGCCCCTGCTGCCGTACCTGCTGGGAGCGACCTCGCTGTGGCCCGCCGTGCTGCTCGCGCTGCTCGGTCTCTTCGCCTGCGGGGCGGTCGTGGCGCGGGTGACGGCCCGCTCCTGGTGGTTCAGCGGCCTGCGCCAGCTGTTCCTGGGCGCGGCGGCCGCGGGTGTGACTTACGCCCTCGGTATTGCCTTCGGCACCGCCCTGGGGTGATGCTTTATGCGGGCTCCCGCATAACGTACGGATGACATCGCGGTTTCAAGCCCTCGACGGCCGGGCACAATCCGGTAGCACAGCGGGCAACGCCGCCCGCTCTGTGCTGTGTCCGGCGGGGCCGGGCCGGGCGATCCCCAGTGCTTCCGGCAGCTCGCCGCCTTCACCGCAGTGTCCACATGCTGGACCGGTGCTTCCACTTTTCGAGAAGCGCCCCATCATGTAACCTGCACCAACTTCTTTCGCAGAGGGCCAACGTCGTCCCTCGGCACATGCACCGGCCGCACCGGCCGGGACTGCCAAGACGACGACGGGAGCCGCCGATGCGATCCGCATCCCACCCCGCCCAGCAGGGTATGTACGACCCGCGGAACGAGCACGACGCCTGTGGCGTCGGCTTCGTCGCGACCCTCACCGGCGAGGCGAGCCATGCGCTCGTGCAGCAGGCGCTCACCGTCCTCCGCAATCTGGAGCACCGCGGCGCCACGGGCTCCGAGCCCGACTCGGGCGACGGCGCCGGCATCCTGATGCAGGTCCCCGACGCCTTCCTGCGCGAGTCCGCCGGCTTCGCGCTCCCCGAGCCCGGCGCGTACGCCGTCGGCATCGGCTTCCTCCCCGCGGACGCCGCGGACGCGGACGCCGCGGTCTCGTCCATCGAGACGATCGCCCGCGAGGAGGGCCTGACCGTCCTCGGCTGGCGCGCCGTCCCCGTCGCCCCCGAGCTCCTCGGCGCCAGCGCCCGCGCCACCATGCCGGACTTCCGCCAGCTGTTCGTGAGCGACGGCGAGAACACCGGGCTCGCCCTCGACCGCAAGGCGTTCGTGCTGCGCAAGCGCGCCGAGCGGGAGGCCGGGGTCTACTTCCCCTCGCTCTCCGCCCGCACCATCGTCTACAAGGGCATGCTGACCACCGGTCAGCTGGAGCCGTTCTTCCCGGACCTCTCCGACCGCCGCTGCGCCACCGCCATCGCGCTGGTCCATTCCCGCTTCTCCACCAACACCTTCCCCAGCTGGCCGCTCGCCCACCCGTACCGGTTCGTGGCCCACAACGGTGAGATCAACACCGTTCAGGGCAACCGCAACTGGATGCGGGCCCGGGAGTCGCAGCTGGCCAGCGAGCTGTTCGGCTCTGCCGGCCAGGGGAACGGCGGGGAGCGCGGCATCGACCGCATCTTCCCCGTGTGCACCCCCGACGCCTCCGACTCGGCCTCCTTCGACGAGGTCCTGGAGCTCCTCCACCTCGGCGGCCGGTCCCTGCCGCACAGCATCCTGATGATGATCCCGGAGGCCTGGGAGAACCACGCCTCCATGGACCCGGCCCGGCGCGCCTTCTACCAGTACCACTCCACCCAGATGGAGCCCTGGGACGGCCCGGCCTGCGTCACCTTCACCGACGGCACCCTCGTCGGCGCCGTCCTCGACCGCAACGGCCTTCGCCCCGGCCGCTACTGGGTCACCGACGAGGGCCTCGTCGTGCTCTCCTCCGAGGTCGGCGTCCTCGACATCGACCCGGCGAAGGTCGTCCGCAAGGGCCGCCTGCAGCCCGGCCGGATGTTCCTGGTCGACACCGAGCACCACCGCATCATCGAGGACGACGAGATCAAGGCCGGCCTCGCCGCCGCGGCGCCCTACGGCGACTGGCTGGAGAGCGGGCTGATCGACCTGGCCGACCTCCCCGAGCGCGAGCACATCGTGCACACCCACGCCTCGGTCACCCGCCGCCAGCAGACCTTCGGGTACACCGAGGAGGAGCTGCGCGTCATCCTCGCGCCCATGGCGAAGTCCGGGGCCGAGCCCATCGGTTCGATGGGGACCGACTCCCCGATCGCCGCGCTCTCCGAGCGGCCCCGGCTGCTCTTCGACTACTTCACCCAGCTGTTCGCGCAGGTCACCAACCCGCCGCTGGACGCCATCCGCGAGGAGCTCGTCACCTCGCTGATCTCCTCCCTCGGCCCGCAGGGCAACCTGCTGGAGCCCACCGCGGCCTCCTGCCGCAGCGTCACCCTGCCCTTCCCCGTCATCGACAACGACGAGCTCGCCAAGCTCATCCACATCAACGCCGACGGCGACATGCCGGGCCTGAAGGCCGTCACCCTCTCCGGCCTCTACCGCGTCACCGGCGGCGGCGAGTCCCTGGCCGCCCGGCTGCGGGAGATCTGCGCCGAGGCCGACGCCGCCATCGCCGACGGCGCCCGCCTCGTCGTCCTCTCCGACCGCCACTCCGACGCCGAGCACGCGCCGATCCCGTCGCTGCTGCTCACCTCGGCCGTCCACCACCACCTCATCCGCACCAAGCAGCGCACCCACGTGGGCCTGCTGGTCGAGGCCGGCGACGTCCGCGAGGTCCACCACGTCGCGCTGCTCATCGGCTACGGCGCGGCCGCCGTCAACCCGTACCTGGCGATGGAGTCCGTCGAGGACCTCGTCCGCGCAGGGACGTTCCTGCAGGACATCGAGCCCGAGGACGCGATCCGCAACCTCATCAAGGCCCTCGGCAAGGGCGTCCTGAAGGTCATGTCCAAGATGGGCATCTCCACCGTCGCCTCCTACCGCGGCGCCCAGGTCTTCGAGGCCATCGGCCTGAACGAGGACTTCGTCGAGACCTACTTCCACGGCACCGCCACCAAGATCGGCGGCGCCGGCCTGGACGTCGTCGCCCGCGAGGTCGCCGCCCGCCACGCCAAGGCCTACCCGGCCACCGGCATCGCGGCCACCCACCGCCGCCTCGACATCGGCGGCGAGTACCAGTGGCGCCGCGAGGGCGAGCCGCACCTCTTCGACCCCGACACCGTCTTCCGGCTGCAGCACGCCACGCGCGCCCGCCGCTACGACATTTTCAAGCAGTACACCGAGCGCGTGAACGAGCAGTCCGAGCGGCTGATGACGCTCCGCGGCCTGTTCTCCCTCAAGAACGACCGCGAGCCCGTCCCCCTCGACGAGGTCGAGCCCGTCAGTGAGATCGTCAAGCGCTTCTCCACCGGCGCCATGTCGTACGGCTCCATCTCCCGCGAGGCCCACGAGACCCTCGCCATCGCCATGAACCGGCTGGGCGGCAAGTCCAACACCGGCGAGGGCGGCGAGGACCCCGAGCGCCTCTACGACCCCGAGCGCCGCTCCAGCATCAAGCAGGTCGCCTCCGGCCGCTTCGGCGTCACCAGCGAGTACCTGGTCAACTCCGACGACATCCAGATCAAGATGGCCCAGGGCGCCAAGCCCGGCGAGGGCGGCCAGCTGCCCGGCCACAAGGTCTACCCCTGGGTCGCGAAGACCCGGCACTCCACCCCGGGCGTCGGCCTGATCTCGCCGCCCCCGCACCACGACATCTACTCCATCGAGGACCTCGCCCAGCTGATCCACGACCTCAAGAACGCCAACCCGGCCGCCCGCATCCACGTGAAGCTGGTGTCCGAGGTCGGCGTCGGCACGGTCGCGGCGGGCGTCTCCAAGGCCCACGCCGACGTCGTCCTGATCTCCGGCCACGACGGCGGCACGGGCGCCTCGCCGCTCACCTCCCTCAAGCACGCGGGCGGCCCCTGGGAGCTCGGCCTCGCCGAGACCCAGCAGACGCTGCTGCTCAACGGCCTGCGCGACCGCATCGTCGTGCAGACCGACGGCCAGCTGAAGACCGGCCGCGACGTGATCGTCGCCGCCCTCCTCGGCGCCGAGGAGTTCGGCTTCGCCACCGCCCCGCTGGTCGTCTCCGGCTGCGTCATGATGCGCGTCTGCCACCTGGACACCTGCCCGGTCGGCATCGCCACCCAGAACCCCGTACTGCGCGAGCGGTTCTCCGGCAAGGCCGAATTCGTCGTCAACTTCTTCGAGTTCATCGCCGAGGAGGTCCGCGAGATCCTCGCCGAGCTGGGCTTCCGCACCCTCGAGGAGGCCGTCGGCCACGCCGAGCTCCTCGACACCGGCCGCGCCGTGACCCACTGGAAGGCACAGGGCCTGGACCTCGCCCCGCTGCTGCACGTGCCGGACCTGCCCGCCGGCGCCGTCCGCCACCGCACCACCGAGCAGGACCACGGCCTGGCCAAGGCCCTCGACAACGAGCTCGTCAAGCTCGCCGCCGACGCCCTGGAGGTCTCCTCCGCCGAGGACGCCCGCCCCGTCCGCGCCCAGGTGCCCATCCGCAACATCAACCGCACCGTGGGCACGATGCTCGGCCACGAGGTCACCAAGCGGTTCGGCGGCGCCGGACTGCCCGACGACACCGTCGACATCACCTTCACGGGCTCCGCCGGCCAGTCCTTCGGCGCCTTCCTGCCCCGCGGCGTCACCCTGCGCCTGGAGGGCGACGCCAACGACTACGTGGGCAAGGGCCTCTCCGGCGGCCGCATCGTCGTCCGCCCCGACCGCGGCGCCGACCACCTCGCCGAGTACTCGGTCATCGCCGGCAACACCCTCGCCTACGGTGCCACCGGCGGCGAGATGTTCCTGCGCGGCCGGGTCGGCGAACGCTTCTGCGTCCGCAACTCAGGTGCCACCGTGGTCTCCGAGGGCGTGGGCGACCACGGCTGCGAGTACATGACGGGCGGCCGGGCCGTCGTCCTCGGCGAGACCGGGCGCAACTTCGCGGCCGGCATGTCCGGCGGCGTCGCCTACGTCGTCGACCTCGACCCCGACAACGTCAACAAGGAGCTGGCCGGCGCCGTCGAGACCCTCGACGCCGACGACCGGCAGTGGCTGCACGACGTCGTGCGCCGCCACCACGAGGAGACCGCCTCCACCGTCGCGGCCGGGCTCCTCGCCGACTGGGACACGGCCGCCGGCCGCTTCCGCAAGGTCGTCCCGGCCACCTACAAGGCAGTGCTCGCCGCCAAGGACGCCGCCGAGCGAGCCGGTCTCTCCGAGACCGAGACCCACGAGAAGATGATGGAGGCGGCGACCCATGGCTGACCCGAAGGGCTTTCTGACCGAGGACCGCGAGGTCGCCCGCACCCGTCCCGTCGCCGAGCGCGTCCGCGACTGGAACGAGGTCTACGTCCCCGGCTCGCTCCTGCCGATCATCAGCAAGCAGGCGAGCCGCTGCATGGACTGCGGCATCCCGTTCTGTCACAACGGCTGCCCGCTCGGGAACCTCATCCCCGAGTGGAACGACTACGCCTACCGCGACGACTGGCAGGCCGCGAGCGAGCGGCTGCACGCGACCAACAACTTCCCCGAGTTCACCGGCCGCCTGTGCCCCGCGCCCTGCGAGTCCGCCTGCGTGCTCGGCATCAACCAGCAGCCCGTCACCATCAAGAACGTCGAAGTCACCATCGTCGACAAGGCGTGGGCCGCGGGCGACGTCACCCCCCAGCCGCCCGAGCGGCTCTCCGGCAAGACCGTCGCCGTCATCGGCTCCGGCCCCGCCGGCCTGGCCGCCGCCCAGCAGCTGACCCGGGCCGGGCACACGGTCGCGGTGTACGAGCGCGCCGACCGCATCGGCGGGCTGCTGCGCTACGGCATCCCCGAGTTCAAGATGGAGAAGCGGCACATCAACCGCCGCATCGAGCAGATGCGCGCGGAGGGCACCAAGTTCCGCACCGAGGTGGAGATCGGCCGCGACATCGACGCCGCCAAGCTCCGCAAGCGCTACGACGCCGTCGTCATCGCCGCCGGCGCCACCACCTCCCGCGACCTGCCCGTCCCCGGCCGCGACCTGAAGGGCGTCCACTTCGCGATGGAGTACCTGCCCATGGCGAACAAGGTGCAGGAGGGCGACCTGACGGTCTCCCCGATCACCGCCGAGGGCAAGCACGTCGTCGTCATCGGCGGCGGCGACACCGGCGCCGACTGCGTGGGCACCGCCCACCGCCAGGGCGCGGCCTCCGTCACCCAGCTGGAGATCATGCCCCGGCCGGGGGAGGAGCGGAACGAGGGCCAGCCCTGGCCCACCTTCCCCATGCTCTACAAGGTCACCTCGGCCCACGAGGAGGGCGGCGAGCGCGTCTACTCCGTCTCCACCACCCACTTCGAAGGGGACGAGGACGGCAACGTCCAGTGGCTGCACCTCGTCGAGGTGGAGTTCGCCGGCGGCAAGCTCACGCAGAAGCCCGGCACCGAGCGGAGGATCCCGGCCCAGCTGGTCACCCTCGCCATGGGCTTCACCGGCACCGACGTGAACAACGGCCTCGTCGAGCAGTTCGGCCTGGAGCTGGACGCCCGCGGCAACGTCGCCCGCGACGCCGACTACGCCACCAACGTCCCCGGCGTGTTCGTCGCCGGTGACGCCGGGCGCGGCCAGTCCCTCATCGTCTGGGCCATCGCCGAGGGCCGCTCCGCCGCCCGCGGCGTGGACCGCTATCTCACCGGCACCAGCACCCTGCCGGCCCCGGTCCGCCCGACGGACCGCGCCCTGACGGTCTGACCCTCCCCGAAAAGCTCGCGGCGCCTGCCCCACCCCGACCACAGGTGGCAGGCGCCGCGCTGTCGTACCCGCGCTGCCGTACCCGCCCCGTCCCGGCCGCTAACCGGCCCGGCGCACCAGCAGGTCGCGGAACTCCACCTTCGCGTCCTCGGTGTACACCCCCACGCTGCCCTCCCGGTAGGGCCGCTCGCGGTCCTCGTAGGCGACCAGGCCCCGGCCGTCGACGCTCACCTCCATGCGCGCGCCGCGCTGCGCGACCCGGACGGAGGACCACCCGCCGACGGGGAAGCTCCCCTGGCCGGTCGCCAGGAAGCGCTGCCCGCCCTCGTAGGCCGGGTCGCGCTTGCCGAGCTCCCAGCCGTTGGGCTTGAGGGTGACGTAGTAGAAGTGCTCGGGGTCGGTGTACGCCCACAGCAGCCACGGCACCTCCCAGGGATTGGGCTCGGGCGTGCGCAGCTGGGCGACGGTCCGCATGCGTGCCTCGAAGTCCACGTCCTCGAAGCGGGCCGTGGAGACGATCAGCCCGGCGTGGGTCTCCTCCGGCACCCGGGCGGGCAGGGGGGCGAGGAAGAGGCCGTCGTGGCGGCCGGCGTTCTCGCCGTGGCCGTCGAAGACCGACCGCCACGGGCCGTGGACCGAGCCCTCGGCCCACGGCCGCTCCGGCTCGCCGTCGCCGGACCAGAGGCTGCCCGCCGCGAGGGCGGCGCCCGCCACCACGACGGCGGCGAGCAGCGCGAGACCGAGCAGCCGCTGAACTCTCGTCATGCCGTCGAGTATGACCCCGGCCCCTCGGTGCGGGAGGCGACCAGTGCGGCCCCGCCGCCGTCCTCCGCGTCGGCGCCGAAGTCCTCCGCGAGCTGGGCGACGATGCGGTCGGTGGCGTGTCCGTCCCCGAAGGGATTGCCCGCCGTGGCCATCCGCTCGTAGGCGTCAGGATCATCCAAAAGGTGGAAGGCGGCGTGCAGGATGGACTCCGGTTCGGTGCCCACGAGCCGGGCGGCGCCGGCCTCGACCGCCTCGGGGCGCTCGGTGGTCGTGCGCAGCACGAGGGCGGGCTTGCCGAGGGTGGGGGCCTCCTCCTGGATGCCGCCGGAGTCGGTGAGGACCAGGTCGCAGCCGGCGAGCGTGGCGGAGAAGTCGAGGTAGCCGAGCGGTTCGGCGACCTCGATGTGCGGGTGGCCGGTCAGCTCCGGCAGGAGGGCCTCGCGGACGGCGGGGCTCTTGTGCAGCGGCACCACCATCTCCACGTCGCCGCGGTCGGCGAGCCGGGCCAGCGCCTTGCCCATGGAGCGCATCACCGCGCCCTGGTTCTCGCGACGGTGCAGGGTGACCAGCACGCGCCGCAGGCCGGTGCGGAAGAGGCAGCGGCCGGTGCCCTCGGCCAGCACCCACAGCAGGTTGTCGATGACGGTGTTGCCGGTGGTGAACACCTCGGCGTCCGGGACGCCTTCGGCCGTCAGGTTGGCCGCGGCGCGCTCCGTGGGCGCGAAGTGCCAGCGGGCCATACGGCCGATCAGGCGCCGGTTGAGCTCCTCCGGGAAGGGGTTGTCGAGGACCCCGGTGCGCAGGCCGGCCTCCACGTGGGCGGTGGGGATGTGCTCGTAGAACGCGGCGAGGGCGCCGGTCAGGGCGGTGGTGGTGTCGCCCTGCACGACGACGAGGTCGGGGCGCTCGGTGCGGATCACCTCGCCGAGGCCGTCCACGAGGCGGGCGGTGAGGGTGGACAGCTGCTGCCGGTCGCGCATGACGTCGAGCTCGGTGTGGACCGGTACGCGCAGCAGGTCCAGCATCTGGTGGAGCATCTCGCGGTGCTGGCCGGTGGTGACGACGAGCGGTTCGAAGAGCGGGGAGTGCGCCATGGCACGGGCCACGGGCGCCAGTTTGATGGCCTCGGGTCGGGTGCCCAGCACGAGCATGGCGCGTACGGGCGCGGTGATGAGGTCAGCGGACATGGATCTCCCTGGGAAAGGCCTGCCGCGGGGAAGGCCTGACGGGCGGGTGGAGTGCAGGGGTCCTCGGGTGTTGCGCGGTCGCTTCAGGTGCGCGCCGTCTTCAGCCACGTCTGCTTGCCGGTGAGCATCCGCCACAGCCCCCACCAGCCGGCGGCGAACCAGATGTAGCCGTAGAAGATGAAGACGTGCGACAGCAGGATCGAGCGCACGAGCCCGAGACCGCGTTCGCGCCGGCGGTAGACGAAGCCGTACGCGTAGGCCGCGGTGAAGGAGAGCAGGTACGGGCCGATGATCCACATCGGGGAGATCAGGGCGCGCCCGGCCTGCACGGATCCGATGACGGTGCCGGCCACCGCGACCAGGAAGGACAGCGGCAGCAGGGAGGTGAGCAGGATCAGGACCGGGCTGGAGAGGTGGTAGAGCAGGTCGACGGCGGCGCGGGTGGGGACGGAGCGCAGGATCAGCGGCACCAGGCCCGCCGACTGCAGGTGGCCCTGGAACCAGCGGGAGCGCTGGCGCACCAGGCGCCGGACGTCGAGCACGGCCTGCTGGGAGACGGCCGCCGCGGTGCAGTGCTGGTTGGTCCAGCCGCGGGCGATGAGGCGGACCCCGAGGTCGAGGTCCTCGGTCAGCGAGTCGCTCCAGGGTCCGCCGGCCGTCTCTCCGGGCGGGGCGAGGGAGTCCAGCGCGGCGAGCCGCATGAACTGCCCGTTGCCGCCCATTCCGACGCTGCCGATATAGCGCCGGGCGCACTGGAAGATATCGCCGTAGATGACGAATTCCATGTCCTGGAGCCGGGCCAGCAGCCCTTGGTGGCGGTTGTACATCCGGACGCCGACCTGGGTGGCCCCGGTGCATGGATTGTCGAAGAAAGGATCGACGGACTGGACCACGTGTTCGTCGAGCCGGCCGTCGGCGTCGACGACGCAGACGATGACGTCGTGCGGGTCGTAGCCGTCGAGCAGGCCCGACTCGCGCAGGTGCCGTATTCCGGCGTTGAGGGCGGCGCCCTTGCCCCGGCGGGCGTCGGGCAGGGTGCGCTGCAGCAGCCGGACGCGCTCGGGGTCGGCGGCGCGGGCGACCTCCGCGGTGCCGTCGTCGGAGGCGTCGTCGATCACCAGGGCGAGGAAATTGCCTGCGGGCAGGGCAGTGATGCGGGCCAGGCTCTCGGCGAGAACCTTTTCCTCGTTCAGACAGGCGAGCAGAAAGACGTACAGACGCTGTTGGCGGGGGCCGCGGACGCGGCGCACCCGGCGCCGGGAAAGCAGGAAGAGCGCGGTGTTGTAGCAGCCCGCCATCACGATGATGGCGATGGCGGATCCCAGCAGGATCTCGCCGGTCAAGGCCGGCCGCCGGGGCTGTGGTCCATGGTGGTGGCCCGGACGGCGAACCAGAGTTTGACGGCGATGATGACGAAAGCGCTCGCGCAGTACAGCAGGAATCCGGCCCCGGCGGCCTCCTGCAATCCGCGGGCGAAGGGAATGCCCGGTAGCACTTCCGGTGCCGCAGTGAGCCCGGCCATGGGCAGGACGGATCCCAGAGCGGGTTTTCCGTACATGAGTTCTCCCCCGTATGTCGCCTCGATGCGAGGCAAGGCATGCGCAGGGAAGGTATCAGATCAGACAGGTACTACTGTCGGACTTGATGAGAATTGTTGGAGCGGAATCTCAAATTCGGTGAACGTACCGGTAATTATGCCTGGTGATCGCTTATCTGTGACGGGTGTGGCCTCTGGTCTGCACCAGGTCTGGTGCACGGAACTGCACATTCGGGATCGAAGTTGTCTATTGACATACATCCTTCCCGGCCAGAAGAATCTGGCGCCTGTCGGGCCCCCGAGGCAACGGGGGTGGCGACCGATGCATTACCCAGGGGGAATTCCATGCAGAATAAGCGCGGGAGATCCAGGAAGCTCCGGATCTCCGCCGTCGTCGTGCTCCTCGCCGCCCTGCTGGGCGGCGTCATGCTTTCCCGGACCGCCGAGGGCGCGATATCCGGGCCGCACGCCACCGACGCCGTCAACCCGCTCTCGCTCTCGCCGAAGAGCACCAAGGACCTCGCCGTCGCGGCGAAGGCCCGGATCGCCTCGGACCGGCTGCGCCGTGCGGGCAAGCTGGCCCTGACCCTCGCGCCCCTCACGAAGGCCCCCGCCGCCCGGGCGGCCGCCGCTCCGGCCGGCACCTCGGCCCTCGTCCTGTACGACAACGCCGGCCCCTACGGGCAGCTGGGCGAGCTCTACGCCATGGCGACGGCCAACCTCGCCGGCCACTTCGGCACCGTCACCGCCAAGCCCGTCTCGGCCTACACCGCCGGCATGGTGAACCAGTACACCGCCACGGTCTACCTCGGTTCGACCTACTACGGGGGCACCATCCCCGACGCCGTCCCCGCCGCCTTCTACCAGGACGCACTGGCCACGAGCCGGCCCGTCACCTGGATCGGCGACAACATCTGGAACATGGCGGGCGCCGTCGGCGTCACCCAGTTCAAGCAGAAGTACGGCTGGGACCCCACCAACTCGTACTACGAGTCCGGCGGTTCCGTCGGGAACATCAACCAGGTCACGTACAAGGGACGGCAGCTGACCCGGAAGATCCCCGCGGGCCAGGACGGGGGAGTGCTCCACCCCGACATCCTCACCGGGCCCGGCTACCCGGCGGTCACCCGCCTCGCCGAGGCCAAGGACGGCACCACCGGCGCCGTCAGCCCCTGGGCGATCCGCTCCTCGAACCTCACCTACCTCGGCGAGATGCCCTTCGCCTACGTCTCCGAGAGCGACCGCGTCATCGTCTTCGAGGACCTCCTCTTCGACGCCCTCGCCCCCGCGACCGCCGAGCGCCACCGGGCCTTCGTCCGGCTGGAGGACATCAGCCCCAAGGCCGAGCCCGCCCAGCTGCGCGCCATCGCGAACTACCTCAAGTCGCAGAACATCCCGTACGGGATCAATGTCATCCCGGTCTACAAGGACCCCAAGGGCACCTACAACAACGGCGTCCCCGAGACCATCACCCTCACCCAGGCCCCGGCCGTCGTCGCCGAGCTGAAGCACATGCTCGCCAACGGAGCCGTCCTGATGAACCACGGCTACACCCACCAGTACGGCACGGCGAACAACCCCTACAACGGCGTCACCGGCGACGACTTCGAGTTCTTCCGCGCCCACGTCGACGCCTCGGACAACGTGATCCTCGACGGGCCGCCCGCGGAGGACTCCGCCGTCTGGGCCCAGGGCCGGGTCACCCAGGCCCTGGCGGGCTTCGCCGCCGCCGGACTGCCGAAACCGGCCTTCTGGACCACTCCGCACTACGCGGCCTCCGCCACCGACTACCGTGTCCTCGGCCAGAACTACTCCGCCCGCCTGGAGCGCTCGTTGTACTTCTCCGGCACGCTCACCGGTGGCACACCGGACACCGGCCGCTACATCGGCCAGTTCTTCCCGTACGCGGTCAAGGACGTCTACGGGACGACCGTCCTGCCCGAGAACATCGGCAACTACGAGCCGGACGCGTACAACAACCACCCGCCCCGGCTCCCCGCCGACCTGATCGCCTCGGCCAAGGCCAACCTGGCCGTCCGTGACGGCGTGGCGAGCTTCTTCTACCACCCCTACTACCCGGTGGCGCCGCTGCAGCAGACGATCGAGGGCATCAAGGCCCTCGGCTACACCTTCGTCGGCCCCGCGGACCTGAAGCAGTGAACGCCGGGAGGAGGGCGGCCGGCGCGCTGCTCGCGGCCGCCCTCCTCCTCGCCGGGTGCTCCTCCGGCCCGGCGGAGGAGGCCGGGCAGGAGGAGCCCGGGCCGGGCACGAGCACCCGCCCCGGGGGCGGAAAGGGGGCCGCACTGCGCGGCATCACGCTCCCCTCGTGGAACACCGGCGACTACAGCAGCCCCGGCGCCGCGGCGTACCTGCGGCAGATCGCCGCCACCGGCGCCCGCTGGGTGACCTTCACCCCCACCTGGTACCAGGAGGGCGCGACCGACGCGGGCATGCACACCACCGGCGAGACCGCCGCCGACGACGGCCTCCGGCACGTCATCGGCCTCGCCCACCGCACCGGCCTCAAGGTCATGCTCAAACCCCACGTCGACCTCGCGAAGGGCGGCGACCGGGCCGGCATCCGGCCGCGCGACGCCGGCGCCTGGTTCTCCGCCTACGAGCGCTTCATCACCCACTACGCGAAGCTCGCCGAAAGCACCGGCGCCGAACAGTTCGCCGTCGGCACCGAACTGGCCGGCACCTCCCGCGACGGCGCCCGCTGGAGCAAGGTCGTCCGGGCCGTCCGCGCGCAGTACCGCGGGCCGCTGACCTACGCCGCCAACTACGACGAGTACCGCACCGTCCCCTTCTGGGACGACCTCGACGTCATCGGCATCGACGCCTACTGGCCCCTCGCCGACCGCCCCACCGCCGACGCCGCCCGGCTGCGCGACGCCTGGAAGCCGATCACGCAGGAGCTCGCCGCCTTCTCCGCCCGCCACCACCGCAGGATCCTCTTCACCGAGGCCGGCTACGTCAGCCAGCGCGGCGCCACCACCGCGCCCTACTCCTGGACCGTCAGCAAGAGCGCCGGGGAGGACGAACAGGCCGCCGCCTACGAGGCGCTGCTCTCCGCGCTCGACGGAAAGCCGTGGTGGGCGGGGGTCTGCTGGTGGATGTGGGACGACTGGCCCGACAGCGGCGAGACCCCGCGGCGCCTCGCCTACACCCCGCACGGCAAGCCGGCCGAGGACGTGCTGCGCCGGCGATGGGGCGGCGGCACGGGCGCGGACACCGGCTGAGGCCGGACCGCGCGGGGCGGCCGCGATCCGGCCGGGCCCGGCTGCAGACCGCCGGGCCGCTGCCGTGGCCGGGCGCCGCTGTGGCCGGGCGCCGCTGTGGCCGGGCGCCGCCGCGGCGGAAGCACGATGCCGGGCGTCCCCGCCCCGCTGCGAGGGCGAGCAGCTTCCGTCGCGGACCGCCGGGTCGCGCCGTCGTGGTCGCGCGCCGCCGCGGCGGAAGGAGGATGCCCGGCGCCTCACCTCCGCCGCGACGGCGAGCAACCCCGGTGAACCGGACCGGCGGTGCCGTGCAGGGCGCGACTCCTGTGAACGGCCGGGCTGCGCACGGCGGTACCGAGGCCGGGCACAGCCCCTACGTATCGCACTCGAGCACGGTGCGGCAGAGCCCGCACCGTGCCCGTACCTTCCCCCGCACCGGCACCCGGATGCGCTGGTGGCACGTCGGGCACGGGAAGCTGACCCGCAGCGGGCCGTCGCCCTCGAAGGCGTAGTCCCGGTCGCCCGGCGCGCCGGGCCGCGCGCTCCGCACGGCGCGCCGGTCCCGGGCGTAGCGGTGGCGGCCCAGCCGCCCGGCCGCCGCGAGCGGGGGCCGCCGGCCGTCGCGCCGGGCCTCCGCCAGGCCCTTCACGTAGGCCTCGTACGCCTGGGGGCTGGTGAACCAGGGGGAGGGGTCCTCGCCGAAGGCCAGCGCCCGCTTGGCGATGACGTAGCCGAACTCCTCCGGGGTGAGGTAGCCGAGCTTCTGCGTGGAGACCGGCGACTCGCGGTAGGCGTCCAGCAGCAGCCACCCCGCCCCCAGGTAGGCCGCCGCGGTGTCGGTGAGGATCTCGTTGTCCCGCGTGCCGGGGAATTCCAGGCCGAGCCGGTGCAGGTAGACGTGCATGACCTCGTGGGAGAGGGCCGCGCCGATGTCCCTGCGGTGGGTCTTGAAGCGGGAGTTGAGCTCGATGAAGTACTCCGGGCCGGCGGCGAGCTCGATGCTGCCCGCGTGCCGCATCTCGCGGAAGCTGACGATCATCCGGGCGTCCGGCAGCCGCAGGTGCCGCACCATCGCACCGGCGACGCGCTGCACGCCGAGGTAGGGATCCTCCTCGTCGGAGAAGGCGGCGTCGGACGGGGGCACGCTGAGCTCGAAGCTGTGCACCGTGTCGTAGGACAGGCGCTTGTACAGCGCGGTGATCGCGGCGCGCACCGTCGCGATGTGCGGAAAGCCGTGCACGATCTTGATGCCGGTGCCCACGCGTGACCACCCCCTGGGGTCCCCCTGCCGGCCGCTGCGCCCCCTGTCCACTGTACGGGCGGGGCCCCGCCGGCGGGCAGTGCGCCGGGCTGGCCGAAACGGGGTGCTTGTCGCACGTTCGTCCGATCCTCATAATCGCACCGCGCATCGAAGGTTCGATTCCGGTAATCGGACGGCCGGAATTGTCATGAGCCTGACATTCGTGCGTAACCTCCCACGAAAGGAAGACCGTTGCGTTCCTTCCTCTTCACGCTCAGGAGAACCGTCGCCGTCGGCGCGGCCACCGTCGCCGCGCTCGCCCTCACCGCCACCGCGGCCCTGGCCGACGACCCGACCCCACGCCCCGGCGTCGTCGGCGGCACCCCCGCCCAGCAAGGCGAATTCCCCTGGATGGTGCGGCTGTCCATGGGCTGCGGCGGCTCGCTCTACACCCAGCAGATCGTCCTCACCGCGGCCCACTGCGTCAGCGGCAGCGGAGCCAACACCTCCATCACCGCCACGGCCGGCGTCGCCGACCTCGGCTCCTCCCAGGCGATCAAGGTGAAGTCCACCCGCGTGCTCCAGGCACCCGGCTACAACGGCTCCGGCAAGGACTGGGCGCTGATCAAACTCGCACAGCCCGTCAACCTGCCCACCCTCAAGACCGCCGACACCGCCGCGTACAACAACGGCACCTTCACCATCGCCGGCTGGGGCGCGGACCGCGAAGGCGGCAGCCAGCAGCGGCAGCTGCTCAAGGCCACCGTCCCCTTCGTCGACGACACCGCCTGCCAGAAGGCCTACGGCAACCTCATACCCGGCGAGGAGATCTGCGCCGGATACCTCGACCAGGGCGGCGTCGACACCTGCCAGGGCGACTCCGGCGGCCCGATGTTCCGCAAGGACGCGGCGGGCGCCTGGATCCAGGTCGGCATCGTCAGCTGGGGCGAGGGCTGCGCCCGGCCGCACTACCCCGGCGTCTACTCCGAGGTGAGCACCTTCGCGGCGAACATCAAGAGCGCCGCCGCGAGCCTGGGCGGCTGACGACCGGCCTGCCCGGCGGATCCCGCCACGTCCCGCCGGGCAGGCCCCGCCCCCCCAGGCCCGCTGGGCCGTCCGGATGGTCCCGCGAACCCGTACGGACCAGTCCCGGTACGGCCCTCCCCGGCCCGCCCGCCCGACTCCGGTATGACGTGGGCGGGCCTCCGTCATCCTTTCGGCCGAGACGGGAATGGTCGGACAGTCGAGGTGTGGGCGCGATAAAGGCCCGTAACGTGAGGAGCACGGCCCGCCGGCCCCGGAGGACGACACGAATCCGGGGCGCCCGCGGCGCCCGCAGACCGAGCCGCCCGTTACGGAAAGGGACCACCCCCGTGTCCGCCAAGACCCGCATCGCCGCCGCCACCGTCCTCGCCGCAGCCGTCGGCGCGGTGGCCTGGCCCACGGCGAGCGCGTTCGCCGCGGACCTGCGCACCGCCGGCGACACGGACGGCGGCAGCGGCCGCCCCGTCATCGTGCAGCAGGTCCGGCTGCCCGACGGCAGCCGGGCCCTGCTGACCTCCGGCGAGCACGGCACGACCGTCACCGTGACCAAGCACGGCAAGCAGCGCCACACCTTCGACGCCGCCCGCCCCACGGCCGACCTCGACCGGCTCCACCTGCGCATCCTCGGCGGCGACACGCACAAGCCCACCCTGCGCGCCTCCCTCGACGGCACCGGCCTGACGAACTACTACGACTTCGCCTCCGGCACGCTGCGGCACACCGCGGACGGGGCCGAGGGCACCACGGTCACGAGCAGCGGCGCCGGCCACGACAAGGGCGCCAAGCACGCCCGCGGCGTGATCACCGTGCGCAACGGCTCCGCGGAGGGCCGCGAGCAGCAGGCCACGCCCCCCGCGCGCACCCTCCACGCGGCCTCCAGCAACCCCGTCAAGCGCGTCGTCGAGGCCGGCGAGGTCATCAAGGTCCGCCACGACATCGGCACCCCCGCCCTCGCGGGCGGCGCCGGGCTCCTCGCCCTCGGCGGCGGCGCCTACGGCGTGCGCCGCCTCGCCGCCCGCCGGGCCGCCCGCGGCGGAGCCTGATCCGCGGTTGCGGCGGCCCCGCGGCCCCGCTGACATGGAGGGGCGGAGGCAGCACCGGCCCGTCACCCGTACACACCAGGCCCCCGCACGGCCGGCACAGCGCAAGGAACGAGTATGGCGATCACCGTGGTCATCGCGGACGACCAGGAGATGGTCCGCACCGGCTTCCGCATGATCCTGGAGAGCCAGCCCGACATCGACGTCGTCGCCGACGTCGTGGACGGCGAGGCCGCCCTCGCCGCCGTCGAGCAGTACGAGCCCGACGTGCTCCTCCTCGACATCCGCATGCCCAAGCTCGACGGCCTGGAGGTCACCCGCCGCCTCTCCGAGCGGGCCGCCGGCCGCCCCGGGACCGGCCGGAGCCCCCGCATCGTCATCGTCACCACCTTCGACCTCGACGAGTACGTGCACACCGCGCTCCGCAACGGTGCCTCCGGCTTCCTCCTCAAGGACGCGAGCCCCGCCATGCTCGTCGAGGCCGTCCACGCCGCCGCCGTCGGCGACTCCCTCATCTCGCCCGCCATCACCGTCCGCCTCCTGCGCGACATGGCCCCCGCCAACCCGGCGGGCCCCGCCAGGGCCCCCTCCGAGCCGCTCACCGACCGCGAGGCCGACGTGGTGCGCTGCCTCGCCCGCGGCGCCACCAACGCCGAGATCGCCGCCGAGCTCTTCGTCTCGCTGTCCACCGTCAAGACCCACCTGGCCAACGTGCAGCTGAAGCTCGACGCCCGTAACCGCGTCGAGATCGCGGCGTGGGCCTGGGAGAGCGGACTGGCCACGGGCAGCGCATGAACAGAGTGGCCGGATGGGCCGCCCGGCACCCCCGGCGCGCCGCCGCCGCGAAGGCCGCCCTCGCCGTCGCCCTGCTCTGCCTGGTCGTCTCCGAGAGCATCGTCCTCGCCCGGCAGCCGAGCCGCCCCCACGCCATGGTGCTGGCCTCGGGCATCGCCGTCTGCCTGTGCGCCGTCCCCTACAAGTGGATCCCCCTCGCCGTACGGGCCTCCGCCGCCGTCGCCGTCTCCTGGACCACCAGCCTCGTCCTGATGACCGGGCAGCACCCCGAGACCGTGTGGGGCATGGGCGAGGCCATCGCCCTGCTCGCCCTCCTCACCTCCGTCCTGCAGCGAGCCTCCACGCGCGCCGCCGCGATCCTCGGCCCCCTGCTCGCCCTCGCCGCCCTCGCCGCCCCCATGCGCGACCTCGACCCCGGGCCGTTCACCGCCGTCTTCTGCGCGCTCACGGTCGTCGTCACCGCGTACTCGGTGCTGCTGCGCAACCAGTCGGGGCAGCGCGTCCGCGACCTCGCGGCCGTCCGCAACGCCGAGCGCCTCGAACTCGCCCGCGAGCTCCACGACCTCATCGCCCACCACGTCACCGGCATCGTCGTCCAGGCCCAGGCCGCCCGCTTCACCGCCCTCGACGGGCCCGCGGCGGCGGCCGCCTTCGAACGCATCGAGCTGTCGGCCGGCGAGTCCCTGAGCTCCATGCGGCGCCTGGTGGGCATCCTGCGCGAGGGCGACGCCGAGACCGAGCCGGTGGCGGGCCTGCCGCAGGTGCGCGCCCTCACCGAGGACTTCGCCCGCACCGGGCCGCCCGTCACCCTCTACATCGAGAAGGGGATGGAGGACTGGATCCCCGCCGAGGTCGCCGCCGGCGTCCACCGCGTCGTCCGCGAGGCCCTCACCAACATCCGCAAGCACGCCGCCGACGCCACGGCCGTACGGATCGGCATCCGCGGCGTCCCGGCCGGCGTCGAGCTGCGCATCGCCGACGACGGCAAGCACGCGGCCGTCCTCTCCGACAAGGCCCGCGGCGGCGGCTTCGGGCTCGTCGGCCTCAGCGAGCGCGCCAAGGCCATGGGCGGCCTCCTGCGCGCGGGCCCCGCGCCGGAGGGCGGCTGGGAGGTCACGGCCCTGTTCCCGGTGGAGCGCAGGAGGTAGGCGCGGGGCGGTACGGGCCGGTGCGGGGCAGGGCAGTGCGTGGCCGGGCGTGCGGGGCCTGGCCGGTGCGGGGCCGGGCCGGCGTGAGCTCCGGCCGCTGCGGGCCCGCCCCCGCCCCCGCCCCCGCCTGCACCGCGTCCTAGAGCGACTGCCCGTAGCAGATGCAGAAGGGGTGCCCCGCCGGGTCGTTGAACACCCGGAACCCCTTCCGCTCGCCGCCGCTGTCGTGGAGGAACACGGCCCCCAGCGCGATCACCTCGCGCTGGGCGCGCTCCACGTCCTCGATCGTGCCGACCTCGAAGTCCAGGTGGAACTGCTGCGGGAACTCCGGGTCCGGCCAGCGCGGCGGGCGGTGGTCCTTGGCCTCCTGGAAGGCGATCCGCTGCCCCGCGGCGGACGTCAGCCACACCCACTCCGGGTCGGAGGCGTCCACCTCCCAGTCCAGGATCCGGGCGTAGAAACCGGCCAGGGCGGCCGGGTCCGGGCAGTCGATGACGGGATACATCAGTTTTGCGATCATGAAACGATCCTGCCCTCTTCAGGACAGGAGTCCAAGAGCCGCCGCACTTTTGTCCATGGGCGCCGCGGCCCGCGCCCTCCACTGTGAGCCGTGACCACAGGTACGGAGGGGCACGGAGGAGGAACACGGCGTGGACGTCGACCCAGGGACGCGGCAGCAGCCCCCGCACGCCGGCAGCGCAGCGCCCACCCGGCGCGCCGTCGTCACCGCCGGCGCCTTCGCGGGAATCACCGGAATCACCGGAATCACCGCCATCGCCGGAGCGGCCGGCGTCACCGGGCCCGCCGGTACGGCCGCGGCCGCCACCCCCGCCCGGCCCGCCGCCGAAGCCGTCCTGCGCTCCGCCGACCTCGACGTCCGCGTCGACACCGCCTTCCCCCGCGTCATCGCCTACACCCACCGCCCCACCGGAGACGTCGTCCACGCCCAGGAGGACCCCGTCACCTCCCTCCTCGTGGACGAGAAGGAACACACCCCCCACGTCACCTCCACCGTCCACGGCGACCGCGCCGCCTACGTCCTCACCCTCGACGGCGGCACCCGCATCGACGCCGAGATCCACGTCTACGGCTCGCTCGTCCACTGGCGGATCACCCGCATCGCCGACACCCCCGCCCTGCGCGTCGGCACCCTGCGCATCCCCGGACTCGCCCTGCTCAGCGTCCGCAGCAGCCAGCCCGGAGCCGCGCTCCTCGCCGCCCGCATCCAGCTCGACAAGGCCAAGAACGGCGACACCCTCGTCCGCCCCGGCCCGGACACGCCCGCCGACGAGGCGCCCATCGGCTGCGCCTACGCCGTCGTCAGCACCGGCCGGCTCGCCGCCGCCGCCGACACCAACACCGTCCAGGACCGGCCGGACGCCGCCACGGCCTGGGAGAACGGCCGCTTCCGGCGCCAGACCCTCACCCGCACCGGCTACACCAAGACCCAGCTCACCTGCGGCCAGTGGACCCACCGGGCCGCGGGAGCCGCCCTCACCGACACCGAACCCCTGCCCTACGCCACCGTCGTCCTCACCCCCGACCGCAACGGCGACGGCGACGCCGACTGGCAGGACGCGGCCATCGCCCTGCGGGACATCACCCCCGAGCCACTCGGAGCCGCCGAACAGCACCTGCGCGTCGTCCCCCACATCGCGTTCAACTTCGCAAGCCAGGCCACGAACCCGTTCCTCGCCACCCTCGACGACATCAAGCGGATCGCCCTGGCCACGGACGGACTGCGGCAGTTCACCCTCCTCAAGGGCTACCAGTCCGAAGGCCACGACTCGGCCCACCCCGACTACGGCGGCAACTACAACACCCGCGCCGGCGGCCTCGCCGGCCTCAACGCCCTGCTGCGCGCCGGAAAGCGCTGGAACAGCGACTTCGCCGTGCACGTCAACACCACCGAGTCCTACCCGGTGGCCCACGCCTTCTCCGAGACCCTCGTCGACAAGAACGACAGACAGTGGGACTGGCTCGACCAGTCCTACAAGATCGACGCTCGGCGCGACCTCCTCTCCGGCGACGTCGTCCGCCGCTTCCGGCAGCTGCGCGACGAGACGGACCCCGCCCTGACCACCCTCTACATCGACGTCTTCCGCGAGTCCGGCTGGAACTCCGACCGGCTCCAGCGCGCCCTGCGCGAACAGGGCTGGCAGATCACCAGCGAATGGGGCCACGGCCTGGAGCGCTCCAGCCTCTGGGCGCACTGGGCGAGCGAGACCGACTACGGGCCCGACACCTCGCGCGGCATCAACTCCCGGCTCATCCGCTTCGTCCACCACCACCGCAAGGACGTCTTCGCCGACAAGTGGCCGCTCCTCGGCACCGCGAAGCTCGGCACGTTCTCGGGATGGCAGGGCAAGACCGGCTGGGAGCCCTTCCTCCGCCTGCTGTGGACCGAGAACCTCCCGGCCAAATACCTGCAGGCGTACCCCGTCCGCACCTGGGGCGAGCACGAGATCACCTTCGAGGGGCCGGTGCGGACCGCCGTCGGCGACGCCGACGGCACGCGGACCATCACCACGGACGGGCGCGTGGTCTACCGCGGAGGCACCTACCTCCTGCCCTGGGAGCCGCGCGAGGCCCGCGACCCCGCCAAGCTCTACCACTACAACCCGCAGGGCGGCGCCACCCGCTGGCGCCTGCCGCGCGGCTGGGCGGGGCGGCGCACGATCGTCCTCCACCGGCTCACCGACCAGGGCCGCGCCGACGCCCTCGAACTGCCCGTCCGCGGCGGCGAGGTCACGATCGAGGCCGCGGCCGGGCAGCCGTACGTCCTCACCCGCGGTCACGGCCGCTCGCCGGACCCCGCCTGGGGCGAGGGCACCCCCCTGCACGACCCCGGCTTCCACTCCGGCCGCCTCGACGGGTGGCAGGTCACCGGGCCCGCGGCGGTCGAACGCAGCCCCCTGGGCGACTGGGAACTCGTCGTCCGCGCCGGGGGAGCGGCCACGGCCGGCCAGCGGCTCGCCCGCCTCAGGCCCGGCACCTACGCGGCGTCCGTGCAGGTCGAAGTCGGCGACACCGCGGGGGAGCGGCGCCGGGCCGGCCTGGAGGTCCGCACCGCCGACGGCATCACCGCCGCCAACTGGACGGACACCTCGACCGCCGTCAACCACGTAGGTGCCGACCGCAAGCACGGCACCCGCTTCCAGCGGATGTTCACCCGGTTCACCGTCCCGCCGGGCGGCGGCCCCGTCACCCTGACGCTGACCGCCGCCGAAGGCGGTGCGCGCGTCCGCTTCGACGCACTGCGGGTCGTCGCCGCGGAAGCGCCGGCCGCTCGCGCGGGCGCGCTCGTCTTCGAGGACTTCGAGCACGTCCCCCAGGGATGGGGCCCCTTCGTCAAGGGCGACGCGGGCGGCGCCACCGACCCCCGCACCCACATCGCCCAGCGGCACGCGCCCTTCACCCAGCGCGGCTGGAACGGCAAGGCCGTCGACGACGTCATCGACGGCACCCAGTCCCTCAAGTCGCGCGGCGAGAACACCGGCGTCGTCTACCGCACCGTGCCGCACACCGTCCGCTTCCGGCCCGGACACCGCTACCGCGTCTCCTTCCGCTACGAGAACGAGGCCGCCGGGCAGTACGCCTGGATCACCGCCGTGGACACGCCGGAGACCCGCGAACTGCACCGCACCCCGCTGCCCGCCGCCCACGCACCCGCCACGCACACCTACGAGTTCACCGCGCCGGAGACGGGGGAGGCGTGGGTGGGGCTGCGCAAGACGGGCGACGGCAACACGGCGGAATTCGTCCTCGACGGCTTCACGGTGCACGAGGCGGACGGGACGCGCGAGACGGACGGGACCGCGGAGGAGGCTGCGAAGCGCGCCGCCGAGGGGACTGCGGAGGGGGCCGCCGCCCCCTGGTGAAAGCGCGCCGCCATACGCGAAGATCGGCACACGGGGCCGACACCGCGGGAGGCCGGGACCCATGTACCAGACATGGATGCGCTACTTCACCCCCGGCCCCGTCCACCACCGCCTCGGCCTCGTCTGCCTCGGCGTCGGCCTGCAGCACGGGGCGCTCCCCGCGGTCGGCCCCCGCACCCTCGACCACCACGTCGCCGTCGTCGTCCACGCCGGCAGCGGCTGGCTGCGCACGCCCGACGGGCGCACCCGCACCGTCACCGGCCCCGCGCTCCTGTGGCTCGCCCCCGGGGTCCCCCACCACTACGGGGCCGCGGGCGGGACCGGCTGGGACGAGAGCTTCGTCGACTTCACCGGCCCGGCCGTCGCCGCCTATACGGAACTGGGCTGCATCGAGCCCCACCGGCCCCTCGTGCCCCTCACGGACACCACGGCCGTCCGCGCCGTCGTCCACCGCATCGCCCGCGCCGCCCGGCGCGCCAATCCGCTCCTGGAGGTCGAGACCTCCGCGGCCGTGCACGAACTCCTCGTCGCCCTGCGCCGGGCGCGGGCCGACACCACGGGGGGCGGAGAACCGATACTTCAGGCCCTCGCCCGGGACGCCTTCCTGCCCCTGTCCGTCGCCCAGCACGCCGCCCGGCACGGCATGACCACCGCCGAACTGCGCGCCGCCGTGCGCCGCGGGGCCGGCTGCAGCCCCAAGGACTACCTGCTGACCATCCGCCTCGGCCGCGCCAAGGAACTCCTCGCCGCCACGGAACTGCCCGTCGCCGCCGTCGCCCGCCGCGTCGGGTACACCGACCCCGCCTACTTCAGCCGCCTCTTCACCCGCCGCGTCGGCACCGCACCCGTCCGCTTCCGCGCCCGCCAAGGGCGCGCCGTGCCCGGCGGCTGGAGCGCGCGCATCCCCGACCCGGACCACCCACCGGTGATCGCGCCCCGCCCCTCCGCATAGGCTCGGTGACCATGAGCAACAGTTCCATGGACGAATCCGTACGGGCCGAGCTGAGCCGGCTGCGCGACAGCATCGACAACATCGACGCAGCGGTGATCCACATGCTCGCCGAGCGCTTCAAGGCCACCCAGCAGGTCGGCCACCTCAAGGCGGCCCACAAACTGCCCCCCGCCGACCCCGCCCGCGAGGCCCGCCAGATCGCCCGCCTCCGCGAACTCGCCGAGAACGCCAAACTCGACCCCGCCTTCGCGGAGAAGTTCCTGAACTTCATCGTCGCCGAAGTAATCCGCCACCACGAAACGATCGCCCGCGCGTAACGCTCCCGGCGCGGGCAGCACGCCGACGGGCCGCAGGCCGGTTCGGCACCGTGCGTGCAGTACCCCTTTCACCGCGGCGACGTGGCCCGACGGTGCCGCACCCCCTGCGGGCCAGCCCGGCACCGCCGGTCCCCGCCGCGGGGGTTGTCCGCCGTGGCGGCGGGGGAGGGGCTGCGTGGCGCCCTCGTGCGTAAGCCGCGGGCTTTCCTCCGCCGCAGCGGTGCTCAGCCGCGACGGCGCGGCCCGGCGGTGCCGGGCTCACCTGCCGGTTGGTTGGGCACCGCCGGTCTTCGCCGCGGGGCTTGTTCGCCGTGGCGGCGGGGGAGGGGCTGCGTGGCGCCCTCGTGCGTAAGCCGCGGGCTTTCCTCCGCCGCAGCGGTGCTCAGCCGCGACGGCGCGGTCCGGCGGTGCCGGGCTCACCTGCCGGTTGGTTGGGCACCGCCGGTCTCCGCCGCGGGGGTTGTTCGCCGTGGCGGCGGGGGAGACGTTGCGGGGCGCCCTCGTGTGTCAGCCGCGTGTTTTCCTCCCGCCGCAGCGGCGCTCAGCCGCGACGGCGCGGTCCGGCGGTGCCGTGCGGGCCCTGCTGGGCGGGGCAGTCCGTTGCCCTCTTCCGGCCGCGGCGGCGTGCCGTGCTCGCCTGTCGGCAGGCCCGGCGCCGCCGGGCTCCGCGCCCCCGCGGCCCGCCGTCACGGCGGAGACGAAGCCGCCCCGTACCGCGTGCGAACCCCCGAATACTCGCTTCGGCACAGCGCCGGCGATACGGCAGCATGACCCCATGCCCGTACTCACACGCGATGAAGCCCAGGCCCGCGCCCGTCTCCTCGACGTTCACCGGTACGCCGTCGACCTCGATCTCACCCGTGGCGACGAACTCTTCGGATCCACGACCCGTATCCGGTTCACCGCACGCCACGCGGGCGACACCTTCGTCGAACTCCGGCCGGCCGCCCTGCACCGCGCCGTCCTCGACGGCCGGCCGCTCGATCCGGCCGCGCTCGACGACAACCGGCTCGCCCTCGCCCTGACCCCGGGCGAGCACGAGCTGCTGATAGAGGCCGACATGCGCTACTCCCGCACGGGCGAGGGCATGCACCGTTTCACCGACCCCGCCGACGGCGAGACCTACCTCTACACCCAGACCTTCATCGACGACGTCCAGCGCGTCTTCGCCGCGTTCGACCAGCCCGACCTCAAGGCGGTCTTCGACGCGACGGTGACCGCACCCCCGCACTGGACCGTCCTCGGCAACGCCGTGGCCACCCGCACCGGCGACCCGGCCGAGGGCCGCTGGGAGCTGGCCACCACCCAGCCCCTGAGCACCTACTTCGTCGCCTTCGCCGCCGGCCCCTGGCACTCCGTCCGCACCGAGCACGCCGGCCTGCCCTTCGCCCTGCACTGCCGCCGCTCCCTCGCGCCGCACCTGGACGCCGACGCCGAGGAACTCCTCGACATCACCCGCCGCTGCTTCGACCGCTTCCACGAGATCTTCGACGAGCCCTACCCCTTCGACTCCTACGACCAGGCGTTCGTCCCCGAGTTCAACGCCGGCGCGATGGAGAACCCGGGACTGGTCACCTTCCGCGACGAGTACATCTTCCGTTCGGCGGTCACCGACACCGAGCGCCAGACCCGCGGCGTGACGGTCGCCCACGAGATGGCCCACATGTGGTTCGGCGACCTGGTCACCCTCCGCTGGTGGGACGACATCTGGCTCAACGAGTCCTTCGCGGAGTACATGGGCTACCAGATCCTCGCCGAATCCACCCGCTTCGACGGCGCCTGGACCGACTTCGCCTGCGCCCGCAAGGGCTGGGGCTACGACGCCGACCAGCGCCCCTCGACCCACCCCGTCGCCCCCGACGCGGAGGCCGTACACGACACCGCCTCCGCACTGCTGAACTTCGACGGCATCTCCTACGCCAAGGGCGCCTCCGCCCTGCGCCAGCTCGTCGCCTGGCTCGGCGAGAAGGACTTCCTCGCCGGCATCAACGACCACTTCACCCGCCACCGCTTCGGCAACGCCGCGCTCGCCGACTTCCTCGACTCCCTGGCCCGCAACACCGACCGCGACGTGCACGCCTGGGCGGCCACCTGGCTGCGCACCAGCGGCACCGACACCCTCACCCCCACGGTCGCCGACGACGGCCGCGGCGGCTGGCGCCTGGACGTCCGCCACGACGGCACCCGCCCGCACCACCTGGCCGTCGGCCTCTACGACCGCGCCCCGGACGGCTCCGGAGCCCTCACCGCCCGCGACCGCCTCACCGCCGACCTCCCCGCGGGCGGCGGCACCCGCACCGTCGAGGGCACCGGCCCCCGCCCGGCCCTCGTCCTGCTCAACGACGGCGACCTCACCTACGCCAAGGTCCGCCTGGACGCCACGTCGTGGGAGACCGCCCTCGGCTCGCTGTCGGCGCTGCCCGACCCCCTCACCCGGGCCGTCCTGTGGAACGCCGCCCGCGACATGGTCCGCGACGGCGAGCTCGCCCCCACCGCGTACCTGGACGCCGCCCGCACCCACCTGCCCCACGAGACCGACGTCGCCGTCACCCGGGCCGTCCTCGCGTTCGCCCGCGGCCAGGTCGCCGACCGCTACGTGACCCCCGCCGACCGCCCCGCGGCCCTCGCCGGCCTCACCGACCTCGCCCAGGACCTGCTGGACCGCACCCGGGACCGGGAGGAGGACGGCACGGCCCAGGGCCTGCGCCTGACCGCCGTCCGCACCCTGATCGACAGCGCCACCGCCCCGGACACGCTCGACACCTGGCTCCGGGACGGCACCGTCCCCGGCGGCCCGGCCCTCGACCCCGAACTGCGCTGGCGCGCCCTCGCCCGCCTCGCCGTCCTCGGCGCCACCACGGCCGGGGCCGTCGACGCAGAACTCGCCCGCGACCCGAGCGCGACCGGCCAGGAGGGCGCCGCCCGCTGCCGCGCCGCCCTGCCGGACCCGGCGGCCAAGGAGGCCGCCTGGCGGGCCATGTACGACCCGGAGCACCGCCCGGAACTCTCCAACTACCTGTTCACCGCCACCGCCGAGGGCTTCTGGCAGCACGAGCAGCTCGACCTCGTACGCCCCTACCTCGACCGCTACCACCCGGCCGCCGTCGCCCTCGCGGCCCGCCGCGGCCCCGCCCTGGCCACGGCCGCGGGCGCCGCAGGCTTCCCCCACCCCTTCGTCGAGCAGCGCACCCTCGACCTCGGCGAGGAATGCCTGTGCACCGACGGCCCGACCCCCGCCCTGCGCCGCCGGCTCGACGACCAGCTCGACGACCTGCGCCGCGCCCTGCGCATCAGGGAACGCCAGGCGTAACCCCGGGGAACGCCCAGGGAACGCCGAAGGCTCCGCACCCGGAAGGGGTGCGGAGCCTTCGGCGTCCGAGATGTGTCGCAGCGGCGGCCTGCCGCTGTCAGCCGCGCGCCTCGCGGGCGGCGTCGGAGGCCTGCGCGGTGCGCAGCTCCTCCAGGAAGCGGTCCACCGTGCCGTTCTCGCGGGCGGACTGGGCGACGTCCTCACCGACGATGCGGCCGGCCAGCTCCGTGGCCAGCACGCCGACCTGCTGGCGCAGCTCGGCCTCGGCGACCGCGCGCTCGGCGTCGATCACCGCGTGGCCCGCGGAGATGATCTCCTCGCGCTGGCGCTGACCCTCGGCACGCAGCTCGGCAATGATCGCCGTGCCCTGCTCCAGCGACTCCTGGCGCAGGCGCGCGGCCTCGTGCCGGGCCTCGGCCAGCAGCTCCTGGTACTCGGTGTGGACCCGGGCGGCCTCCGCGCGGATCTCCTCCGCCTCGTCGAAGCGGCCGTCGGTGGCCTTCTCGCGCTCGACGAGGACCTTGTTGATCCGGGGCAGCAGCACCTTCGCCATCACGGCGAAGACGATGAAGAACAGCACGGCGCCGAGCACGAGCGGCGCGGGCTCGGGCTTGAGCGGCCCTACGTCGAGAGCGAGAAAGTTCATGGCCATGGGGTGCAGATTAGTCGACGGAACGGGGTGCGTCCGCCCCGGACCCCATTAGCAGACACATCTCACCCCTGTTGCACGGCCTTCCCCCCATCGAGCGAAACCCGCCGCTACGCCGGTCACCGAACGTGCGCCGAACGTAACTTGTTGCAGTTGCCGCTCGTCACAGCCCGGACCGACCCCACAGCATGCGCTCGAAGTCAACCCAAAAGGGGCAAAGTCAAATGCCTGCGCCCGCCGGCCCCACCGTCGCCTCCCCCCACGACGCCGCAGACCGCACCCCCGCCCCCCTCGCCGGCGGCACCCGAGGACCCGAAGCCCTGCGGCCCCTCCTCGGTACCGTGCTCGACGCCCTCGACGAAGGCACCGCCACCCGCCGCGGCCCCTTCCCGGCCGGCGGCCCCGAAGCCGTCACCGCCCGCCTCCGGGCCCGGGCCGCCCCCGCCCTCCCCGAGACCGGCACCGGAGCCCACGAAGCCCTCCACACCCTCGTCACCGCCCTGGCCGAGGGCGCCGCCGACCCGGCCCACCCCCACTGCGCCGCCCACCTGCACTGCCCGCCCCTCGCCCTGGCCGCCGCCGCGGACCTCGCGGCCGCCGCCCTCAACCCCTCCCTCGACTCCTGGGACCAGGCCCCGGCGGCGACCGCCCTCGAAGCCCTCACCACCCGCGCCCTGGCCGCCCTCGCCTACCCCCGCCACCCGGCCCCCGACGCCCTGGTCACCACCGGCGGCACCGAGTCCAACCAGCTGGCCCTCCTCCTGGCCAGGGAAGCGGCCAGGGAGACAACCAGGGAGGCGGCCAGGGGGACAGCCAGGGAGACGACCGGGCGAGCAACCGGACAGCCGACCCGGGCAGCAACCGAAGAGCCGGCCCGCGCGGCAACCGGGAAGCCCGCCCGCAGCCCCTCAAGGCAGCCGGCCCCCGAAGCCGCCGGGGAACCGGCACCCGAGCGAACCACCCGGCCACTCCGCATCCTCTGCGGAGCCAACGCCCACCACAGCATCCACCGCGCCGCCTGGCTCCTCGGACTCCCCGCACCCACCACCCTCCCCACCCCCACCGGCATCCTCGACCCCACCCTCGTCCACACCGCCCTCACCGACCCCACCACCACCGGCACCCCCACCCTCGTCATCGCCACCGCCGGCACCACCGACACCGGCAGCATCGACCCCCTCCCCGCCCTCGCCGACCTCTGCCACACCCACGGCGCCCGCCTCCACATCGACGCCTCCTACGGCGGCCCGCTCCTCTTCAGCGACACCCTCCGCCCCGCCCTCGACGGCCTCGACCGCGCCCACACCATCGCCATCGACCTCCACAAACTCGGCTGGCAACCCGTCGCCGCAGGCCTCCTCGCAGTCCCCGACAGCACCGCCCTGCACCCCCTGGCCCACCACGCCGACTACCTCAACGCCCCCGACGACACCGGGGCCGGCCTCCCCGACCTCCTCGGCCGCTCCCTGCGCACCACCCGCCGCCCCGACATCCTCAAGATCGCCGTCACACTCCGGGCCCTGGGCCGCCGCGGCCTCGGCGACCTCGTCGAAGGCGTCTGCACCACCGCCCGGCACTTCGCCGACCTCATCGACGCCCACCCCGGCTTCGACCTCTACGCGCGCCCCACCCTCAGCACCGTCCTCTTCCGCCCCACCCCCACCGACGACCGCACCACCGCCGGCCTCCGGCGCACCCTCCTCCACCACGGCCACGCCGTCCTCGGCCGCACCACCACCCCCGAAGGCCTCTGGCTCAAAGCCACCCTCCTCAACCCCCACACCACACCCGACGACCTCCGCACACTCCTCACCCTCGTGGAAGGCCAGGTACGCCGATGAAGACCCCGCCACCCCCCAAGAACCCCCCGCAGAACACCCCCGACACCCCGCCGCCCCCCAAGCCCGAAACAGCCCCCGAAACCTCCGCCTCCCCCCAGACCACCCCCGACCAGCCCCTCGACATCGCCGGCATCGGCATCGGCCCCTTCAACCTCTCCCTCGCCGCCCTCGCCCACGGCATCCCCGGCCTCCGCACCGCCTGCTACGACCAGAACCACACCTTCCGCTGGCACGCCGGCCTCCTCATCGACGGCACCACCCTCCAAGTCCCCTTCCTCGCCGACCTCGTCACCCTCGCCGACCCCACCAGCCCCTGGAGCTTCCTCAACTACCTCAAGTCCCGCGAACGCCTCTACCCCTTCTACTTCGCCGAGCGCTTCCACATCCAACGCGCCGAATACGACGCCTACTGCCGCTGGGTCAGCCAATCCCTCCCCGGCCTCCACTTCGGCCACCAGATCGACGCCATCCGCTGGAACCCCGAACGCAACCTCTTCGAAATCGACTTCACCCAACTCGACACCGACGGCGAAGCCGAAGCCCTCGGCCGCACCTACACCCGCAACCTCGTCCTCGGCGTCGGCACCGCCCCCTACGTCCCCGACCCCCTACGCCCCCTCGTCGACGCCCCCGCCGTCCCCGTCATCCACTCCGCCGACTACCTCGACCACCGCGAGCGCATCCTCGCCGCCGAACACATCACCGTCATCGGATCAGGCCAGTCCGGCGCCGAAGTCTTCCTCGACCTCCTCCGCAACCGCCCCGCCGGCCGCGAAAAACTCCACTGGCTCGCCCGCACCCCCGCCTTCGCCCCCATGGAATACAGCAAACTCGGCCTCGAACAATTCACACCCGACTACACCCGCTACTTCCACGCCCTCCCCGAAGCCGTCCGCAACCAACTCCTCCCCCAGCAATGGCAACTCCACAAGGGCATCGCCGCCGACACCCTCGCCGCCATCCACGACGAGCTCTACCGCCGCAGCCTCCACGGCGGCTGGCCCGACACCGTCCTCACCCCCGGCGTCTTCGTCCGCACCGCCGGCCGCGTCGGCACCACCCGCGTCGAACTCCACCTCGAACACGCCCAGCAAGGCACCCGCTCCCGCGTCACCACCGACGCCGTCATCCTCGCCACCGGCTACCGCGAACGCCCCGTCGACACCCTCCTCGCCGCCCTCGACCCCTACATCCGCCGCGACCACAGCGAACGCCCCCGCATCGACGAAAACCACCGCCTCGTCCTCGACCCCCTCGTCCGCGGCGCCATCCACGTCCAGAACGCCGAACGCCACACCCACGGCGTAGGCACCCCCGACCTCGGCCTCGCCGCCTGGCGCAGCGCCACCATCCTCAACGCCATCACGGAAAAGGCGGCCTACCCCCTCCCGGAGCGGACCGCCTTCACCACCTTCGGCCTGGAACCGCGGCCTCAGCCACGACCCCGCACCACCGCATCAGAAGACCGGCGCACCATCCCGCGTCAGCTTCCAGTCCACTGAGGCGAACTTCGCCACATCGATCGTCCCCTGAGCCTTCACCCAAGAAATGATCGTGTTACGAATCTCCTCCGAGTTCGCCCACACCTGCTTCGCCCGAGCCACATGCGGGAAATTCCCCCCACCACTCGCCCGGTAATTATTCACCGCCAAGACAAACTGCGCCGCGTCGTCCAGCGGCTTCCCGTCGAACATCAACTTCGCGATCCGCGACCCCGGCGCCTTCGCGATGTCGATCTCGTACGAGAGGCCGCTGACCGCGTCATAGTTGTAATCCGGAATGCTCTCCGCATTCGTCAGCTTCGCCGGATCCACCGGCGCCCCCGCAGCCGTCCGCACGAAATACCGCGCCGAGAACTCCAGATACTCCCGCAGCTGCGCACCCGTCAGCACCCGGGCCTCCAGCGTGTTCTCGAACGGATACAGCCCGGCAACCTCGCGGATCGTCACCTTCCCCGCCGGCACCGCAGCCGTCCGCGAGAAGCACGACGCCTGCGACAGCACCGGCAGGCCCGCGTGAGCCGTCCCGGCCAGCGCCGCCCTCACCGTCTCCTTCTGCACATGATTGATGAAGTCGATGATCGGCGTGTCCTTGTACGCCGCCTCGCCGGCGCTCATCGCCGCCGTCGACGTACCGATCACCTGATTCACATACGCCACGACCTTCTCGTGCTCGTCACGCAGCAGCCGGGTGATCTTCTTGTCCTCGGGCACCGTGTTCGAGTTCAGCACCTTCGCCGAAACCGACTCCACCTGCCAGCGACCCCGCTCCCACACCAGACCGAAGTCGAACAGCGTCAACCGCTGACCCCACTTCAGCGGCTCCGACAGCACCACCTGCTTGCCCGTCTTCTTGTTCGCCACCCGGTACTCCGGGATCTCCGTGTGCGCATGCCCCACCAGGATCGCGTCGATCCCCGGCACCTGCTCCGCCACCAGCGCCGCCGCGTTCTCGATGTGCGGCAGCTGGTCACCGTACGAAGAAGTCCCGCTCGAACCCGAGTGCGCCGAGACGATCACCACGTCCGCACCCATCGAACGCAGCCGCGGCACCCACTTCGCCGCCTGCTCCTCCAGACCCGGGAACACCATCTTCCCCTGGACATTCGCCTTGTCCCAGATCGCGATCCCCGGATTCGTCAGCCCCAGGACCGCCACCTTCACATCCCGCCCGAAAGGCGTACACACCCGCTTCATCACATACGGCGCAAAAGCCGGCCGCAGCGACTTCGCATCGAGCGCATTCGCCCCCAGCAGCGGGAAATCACACTGCTCCTCGAACTTCCGCAGCACCGGGATACCGTAATTGAACTCGTGATTCCCCAGCGCCGCGGCGTCGTAACCGATGGCATTCATCGCCTGGGCCATCGGGTGCACCGGACCGTGCGCCTTGGTGATCGGATCCACCTTGGCGTAGTAATACGAAAGCTGAGTGCCCTGGATCGTGTCACCCGCGTCGATCAGCAGCGTGTTGCGACGCCCCTTCTCCGCACGGACCTGATTCACCAAAGTCGAGATCTTCGCCAGACCCACGTCATTGTGCGCCTTGTCGTCGAACTCGGCGTCCGTGAAGTAGTCCCAGTTGAAGACGTTCCCGTGCAGGTCCGTCGTCCCCATCACGGTGAACGAGTACTTCCGCTTCCCCCGGCCGCCCGTCAGGCCCCCATCCACCTCCCGCGCCTCGGCCGACCCGGCACCCACCGCCCCCACGAGCGCGACCCCCGCACCCGTCGCGGCAGTACGCCCCAGAAAGTTCCTCCGGTTCAGCGGCACTTCTTCTCCCCAAGTCACAGTGCAAATCACATGCTGACAACGCGCGTAGATTCTGACCCGGGCCACCCCACCCGCGACACCCTCCCAAGGTTGCGATCCGGTGACTCCCCGGTAACTTCACCGCGAGAACCAGCAGGCCACACTGACCGCATGACCACACCCGCACCCCTGCCCTACGGCACCCCCGACACCCCCCGCGTCTCCGTCCGCGGCGAAGCCCGCCTCGAAGCCGACCCCGAAATCGCCCGCCTCGGCATCACCGTCACCGCCCGCGGCACCGACCGCACCACCACCCTCCACGACCTCACCCAACGCAACTCCCAGGCCCTCGACCTCGTGAAGTCCTACGGCGACGCCGTCGAAAAAATAGAAACCGGCTACATCAGCATCACCCCCCAACTCACCGAAAAAGGACGCGGCGAACGCATCAGCACCTACAACGGCAGCATCCACCTCACCGCCACCGTCAACGACTTCACCCTCCTCGGCGAACTCACCGCCCGCCTCTCCGACCTCCCCCTCACCCGCATCAGCGGACCCCGGTGGGCCCTCCGCCCCGACTCGCCCGCCCACACCGAGGTCCGCCGCAAAGCCGTCCACGAAGCCCTCCAGCGCGCCCGCGCATACGCCGACGCCCTCGGCACCGAACTCGGCGCCCTCCTCGAACTCGCCGACGACGGCGCCGAGCACGCCACCCGCCCGTCACCCCCCGGCGCGATGCGCCGGGGACGGCCCGGCGGCGGCGGACTCGCGGGAACCCCCGCCCCCACACCCGAACTGGATCTCGAACCCCAGCGACAGACCCTCCGCGCCCAGGTCAGCGCCCGCTTCACCATGGCACCGCCCCGGCTCTGACACGACCGGCACAAGGCCCCGAGGGTGCTCATCGGAGCGCGCACGCGCACATTCACTCGTTGTCAAAAACCTTTTACCCAACGGCCGTTGGGCTGTCGCGGACGACAGATTCGCTACCCACTGGTAGGTCGTAAGGTCGAGACATGCGCCGAGCAAAAATCGTCTGCACCCTCGGGCCCGCCACCGACTCGTACGAGCAGATCAAGGCACTCGTCGACGCCGGCATGGACGTCGCCCGCTTCAACCTCAGCCACGGCACCTACGCCGACCACGAGGCCCGCTACCAGCGCGTACGCAAAGCCGCCGAAGAAGCAGGCCGCAGCGTCGGCATCCTCGCCGACCTTCAAGGCCCGAAGATCCGCCTCGGCCGCTTCCACGAAGGCCCCGTACTCCTTGAACGCGGCGACGAATTCACCATCACCGTCGAACCCGTCCAAGGCGACCGCCACACCTGCGGCACCACCTACGACGGCCTCGCCGCCGACGTCACCAAGGGCGAGCGCATCCTCGTCGACGACGGCCGCGTCACCCTCGAAGTGACGGAGGTCGACGGCCCGCGCGTACGGACCATCGTCATCGAAGGCGGCATGGTCTCCGACCACAAGGGCCTCAACCTCCCCGGCGTCGCCGTCTCCGTCCCCGCCCTCTCCGAGAAGGACGTCGAAGACCTGCGCTGGGCCCTCGGCATCGGCGCCGACATCATCGCCCTGTCGTTCGTCCGCAGCGCGGACGACATCGTCGACGTCCACCGCGTCATGGACGAGGAAGGCCGCCGCCTCCCCGTCATCGCCAAGATCGAAAAGCCCCAGGCCGTCGAGAACCTCGACGGCATCGTCGCCGCCTTCGACGGCATCATGGTCGCCCGCGGCGACCTGGGCGTCGAAATGCCCCTGGAAACCGTCCCGATCGTCCAGAAGCGGGCCATCAAACTCGCCAAGCGCAACGCCAAGCCGGTGATCGTGGCGACGCAGATGCTCGACTCCATGATCGACGCCTCCCGCCCCACCCGCGCGGAGGCCTCCGACGTCGCGAACGCCGTCATCGACGGCACGGACGCGGTGATGCTCAGCGGCGAGACGAGCGTGGGCAAGTACCCCGTGGAGACGGTCAAGACCATGGGCCGCATCGTCGCCGCCGCGGAGGAGGACCTCCTGGCGAAGGGCCTGCCCCCGCTGACCGAACGGAGCAAGCCCCGCACCCAGGGCGGCTCGGTGGCGCGGGCGGCCGCCGAGATGGGCGACTTCCTGGAGGCGAAGTTCCTGGTCGCCTTCACCCAATCCGGCGACACGGTCCGGAGGCTGTCGCGCTACCGCTCCCCGATCCCGCTGCTGGCGTTCACGCCGGAGCCGGCGACGGCGGCCCAACTGAGCCTCACGTGGGGCGTGGAGACGTTCCTGGGCCCGATGGTGCAGACGACGGACGAGATGGTCGACCAGGTCGACGAGTACCTGCTGCGGATCGGGCGGTGCCGGCGGGGGGATCGGGTGATCATCACGGCCGGTTCGCCGCCGGCGACGCCTGGCACGACGAACATGGTGCGGGTGCACCACATCGGGGAGGAGTAGCCGCGCTCCGGTCAGTACTTGGGGCCTATGTAGGCGTCCATGAGGGCGACGGATGCTTTGCGGGCTACGGAGATGCTCTGAGCTCTTCGGCTCTGGCGAGTGGACTTCCAGTCGACGCCGACCCTGTCGAGGGTGTCGGTGAAGAGCTTCAAGATGTCTGTAGACGCGTTGGTGAAGAAGTACCGCGGGTATTCGTAGCGCTTGGGCTGGCCGTTGATGATGCGGGACGTCCAGTTGGTGATGCGTGAGCCGTCCGAGTGGATGAGCCCGCGGATGAACGGCCAGGGATGCGCCTCTACGAGCTCCTGCTGCCACGGCTCCAGCCTGATGGGGCGCTCATGCTTCTTTCCGGGGCCGTGCTGCGGAAAGAGACAGGGCCAGTGCTTGCTGGAGCTGGTGACTGCGACACAACCCTGCTTGCGGACGATGCAGACGCTGTTCGTCGGGCGAACCCTCGCCATGGCATCCCGGCAGGACTCGATGAGGCCGGGCCACGCATCCGCGCAGGCAATGCGTAAGGCGTAGACGCCGCGTCGACCGGCGCTCAGGCAGCCGTCGCCGAGGTATAGGCCGAGCAGGTAGCAGTAGGTGGCGTGATCCGCTGGTGGCTGGGGATCGCCGTCACACATGGAGCACTCGGTCGTGCGTGGGAGGGGTTCGGTCCCGGCTTGCCATCCGCGTATCGCGGACCGGGATACCCCGGTCTGTTTACTCACCGAGTTAAGGCTGCGGCCCTGGTTGACGAGTGTGAGCGCGTACCGACGCGTTCGGATGTCGTACATGCCAACGAGCCTGGTCGAGCGGTCGCGTCTCGCAGGCCAATTCGAAGCAATGTTCACCATGGCGAGTGAAGATCGCCAACGGTTTAGAGCTTCAGCTGACCTTCGAATCGAAGGTGAAGTGCCCCGGGTCGGACTCGAACCGACACTGGATGGGTTTTGAATCCATGGCCTCTAACCAATTGGGCTACCGGGGCCTTGCAATCTAAGGGAAGTGTATACCCCCTCGGTGCTCAAAACTACATGACGTAGGTAGGCTCGTGCAGCAGCACCTGCCCTAACGAGGAGACCCGTGACCGCCGCCGAGCCCACGCCGCCCGTCGACGACGAGCCGCAGCACACCCCTCCGCATGTCACCCGTGTCGTGATCGCCGAGGACGAGGCCCTGATCCGTCTCGACCTCAAAGAGATGCTCGAGGAAGAGGGCTACTCCGTCGTGGGCGAGGCGGGCGACGGCGAGACCGCGGTCGCGCTGGCCCGGGAGCACCGGCCCGACCTGGTGATCCTCGATGTGAAGATGCCCGTCCTGGACGGGATCTCCGCCGCGGAGCAGATCGCCCGCGATTCGATCGCGCCCGTGCTGATGCTGACCGCCTTCTCCCAGCGCGAGCTGGTGGAGCGGGCCCGGGACGCCGGGGCCATGGCCTATCTGGTGAAGCCCTTCAGCAAGAGCGACGTCGTCCCGGCCATCGAGATGGCCGTGTCCCGTTTCACGGAGCTGAAGGCGCTGGAGAAGGAGGTCGCGGACCTCTCCCAGCGGCTGGAGACGCGCAAGCTGGTGGACCGTGCGAAGAGCATCCTGCAGACGCAGTACGGGCTGACCGAGCCGGCGGCTTTCCGCTGGATCCAGAAGACGTCGATGGACCGCCGGCTGTCGATGCAGCAGGTCGCGGAGGCCGTGATCGAGGACGCCGAGGAGAAGAAGGCGGCGAAGGGGCAGTAGCCCGGCCGTGTCGTGAGCGAGGGCCCGTGTCCGTACCGGACGCGGGCCCTCGTCAGTCCTCGCCGAGGTACGCCTTGCGTACCGACTCGTCGTGGAGGAGGTCCGCCCCCGTCCCGGAGAGGACGATCTTCCCGATCTCCATGACGTGCGCGCGGTCGGCGAGGGAGAGCGCGGCCCGGGCGTTCTGCTCGACCAGCAGGATCGTGGTGCCGGAGGCCCTGAGCTCGGTGATCGTGGCCATGATCCGCTGCATCATGATGGGCGAGAGGCCCATGGAGGGCTCGTCCAGCATGAGGAGCTTGGGGCGGGACATCAGGGCCCGGCCCATGGCGAGCATCTGCTGTTCGCCGCCGGACAGGGTGCCGGCGGCCTGGCGGGCGCGTTCGCCGAGGATGGGGAAGAGGTCGTAGACGCGCTGCACGTCCTGTGCGATGCCGCCCGCGTCCTTGCGCAGGAACGCTCCGAGCTGGAGGTTCTCGGCGATGGTGAGGCGCGGGAAGATGTGCCGGCCTTCGGGGGAGTGGGCGAGGCCGAGGGCGACGACGCGGTGCGCGGGGACTCCGGTGAGCGGCCGGCCTTCGAAGCGGATGGTGCCGTCGAGGGGTTTGAGGAGTCCGGAGAGGGTGCGCAGGGTGGTGGTCTTGCCGGCGCCGTTGGTGCCGATGAGGGTGACGACCTGGCCCGCTTCGACGGTGAAGGAGATGCCTTTGACGGCTTCGATCTTGCCGTAGGCGACGCGGAGGTTTTCGACTTCCAGGAGGGCGGTCACGGCTCGTCCCCTTCCTCGGTGCGGGCCTCTTCCTCGGTGCGGGCCTCGGCGGCGGCCACCTCGGCCGCTTCTTCTTCGCCGGGGGCGCCTTCGAAGGGGGTGCCGAGGTAGGCGGCGACGACGCGTTCGTCGGCCTGGACGGCTTCGGAGGTGCCTTCGGTGAGTTTCTCGCCCTGGACGAGGACGGCGACGCGGTCGCAGAGGTTGAAGATGAACCGCATGTCGTGCTCGATGACGAGGACGGCGGTTCCCTGGGCGCGGATGGCGCGGACGAGGGTTTCGGTGGCGCGGGTTTCCTGGGGGTTCATTCCGGCGGTGGGTTCGTCGAGGAGCAGGAGTCCGGGGTCGCTGGCGAGGGCGCGTGCGATTTCCAGCTTGCGTTGTTCGCCGTAGGGGAGGTTGCGGGCGAGGTGGTCGCGTTTGGTGGCGAGTCCGGTGAAGGCGAGGAGTTCCATGGCGCGTTCTTCGGAGGCTCGTTCGGCGCGGCGGAATCCGGGGCCGCGCAGGAGGGCGGAGAAGAGGCCTTCTTTGGTGCGGGTGTGGCGGCCGACGAGGACGTTTTCGAGGACGGTCATGTTGGCGAAGAGTCGGATGTTCTGGAAGGTGCGGGCGATGCCGGCTTTGGTGACGAGGTGGGGTTTGGGCGGGAGGGTGGTGCCTTTGTAGGCGACGGTGCCTTCGGTGGGGATGTAGAGGCCGGTGAGGCAGTTGAAGAAGGTGGTTTTTCCTGCGCCGTTGGGTCCGATGAGGCCGACGATTTCGTTGCGGTGGACTGTGAGGTCGACGTTGCGGACGGCGGTGAGGCCGCCGAAGCGCATGGTGACGCCGGTGGCGGTGAGGGCGGGTGTGTCGGTGGGTGTTCCGGCGGGGGCGGCGGGGGCGGTGGTGGTCATGGTGTGGGCGCCTCCGCGTGCTTGAGGGTGCTGCTGCCGGTGGTTCCTTCGTGGAATTCGAGTTGCCGGCGGCGGTCGGGGATGAGTCCTTCGGGGCGGAAGCGCATGAGGAGGATGAGGGCGGCGCCGAAGGCGAGCAGTTGGTAGTCGTGGAGGAACTGGAGTTTGGCGGGGATGAGGTAGAGGAGGGCGGCGCCGAGGAGGGGGCCGCTGATGGTGCCCATGCCGCCGAGGATGACGGCTGCGAGGAGGAAGGCGGAGTTGGGTGGTACGGGGCCTGCGAAGACGTATTGCTCGGGGACGACGGTGTAGGCGACGTGGGCTTGTACGGTGCCGGCGAGTCCGGCGAGGGTTGCGCCGAGGGCGAAGGCGAGGAGTTTGAGGCGGAAGCCGTTGATGCCCATGGCGGTGGCGGCGGTTTCGTCCTCGCGGATGGCGATCCAGGCGCGTCCGATGCGGGAGTCGCCGGCGCGGCTGAAGACGAGGACGACGAGGACGGTGAAGAGGAGCATCAGGAGGTAGTAGTTGGCGAAGGGGTTGAGGGTGATGCTGCCGAGGGTGTGGGTTTCGCCGAATTCGTAGCCGAAGAGGACGAGGTCGGGGATGTTGGGGATGCCGTTGGGTCCGTTGGTGAGGGAGGGGCCGGATTCGCCGTTGAGGTTGCCGACGGTGATGCGGAAGATTTCGCCGAATCCGAGGGTGACGATGGCGAGGTAGTCGCCGCGCAGGCGGAGGGTGGGGGCTCCGATGACGACGCCGAAGACGAGTGAGGCGGCGGCTCCGGTGAGGACGGCGGCCCAGAAGGGGAAGTGGACGTCGAGGGTGGAGGCGGTCGTGCCGGAGACGAGGGCGGCGGTGTAGGCGCCGACGCCGAGGAAGGCGACGTAGCCGAGGTCGAGGAGGCCGGCGAGGCCGACGACGACGTTGAGGCCGAGGGCGACGGTCGAGAAGATCAGGATGTTGACGGCGATGAGGGTGTACTGGTCGGTGTCCTGGGTGAGGGGGAAGAGGGCCGCGGCGGCGAAGGCGGCGGTGACGGTGGGGGTGCGGTGCCTGGCGGTGAGGGTGGTGAGCCGTCCGATGAGCCCGGCCCGGGCGAGGGCTGCGGCGCCGAGGCCGGCCAGGAGCAGGAATCCGGTGAAGAGTTCGCCGTATGTGGTGCCGATGCCGTAGGTGACCAGGCTCAGGGCGAGGCCGAAGGATGCGGCGATGATGAGGATTTCGGCCCAGGCGGGGAGGGGCCGGGCGGGTGGTGTGCGGCGGTCGGTGCGGCCGGGGCGGATGGTGCGGAGTACGGAGCGGAGGAGTGTTCCGGTGCGGGTGGTGCTCAGGCGGCTGGTGGGTGGGAAGGAGTTGGTGGTGCGCCGGTCGAGGGGGAGGGCGAGGGTGCCGAGGAGGGCGAGGAGGGTGGCGAGGGCGGCTGCGTATCCGCCGGGTTCGAGGTTGACGAGTCCGCCGAGTTGTACGGCGATGGCGATGAGGGTGTACCAGGTGGTGGCGAGGGTGGCTGTGGCCAGGAGTGCGGTGGCGTTGTGGCTGCGGGCGGGGTTGAGCCAGCGGAGGCCTGGGAGGTTCCAGGTGGTGAGGGCGTAGAGGAGGGTGAGGAGTGCGCCGGTGAGGGTGAGGAGTTGGAGGCCGCCGGGGTAGCCGGTGATGGTGAGGTTGCCGGGGAAGTCGGTGGTCCAGGTCCAGGGGAGGAAGGTGGAGGCGGCGCTGAGGGTGGCGCCGGTGGCGGTGAGGATGCGGGCGGTGCCGTGGGGGAGGGGGATGAGGGGGGTGGTTTCGGTGGTGGGGGTTGCCGGCCCGTTTCCGTTCTCGGGCCCGGCCTCAGCCTTTTGCCCGGTCCCTTTCCCGTTCCTGTTGGCGTCGTCGCCTGTGGTTTTCTGTGGATTCATCGTGCTCACGCCCGATCCGCGACACGTTCGCCGAGCAGGCCTTGGGGCCTGATGAGGAGGACGAGGATGAGGAGGGCGAAGGCCCACACGTCCTTCCAGCCGCCTCCGCCGAGTTGTTGCATTCCGGGGATGTGCTGGATGTAGGTGGAGGCGGCGGCTTCGGCGATGCCGAGGACGACGCCGCCGAGCATGGCCCCGTAGATGTTGCCGATGCCGCCGAGGACGGCGGCGGTGAAGGCCTTGAGGCCGAGGATGAAGCCCATTTCGAAGTTGATCTGGCCGGCGCGCAGGCCTGCGGCGACCGCGGCGACGGCGGCGAAGGCGCCGCCGATGGCGAAGGCCAGGACGATGATGCGGTCGGTGTTGATGCCCATGAGTTTGGCGGTGTCGGGGTCCTGGGCGGTGGCCTGCATGGCGCGGCCGGTGCGGCTTCTGGCGACGAAGAAGCCGAGGGCGAGCATGCACAGGGGTGCGGCGAGGAGGACGAAGACGTCGTCGCGCTGGATGTGGATGTTGCCGGCGAGTTCGAAGGCGTCGCCTTGGAACTGGGGGAAGCCGCGGGATTTCTTGGCGTCCGGGTAGAAGGCCCAGACGAGTTGCTGGAGGGCGATGGACAGGCCGATGGCGGTGATGAGGGGGGCGAGCCTGGGGGCGTCGCGCAGGGGCCGGTAGGCGAAGCGTTCCGCTGCGGTGGCGACGGCGACGGAGGCGAGGGCGCCGCCGATGAGCATGAGGGGGAGGGCGGCGGAGAGGGGTGTGCCGGCGGGGAGCCAGAGGTGGACGCTGAGGGCGCCGAAGCCCCCGATCATGACGATCTCGCCGTGGGCGAAGTTGATGAGCTGGACGATGCCGTAGACCATGGTGTACCCGATGGCGATGAGGCCGTAGAGGGCACCGAGGGCGAGACCGTTGACCAGCGTTTGCGGCAGTTGGTGCACCGCTGGGCCTCCGATGCGGGTGTCGGATGTGGGTCCGCGCGAGGGCGTGGGTCGCGTCCTCGCGCGGTGGGTGCGGTTTCCGCTGGGCTTGTTCGGGCCGCTGTTCGGGCCGCTGTTCGGGCTGCTGTTCAGTCCTTGAAGGTGGCGCTCTTGAGGGACTGCCAGGCGTCGCCCTTGACCTGGTAGACGGTCAGTTGCTTGTTGGTGGTGTCTCCGTATTCGTCGAAGGAGACCTTTCCGGTCACGCCTTCGAAGGAGACTTTGCCCATGGCTTCGGTGACTTTGGCGCGGGCGTCTGCGGGGAGTTTCCCGTTGTTGTCGGCGACGACTTTCTTGACGGCTTGGACGATGGCCCAGGCCGCGTCGTAGGAGTAGCCGCCGTAGGCCGCGTAGGGGTCCTTGTAGCCGGCGTCCTTGTAGTTCTGGACGAATGCCTTGGCGGAGTCGAGGCCTTCGACGGGGTAGCCGACGGAGGTGCCGAGGTCGCCGTCGTTGTTCTCGCTGGAGGCTTTGATGAAGGCGGGGTCGTAGACGCCGTCGCCGCCCATCAGGGGGATGCGGGCGCCGGTCTTCTTCACCTGGTCGGAGAGGAGGCCGCCTTCGGGGTACTGGCCGCCGTAGTAGACGATGTCGGCGCCGCTGGTCTTGACCTTGTTGGCGACGCTGGAGAAGTCGGTTTCCTTGACGGTGATGTGGTCGGTGCCGACGACTTCGCCGCCGAGGCGTTTGAATTCCTGGGCGAAGATCGAGGCGAGGCCGACGCCGTAGGTCTGTTTGTCGTCGACGACGAAGACCTTTTTCTTCTTGGCGTCCTTGTAGGCGTACTGCGCGGCGAAGCGGCCTTGGATGATGTCGGTGGTGGCGGTGCGGAAGTAGGTTTTGAAGGGGCGTTTCTTCTCTCCCTTGAGCCAGTTGTCGCCCTGGCTGAGTTCGGGGCTGGTGTTGGCGGGGGAGACCTGTGTGAGGTCGGCCCGGGCGAAGACGCCCTGCATGGACTGGGACACGCCGGAGTTGAGGGGGCCGACGACGCCGAGGACGGCCTTGTCGGCGACGAGTTTGGTGGCGTTCTGCTGGCCGGAGGCCGGGACGGCCTGGTCGTCCAGGGCTTCGGTCTTGAAGGTGATGCCCTGGACTTCCTTGTTCTTGTTGGCGGTGCGGGCGGCGAGGTCGACGGAGTTCTTGATGCCCTGGCCGAGGGCGGACAGGGAGCCGGTCAGCGGGGCGTCGACACCGATCACCACGGTGGTCTGCTTGCCGCTGCCCTGGTTGTCGTCGCTCTTGCCGCCGTCGCGTGAGCCGCAGGCGCTCAGGGCGAGGGTGCCGGCGGCGAGGGTGCTGGTGAGGATGAGCAGGGGACGGTGGCGCACGGTGTGTCCTTTCCCCGGCGGGGCGGTGACTGGCCGTGACTCTAGGGGGGTGCGGCTGCGGGGGGCAGAGGTGCTGGCCATGATGTGACTGTCTTGTTATGACGCAGATCACTTCTGGGGATTTTTGTGTAGCAGCCGTGAGCGAATGATCTTCGCGGATGGTGATTTGTCCCCCGAGTGCGGAGCCAGAAAGTGCAGTTCCGCTAAGCGGTCGAGGGTGTGGGAAGGGGGTGGACGGGCCGCGAGGAGTCGTGGTCCTGTCGGCGACTGCCGACGGTGCTACGTTTCCCGCCCCGCGTGACGATTACACACGGTCACGTCGGAGGCCTCCAGTTCTCCGAGCTGCGGGTGGCCCCGCCCGCGGCCTCGCAGCGCTGCCGCGCCTGGCGGCGGGCCAGTTCGAGGGCCGCGGCGGTGCCGTGCCTGCGCTGTTCGCCGCGGGCCGCCTGCACGATGTCGTCGTAGAGGGCGAACTGCTCGTTGGACAGGCCCTTCTGCTCCCAGTCGAGCCCGGCCCACTTGCTGCCGATGAGGTCCTGCTCGGCCCAGTAGGAGATGAGCTTGGTGCACAGCTGCACGGGGGAGTCGGGCGTGGGGGAGCGCGGGGCCGGGCCGGCCGCGGAGTCCCCGCAGCCGGCCAGGAGCGCGGCCGTCAGAAGCAGCGATGCGCCGGCCGGCCGGCGGCGCGAAGGTGCCCGCATGCGGGCACGGTAGAGCGTGCCGGCGGGCGCGGGAAGGTGCTGCGGGACGCGGAGGCGGGCGTCGGGCCGCCGGCGCCGCGGCGCCGGGGCTCCGGTCGGGCCGCTCCGGCGCCGGTCAGGACGCTCCCGCGCCGGTCAGGCCGCTTCGGCGTCGCGCAGGACGCAGGTGAGGCGCGCGGAGCACACGCGCTTGTCGTTCTCGTCGGTCACGACGATCTCGTAGGTGGCGGTGGTGCGCCCGCGGTGGACGGGGGTGGCGACGCCGGTCACCATTCCGGAGCGGACGCCCCGGTGGTGGGTGCAGTTGAGGTCGACGCCCACGGCGATCCGGGAGGGGCCGCCGTGGAGCATGGCGCCGACGGAGCCGAGGGTCTCGGCGAGCACGGCGGAGGCGCCGCCGTGCAGCAGGCCGTACGGCTGGGTGTTGCCCTCGACGGGCATGGTGCCGACCACGCGCTCCGGGGAGGCCTCGACGACCCGTACGCTCATGCGCTCGCCGAGGTGCCCGGCGGAGAAGAGGGCGGGCAGGTCGAGCCCGCTGCCGGACCACTGGTCCAGGACCTCCTGCGGAAACGTGGTCTTGCCGTGCTCGCCCATGCGTCGTGCTCCGATCACCCTCGGCCGTTGTGATGTGAACGTTTTTTCAGTTCAACGGCCTTGCCGTCAACCGGCCGGGTCGTTCTTCTGCCCGGTCCGTTCCGCCTGTTCCGCCTGCTCCGCCTTTTCGATCCTGATGACCAGGGACTTGCTGGCGGGGGTGTTGCTGGTGTCGGCGGTGTGGTCGAGCGGGACCAGGACGTTGGTCTCGGGGTAGTAGGCGGCGGCGCAGCCGCGGGCGGTCGGGTAGTGGACGACGCGGAAGCCGGCGGCGCGGCGTTCGGTGCCGTCGGTCCACTCGCTGACGAGGTCGGCGTAGGAGCCGTCGGCGAGGTCGAGTGCGCGGGCGTCCTCGGGGCTGACGAGGACGACGCGCCGGCCGTTCTTGATGCCGCGGTAGCGGTCGTCGAGGCCGTAGATGGTGGTGTTGTACTGGTCGTGCGAGCGGAGCGTCTGCAGCAGCAGGCGGCCTTCGGGGAGGCGGGGGTATTCGACCGGTGCGGCGGTGAAGTTCGCTTTGCCGGTGGCGGTCGGGAAGCGGCGCTCGTCGCGGGGTGCGTGGGGCAGGGTGAAGCCGCCGGGGCGGGCGACGCGGGCGTTGAAGTCCTCGAAGCCGGGGACGACGCGCGCGATGCGGTCGCGGATCGTGGCGTAGTCCCGCTCGAAGGCCTCCCACGGGGTGGCGGAGGCGGCGCCGAGCACGCGCCGGGCCAGGCGGCAGACGATGGCGGGCTCGGAGAGGAGGTGGGGGCTCGCGGGCTTCAGGCCGCCGCGGGAGGCGTGGACCATGCCCATGGAGTCCTCGACGGTGACGAACTGCTCGCCGCCGGCCTGCCGGTCGCGCTCGGTGCGGCCGAGGGTGGGCAGGATGAGGGCGCGGGCGCCCGTGACCACGTGGGAGCGGTTGAGTTTGGTCGACACGTGCACCGTGAGGCGGGCGCGGCGCACGGCGGCTTCGGTGACGTCGGTGTCGGGGGTGGCGGAGACGAAGTTGCCGCCCATGGCGAAGAAGACCTTGGCCTGTCCGTCGCGGAGCGCACGGATGGCGCGGACGACGTCAAGGCCGTGCTCGCGCGGCGGGGTGAAGCCGAATTCCTTTTCCAGGGTGTCGAGGAAGGCCGGCGCGGGGCGCTCGAAGATGCCCATGGTGCGGTCGCCCTGGACGTTGCTGTGGCCGCGGACGGGGCAGACGCCGGCGCCGGGGCGGCCGATGTCGCCGCGCAGCAGCAGGAGGTTGACGACCTCCTTGATGGTGGGCACGGCGTGCTTGTGCTGGGTCAGGCCCATGGCCCAGCAGACGATGGTGCGCTTGGAGGCCAGGATCATGCCGAGCGCCTGCTCGATCTCCGCCCGGCTCAGGCCGGTGGCCCGCAGGGTCTCGTCCCAGTCGGCGGCGAGGGCCGCGGTGCGGAAGTCCTCGAACCCGTGGGTGTGTTCGCGGACGAACTCGGTGTCGACGGCGCCTTCGGTCTGCAGGACGAGCTTGTTGAGGATGCGGAAGAGCGCCTGGTCGCCGCCGAGGCGGATCTGCAGGAACAGGTCGGTCAGGGCGGTGCCGCCGCCCGCGAGGCCGCGGGCGTTCTGGGGGTTCTTGAAGCGCTCCAGGCCCGCTTCGGGGAGCGGGTTGACCGTGATGATCCTCGTCCCGCCGCGTTTGGCCTTCTCCAGGGCGCTGAGCATGCGGGGGTGGTTGGTGCCCGGGTTCTGCCCGGCGACGATGATCAGGTCGGCTTTGTAGAGGTCCTCCAGGAGGACGCTGCCCTTGCCGATGCCGATGGTCTCCGACAGCGCCGAGCCGGAGGACTCGTGGCACATGTTGGAGCAGTCGGGCAGGTTGTTGGTGCCGAACTCGCGGGCGAAGAGCTGGTAGAGGAAGGCGGCTTCGTTGCTGGTGCGGCCGGAGGTGTAGAAGACGGCCTCGTCGGGGGAGCCGAGGGCCGCCAGTTCCTCGCCGATGATGTCGAAGGCTCGTTCCCAGCTGACCGGCTCGTAGGTGTCGGACCCTTCGGCCAGGTACATGGGGGTGGTCAGGCGGCCTTGCTGGCCGAGCCAGTAGCCGCTGCGCCCGGCGAGGTCGGAGACCGGGTGCCGGGTGAAGAAGTCGGGGGTGACGCGGCGCAGTGTGGCCTCTTCGGCGACGGCCTTGGCGCCGTTCTCGCAGAACTCGGCGGCGTGGCGCTTGTCCGGCTCGGGCCAGGCGCAGCCGGGGCAGTCGAAGCCGTCCTTCTGGTTGACCTTGAGGAGGGTGAGGGCGGTGCGGCGGGCGCCCATCTGCTGGTGGGCGATGCGCAGGGAGTGGGCGACGGCGGGCAGCCCGGCCGCGGCGTGCTGCGGGGCGGTGACGTCCGGTGCGTCCTGGACGGGATCGCCGGTGGGTGGCTTGCCTGCCATGTCGCTCTCCCTTGAGCGGTCGGTGGTGCGCTGTCGCGTGCGGGTCTGCCGTTCGGATCTGTGCGTACGCATCTCTTCGTACACGTCTCTCCGTGCGGATCTCTGTGTACGGATCTCTGTGTACGGATCTTTGTGTACGGCTCCGATCCTGTCACGGGGTGGCGGCGGGTGCCGGGGCGAGGTCGCCGTGGCCGGGATTGTCAGTGGGCCGTGGCAGGATCGGGGGCGTGGCAGCAAAGGCAGTGAAGACGAACGAACCGACCGGCACCGAGGCAGTGGAGGGAGGTCGCCCCCGCCTGCTCCTCATGGACGGGCACTCGATGGCGTACCGGGCGTTCTTCGCGCTGCCCGCGGAGAATTTCACGACGGCGGCCGGGCAGACGACGAATGCGGTGTACGGCTTCGCGTCGATGCTGGCGAACACCCTGCGTGACGAGCAGCCCACGCACTTCGCCGTGGCGTTCGACGTGTCGCGCAAGACGTGGCGCTCCGAGGAGTTCCCGGAGTACAAGGCGACGCGTTCCAAGACGCCGGACGACTTCAAGGGCCAGGTGGAGCTGATCGGCGACATGCTGGACGCGATGAGCGTGCCGCGGTTCGCGGTCGACGGCTTCGAGGCGGACGACGTGATCGCCACGCTGGCGACGCAGGCGGAGGCGGAGGGTTTCCACGTCTCGATCGTCACCGGCGACCGCGATTCCTTCCAGCTCGTCTCGGACGACGTCACGGTGCTGTATCCGACGAAGGGCGTCTCGGAGCTCACGCGCTTCACCCCGGAGAAGGTGCAGGAGAAGTACGGCCTGACCCCCTCGCAGTACCCGGACTTCGCGGCCCTGCGCGGCGACCCGTCGGACAATCTGCCGGGCATCCCGGGTGTGGGCGAGAAGACGGCCGCGAAGTGGATCAACCAGTTCGGTTCGTTCGCGGACCTCGTCGAGCGCGTCGAGGAGGTCAAGGGCAAGGCCGGGCAGAACCTCCGGGACCACCTGGAGGCCGTCAAGCTCAACCGCCGTCTGACGGAGATGGTGCGCGACGTCGAGCTGCCCGTGCGCCCGGAGGGGCTGCGCCGCGCGGCGTACGACCGCAAGGCGCTGATCGCGTTCCTGGAGGGCCTGGAGATCCGCAACCAGGGTCTGCGGGACCGGCTGCTGGCGGCCGACCCCGGTGGGGAGGCCGCGGAGGAGATCGTTCCCGAGGCCGGTGCCGAGGTGGACGGCACGGTGCTGGGTGCCGGCGAGCTCGCGCCGTGGCTGGCCGGGCACGGTTCGGCTCCGCTCGGCGTGGCCGTGGTCGACTCGTGGTCGCTGGGCAGCGGCCGGGTCGCGGAGATCGCGCTGGCGACGGGCGAGGGCCCGGCCGCCTGGTTCGACCCCGCCGAGCTCGACGAGGCCGACGAGCGGGCGTTCGCCGCGTGGAGTGCGGATGCGGGCGCGCCGAAGGTCATGCACGACGCCAAGTCCGCGATGCGGGTCTTCGCCGAGCACGGCTGGACGGTCGAGGGCGTCAGCATGGACACGGCGCTGGCCGCGTACCTCGTCAAGCCCGGGCGCCGCTCCTTCGCGCTGGACGCCCTGTCCGTGGAGTACCTGGGCCGCGAGCTGGCCACGGCCGCCGCGGGCGACGGCCAGCTGGCCTTCGGCGCGGACGAGCAGGCCGAGGCCGATGCGCTGATGGGCCGGGCCCGTACGGTCCTGGACCTGGGCGTGGCGTTCACCACGCGCCTGGAGGAGGTCGGCGCGGCGGAGCTGATGCGCAATGTGGAGCTGCCGACGAGCGCACTGCTGGCCCGCATGGAGCGGGCGGGCATCGCCGCCGACCGCGGCTGGCTGGAGCGCATGGAGCAGCAGTTCGCGGCCGCGGTGCAGCAGGCCGTGCAGGAGGCGCACGCCGCGGCGGGGCGCGAGTTCAACCTGGGCTCCCCCAAGCAGCTGCAGGAGGTGCTCTTCGGCGAGCTGGGCCTGCCCAAGACCAAGAAGACCAAGACCGGGTACACCACGGACGCCGACGCCCTGGCCTGGCTCGCCGCGCAGACGGAGAACGAGCTCCCGGTGATCATGCTGCGCCACCGTGAGCAGTCGAAGCTGCGCTCCACGGTCGAGGGGCTGATCAAGTCGATCGCCCCCGGCGGCCGCATCCACACCACCTTCAACCAGACGGTGGCGGCCACGGGCCGGCTCTCCTCCACCGACCCCAACCTGCAGAACATCCCGGTGCGGACGGACGAGGGCCGGGCCATCCGCCGCGGCTTCGTCGTCGGCGAGGGCTTCGAGTCCCTGATGACCGCCGACTACAGCCAGATCGAGCTGCGCGTGATGGCCCACCTGTCGGAGGACGAGGGCCTGATCGAGGCGTTCAACTCCGGCGAGGACCTGCACACCACCGTCGCCTCCCAGGTCTTCGGCGTGGCCAAGGCCGAGGTCGACCCGGAGATGCGCCGGAAGATCAAGGCGATGTCGTACGGGCTGGCGTACGGTCTGTCGGCCTTCGGCCTGTCCCAGCAGCTGAACATCGCCCCGGGCGAGGCCGGCAAGCTGATGGACACCTTCTTCGAGCGCTTCGGCGGTGTGCGGGACTACCTCCAGCGGGTCGTCGTCGAGGCCCGCGCCACGGGCTACACCGAGACCATGCTCGGGCGCCGCCGCTACCTCCCGGACCTCAACAGCGACAACCGCCAGCGTCGTGAGATGGCCGAGCGGATGGCGCTGAACGCCCCGATCCAGGGCACGGCCGCCGACATCGTCAAGATCGCGATGCTGCGGGTGGGCGAGGCGCTGGAGGCGGAGGAGCTCTCCTCCCGGATGCTCCTGCAGGTGCACGACGAAATCGTGCTGGAGATCGCGCCGGGCGAGCGGGAGGCCGTCGAGGCGCTGGTCCGCCGCGAGATGGCCGGGGCGGTGTCGCTGAGCGCGCCGCTGGACGTGTCGGTCGGCGTGGGCCGGGACTGGGAGTCCGCCGCGCACTGAGTGTGCCCGCGCGTGTGCGTACGGCCCCTCTCCCTTTCATGGGAGAGGGGCCGTATTCACGGGAGAGGGGGCTGTACGCGTGGTTCTCATCTGCCGCGTGCGTTGCTACCGTGCCCACTCCTGACGCCTCGTCAGGTCCGGGTGATCCCGCCGGGAGGCTTCGCATGCGCGCACTGGCCGCCGCGGCCGTCGGACTGGCCGCCGCCCTCGCCCTGGTCCTCGCCGTCACCGCGATCGGCCCGCCCGAGGGGAAGACCTCCCCCGAGCCCCTGCTCACCTCCGCGCCCGCACACCCCTGACGGGCAGGCCGCGCCGTGCGCCGCAGAGCGAGCCTCGTCCTTCTCGCGGTGGCCGTGTTCCTCGCGGCCCTCGCCCCGCTGCTGCGCTGGTACGCCTTCCCCCGCCTGGCCAAGGTCCCGGCGGGCAGCTACCAGACCGCCGTCCTGGAGGCGAAGGACGCGACCCTCGTCGACTACGCCCGCATGGAGCCCCGGACCGTCCCCAAGGTGACCCTCGTCCAGACGCTCAAGGGCAACGCCGAACAGGCCCGCAAGGTCCGCCGCGAGACCGGCCGCGACGTCGTCGTCTGGGACGCCCTCACCCACATGTCCGGGCCCGACGGCGCGATGATCTCCCGGATACCCGAGCGGTACGTCTTCGACGCCCACAGCCAGCAGCCCGTGCACGCCGGCGGCGAGCACGTGGACGACACCCCCGTGCGGCGCGACGGCATCGAGTACAAGTGGCCCTTCCTCGTGGAGAAGCGCGACTACCGCTACTTCGACATGCAGACCCGCACCTCCGCGCCCATCCACTACCGGGGCACCCGCTCCTTCCGCGGCCTCGGCGTCTACTACTTCGAGCAGACCATCCCCTGGACCCGCGTCCCCCTGCCCAAGGCGATGCCCCTCGGCGTGACGCCCGAGACCGTCCGGCAGCTGGGGCTGGAGCGCTGGTACACCACCCGGCGCATGTTCTGGATCGACCCCGTCACCGGCGCCCCCGTCAACGGCGAGGAGATCCACCGCGAGGAGCTGCGCTGGACCGGGCACCCGGAGAAGAAGCCGATCACGGCCTTCGCCGGGCACGTGAAGATGCGTGCCGACTACGTCGACTCCACCGTCGCCCTCGTGACGTCCCAGCGGCGGCTCGTGCTCCTGCTGACCTCGTGGCTGCCGTGGGGGAGCGCGGTCCTGGGCGGCCTCCTGCTGGCCCTCGCCCTCCTTCTGGAAGCCCGCGCTCGCCCTCGTCGTGCATTTACCGGACAAAAGGAACACGATGGAGGGAAAACCGAGCGGCAGGCCCCGGGGAAAAGGGCCGCACGGAGCAGAGGAGGCTCGCCGTGAAGGAGAAGACGACGAAGGAGAAGACCGAGGACGGATCCACCACGTCCCGGCCCAGGCGGCTGTACACCGGGGGCGAACGGCCGATCGACCCCGAGGACCTCGTCATGGCGTCCGGCCGGGACGTGACACCGGAACGGGTGGAGCGGGCGAAGCGGCTCATCGAGGAGAAGGGCGCGGCGGCGGTCGAGCGCTACCTCCCCTGAGGCGCGCTCGCCCTCCGGGCCGGTTCCCGGAGGGCGACGCCGGCAGCGGGCCCGCCGTCCCGGCGGAAGAGAAAGGTGCGCGGGACTTCTTCCGCCGGGACGGCGGGCCGCCGTGCCTTGGGCACCCGGGCCGGGACAGTTGCCGTCTTCGGCCGTGCCGAGGGCCGGTAACCGGTGCCGTTTCGGCGGCGCCGGATTTCTCACCGCCGCCTCACCGCCGCGACGGCGGGCCGACTGCCAGGTGCCGGGTTGTCCCGGCGGCCGGCCAGGCACTCTTCCCTCTTCCGGCCCGGCCGAAATCCTCCTGCCGCGATGGAGAGCAACCCAATACGTGCTGTCCGGCGGTGCCTCACCGGGCCCGCCCCGGTGAAGCGCAGGGCGCCGTGCCGGGCCGGCCCGCGGCGCGGGCGAGGCGAGTGCTGCCCGGCGCCGGCGCCGCGCCGGAGCGGCCGCGTACCCCGTACCCCTCAGTGACCCCCCGTCGCCCGCCGCGTAGGCGGCGCCGTCGTCGGGTCCTCCGGCCAGGGGTGGCGGGGGTAGCGGCCGCGGAGTTCGGCGCGTACCGAGCGGTAGCCGTCGCGCCAGAACGACGCCAGGTCCGCCGTGACGGCCGCGGGCCGCCCCGCGGGGGACAGCAGGTGGACGAGCACCGGCACCCGGCCGCCCGCGAGCCGCGGCGTCTCCTGCCAGCCGAACAGTTCCTGCAGCTTCACGGCCAGCACCGGCTGCCCGCCGCCGTAGTCCACGCGGATCCGCGACCCGCTGGGCACCTGGATCCGCTCGGGCGCCAGCTCGTCCAGGCGTGCCGCGTCCCCGGACGCCCACGGCAGGAGCCGCTGCAGCGCCTTGCCGCCGTCCGCCCGCTCCAGGTCCGAGCGCCGACGGGCGCGGGCCAGCTCCCAGCCGAGCCAGTCGTCCAGGTGCCCCAGCAGCGCGCCGTCGGACACGTCGGGCCACGGCTCGCCCAGCTCCCGGTGCAGGAACGCCAGCCGCTGCCGCAGCCCGGCCGCCTCGGCCGTCCAGCGCAGCAGCCCGAGGCCCTCCCGCCGCAGCCCCTCCTCCAGCGCGGCCCGCAGGAGCTCCGGGTCGGGCTCCGGCAGCGCACGGGACGCCAGCTCGACCGCGCCGAGCCGCTCGACCCGCCGCGCCACCACGTCCCGCCGCTCCTCCGACCAGCGAACCTCCTCGCCCTCCGCGTGCAGGGCCCCGGCGGCGGCCCGCGCCGCGCCCTCGTCGATCACCGCGCCGAGCAGGACCCGCGCCGAGGCCGCCGTGACCGGCCGGTCGGCGACGGCGATCGCGAGCCAGGGCGCGCTGCGCAGCCGGGACCCGTCGCCGAGCTGCGCCCCCGTCCCGGACACCATGAGGTACGAGCCCTCGCCGCGCAGCCTCGCCACCCGCTCGGGGTGGGCCAGCGCGGTGACGATCCCGGCCACGGCATCGTCCGGCAGCGCACCGGGATCCGGCGGCGCACCGGGACCGCACGCCCCGGCCGAGCCGGCCGCGCCTTCCTCGGCCACGCCCTTCAGCGCTCCTTCGAGCCTGCGGGCCTCCGCCCGCCACCGGGCCCCGTACGCGTCGCCGCCGCGCCGCGCCGTACGCCAGGCGGCCGCCAGGTCGTCGCCGTACTCCCGGGGCGGTTCCTCGCTCAGCAGGGCCACCACTTCCGCCGCGCGGCGGACACCGGCCTCGCGGGCCCCGTCGAGGAGGGCGCGCGCGAGGCGGGGGTGGACGCCGAGGCGGGCCATGCGCCGGCCCCGGTCCGTGGGCCGGCCGCCGGCCGAGACGGCGCCCGTGGCCGTCAGGACCTCGCGGGCGGCGGCCATCGCGCCGGACGGCGGCGGGTCGAGCAGGGCGAGCCCGGACGCGTCGGGATCGCCCCAGCACGCAGCCTGCAGGGCGAAGGCCGTCAGGTCCGCGACGGTGATCTCCGCCGCCGGGAACCCGGGAAGCCGTACGTCGTCGGCCTCCGACCAGCAGCGGTACACCGTCCCCGGCGCCTCGCGCCCCGCACGCCCGGCGCGCTGCCGGGCCGAGGCCCGCGAGGCCCGTACGGTCGTGAGTGCGCTCAGCCCGCGCGCGTGGTCGGTACGGGGCTCGCGGGCCAGGCCCGCGTCCACCACGACCCGCACCCCGGGCACCGTCAGGCTGGACTCCGCCACGGACGTCGCGAGGACCACCCGCCGGCCCCCGCTCGCCCCGGCCAGCACCGCGTCCTGCACCGCGGCCGGGGCCCGCCCGTGCACCTGCAGCACCTCGGCCCCCAGCGCCTCCCGGCCGCCCAGCCGGCCCGCCACGCGCGCGATCTCCCCGACACCGGGCAGGAAGCACAGGACGTCCCCCTCCCGCTCCCGCAGCGCCCGCCGCACGACCCCGGCGACGTGCTCCAGCAGGGCCGGGTCCACCCGCATCCCGTGCGGCGGCCGCACCGGCCGCTCCGGCGGCGCCCACACCGTCTCCACCGGGTGCGAGACGCCCTCGGCCGTGATCACGGGCGCGTCGCCCAGCAGCCGGGCCCAGCCCTCGGCGTCGGTCGTCGCGGACGCCGCCACCAGTCGCAGCTCGGGGCGGAGCGCGGCCCGTACGTCCAGGAGGAAGGCGGCGGCGGTGTCCGCGTCGAGGTGGCGTTCGTGGCACTCGTCCAGCACGACCGTGCTCACGCCCGCGAGCTCGGGGTCGCGCTGCAGCCGCTGCAGCAGCACGCCGGTGGTGACCACCTCGACCACCGTGCGCGGCCCGGCCCGCCGCTCCCCGCGCACGGTGAAGCCGACCTGCTCGCCCACGTTCTCGCCCAGCAGCCACGCCATGCGGCGGGCGGCGGCCCGCGCGGCGATCCGGCGCGGCTCGGCGACCACGACGCGCCGGCGCGGGCCCTCGCCGGTGAGCCCGGCGAGGACCAGCGGCACGAGGGTGGTCTTGCCGGTGCCGGGGGGCGCGCACAGCACGGCCGCGCCGTGCGCGTCGAGCGCGCGCGTCAGGGCGGGCAGGGCGGAGCGGACGGGCAGCCGGTCGAGGGCGTCGCTGTGGATCACACGCCCAGTCTCGCCCAGGGGCCCGCGGGCCCCGAACGGTCCTGCCGGTCCGCCAGGACTGCTCAGTCCCGCTCGCAGACGAAGATCGCCGTGCCGGGGATGAGGTTCCCGCGCAGCGGGGACCAGCCGCCCCACTCCTGCTGGTTCCAGGCGGGCCACTCGGGCTCGACGAGGTCGGTCAGCCGGAAGCCGGCGGCGACGACGTCCCGCACGCGGTCGCCGAGCGTGCGGTGGTGCTCCACGTAGACGGCGCGGCCCTGCTCGTCCTGCTCGACGTAAGGGGTGCGGTCGAAGTAGGAGGCCGCGACGGAGAGGCCCTCGGGGCCCGGCTCGTCGGGGAACGCCCAGCGGAGGGGGTGGGTGACGGAGAAGACCCAGCGGCCGCCGGGCCGCAGCACGCGCCGGACCTCGCGCATCACCTGCACCGGGTCCGCGACGAAGGGGACGGCCCCGTACGCCGAGCACGCCAGGTCGAAGGAGCCGTCGGCGAAGGGCAGGGCGCACGCGTCGGCCTCGACCAGCGGAACGTCACCGCCGATGCGCAGGGCGTGCTGGAGCTGGCGGTGGGAGAGGTCCAGGGCCACCGGGCGGGCGCCCTGCGCGGCGAGCCAGCGCGAGCACTGCGCCGCGCCGGCGCCGATCTCCAGCACGTCGAGGCCCTTGAGGCCGCTCGCCGGGCCCAGCAGGGCGGCCTCGGCCTCGTCCAGCCCCTCGGGGCCCCAGACGAAGCGGTCGTCGCCGAGGAAGGCGCCGTGCTCGGTCTGGTACTCGTCGGCGTTGCGGTCCCACCAGCCGCGGCTCGCCCGGCTGCTCTCGGCGCCGCCCGTGGTCCGCCGGACCGCTTCCGGCTCGTGCTCTTCGATCATCGGCGGCGTGCCCCCGCGGTAGTGTGCGGCGAGGCCCTCGTGGCCTCGCAAAACATAAGTTGTGACCGGTATGGGGAGATTCGTCCCGGGTGTGCGCCTTCGCGCATTGACCGTGCCCGGCTGCCCCCGTATGCTACAAGTTGCGCTGCGGGCCTGCGCGCCTCAGACGGAGCAGGCCGCGCTCGCACTTGTTGTATGTCCCCTCGGTTGCCGAGGCGTGAGCAGTGATCTTCGGATCTCAGGGCCTGCGCCTCCAAGGCTGTCCGGCTTCGGCAGTGCGATACGGGCTCTCGGCGTAGCAGTACCTACGACTCAATGTCCGTACCGGAGCCCTTTCCCACATGACGAGCAGCACCGAGACCACCGCCACCACCCCGCAGGTTGCGGTCAACGACATCGGTAACGAGGAAGCCTTCCTCGCCGCGATCGACGAGACGATCAAGTACTTCAACGACGGCGACATCGTCGACGGCGTCATCGTGAAGGTCGACCGGGACGAGGTCCTGCTCGACATCGGTTACAAGACCGAGGGTGTGATCCCCTCCCGCGAGCTCTCGATCAAGCACGACGTCGACCCGAACGAGGTCGTCAAGGTCGGCGACGAGATCGAGGCCCTGGTTCTCCAGAAGGAGGACAAGGAAGGCCGCCTGATCCTCTCGAAGAAGCGCGCCCAGTACGAGCGCGCCTGGGGCACCATCGAGAAGATCAAGGAAGAGGACGGGATCGTCACCGGTACCGTCATCGAGGTCGTCAAGGGTGGTCTCATCCTCGACATCGGCCTCCGTGGCTTCCTCCCGGCCTCCCTGGTCGAGATGCGCCGCGTCCGCGACCTCCAGCCCTACGTGGGCAAGGAGCTCGAGGCCAAGATCATCGAGCTGGACAAGAACCGCAACAACGTGGTCCTGTCCCGCCGTGCCTGGCTGGAGCAGACCCAGAGCGAGGTCCGCCAGACCTTCCTCACCACCCTGCAGAAGGGTCAGGTGCGCTCCGGCGTCGTCTCCTCCATCGTCAACTTCGGTGCCTTCGTGGACCTGGGCGGCGTCGACGGTCTCGTCCACGTCTCCGAGCTGTCCTGGAAGCACATCGACCACCCGTCCGAGGTTGTCGAGGTCGGCCAGGAAGTCACCGTCGAGGTCCTCGACGTCGACATGGACCGCGAGCGCGTCTCCCTGTCGCTCAAGGCCACCCAGGAAGACCCGTGGCAGCAGTTCGCCCGGACCCACCAGATCGGTCAGGTCGTCCCGGGTAAGGTCACCAAGCTCGTTCCCTTCGGTGCGTTCGTGCGCGTCGACGAGGGCATCGAGGGCCTGGTCCACATCTCCGAGCTGGCCGAGCGCCACGTGGAGATCCCGGAGCAGGTCGTCCAGGTCAACGACGAGATCTTCGTCAAGGTCATCGACATCGACCTCGAGCGTCGTCGCATCAGCCTCTCGCTGAAGCAGGCCAACGAGTCCTTCGGTGCCGACCCGTCCGTGGTCGAGTTCGACCCGACCCTGTACGGCATGGCCGCGTCCTACGACGACCAGGGCAACTACATCTACCCCGAGGGCTTCGACCCCGAGGCCAACGACTGGCTGCCGGGTTACGAGAAGCAGCGCGAGGAGTGGGAGCGCCAGTACGCCGAGGCGCAGCAGCGCTTCGAGCAGCACCAGGCGCAGGTCATCAAGTCCCGCGAGGCGGACGCCGAGGCTGCGGCCGAGGGCGCCCAGGCTGCCCCGCAGGCCGGTGGCGCCCAGGTCTCCGGCGGCTCGTACTCCTCGGAGTCGGCCGACAACTCCGGCGCCCTGGCGTCGGACGAGGCGCTCGCCGCGCTCCGCGAGAAGCTCGCCGGCGGCCAGAGCTGAGGCTCTGCACCACGGCAGCTGACAGCTGACTGAGTAAGGCCCGTTCCCCTTGGGGAGCGGGCCTTACTCGTGTTCTGCTGACAGCCGTTCGTTTCCGTCAGGCGCTCGTTCCGCCATGTGAAATGCGCCGGCGTGATCCGCAAGGCGGGAATGGCGAGGCCCTCCAGGCGCGTTCCCCCGTACGGAACATGAGGAGGAGCGGTCACTGTGTTGGATCCGCAGGGTTTGTACGAATGGGAGCCCAAGGGGCTCGCCGTGGCCGACCTGGCCTTGGCCCAGGACACGGCCGGCCTGGTCATGCTCTATCACTTCGACGGCTACATCGACGCGGGGGAGACCGGCGAGCAGATCGTCTCGCGACTCCTGGACACCCTGCCCCACCAGGTCGTGGCCCGCTTCGACCATGACCGGCTCATCGACTACCGCGCCCGGCGCCCGCTGCTGACCTTCCAGCGCGACCGCTGGAGCGCCTACGAGACCCCGGCGATCGAGCTGCGCATCGTGCAGGACGCGACGGGCGCCCCCTTCCTGCTGCTCTCCGGCCCCGAGCCGGACGTCGAGTGGGAGCGGTTCGCCGCCGCCGTGCGGCAGTTGGTCGAGCGCCTCGGCGTGCGGCTGTCCGTCAACTTCCACGGCATCCCCATGGGCGTGCCGCACACCCGCCCCGTGGGCATGACCCCGCACGGCAACCGCACCGACCTGATGCCCGGTCACCGCAGCTTCTTCGACGAGGCGCAGGTGCCGGGGAGCGCCGAGGCCCTCATCGAGTACCGCCTCGCGGAGGCCGGTCACGACGTGCTCGGCGTCGCCGCCCACGTTCCGCACTACATCGCCCGCTCCGCCTACCCCGACGCGGCCCTCACCGCCCTGGAGGCGGTCACGGCCGCCACGGGCCTGGTGCTGCCCAACGCCGCCCACGCCCTGCGGTCGGAGGCGCTGCGCACCCAGGAGGAGATCGAGCGTCAGATCGCCGAGGGGGACGAGGAGCTTGTCTCCCTCGTGCGCGGCCTGGAGCACCAGTACGACGCCGTGTCCGGTGCCGAGACCCGCGGCAATCTCGTCGCCGAGCCGGTCGAGCTGCCCTCCGCCGACGAACTGGGCGCCGAATTCGAGCGCTTCCTCGCCGACAGGGAGGGCGACAGCGGTCACTGACCGCACGCCCGCTACCGTGGGGCCCATGCTGAGAGTGGGCCTCACGGGCGGAATCGGTGCCGGCAAGAGCGAGGTGTCGCGGCTGCTGGCTTCGTACGGAGCGGTGATCGTCGATTCCGACAGGATCGCCCGCGAAGTGGTCGAGCCGGGGACGCCCGGACTGGCCGCGGTCGTCGCGGAGTTCGGCGAGGCGGTCCTCACGCCCGAGGGCGCGCTCGACCGCCCCCGGCTGGGCGCCGTCGTCTTCGCCGACCCGGACCGGCTGGCCGCCCTCAACGCCATCGTGCACCCCCTCGTCCGGGCCCGCTCCGCCGAACTGGAGGCGGCCGCCGCCCCCGGCGCGGTCGTCGTCCACGACGTCCCCCTCCTCGCCGAGAACGGCCTGGCCCCCCTCTACGACCTGGTCCTCGTGGTCGACGCGGGCACCGAAACCCGCCTGGACCGCCTGGTCCGCCTCCGCGGCATGACCCCGGACGAGGCCCGCGCCCGCATGGCGGCCCAGGCCACCCGCGAGGACCGGCTCGCGGTGGCCGACTTCGTCATCGACAACGACGGCCCGATCGAGGCGCTGCGGCGCCAGGTCGAGAAGGTCTGGGACGAGCTGCGCGAGCGCGCCGCCCGGCGTTAGTCATATCGGGTGAGGGCCCGTCGGCCCGGTGCGCGGGCGGCGCACAGGCAGGGCAAGGGCGCGGGGCCTGCGGCCGGTCTCCCGTACCGGTTCCGCCCGCCGTCGACGCCGTTGCCGCACGCATAAGGTTTCCGCGATTCCGCTCGCCGAGCCGTTTCGAGGAGACCTTGCGTGGCCGTGCCCGAGTTAGCCGCGACGAGCCCGTTCTGCCCGCTGCCCGCACCACGGCCCCTGCCGCGGCTGTTCGGCGTCGGCGTCGTCGTGTTGTCGTTGGCCTGCATGGGGATGATGGTCCGGCAGGCGGAGAAGGCCGCCGGGCTCGTGGCCGGCAAGGGCACGCTGACGGTGGAGAGGTGCGAGCAACACCGCGAGGGCGGCCACGGGAGAAGCGCCTCGCGTTTGCAGACCCTGTGTTTCGGCTCCTTCCGCGCCGACAACGGCCGCGTCGTACGGGACGGCTCCGCTCTGCGCGGCTGGTACGTGACGGGTGAGAAGGTGCGCGTCTACCGCGAGGGTTACGGCTACCACCCGGTCGGCCTGCGCTACTTCTGGGGCGGACTGGCCTTCTTCTTCGCCGGACTGGCGGGCGTCGCCGTCGGAGTGATGACCACGGTGGTGGGGTACCGCGTGAGGACCATCGCCGAAGGCAGGGCCGCTTGGGCGGTGCTGCGCCGGACCTCCGTGGCGCCCTACGTCACATGGCTGTTCCGGACTGCCGGGGCCGGAACTGCCGTGTGCGTCCTGCTGCTCCTCGTCTCGCCGTAGGAGGGGAACGACATGGATCTGAGGGTCGATCCCGGCCAGCTCGAGGCGTTCGCGCGGCAGGTCGGCAGGGGTGCCGAGGACATGCGGGAGGTTCTGGCGTACGTCCGGCGGCACACTGCCCTGCCCCCGGGAGCGGGCGGACTGTTCGAAGCGGCCTGCCACCAGCACGGCTCCCTGCGCAGCGACGTCCTGAACGCCGTGCAGCGCATGGCCGAGCTCCTGCAGAGCTCCTCGGAGGAACTCACCACGGCGGCTTCCTACTACCGCCGTACCGACCGCGGTGCCGCCGCCGGATTCGATGCGGCGGCCCGGGGACGGGGCGGGGAACGGTGACGCACTTCGCCGACGTGACGGAGCCGACGGCGTGCCTCGTCCCGCCCGCGGAACCGGAGGAATTCCTCGACCCGATGAAGCCGCTCAACGACGTGGCGGAACTCCTCAGCCCGTCCGGCTGGCTGTTCAAACTGGCGGAGCTGTACCTGCCGAAGGACCCCGTGAAGTGGGCCAAGGAGAGCTTCGCCGGCGACTGGGAGGCCTATGCCAGGTGCGTCTCGGCCTGGCAGGCAACGGGGCGGGCCTGCGACGGCGTCGCGCGCAACCTCCGCTCCGGGAGTGCCCGCATCGACGTGACCTGGGACGGCAACGCCGCCGGGGCGGCCGCGCTCTACTTCGCCGCTCTCGCCGGAAATCTCGTGGACTTCCGCACCGCCCTCGACGCGATGGGCGTGGAATACCTCGCCATCGCCCAGGCCGTCTCCGCTGCGGGGGAAGCCGTCGGCGACTGCCTCGGGGCGATCGTGGACGCGCTGATCGCCCTGGCCCTCGCGGCCGCGGTCGAAGCGGCCAGCGGCGGGACCGCCGCAGTCGCGGCCGCGGCGCTGGGCACCGAGGAACTGCTGACCATCCTGAGGGAGTGGGAGCGCATGGTCCGGTGCGTGGCGGCGGTCCAGGCGCTGGTGCACGCCGGCCACGGCACGCTGGTCCGGCTCGGCACCGAGGCCCTGGCCGGTCTCAACGCCTTCCCGCTGCCCGGCGCGAGCTACGACCACCCCGCGGTCTGAGAGAGGAGGAGGGCGACCGATATGGCCGAACAGCACGTGGGCTTCGAGGAGTTCGTGACCCCGGGACGCAGTGCCGACCGGGCGCGGGCCCTCCACGGGGTGCTGCGGCGGCTCGCCGCCGGAAGCGCCGGTGACGCGCTCCAGGAGATGGCCCGCGAGGTCCTCACGGGCCGCATCGGCCTGCGGGACGCCGTCCGGGTCGGGACGTACGCCGAGGCCCTGGGAGAGGGGACGCGGGCCCTGAGCGCGGCATGGCGGGCCCTGCCGGAAGAGGAACGCGCGCGGTACGCGGAGGAGGCCCGGCGCACGCTCGGCCCGCCCGGGGGCGACGGGGCGGTGCCCCCGTACCCGGGCTGACCGCGGCCTCCGTGTGGCCTTCCCGCGGGCCGGGCGGCCGGGCTGAGGGCTACGGGCCGCGCCGGTCCTTCCCGGGGCCGCGGCGGTCGCTGACGGGCCGGTACGGCGGGACGTCCCGGCCCGGCTGGTAGTGCGGGCCCTGCCGGATGTGCCGGATCACCAGCGACAGGTCGACGGCGGTGACGGCGGTCAGGACGCCGCAGGCGACGGCCCAGCCGGGGTGGCCGGTGATCGCGAAGAGCACGGTGCCCGCGACGGCCCAGGCCAGGCCCCAGGCGGCCAGCCCGCAGCGCAGCCGCAGGGGGCTGCGGGCCGTGGCGGGTTCGTTGCCGGTGCGCATGGCGGTGCCTCCACCTCCAGCATCCACCCTCCGGGGATCAGACGAGGCGCCGGATCTCGCCCCGTACGCGGTAGAAGCCGCCGGCGGCGGGGGAGAGGGCGTCGATGACGTAGCGGGCGCCGGCCTCACGTATGTGACGGGGGAACTGGACGTTCCAGCGGGGGTCGTAGCCCTCGGAGACGACGTGCACGCGCAGCCTGCCGGCTTCCTGCACGCACTCGACCACGACGCCCGAGGCGGGCGCAGCGCTCACCGTGGCGAGGGTGCGGGACGGGGTGTACGTGGGCACGGCGGCGGCCGACTTGACGTCCACCGGCACGGGGACGCTGCCCGCCTGCGCGGCGGAGACCGCGCTCTCACTGGCGTCGACGCAGACGAGCGAGCCCTCCGTGGTGACCATGTACAGCTTCTCGTCCAGGTACTGCATGGACAGCGCCGAACCGCTGCCCGTGCCGAGCTTCCACAGGCGGGTGCCGTCCGCCGCGAAGCAGTAGACCGAGGAGGCGGAGTCGCCCGCGAAGACGTAGCGGCCGCCGGGCGCGGTGGCGCAGGAGTAGACCACGGTGTCGCACTGGTAGGTGGCCTCGACGGCGCCCGTGGCCTTCGACAGGCGCTGGACGACGCGGCGGTTGGTGCCGGCGTAGACCGCGTGGTCCTCCTGCCAGCCGAACAGCACCGAGCCGGAGGTGGGGGTGTGCCACAGCTCGCCGGTGCCGTCGGGGGCGTAGGCGGTCACCCCGCGCGCGTGCCCGTGGTAGACGGCGTGCTCGTCGCGCCGGACCATCCAGGCGTGGTCGCCGCTGCTGCGGCGCGACCACTGGTGCTCGTCCTCGTGGTCGATGACGGTCAGTCCGCCGTTGCGGTCGGCGACGTCGAGGACGCCCTCGCGGATGTCGAGCCAGAAGATGTCGACGTCGGAGGCGATCTGGTAGGCGGCGAAGGGGAGCTTGGAGGACAGGTCGTAGACCGTGCCGTCGTCGCAGCCGGCGTAGATCCAGAAGTCGTCCGCCACCAGGCACTTGACGCCGGCGGGCAGCTGGTAGCGGGCCAGCACCTCGCCGTCGTGGCCGAGGGTGTGGACGTGGCCGGCCTGGTTGCCGACCCAGCAGCGGTCCTCGTCCACGTGGATGCCGAACGCGGAGGAGCCGGTGGCGAACCGCCACAGCACCGGGGCCACGGCCCGCGCGGTCGACGGCGCGGACGTCACCTCGCGGCGCGTCACCGGCCGGGCCGCCCGCTGCCCGGCCACCGCCGGGGCATAGCCCTTGCGGACCTTCTCGCCGACCTTCTTCGCCGCCGCGGCCCGGGCCTTCTCCACGCTGGGGAACGACGAGGTCTGGACCTGGCCCGCGGCGCCGATCCGGCCGTAGCGCACCGTGACCGCCGTGCCGGCGACCGTGACCTCGTAGAACTTGTGCGCCCCGCCGCCGTCCTGCGACAGCTCCAGGTACGTCGTCTCTCCCGCCATGGCAAAGCCCCTCTCCCCGTCGGCCGCGCCGGCCGATCTCCTGTGCGCAGCACGCTAGGGGCAGGCACTGACAATCGGTCTGCGGCAGCCTGCGCGAACGCCGCCGGGGCGGGGGCCGCGGGCGGCCGGCGGTCAGAAGAGGGGCTCGGGAAGCACCCCTTCGAGGGACAGGAGCGAGCGCTTGATCTCCAGGCCGCTGCCGAACCCGCCCAGGCCGCCGTTGCTCTCGATGACGCGGTGACAGGGCACCACGACCGGCAGGGGATTGCTCCCCATGGCCACGCCCACGGCGCGGGCGGCTCCGCGCTCGCCGACGCGGTCGGCCAGGTCCTGGTAGCTGACCACGGTGCCGTAAGGGACGCCGCCGGCCAGCTCGCGCAGCACCTGGCGGTTGAAGCCCGAGATCAGCGACCAGTCCAGCGGGACGGAGAAGGTCTCCCGGCGGCCCGCGAAGTAGTCCTCGAGCTCGGCCGCGGTCTCGGTGAGGATCTCGCGCGAGGCGCAGGGCCCGGACGCCGGGCCGGTCCCCATGCGGCGGGTGAGGGCGGCGACGGCCTCGGCGGAGACCGCCTCGTCCGCGCGGAAGGAGACCTGCAGCAGGCCCTTGGGCGTCGCCGCCAGCCCCAGCGGTCCGATGGAGGTGCCGACCGTCGTCCAGGCCCACTCCTGCGGGCGGGGCGAGGGGGCCGGGGCAGCCGCCGGGGCGGTCGGTTCCAGGTCCGTCATGAGGCCCAGCGTAGGCCGTCCGGGGCCCCGCCGGACCCCGGACCGGACAAGTGATCCACGATCAAGTGATCCCCGGTCCCCGCGGGCTGCGGAGGGGGACGGGCGGTCTACAGGCCCAGGAAGCCCAGGATCGACAGGCCGTCGTCCTCCTCGTTGTCGTCGTTCGCCTCGTTCTGCTCCTCCTGCTCGTCGAGGTCCTCCTCCAGAGCGTCCTCGATCTCGTGCGGGGCGTTGCTGATGATGGCGTCGACCCCCATGCGCGCCAGGCCGACGGCCCGGTCGCCGTTGTCCACGGTCCATGCCGAGACCTCGAGCATCCGCCCGTGCGGCCCCCGCAGGGCGTGCACCGCTCGCACCCATGCGGCGGTGACGCTCCGGTGGTGCGGGTTGATCTGGTCGGCGAACGCGGCGTACGAGCGCAGCTCAGAGGGCTTCGGGGCCCCGAGGAACCCCGTCTTCACGTCAGGCCTCACCCGGTGGAAGGCCTTGAGGGAGGCGGCGCTGAAGGACTGCACGACCAGGGAGCTCCGCACGTGGCGCGCGTTGAGCCACCCTGCGCGCTGCAGCTCGCCCGCCAGCTGCCGCTCGATGCCCGGGTAGAGCTCGGGGGCCTTGACCTCCAGCAGCAGCTTCTGCCGGTTGCGGTCGACGCGCTGCAGATAGCTGCGCAGCGTGGGCACCCGCTGCCCGGCGAACCTGCGGTCGTACCAGCTGCCCGCGTCGAGCTTGCGGATCTCGGCGAGGGTGAAGTCGGCGATCTTCCAGGGGGCGCGGCCGGGGAAGCGGCGTTTGACGTCGGTCGTGCGCTCCAGGGTGGTGTCGTGCATGACGATCAGGGCACCGTCCTTGGTGCGCTGCACGTCGTTCTCCACCCAGGTGATCCCCAGGTCGGCGGCTCTGTCGACCGAGGCCAGCGTGTTCTCCGGGGCCTGCACGGGCACCCCTCGGTGGCCGATCGCGAGCGGCACGCGCGTGTGGGCGGCCGCCCGATCGGGGGCGGCCGCCCGGGCGTGGGGAGCGGCGAGGACGAGCGTGGACAGGACGAGCAGCGCGCTGGTCACGGCGGAGACGGGGCGGATGCGCATACGGGCTCCTCGCGGCGTCTGGACACGGACGGGCACGTACATCGGGGACCGGGCGTCCCCTGCCCTTGGTGTAGGGGATGGGCGTACCTCGGACAAGTACGCGACGGGGGCGGGGGAGGGGAGCGGGAACGGTTGTTCTTCGCCGGATCGACGCCGCCCGTTCGCCCAGGGAACGGGGGCCGGACGCCGGGTGTCCGGCCGTTGTCAGTGGGGGGCCGTACCGTGGTCTCATGCGGCCCGTATCGAAGATCGAACGCAAGGTGGCGCCTTTCGAGGTCGTCAGCCCCTTCCAGCCCAGCGGTGACCAGCCGACGGCCATCGCCGAGCTGGAACGACGTATCCGCGCAGGTGAGAAGGATGTCGTGCTCCTCGGTGCGACCGGTACCGGCAAGTCCGCGACCACCGCGTGGATGATCGAGAAGCTCCAGCGGCCGACGCTCGTCATGGCGCCGAACAAGACCCTGGCGGCCCAGCTCGCCAATGAGTTCCGCGAGCTCCTGCCCAACAACGCCGTCGAATACTTCGTCTCGTACTACGACTACTACCAGCCCGAGGCCTACGTACCGCAGTCGGACACGTACATCGAGAAGGATTCCTCGATCAATGAGGAGGTGGAGCGGCTGCGCCACTCCGCCACCAACTCCCTGCTCACACGGCGTGACGTCGTGGTGGTGGCCTCGGTGTCCTGCATCTACGGCCTGGGCACCCCCCAGGAGTACGTCGACCGCATGGTGCCGCTGAAGGTCGGCGAGGAGATCGACCGCGACGAGCTGCTGCGCCGCTTCGTGGAGATCCAGTACACCCGCAACGACCTCGCGTTCACCCGCGGCACCTTCCGCGTCCGCGGCGACACCATCGAGATCTTCCCGGTCTACGAGGAGCTCGCGGTCCGCATCGAGATGTTCGGCGACGAGATCGAGGCGCTCTCCACGCTCCACCCGCTCACCGGCGAGGTCCTCTCCGACGACCGGGAGCTGTACGTCTTCCCCGCCAGCCACTACATCGCCGGCGCCGAGCGCATGGAGAAGGCCGTCGCGGGCATCGAGGCGGAACTGGAGGAGACCCTCGCCCGCATGGAGAAGCAGGGCAAGCTCCTGGAGGCGCAGCGCCTGCGCATGCGCACCACGTACGACATCGAGATGATGCGCCAGATCGGCTCCTGCTCCGGCATCGAGAACTACTCGCTGCACATGGACGGCCGCGAGCCCGGCTCCCCGCCCAACACCCTCCTCGACTACTTCCCGGAGGACTTCCTCCTCGTCATCGACGAGTCCCACGTCACCGTCCCCCAGATCGGCGCCATGTACGAGGGCGACGCCTCCCGCAAGCGCACGCTCGTGGAGCACGGCTTCCGGCTGCCCTCGGCCATGGACAACCGCCCGCTGAAGTGGGAGGAGTTCACCGAGCGCATCGGGCAGACGGTCTACCTCTCGGCGACCCCCGGGAACTACGAGCTCTCGCGCTCGGACGGCTTCGTCGAGCAGATCATCCGCCCCACCGGCCTGGTCGACCCCGAGGTCGTCGTCAAGCCGACCGAGGGTCAGATCGACGACCTGGTGCACGAGATCCGCACGCGCACCGAGAAGGACGAGCGCGTCCTCGTCACCACCCTCACCAAGAAGATGGCCGAGGACCTCACGGACTACTTCCTGGAGCTCGGCATCCAGGTCCGCTACCTGCACAGCGACGTCGACACGCTGCGCCGCGTGGAGCTGCTGCGCGAGCTGCGCGCCGGCGAGTACGACGTCCTGGTCGGCATCAACCTGCTGCGCGAGGGCCTCGACCTGCCCGAGGTGTCCCTGGTCGCCATCCTGGACGCCGACAAGGAGGGCTTCCTGCGCTCGGGCACCTCCCTGATCCAGACCATCGGGCGTGCCGCGCGCAACGTCTCCGGCCAGGTCCACATGTACGCCGACAAGGTCACCCCGGCGATGGCGAAGGCCATCGACGAGACCAACCGCCGCCGGGCGAAGCAGATCGCGTACAACAAGGAGCGGGGCATCGACCCCCAGCCCCTGCGCAAGAAGATCGGCGACATCGTCGCCACCCTGGCCCGCGAGGAGATCGACACCCAGGAGCTCCTGGGCTCCGGCTACCGCGAGAAGGGCGCCAAGGGCAAGGCCCCGGTGCCCACCGCCCCGGCCGGGAAGGCGGCGGGCAAGGGCGCCAAGGCAGCCAAGGGCAAGGCGAAGGCCGCCGTCGCGGTGACGGACCGCCCCGCCGCCGAACTGGCTCAGCAGATCGAGGACATGACCGACCGTATGCGGGCCGCGGCCGCGGAGCTGCAGTTCGAGGTCGCCGCCCGGCTGCGCGACGAGGTGAGCGAGCTGAAGAAGGAGCTGCGGCAGATGAAGGAGGCCGGGCTCGCCTGAGGTACGGGCCGGGATGTTGCAAGACCGCCACAAATCCCGTTCGGATTCGTCCGGGGTCGGGGTCCGTGCGTAGGGTCTGGGCGGAGGCCGTGCGGACGCCCGGCCCACGGGGATAGAACGAGAAGGGACTGCGCGTGACGGTCAACTTGTCCAAGGGTCAGGGCATCAGCCTGCAGAAGGCAGACGGAGGCACCCTGACCGCCGTGCGGATGGGGCTTGGCTGGCAGGCCGCCCCCCGCCGCGGACTGTTCGGGTCGCGCACGAGGGAGATCGACCTCGACGCCTCGGCGGTGCTCTTCGCCGGGGGCCAGCCGGTGGACGTGGTCTTCTTCCGCCACCTGGTCAGCGACGACGGCTCGGTGCGGCACACCGGTGACAACCTGGTCGGCGGCGCCGGCACGGGCGGCGACGACGAGGCCATCCTCGTCGACCTGCAGCGCGTCCCCGTGCACATCGACCAGATCGTCTTCACGGTGAACTCCTTCACCGGCCAGACGTTCTCCGAGGTGCAGAACGCCTTCTGCCGCCTGGTCGACGAGACCAACGGCCAGGAGCTCGCCCGCTACACCCTCGACGGCGGCGGCGCGTACACCGCGCAGATCATGGCGAAGGTCCACCGCTCCGGCACCGGCTGGGCGATGACCGCCATCGGCAACCCGGCCAACGGCAAGACCTTCCAGGACCTCATGCCGGCGATCCTGCCGAGCCTGTAGGCATACGCAACCTGAGAACATCCCGGGCCCGGCGGAGAGCGTTTCCGCCGGGCCCGCGGGCACGACGAGCGCAGCACGAACACGAACAACGAGGGGGCGCAGCAATGACGGCCGAGCTGGTGCGGGGGCAGAACCACCCGCTGTCCGGTACCCGCCTGGAGATCCGGGTCTCGGCGGGAGGCCCCGTCGTCGCGGGCGCCACGCTCGCCGGCGACGACGGCAAGGTGGCCGGCGCCGACCGCGTCGCGCACCCCGCCTCCCACCGCCTCCCCGGCCTGGAGGTCTCCCGGCAGGCCGCGGCCGACCACCGGCTCGCCGTCGACCTGGAGGCCCTCCCCGAGGACGTGCACCGGGTCCACGTGATGCTCGCGCTGCCCACCGGAGCGGGCGGCCCCACGTCCTTCGGCGCGCTGGCCGCCCCGTTCTTCGCCGTCACCGAGCTCGACGGGGCAGAGATCGCCACCTTCACGATCACGGACCTCGGCGTGGAGTCCGCCGTCGTCGCCCTGGAGCTGTACCGCAGGCAGGGCGCCTGGAAGGTGCGCGCCGTCGGCCAGGGGTACGCGGGCGGGCTCGCCGCGATGCTGCACGACCAGGGGCTGGAGCGGGCCTTCGAGACCGCCGCGGCCATCAACGAGGCCGTCACCCGGGGCATGGCCCGCGCGGTCGCGCCGCCGCCCCCGCGTCCGGCCGCGGACCCCGCGCCCCAGGCCCCCGCACCCCAGGCCCCCGCGGCCGGCGGCGGCCCCGTCGACTACCGCCACCCCCGCCGTGCCACCGCGACGCCCCCGGACCCCGCTCCGGCCGCCGCCCCGGCCGCCGGGCCGGGGCAGCCGCCCCGCCCCGTCGCGGGCGACGCCAACGGCTGGACCATGAACGAGCGGCTCTACAACCAGGTGTGGGGCATGTTCGAGGACCTGGCCCGCTCGGCCGCCGCCTACCGCAGCGCCGTCGACTTCGCGGAGTCGCGCCTGGAACAGGAGCTGGACAAGGTCCTCTCCGACCCGGCCACCCGCGTGGGCCCCGCGGCCGACGCGGCCCGGGCCGAGGCCCGGGCCCGGCAGGCGAGCCTGGTGGAGCAGGCCCGGGCGGTCCTCGACCGCGACCTCGCCCAGCTCGCCGCCGAGGCCGAGGTCGTCGAGCACGCACTGCCGCCGGCCTTCGCCCGCTGGGACAGCCCGGTCTGGCAGGGCTTCCAGGTGCCGCTGGAGACCCCGATGGCGCTGCGCCTGGGCGAGCTGCACCTGCCGGAGCGCACCGACCTGCGGATCCCCATGCTGGTGCGGCTGCCCCTGGAGCGCGGGCTGTGGATCGACAGCGGCCGCACCTCCGGCCTGCAGGCGGCGATCGTGGACTCCTCCGAGCTGCGCCGCCTGGCCATGGAGACGGCGGTCGCCCACGCCGCGCGGCTGCTGGCCGTGCACCCCGTCGGCGACTACACGGTGCACGTGATCGACCCGGCGGGCGCGGCCGGCGGGGCGCTCGCGCCGCTGCTGCAGTCCGGCGCGCTGAAGGAGGCTCCCGCGGCCGGGGCGCAGGGCGTCTCCGCGCTGCTGGAGCGGCTGACGCGCCGCGTCGACCTGGTGCAGATGGCCGCGCGCAGCGGCGCAGCCGACTCCCTCCCGCCGGACGTGGACACCGCCGAGCAGCTGCTGATCGTCAACGACTTCCCGCACGGCTTCGACGACCGCTCGGTCAACCAGCTGCGGTACATCGCGGACGAGGGGCCGTCCGTGGGGGTGCACCTGATGATGGTCGCCGACCGGGAGGACGCCCGGGGCTACGGTCCGGTGCTCGACCCGCTCTGGCGCGCCCTGCTGCGCATCACGCCGGTCCCCGACGACCACCTCGCCGACCCGTGGGTCGGGCACACCTGGACGTACGAGCCCTCGCTCGTGCCGGTCGGCAGCGACGTGCTGGGGCAGGTGCTGCGGAGCGTGGGCCAGGCCCGGCAGGCGTATGGCATCTAGCAGGTAAAGGGCTGCTGAGCTGGGAATTTGGGTCTTTCTTTACTGTTCCTTGGGTCTTCCTGTACCGTTCTGAGGACTGCCGTACGCCCGTACGACGTACCGGAGGAACAGTTGGACGTCTCCCTGACCCTGTGGGTGCTGACCATTCTCGGTCTGTGCGCCCTCGTCGCCGCCGACTTCTTCATCGGAGGCCGCAAGCCGCACGAGGTCTCCCTCAAGGAAGCCGGGGTGTGGACGGCGGTCTGGGTCGCCCTCGCCGGCCTCTTCGGCCTCGGCCTGCTGCTCTTCGGCGGCGGCCAGCCGGCCGGCGAGTTCTTCGCCGGCTTCATCACCGAGAAGTCGCTCAGCGTCGACAACCTCTTCGTCTTCGTCCTGATCATGGCGAAGTTCGCGGTCCCGTCGATATACCAGCAGCGCGTCCTGATGGTCGGCGTGCTCATCGCCCTGGTCCTGCGGGCCGTGTTCATCGGTGCGGGCGCGGCGATCATCGCCAACTTCTCCTGGGTCTTCTACATCTTCGGCGCCTTCCTCATCTGGACGGCCTGGAAGCTCATCCAGGAGGCGCGTGCCGACGAGGAGGACGAGGAGTTCGAGGAGAATCGTTTCCTCAAGCTGGTCGAGAAGCGCTTCCCCTCCACGGACCGCTACCACGGCACCAAGCTCTTCATCGTGGAGAACGGCAAGCGTCTGATGACGCCGATGCTGATCGTCATGCTGGCGATCGGCACCACCGACGTCCTCTTCGCCCTGGACTCGATCCCCGCGATCTTCGGCCTGACCCAGGACCCGTACATCGTCTTCACGGCGAACGCCTTCGCCCTCATGGGTCTGCGCCAGCTGTACTTCCTGATCGGCGGACTGCTGAAGAAGCTCGTCCACCTCTCGTACGGCCTGTCGGTCATCCTGGGCTTCATCGGCGTCAAGCTCGTCCTGCACGCCCTGCACGAGAACGGCGTGGGCGTCCCCGAGATCAGCATCCCGGTGTCCCTCGGCGTGATCTGCGCGGTGCTGGTCGTCACCACGATCACCAGCCTGCGCGCCTCCCGCAAGCAGGAGCGGGAAGCCGCTGCGGAGGCCGCGGTCGCCGCGGAGACCGAAGGCGCCCCGGAGGGCAAGGACGAGGTCCGCGTCTGACGCAGGCCCCGCCCCTGCCGCCCGCGCTTCACCGGAGGCCGTCCCCGCTCAGGCGGGGGCGGCCTCCGCCGCGGTTCCGGGCGCCGCGGCCGGCCGGGTCTCGGGCAGCAGGGCGAAGCAGCCCAGGCTGACGAGGGCGACGGTCCCGAGGTAGCCGGCGACCGCCCAGGGCGGGCCGGAGCCCTGCGCCAGCGCCGTCGCCGCGACCGGGGTGAGGCCGCCGCCCACCACCCCGGCCAGGTTGTAGCCGACCGCCGCCCCCGTGCAGCGCACCCGGGTCTCGAACAGCTCCGGGAGATAGGCGGCGACGACGCCGACCACCGCCGCGAAGGGCACCGCAGCCCCCGCGAAGCCCAGCACCATCCAGGCGGGCCGCCCGGTGTGCAGCAGGCCCATCAGCGGGACCATCCACAGGCCCAGGCCGGCGCTGCCGGCCAGGCACAGGGAGCGCCGCCCGTAGCGGTCGCCCAGCACGGCGAAGAACGGGGTGAGCAGGCTGGAGACGACGACGCCGGCCATGATGCAGCCGAGCATGGCTGTGCGGCCGACCTCCAGCTGCTCGGTGCCGTAGGCCAGGGCCCACGTGCTGATCGCGTAGTGGGCGGCGAAGACGAGGGAGAGCCCGCCCGCGGTGAGCAGGACCGGCCGCCAGTGGCCGCGCAGGAGCTCGGCGAGGGGCAGGGCGGCCCGGCTGTCCGTGGCCTCCAGCGCGCGGAACTGCGGCGTCTCCGGGAGCCGGGAGCGCAGCAGCAGGCCCGCCGCCGCCATGAGGCCCGCGCCCCAGAACGGCACCCGCCAGCCCCAGGCCAGGTAGTCCGCCTCGGCGAGCCCCGCCGACAGGGCGAGGGCGAGACCGTTGGCCAGCAGGAACCCCGTCGGCGCGCCGAGCTGAGGGAGGCTGGTCCACAGGGCGCGGCGGTGCGCCGGGGCGTGCTCCGCGGTCAGCAGCACCGCCCCGCCCCACTCCCCGCCGAGCCCCAGCCCCTGCGCGAACCGCAGGACGAGCAGGAGCAGCGGCGCGGCGATGCCGATGCTCTCGTAGGTGGGGACGCACCCCACCGCGACCGTGGCCAGGCCCGTCAGCAGTAGGGACGCCATGAGGACGGGCCGCCGGCCGTGCCGGTCGCCGATGTGGCCGAAGAGCACCGCGCCCAGCGGGCGGGCGAGGAAGCCGACCCCGAAGGTGGCGAAGGCGGCGAGGGTGCCGAGCAGCGGGGAGACGGTGGGGAAGTACAGCGGTCCCAGGACGAGGGCCGCTGCGGTGCCGTAGACGTAGAAGTCGTAGAACTCGATGGCGGTGCCGGTCATGGCGGCGAGCGCCAGGCGCGGCATGGACGGCCGGCGAGGGGGTGGGCTGCTGTGCGGTTGCATGTACTGCCCAACAGCCAGTCGGCAGGGAGGCAACGGGCGTGCGGGGGCGCAGCGGGGGGCGCGTGGGGCCGGGAAGGCCACAGAAAATTTTTCGTCCGGATTTGCGTAGGTATGGCGATCCGGCCCGGGGAGGAGTACCTTAAGAAATGAGGCCGCCGCATCCGGAGTGATTTGGATGGACGGCCTCACTGCATGCCCGGAGGATTCCGGTGCGGGGGAGTGTCACCAGCCGCGTTCGCGCCATTCGGCGAGGTGGGGGCGCTCGGCGCCCAGCGTGGTGTCCGCGCCGTGGCCCGGGTAGACCCACGTCTCGTCCGGGAGCTGCCCGAAGAGCTTCGTCTCCACGTCGTGCAGGAGGCTCGCGAAGGCCTTCGGGTCGTTGTGGGTGTTGCCGACGCCGCCCGGGAACAGGCAGTCGCCGGTGAACACGTGCGGGTGGCCGTGCGGGTCGTCGTAGACCAGCGCGATGCTGCCCGGGGTGTGCCCCACCAGGTGCCGTGCGGTCAGCTCCACGCGGCCGACGCGGATGACGTCGCCGTCGGCCACGGGCACGGCGGTCGGCACGGGGATGCCCTCGGCGTCCTCGCGGCCCGCGTACGTGGTGGCGCCGGTGGCGTCGACCACCTCCTGCAGGGCTCCCCAGTGGTCGCCGTGCCGGTGCGTGGTGACCACGGAGGCGATGCCGCTGTCCCCGATCAGGGAGAGCAGGGTGTGCGGCTCCGCCGCCGCGTCGATCAGCAGCTGCTCGTCCGTCGCGCGGCAGCGCAGCAGATAGGCGTTGTTGTCCATCGGGCCGACCGCGACTTTCGAGATCATCAGGCCGGTCAGCTCGTGCACGTCCGCCGGTCCGCCGACCTTCACCGCTCCGCTGTACGTCATGACATCAGCCTATTCCTTCGGGCCGTTCACAGCGGGGGGAGGGCGGGGAGCGGCGCACCCGCGGTGCCGAGCGCCGCGCCCTTGTCGCCGCGGCCCGCGAGCCAGCCCAGGAGGTCCGCGGGCGGGCCGCTGACGGTGACCGGGGCGCCCTCGGCGGTGCCTCCCGTGTGCCAGCGCCTGCCGTCGTCGGCGACGACCGTGACGGCGGGAATCCCGGGCCGCGTCGACCAGCGTTCGGCGAGGAACCCGATCTCCCGTCCGGTGAACTCCTCCGGCAGGTCCCGCAGCTCGTAGCCGACGCCCAGGTCGACGAGGTGCAGTTCGAGCTCGATCCAGCGGCGGAAGGGGACGCGGGCGGCCTTGTCGGTCACGCCGTTGCGCATGGTGATGGTGCGGTCCCAGTCGGCGGGTACGGCGGCCTGGGCCCGCAGGCGCTCGGCGCTGTCGCGCAGGTCGGCGAGGTGTTCCGCCAGGGAGCGGCCCGCGCCCTTCTCGATGTCCTCGTCGCGGGCCTCGGCGGTCGCGTACATCGGACGGCCCGCGAGGACGTTGACGAGGGCGTCCGCGTTGCGCGCGACGTGCGCCATCACGTGCCCGCGGGTCCAGCCCGGGAGCCGGGACGGGGCGGTCACGGCGGCGTCGTCGAGGGCGCCGGCCGCGCTCAGGAACCGCTCGGTCGCTTCGTGTACAGAGGCCAGGTCGCGCACGTAGTCGATCATGCGGCCGACGATAGCGCCGCCACTCGTCCGGGTGAAGGTGTCCGGCTCCGGCCGTAAATCGAATGTGCGTGCTATAGGCTCGATGAGGCATCGGAATCCGACATCCGCGCGGCGACCCCCATACCCTGGGTCGGGGGTGCGCGCCCCATCGCTCCCAAGAACCACCACTCTCAAGAACCACCCCCCTTCCTCGTTCTCAAGAAAGGTGCCGACCGGCGTGGCTGACCGTCTCATCGTCCGTGGCGCTCGCGAGCACAACCTCAAGAACGTCTCGCTCGACCTCCCCCGCGACTCCCTCATCGTCTTCACGGGGCTCTCCGGCTCGGGCAAGTCGTCCCTCGCGTTCGACACGATCTTCGCCGAGGGGCAGCGCCGCTACGTCGAGTCGCTCTCCTCCTACGCCCGGCAGTTCCTCGGGCAGATGGACAAGCCCGATGTGGACTTCATCGAGGGCCTGTCCCCGGCCGTCTCCATCGACCAGAAGTCGACCTCGCGCAACCCGCGCTCGACGGTCGGCACGATCACCGAGGTCTACGACTACCTCCGGCTGCTCTTCGCCCGCATCGGCAAGCCGCACTGCCCCGAGTGCAGCCGCCCCATCACCCGCCAGTCGCCGCAGGCGATCGTGGACAAGGTGCTGGAGCTCCCCGAGGGCAGCCGCTTCCAGGTGCTCTCGCCGCTGGTGCGCGAGCGCAAGGGCGAGTTCGTCGACCTCTTCTCCGACCTGCAGGCCAAGGGCTACAGCCGGGCCCGGGTGGACGGCGAGACCGTCCAGCTCTCCGATCCGCCCAAGCTCAAGAAGCAGGAGAAGCACACCATCGAGGTGGTCGTCGACCGCCTCACCGTCAAGGACGGCGCCAAGCGCCGGCTGACCGACTCGGTCGAGACCGCCCTGGGCCTCGCCGGCGGCATGGTCATCCTCGACTTCGTCGACCTCCCCGAGGACGACCCCGAGCGCGAGCGGATGTACTCCGAGCACCTCTACTGCCCCTACGACGACCTGTCGTTCGAGGAGCTGGAGCCCCGCTCGTTCTCCTTCAACTCGCCCTTCGGCGCCTGCCCGGAGTGCACCGGCATCGGCACCCGCATGGAGGTCGACCCCGAGCTGATCGTCCCGGACCCGGAGAAGTCCCTGGACGAGGGCGCGATCAGCCCCTGGTCGCACGGCCACACCAAGGACTACTTCAGCCGCCTGGTCGGCGCCCTCGCCGACGCCCTCGGCTTCCGCACGGACATCCCCTGGGCCGGCCTGCCCGCGCGCGCCAAGAAGGCCCTGCTCAACGGCCACAAGACGCAGATCGAGGTGCGCTACCGCAACCGCTACGGGCGCGAGCGCGCGTACACCACCGCCTTCGAGGGCGCGGTGCCCTTCGTCAAGCGGCGCCACTCCGAGGCCGAGAGCGACGCCAGCCGCGAGCGCTTCGAGGGCTACATGCGCGAGGTGAACTGCCCCACCTGCGAGGGCACGCGCCTGAAGCCCATCGTGCTCGCCGTCACCGTCCAGGGCCGGTCCATCGCGGAGGTCTCCGCGATGTCGATCAGCGAATGCGCCGACTTCCTGCGGGACATGACGCTCACCGGCCGCGAGAAGAAGATCGCCGAGCGGGTCCTCAAGGAGGTCAACGAGCGCCTGAAGTTCCTCGTCGACGTCGGCCTGGACTACCTCTCGCTCAACCGCGCCGCGGGCACCCTCTCCGGCGGCGAGGCCCAGCGCATCCGCCTCGCCACGCAGATCGGCTCCGGCCTCGTCGGCGTGCTCTACGTGCTGGACGAGCCCTCCATCGGCCTCCACCAGCGCGACAACCACCGCCTCATCGAGACCCTCGTCCGCCTGCGCGACATGGGCAACACCCTCATCGTCGTCGAGCACGACGAGGACACCATCAAGGTCGCCGACTGGGTCGTGGACATCGGCCCCGGCGCCGGCGAGCACGGCGGCAAGGTCGTGCACAGCGGGCCCTTGAAGGAGCTCCTGCGCAACAAGGAGTCGATGACCGGGCACTACCTCTCCGGCAAGAAGGCCATCGCCATACCGGACGCCCGCCGGCCCGTCGACCCCGAGCGCCGGATCACCGTCCGCGGCGCCCGCGAGAACAACCTGCAGGACATCGACGTCTCCTTCCCGCTCGGCGTGCTCACGGCCGTCACCGGCGTCTCCGGCTCCGGCAAGTCGACCCTGGTCAACGACATCCTGTACACGCACCTCGCCCGCGAGCTGAACGGCGCCCGGGCCGTGCCCGGCCGCCACACGCGCGTCGACGGCGACGACCTGGTCGACAAGGTCGTCCACGTCGACCAGTCGCCCATCGGCCGCACCCCGCGCTCCAACCCCGCCACGTACACCGGCGTCTTCGACCACGTCCGCAAGCTCTTCGCGGAGACGATGGAGGCCAAGGTCCGCGGCTATCTGCCCGGCCGCTTCTCCTTCAACGTCAAGGGCGGCCGCTGCGAGAACTGCTCCGGCGACGGCACCATCAAGATCGAGATGAACTTCCTGCCGGACGTGTACGTGCCGTGCGAGGTCTGCCACGGCGCGCGCTACAACCGCGAGACCCTGGAGGTGCACTACAAGGGCAAGTCCATCGCCGAGGTGCTGGACATGCCCATCGAGGAGGCGCTCTCCTTCTTCGAGGCCGTGCCCACCATCGCCCGCCACCTGCGCACGCTCCACGAGGTCGGCCTCGGCTACGTGCGCCTCGGGCAGTCCGCGCCGACGCTCTCCGGCGGCGAGGCCCAGCGCGTGAAGCTCGCCAGCGAGCTGCAGAAGCGCTCTACGGGCCGCACGGTCTACGTCCTGGACGAGCCCACCACCGGCCTGCACTTCGAGGACATCAACAAGCTCATCTCGGTGCTGGCAGGCCTGGTCGACAAGGGCAACAGCGTCATCGTCATCGAGCACAACCTCGACGTGATCAAGACCGCCGACTGGGTCGTGGACATGGGCCCGGAGGGCGGCAGCGGCGGTGGCCTCGTCATCGCCGAGGGCACGCCCGAGGACGTCGCGTCCGTGCCGTCCAGCCACACCGGCAAGTTCCTGCGGGAGCTGCTGGGCGACCGGGTCAGCGATGCGCCTGCGGTCTCCGCGCCGAAGGCCCGGAAGAAGGCCGCGGCCAAGAAGGCGCCGGCCAAGAAGGCCGCTGCCCGCAAGGCGTGACCACGGCCTCCCGGGCGGAGGTCATGACGACAGCTCGGCGCCGTACGGCGGCTCCGCACCGGCCCTCGTGCAGGTGAGGGCCGCCGCGCGGGCCGCGAAGGACAGCGCGTCGCGCCAGGCGGGCCCGTCGAGCCGGGCGGGCCCGTCCAGCGCGCCCTGCAGCGCCGCGAGGCGATGCAGCAGCGCGGCGTTCACCGTGTCCCCCGCGCCGATCGTGTCGGTGACCTCCACCCGGGGCGCGGGCACGGCGATCCGCCCGCCGGAGCGCGTGTGGACGGCGAGCCCCTCGCCGCCGTGCGTGACCACCACCGCGGCCGGTCCGGCCGCCAGCCACTCCCCGGGGGAGCCGCCCAGCCAGCGGGCGTCCTCGGCGGAGAGCTTCAGCACCGACACGTACGGCAGCCAGGAGCGGAAGCGGGCCCGGTAGGCGTCCGCGTCGGGGATCAGCCCCGGGCGCACGTTCGGGTCGAGCAGGGTGAAGACCCCGCGCTCCGCCTCGCGCCGCAGCAGGGCCTCGTACGCGCTCGCCCCCGGCTCCAGCACCAGCGAGCACGTGCCCAGGCACAGTGCCCGCGCCGTGCCCGGCAGCGGCCCGGGCAGCTCGAAGAGGCGGTCGGCGGTGCCCTGCGCGTAGAAGCCGTAGCCCGCGGAGCCGTCGGCGCCGATGTCGGCCACCGCCAGGGTCGTCGGCTCGGGCCCCCGCTGCACCAGCGAGGTGTCCACCCCCGCGGCCCGCAGGCCGGCCAGCAGCGCCTCCCCGAAGCCGTCCGTGGAGACCCGCGAGCAGAACGCGGCCGGCGTCCCCAGCCGCCCCAGCGCGACGGCGGTGTTGTACGGCCCGCCGCCGCGCCGCGGCAGCAGGGCCGGCAGGTCCCCTGCGGGGTCCCCGCCGGGCGCCTTGCCGGCCGGTACGAGGTCGATCAGGGCTTCTCCGGCTACGACGATCACGAAGCGGTCCTCTCTGGCCGTGGCTCCTGCGGCTCAGCCTGCCAGGCGCGGGGGCGGTCCCGGGCGCCGGGTAAGGTCGACGATCGGCAGTTCACCGTGAGTCCAGCGCTGGAGCCCCCATGACCACCCCCTCGTGCCCGCAGAGCCCCGCCGAGCCCCCTTGCGCGTCGCGGCGCACCGTGCTGCTCCGGGGCGCAGCGCTCGCGGGCGCAGCCGGGCTGGGTGCCGCCGCCTGCGACGGCAGGACGGGCCCCAAGGCGTCCGCCACGCCCACCGCTCCGGTGGACCTCGGCGCGGCGGACCGCGTGCCCGTCGGCCAGGCGCGGCTCTTCCGGGAGGAGCGCCTGGTCGTCTCGCAGACCGCTCCGGGCGAGTACAAGGCCTTCAGCGCGGTGTGCACGCACGCGGGCTGCGTGGCCGACAAGGTGGAGAACGGCAAGGTCCGCTGCCCCTGTCACGGCAGCGAGTTCGACGCGAACACCGGCAAGGTCCTCCAGGGCCCGGCAGGCGCCCCGCTGCCGGCCGTGCCGGTCAAGGCGGTCGGCGGCAAGCTGATCGCGGGCCCCGAAGCCTGATCCGCCGCCGGGGCACGCCCTCCGGGGCGTCCGGCCCCCGGGCGTCACCCCGGTCGCCGGGCCCTCAGGACCAGTCCCAGGCGATCCCCACGATCCCCGGCCGTACCGTCTGCTCCACCAGGTGCACCATCCGGTGGCGCCCCGCGAGCGTCAGCTCCTGCTGTGCGCCGCGGGGCGCGCCCGCCGAGGTGCGGGTGAAGCGCAGGCAGTGCGCGGGCAGCTCGGCGGCATCGAAGCGGACCTGCAGGACGTACTGCCCGCCGGCGAAGCTGAAGCCGCGCACGTACTCGCTGCTGGGCCCCGCGGTGCCGTCCTCGAAGCCGTAGCCGAAGACGTACGTGTCCCCGGCCCGCAGGCGGGTGTCGAAGAGCAGCTCCGCGACGAGCACGCCGGCCGTGTGCCACCGCACCCGGCCGACGCGGCAGTTCTCGTTCGCCCGCACGGCGACCCGTCCGGGGTCGCAGCCCCGGTCCCCGTGGTGGATGGCGAGGTAGCGGTCCACGCCGTCGCGGTGGGCGCGCACGACGTGGTGGGAGTCGCGCCCCTGCAGCTCCCGGCCCGCGCCTATGCGGACCCGCTCCAGGTGGCAGACGGTGTGCAGGCCGCCGTCGGAGGGGGAGCCCAGGTCGGCCAGGAGCCGTTCCAGGGCGCGGGACTCCTCGACCAGGGAGCGGTACGAGCGCGCGGCGGGCCGCTCGGCACCGGTGAGCGGGGAGGCCGGCTCCAGCAGCCGGGTCAGCGAGTGGGCGGGCAGCTCCAGAAGCTCCTCCAGCGCCCGCACCGCCCTGAGCGACTCCGCGCGCTGCGGCCGGCGCGCGCCCTGCTGCCAGTAGCTGAGGCTCGTCACGCCGACGTGCACGCCGCGCTGCGCCAGCCGGTGCTGCACCCGGTGCAGCGCCAGTCCCCGTGCGCTCAGCGCGGTCCGCAGCGCCACGTGGAAGGGCCCGGTGCGCAACGCGAGGGCCAGTTCGGCCTCGGTCGCGTCGCCGTCCGCGCGTCTGCCTGCCATCCGTCCCACCCCTGCGCCTCTGTGAATATTCACCAGCGGTGAATGCGGCGGGTGCCGCCGGACCGCTGTGATCCTCATGGCCGGGCAGCGGACGTTCACATCCGGTACGCCTCGTTCACACCGTCGGCTCACCGAGCATTGAAGCCGGTTGACCATTCACTGACAACTCCCTGATGCTCCTGACCAGCGTCCGGACGCGCCTCCATCACCACCCCCCGCCTCGGGAGGAACGTCCATGTCCCGTGCATCGGCACAACTGAACAAGTCCGGAAGGACCCGCATACGCGGCAGACGGCTGTCCACCGCAGCCGCCGTGGCCGCCGCCCTGCTCCTCGCCGTCCCCACCACGGCGTCCGCGGCAGGCGGCGACCAGCCTTCCCTGCGCGCCTCGAAGAAGCTCGACATCACCATGCAGGCCCAGCAGAAGAGCAATTGGTGCTGGGCCGCCTCCGGCAACACCATCGCCACCTGGCTGGGGCGCAACTACACCCAGAACCAGTTCTGCAACGCGGCCTTCCGCCGCCAGATGGGCTCGGAGTGCCCCAACAACCAGGCCACGCTGGGCAATGTGCAGACCGCCTTCCAGTGGGCGGGCATCAACCCCGGTTCGTACGTGACCGGGTGGCTGCGCTACCCGACCGTCCAGACCGAGGTAAGCGCCAACAGGCCGATAGAGACGCGCATCCAGTGGTCCTCCGGCGGCGGCCACATGCACGTCATCTACGGCTACGACGACGCGAACCAGTTCGTCTACTGGGGCGACCCCTGGCCCTCCAGCAACCGCTACAACTGGGCGTCCCACAGCTGGTACGTCAACAACAGCAACTTCTCCTGGACCCACTCGCTCTACCGGATCGGGGCGTGACGTCATGACCGACCGGACGCACCAGCAGCAGCACGTCCGCAGGAACGCGGCCCGTGCGGCGGCCGCCGGCGCGCTCACCGCCGCCCTCCTCGGCCTCGCCCCCCTCGCGCACGCCGCCACGCCGGCGCCTCCCGCGGCCCCCACCGCCGCCGGAGTCTCCGCCGCGCACGAAGCGGCCGCCTCCTCCTCGACCCTCGGGACGCTCTCCCGCTTCTTCGCCCGCGACGGTGCGGTCGCCGCGGCGAAGGCGCAGCCGAGGATCGAGGGCGCGACGGTGCCCGTCTACACGCTCTCCCCGGAGTTCGTGGCGGGCAAGGACGGCGCCCCCGTCGCCACGCTCGAGTTCCTCGCCAGCAAGGCCGTCTCGTCCGACGGGCAGAAGGCGTCGGTGTGGACGGCGCGCACCGGCGGCGACTGGAAGGTCGTCAACATCGCCACCGGGGACGACGAGACGCGCTACGCCGCCGAGGGGGCGCAGAAGCTCAGCGGCGGCACCGTCTTCCGTGAGCCGCAGATCGACGCCTGGTACGTGCAGCGCGGCGACAAGGTCCTGCCGCTGGACGCCGATGCCGTCCGTGCCGTCGGCGCGCAGGGCACTACGCTCGACGGCTACCGCGCCCGCGTCCACAAGGCGTACGGCGACAAGCTGCCCGGCTCCGCGTACGCGAAGGACGGCCGGGCGGGGGGCTACGGCCCGCAGCAGGCCGCGCCCGCGGAGCAGCGGGCGGCCCCGGCGCCGCAGGACGGTTCCGGCCCGCTGAGCACCACTTCCGCCGCGGCGGCCGGTGGTGCGGCCCTGCTCCTCGGCGCGGGTGCGGTGGCGGCGCGGCGCAGGCTCCGGCGCCGCTGACCGCTCCCCGGGCCGGCCTCCGGGCCGGCTCCCTTCCGGCTCCGTCCCCGGCAGCCACCCCCCGCCGGGGCCGGAGCCGGTCCCTCCGCAGACGGACGCGGATTGTCACTGCCCGCAAGTAGGGTGTGTGACATGGCCGACCCCAGCAGCTACCGACCCAAGCCGGGACAGATCCCCGACTCGCCGGGGGTCTACAGATTCCGTGACGAACACGGCCGGGTGATCTACGTCGGGAAGGCGAAGAGCCTGCGCCAGCGGCTCTCCTCGTACTTCCAGGACCTCGCCGGCCTGCACACGCGTACCCGCACGATGGTGACCACGGCCGCCTCCGTCGAGTGGACCGTGGTCTCCACCGAGGTCGAGGCGCTCCAGCTGGAGTACACCTGGATCAAGGAGTACGACCCCCGCTTCAACGTCAAGTACCGCGACGACAAGAGCTATCCCTCCCTCGCCGTGACCATGGGCGAGGAGTTCCCGCGCGTGCAGGTCATGCGCGGTCCCAAGAAGAAGGGCGTGCGCTACTTCGGCCCGTACGCCCACGCCTGGGCCATCCGCGAGACCGTCGACCTGATGCTGCGCGTCTTCCCCGTGCGCACCTGCTCCGCCGGGGTGTTCAAGCGATCGGCCCAGATCGGCCGCCCCTGTCTGCTGGGGTACATCGGCAAGTGCTCCGCCCCCTGCGTCGGCCGCGTCAGCGCGGAGGAGCACCGCGAACTGGCCGAGGAGTTCTGCGACTTCATGGCCGGCCGCACCGGTGCCTACCTGCGCCGCCTGGAGCAGCAGATGCACGAGGCCGCCGAGGAGATGGAGTACGAGAAGGCCGCCCGCCTTCGGGACGACATGGAAGCCCTCCGGCGCGCCCTGGAGAAGAACGCCGTCGTCCTCGCCGACGCCACCGACGCCGACCTGATCGCCGTCGCCGAGGACGAGCTGGAGGCCGCGGTGCAGATCTTCCACGTGCGCGGCGGCCGGGTGCGCGGCCAGCGCGGCTGGGTGACCGACAAGGTGGAGAACGTCGACACGGCGGGCCTCGTCGAGCACGCCCTGCAGCAGCTCTACGGCGAGGAGCGCGGCGACGCCGTGCCCAAGGAGGTCCTGGTCCCGGCGCTGCCGGAGCCGGTCGAGCCCGTCGCCCAGTGGCTGGGCGAGCGCCGCGGCTCCCGGGTCGACCTGCGCATCCCCCAGCGCGGCGACAAGAAGGACCTGATGGCGACGGTCCAGCGCAACGCCCAGCAGGCCCTCGTCCTGCACAAGACCAAGCGCGCCTCGGACCTGACCACCCGCTCCCGGGCGCTGGAGGAGATCGCCGAGGCCCTGGAGCTGGATTCCGCGCCGCTGCGCATCGAGTGCTTCGACATCTCCCACCTCCAGGGCCAGGACGTGGTGGCGTCGATGGTCGTCTTCGAGGACGGCCTGGCGCGCAAGAGCGAGTACCGCCGCTTCCAGATCAAGTCGTTCGAGGGCCAGGACGACGTCCGGTCGATGCACGAGGTGATCGGCCGCAGGTTCCGCCGCTATCTGCAGGAGAAGCAGAAGGCGGGGGAGTGGTCCGAGGAGAACGCGGTCGAGGAGGAGAACGGCCGGGCCGCGGACGTCCGGGCCGGGGACGCCTTCGCCGGGGAGGCCCGCACCGAGGACGGGCGCCCCAAGCGCTTCGCCTACCCGCCGCAGCTGGTCGTCGTCGACGGCGGGCAGCCGCAGGTGGCGGCCGCCCGGAAGGCGCTGGACGAGCTCGGCATCGAGGACGTGGCGGTCTGCGGCCTGGCCAAGCGGCTGGAGGAGGTCTGGCTGCCCGGTGAGGACGACCCCGTCGTGCTGCCCCGCACCAGCGAGGGCCTCTACCTCCTGCAGCGCGTGCGCGACGAGGCCCACCGCTTCGCCATCGCCTACCAGCGCAGCAAACGCACCAGGACGCTGCGGGCCGGGCCGCTCGACGAGGTCCCGGGCCTGGGCGAGACCCGCAAGAAGGCGCTGCTCAAGCACTTCGGCTCGGTCAAGCGGCTGCGCGCCGCCACGGTCGAGCAGATCTGCGAGACGCCGGGCATCGGCCGCAAGACCGCCGAGACGATCGCCGCCGCGCTCGCGGCGGCCGCCCCGCCCGCCCCCGCCGTGAACACGGCCACGGGCGAGATCATGGAAGAGGCGGGGGAATGATGGGGCACGCAGTATGGAAGACGGGGCCGCACCCGCGGCACCGTCGGTGAGACGGGGGTAGGCAGTATGACCGGGACCGAGCGAGACGGAGCACAGGTGAGTACGGGCACGACGGCGGATGCGACCGGCGAGGGCACGGCCATCCCCGAACTGGTGATCATCTCCGGCATGTCGGGGGCGGGCCGCAGCACCGCCGCCAAGTGTCTGGAGGACCTCGGCTGGTTCGTCGTGGACAACCTGCCGCCCGCCCTGATCCCCACCATGGTGGACCTCGGCGCCCGCTCCCAGGGCAACGTGGCCCGGATCGCCGTGGTCGTGGACGTGCGCGGCCGGCGCTTCTTCGACAACCTCCGCGAGTCCCTGGCCGACCTGGCCGCCAAGAAGGTCAAGCGGCGCGTGATCTTCCTGGAGGCCTCCGACGACGCCCTGGTGCGCCGCTTCGAGTCCGTGCGCCGCCCGCACCCCCTCCAGGGCTCCGGGCGCATCGTCGACGGCATCGCCGCCGAGCGGGACCTGCTGCGCGAGCTGCGCGGCGACGCCGACCTGGTGATCGACACCTCCAGCCTCAACGTCCACGAGCTGCGCGCCAAGATGGACGCCCAGTTCGCCGGCGAGGAGGAGCCGGAGCTGCGGGCCACCGTCATGTCCTTCGGCTACAAGTACGGCCTGCCCGTCGACGCCGACCTCGTGGTGGACTGCCGCTTCCTGCCGAACCCGCACTGGGTGCCGGAGCTGCGCCCCTTCACGGGCCTCAACGAGGAGGTCTCGGGCTACGTCTTCAACCAGCCCGGCGCCAAGGAGTTCCTCGACCGCTACACCGAGCTCCTCCAGCTCATCGCCGCGGGCTACCGCCGCGAGGGCAAGCGCTACGTGACCATCGCGGTCGGCTGCACCGGCGGCAAGCACCGCTCCGTCGCCATGTCCGAGAAGCTCGCCCACCGCCTGGTCTCCGAGGGCGTGGAGACCGTCGTCGTCCACCGGGACATGGGGCGCGAGTGACCGGCCGCCCGTCCCGGCTCCGCCGGGTGCGCCGCCTCGTCCCCGGGCGGACCACCCGGGGGCCCGAGGGCCGTGCGAAGCGCGGCGCCCAGCCCAAGGTCGTCGCCCTCGGCGGCGGCCACGGCCTGTCCGCCTCGCTCGCCGCCCTGCGCCGGATCACCGGCGACCTCACCGCCGTCGTCACCGTCGCCGACGACGGCGGCTCCAGCGGCCGGCTCCGCGACGAGCTGGGCGTCCTGCCCCCCGGCGACCTGCGCAAGGCCCTCGCGGCCCTGTGCGGCGACGACGACTGGGGCCAGACCTGGGCCCGGGTGATCAAGCACCGCTTCACCAGCGAGGGCGATCTGCACGACCACGCCGTCGGCAATCTGCTGATCGTCGCCCTGTGGGAGCAGCTCGGCGACCCCGTGCAGGCCCTCGACCTGGTCGGCAAGCTGCTGGGCGCGCACGGCCGGGTGCTGCCCATGTCCGCCGTGCCGCTGGAGCTGCAGGCCCTCGTCCGGGGGCACGACCCCGCCGCGCCCGGCGCCCTGAGCACCGTCCGCGGCCAGGCCACGGTGGCGCTCACCCCGGGCGAGGTGCAGTCCGTGCACGTCGTGCCGGAGGATCCGCCCGCCGTGCCGGAGGCGGTCGCCGCCGTCCTCGACGCGGACTGGGTGGTGCTCGGCCCGGGCTCCTGGTTCTCCTCCGTCATCCCGCACCTGCTCGTCCCCGAGCTGCTGGAAGCCCTGCAGGAGACCAAGGCCCGCCGGGTGCTGTCGTTGAACCTCGCACCACAACCGGGTGAAACCGATGGCTTCTCCCCGCAGCGTCATTTGGAGGTTTTGGCCCGACACGCCCCTAAACTCGCCCTGGACGTGGTGCTGGCCGACGAGGCCGCCGTGCCCGACCGCGAGAGCCTCACCGATGCCGCGAAGCGGCTCGGGGCCGCGGTCGAGCTGGCGCCGGTCGCCGCGCCCGACGGCTCCCCGACCCATGACCCGGAGCTGTTGGCCGCCGCGTACGACCGTATTTTTCGGATGCATGGAAGGATCGGCCCATGGCGATGACGGCAGCGGTGAAGGATGAAATCTCCCGGCTCCCCGTCACCCGCACCTGCTGCCGGAAAGCGGAGGTCTCGGCGATCCTGCGGTTCGCGGGTGGTCTGCACCTGGTCAGCGGGCGCATCGTGATCGAAGCGGAGCTGGACACCGGGATCGCCGCCCGGCGGCTGCGCAAGGACATCCTGGAGATCTTCGGACACGCCTCCGACCTGGTGGTGATGGCCCCCGGCGGACTGCGCCGCGGCAGCAGGTACGTGGTGCGGGTGGTGGCGGGCGGTGACCAGCTGGCGCGCCAGACCGGCCTGGTCGACGGCCGCGGCCGGCCGATCCGCGGGCTGCCCCCGCAGGTCGTCTCCGGGGCCACCTGCGACGCCGAGGCCGCCTGGCGGGGTGCCTTCCTCGCCCACGGCTCGCTCACCGAGCCCGGCCGCTCCTCCTCCCTGGAGGTGACCTGCCCCGGGCCCGAGGCGGCGCTGGCGCTGGTCGGCGCGGCCCGCCGGCTGCAGATCGCGGCCAAGGCGCGCGAGGTGCGCGGCGTCGACCGCGTGGTCGTCCGCGACGGCGATGCGATCGGCGCCCTGCTGACCCGCCTGGGCGCGCACGAGTCCGTGCTGGCCTGGGAGGAGCGCCGGATGCGCCGCGAGGTGCGGGCCACGGCCAACCGCCTCGCCAACTTCGACGACGCCAACCTGCGCCGCTCGGCCCGGGCCGCCGTCGCGGCGGGCGCCCGGGTGCAGCGGGCCCTGGAGATCCTCGGCGAGGAGGTGCCCGAGCACCTCGCGGCCGCGGGCCGGCTGCGCATGGAGCACAAGCAGGCGTCCCTGGAGGAGCTGGGCGCCCTGGCCGACCCGCCGCTGACCAAGGACGCCGTGGCCGGCCGCATCCGGCGCCTGCTCGCCATGGCGGACAAGCGCGCCCAGGACCTCGGCATCCCCGGCACGGAGTCCAACCTCTCCGACCTCTCGGACCTCTCGGAGGAGATGGCGGAGGGCATGGCGGGCTGACGCCCCGCACGGGCCGACGCCCCGCCCGGGCCGACACCGCGCACGGGACCCGTCCCCGGCGCCGTCCCGCCCACCGGTACATCGAGCCACCCCGCGCCGTGCAGGGCGCCGGAGTGGCTCTTTCTGCATCATTGACATGATCATGCAGGCTCTCCAGTCTGGCGTCCGTGCACCGACGTGGCAGACAACAGCAAGGGGGGCTCATGAGACGCAGGACGAGATCGGTCCTCGCGGCGGCTTCGCTGCTCTTAGGCGGACTGGCCGCGGCACCCTTCGCCCACGCGCAACCCGGCGCCGCGACGCCGGCGCGGGACGGCGACGGCGCACCGGCCGTCTGGACCGCCCGCATCACCGCCGGCCAGGTGCCGCTGCTCCTCGCGGCCGGCGTCGACGGCCACGAGCTGGCCGAGCGCCCGACCGGGACGGGGGCCGCCTCGGTCGAGCTCTACCTGACCGGCGAGCAGGCCCGCGAGCTGCGCGGCCGGGGAGTCGACCTCACCGAGAAGCGGATCCCGCAGCGCACCAAGGAGCGCCTCAAGGCCGCAGGAGACGGCGTCTTCCGCCCGTACAGCGGCAAGAACGGCCTCCGTCAGGAGCTCCTGGACACGGCGAAGGCCCACCCCGGCCTCACCAAGGTCGTGAGCATCGGCAGGACCGTCCGCGGCCAGGACATCCTCGCCCTGAAGCTGAGCAAGGACGCCCGCACCGCCCCCGACGGCCGCAAGCCCGCCGTGCTGTACATGTCCAACCAGCACGCCCGGGAGTGGATCACCCCGGAGATGACGCGGCGGCTGCTCCACCACTACCTCGACGCCTACGGCAAGGACCCCCGCGTCACCGACGTCGTCGACCGCGCCGAACTGTGGTTCGTCCCGTCCGCCAACCCCGACGGCTACGACTACACCTTCCAGAGCCCGGACACCCGCCTGTGGCGCAAGAACCTGCGCGACAACAACGGCGACGGGAAGATCACCCCGGGCGACGGCGTCGACCTCAACCGCAACTTCCCCTTCAAGTGGGGCTACGACAACGAGGGTTCCTCGCCCCGCCCGGGCTCCGAGACCTACCGCGGCACGGCCCCCGCCTCCGAGCCGGAGACGAAGGCGATCGACGCCTTCGAGAAGGCGCACCGCTTCAGCTACGCCGTCAACTACCACTCGGCCGCCGAACTGCTGCTCTACGGCGTCGGCTGGCAGGTCGCCACCCCCACCCCGGACGACGTCCTCTACAAGGCGCTGGCCGGCACGCCGGAGAAGCCCGCGGTCCCGGGCTACCACCCGCAGCTCTCCTCCGAGCTCTACACGACCAACGGCGAGGCCGACGGGCACGCGGCGAACGTCAACGGGACGATGATGTTCACCCCCGAGATGTCGACCTGCCGCACCGCGTCGAAAGCCGACCCGGACGACCGCTGGAACCCGGACGACTGCCCGTCGTCCTTCAGCTTCCCCGACGACGAGAAGCTGATCCAGCAGGAGTTCGCCAAGAACGTCCCCTTCGCGCTGTCCGTCGCCGAGACCGCCGTCAACCGCGAGGGCGCCGACCGGCCCCGCTCCGTCGTGGGCCTCTCCGCCCCCGACTTCACCCCGGACGCCTTCACCACCTCCTACGCGCTCGGCGACGAGCAGGAGGTCTCCGTCACCGCCCGCAAGAGCCTGCGCGACCTGCGCCTCAACTACCGCATCGACGGCGGGCGTACGCACACCGCCCCGCTGGAGGCGTGGAAGGGCGGCGACCGCTACGGCGGGGAGGACAGCATCCGCTTCGCCGAGTACCGCGCCTACGTCGAGGGCGCCGAGCCCGGGTCCGTCGTCCGGGTCTGGTACACCGGCCGGACGCGCGACGGCAGGGCCACCGCCAGTGAACCCTTCACCTACACCGTGGCGGACCGCCCCGAGGCCGACACCCTGGTGATAGCCGACGAGGGCGGGCCCGGAGCCGCCCGGCACACCGCCGCCTACACCGCGGCGCTGACCGCGGCCGGCCGTGACGCCGCCGTGTGGGACGTGGCCGGCCAGGGCGCTCCGCACGCGCTCGGCGTGCTGGGCCACTTCAAGAGCGTCGTGTGGTACTCCGGCGGCAACCGGCCCGGCGGCGCCACGCTGACGGCCGTGCGGGACTTCGTCAACGAGGGCGGCAAGCTCGTCGCCGCGGGCAGGCAGGCGGGCGGCTACGGCGTCGTCGGCCCCGCCGAGACGAACGACTTCAGCCAGTACTACCTGGGTGCGGGCAGCCGCCTGCAGCACCCCGCCCCGGCACGCTTCACCGGCTCCGGCGCGCTCGCCGGCATCAGCGTCCGCCTCGGCGACGCCCCCGGGGACAAGCTGGACGCCGCGGGCTCGTTCGCCCCCGTCTCCGACGAACTGCCGCCGGCCGGCTTCCCGCAGTTCCGCAGCGCGGCCGCGGGCGACTACACGGCGGCGGAAGGCCGGGCCGCGGGGAACACGAACGGAGCAACAAGCGCCCGCTGCACCGGATCGGACGTCACACTGCGTGACGGCGCTTGCGCCGCGGCGGCGGACGCGCGCCGGGCGGCAGCCGTCTCCACGGCCGGCACGGTGCTCCTGGGCTTCGGTCTGCAGCACGTCCCGGACCCCGGGGAGAGGGTCGCGCTCATTAGTGCAGCACTGCGCTCTGTCAAGGGGTGAAGCCGCTCTACGGGCCCAGTGACGCCAATGTCACGTCCCCCCCTTCTTAGAGGTAGGGTCGGGGTTGGTCGGGGACATCCCAATACAGCCCGCCGGCGGACAGTCCGGCACACCAACGAGGAGATCGGTTCGTGACGATCCGCGTAGGCATCAACGGCTTTGGCCGTATCGGTCGTAACTACTTCCGCGCGCTCCTGGAGCAGGGTGCGGACATTCAGGTAGTCGGTGTCAACGACCTGACCGACAACGCCACCCTGGTGCACCTGCTGAAGTACGACAGCATCCTCGGTCGTCTCAAGCAGGAGGTCAGCCACACCGACGACACGATCACTGTCGGCGACATGACCTTCAAGACGATGGCCGAGCGCGACCCGGCGAACCTCCCCTGGGGCGAGCTCGGCGCCGACATCGTCATCGAGTCCACGGGCATCTTCACCAAGCGCGAGGACGCCGCCAAGCACCTCGCCGCCGGTGCGAAGAAGGTCCTCATCTCGGCTCCGGCCAAGAACGAGGACATCACCATCGTGATGGGCGTCAACCAGGACAAGTACGACGCGGCCAAGCACGACGTCATCTCCAACGCCTCCTGCACCACCAACTGCGTGGCGCCGATGGCCAAGGTCCTCGACGAGACCTTCGGCATCGTCAAGGGCATGATGACGACGGTCCACGCGTACACCAACGACCAGCGCATCCTGGACTTCCCGCACTCCGACCTGCGTCGCGCCCGCGCCGCCGCGGAGAACATCATCCCGACCTCGACGGGTGCCGCCAAGGCCACCGCCCTGGTCCTCCCGCAGCTGAAGGGCAAGCTGGACGGCATCGCCATGCGCGTCCCGGTCCCGACCGGCTCGGTCACCGACCTCGTCCTGGAGCTCGACCGCGAGACCACCAAGGAAGAGATCAACGCCGCCTTCCAGAAGGCCGCCGAGGGCCAGCTCAAGGGCATCCTCGAGTACACCGAGGACCCGATCGTCTCCTCGGACATCGTCAACTGGCCGGCCTCCTGCACCTTCGACTCGCAGCTGACGATGGTCCAGGGCAAGCAGGTCAAGGTCGTCGGCTGGTACGACAACGAGTGGGGCTACTCCAACCGCCTGGTGGACCTGACCGTCTTCGTCGGCGGCCAGCTCTGATCCCTCCGCCCGCTGGTCGTACGATCACAGGCATCGGGATGTAGGGGACGGGGCTCGTACGACGCGATGGCGCGTCGTACGAGCCCCGTCTCATGAATGACCCCTTACGGAAGTACCGGAGTCACCGCATGAAGACGATCGACGAACTCATCCAGGACGGTGTCGAGGGCAAGCGGATCTTCGTCCGCGCCGACCTCAACGTGCCGCTCGCCGGCACCACCATCACCGACGACGGCCGCATCCGCGCCGTCGCCCCGACGATTGCCAAGCTCGCCGCCGCGGGCGCCAAGGTGATCGTCGCCTCCCACCTGGGCCGTCCCAAGGGCGCCCCGGACCCCCAGTTCTCCCTCGCCCCGGCCGCCGCGCGGCTCGGCGAGATCCTGGGCAAGAAGGTCTCGTTCGCCACCGACACGGTCGGCGACAGCGCGAAGGCCACCGTCGCCGCACTGGCGAACGGCGAGGTCACGCTGCTGGAGAACCTCCGCTTCAACGCGGGCGAGACCAGCAAGGACGACGCGGAGCGCGGCGCCTTCGCCGACGCCCTCGCGTCCCTGGCCGACCTGTACGTGGGCGACGGCTTCGGTGCCGTGCACCGCAAGCACGCCTCGGTCTTCGACCTCCCGGCGCGCCTGCCGCACGCCGCCGGCGACCTGATCGCCACCGAGGTCGGCGTCCTGAAGAAGCTCACCGAGGACGTCGCGCGCCCCTACGTGGTGGTGCTCGGCGGTGCCAAGGTCTCCGACAAGCTGGGCGTCATCGACAACCTGCTGGAGAAGGCCGACCGAATCCTCATCGGCGGCGGCATGTCGTACACCTTCCTCAAGGCCAAGGGTCACGAGGTCGGCATCTCGCTGCTGCAGGAGGACCAGATCCCGGTCTGCCTGGAGTACCTGGCCCGCGCCGAGAAGCGCGGCGTGGAGTTCGTCCTCCCCGTCGACGTCCTGGTGTCGGCCGACTTCCCGGACCTGAAGACCAAGGCCCCGGCCAACCCGGAGCTCGTCGCCTCGGACGCCATCCCGGCGGACAAGGAGGGCCTGGACATCGGCCCGAAGACGCGCGAGCTCTACGCCTCGAAGCTCGCCGACGCCGGCACCGTCTTCTGGAACGGCCCGATGGGCGTCTTCGAGCACCCCGACTACGCCAACGGCACCAAGGCCGTTGCCCAGGCCCTGCTGGAGTGCGACGGCTTCACCGTCGTCGGCGGCGGCGACTCGGCCGCGGCCGTGCGCACCCTGGGCTTCGACGAGAATGCTTTCGGCCACATTTCGACCGGCGGCGGCGCCAGCCTCGAATACCTCGAGGGCAAGACGCTCCCCGGCCTCGCCGCACTGGAGGACTGAACCACTGTGAGTGCACGTACCCCGCTGATGGCGGGCAACTGGAAGATGAACCTCAACCACCTCGAGGCCATCGCGCACGTCCAGAAGCTCGCCTTCGCGCTCGCCGACAAGGACTACGAGGGCACCGAGGTCGCCGTCCTGCCGCCCTTCACCGACCTCCGCTCGGTGCAGACGCTGGTCGACGGCGACAAGCTGAAGATCAAGTACGGTGCCCAGGACGTCTCGGCGTTCGACTCCGGCGCGTACACCGGCGAGATCTCCGGCGCCATGCTCGCCAAGCTCAAGTGCACCTACGTGGCGATCGGGCACTCCGAGCGCCGCCAGTACCACGGCGAGACCGACGAGATCTGCAACGCCAAGGTCAAGGCCGCCTACCGGCACGGGCTCACCCCGATCCTGTGCGTCGGCGAGGGCCTGGACGTCCGCAAGGCCGGCGGCCAGGTCGCGCACAGCCTCGCCCAGGTCGACGGCGCCCTCAAGGACGTCCCGGCCGAGCAGGCGGAGAGCATCGTCATCGCCTACGAGCCCGTGTGGGCCATCGGCACCGGCGAGGTCGCCACGCCGGAAGACGCCCAGGAGGTCTGCGGTGCCATCCGCGGCCGCCTCGCCGAGCTCTACGGCCGTGAGGTCGCCGACAAGATCCGCATCCAGTACGGCGGCTCCGTCAAGTCCGGCAACATCGCCGCGATCATGGCGCAGCCCGACGTCGACGGCGCGCTGATCGGCGGCGCCGCGCTGGACGTGGACGACTTCGTCAAGATCGTTCGCTTCCGCGACCAGTAGCAGCGCTATGACGAGGACTCCTCCTCGTCGTACCCTGTCGGGGCCGGGACCGGCGTTTTCACGCCGCCCCGGCCCTCACCATCGACGTCCGAGAGAGTTGGTCCAGCCGTGGTCATGGGGTTCTCGATCGCCCTCATCATCTTCAGCGTGCTGATGATGATGCTGGTGCTCATGCACAAGGGGAAGGGCGGCGGCCTGTCCGATATGTTCGGCGGCGGCATGCAGTCCTCCGTCGGCGGTTCCTCCGTCGCCGAGCGGAACCTCGACCGCATCACCGTGGTCGTCGGTCTGCTGTGGTTCGCGTGCATCGTCGCGCTCGGCCTGCTGATGAAGCTCGATAGCTGACGTACCGTCGTGAACGCGGCCTATCATTGGGGTCGCGTCCTCACGGCCGGGCTGTAACTCCTGCCACTGGACGCGCGTTGGGCCTTACGTAGACTGGGGCGCCCGCAGCGGAACCATCGGTTCAGATGATCCGCAGCACCATTACGCAGGGAGTTACGACCGTGGCAAGTGGCAACGCGATCCGGGGAAGCCGGGTCGGAGCGGGGCCGATGGGTGAGGCCGAGCGGGGCGAGTCCGCGCCGCGCCTCCGCATCTCCTTCTGGTGCTCTAACGGGCACGAGACGCAGCCGAGCTTCGCCAGCGACGCACAGGTACCGGACACCTGGGACTGCCCGCGCTGCGGCTTCCCGGCCGGCCAGGACCGGGACAGTCCGCCGGACCCGCCGCGCACCGAGCCGTACAAGACGCATCTCGCGTACGTCCGGGAACGGCGCAGCGACGCCGACGGCGAGGCCATCCTCGCGGAGGCGCTCGCCAAGCTCCGCGGAGAGATCTGACACACGGCGACATCTCAAGGAAGCGGCACCCCTCGTGGGTGCCGTTTCGTCTTGCGCTCGAACCGACCGCAGATCAATTAGGTTGGAGGGCGGCGGGGCAGTTACGAGAATGAATGGGCTGATGTCCGAGATGAACGCAGAGGACCGCACCAGGCTGGACCGGACCCCGGAGTGGAACGCTCTGGCCAAGCACCGGGACGAACTGGGGGAGGTGCACCTGCGCCAGCTCTTCGCGGACGATCCGCGACGCGCCGAGAAGTACGCGCTCACCGTCGGCGACCTCCATCTGGACTACTCCAAGCACCTCGTCACGGACGAGACCCTGCGCCTGCTGCGCGAGCTGGCGGCCGCCGCCGACGTGGCCGGGCTGCGCGACGCCATGTTCCGCGGCGAGAAGATCAACACCACCGAGGGCCGCGCCGTGCTGCACACCGCGCTGCGCGCCCCGGAGTCCGCCGTCGTCAAGGTCGACGGCGAGAACGTGGTCCCGGCGGTCCACGCCGTGCTGCGCAAGATGCAGGTCTTCACCGACCGCGTGCGCAGCGGCGACTGGAAGGGCCACACCGGAAAGCCCGTCAAGAACGTCGTCAACATCGGCATCGGCGGCTCCGACCTCGGTCCGGCGATGGCCTACGAGGCGCTGCGCGCCTACACCGCCCGCGACCTGACGTTCCGTTTCGTCTCCAACGTGGACGGCGCGGACCTGCACGAGGCCGTGCGCGACCTGGACGCCGCCGAGACGCTGTTCATCGTCGCCTCCAAGACCTTCACGACGATCGAGACCATCACCAACGCCACCTCCGCGCGGAACTGGCTGCTGGACCGGCTGGGCGCCGGCGAGGAGGCCGTCGCCAAGCACTTCGTGGCCCTGTCGACGAACGAGGAGAAGGTCTCCGAGTTCGGCATCGACACGGCCAACATGTTCGAGTTCTGGGACTGGGTCGGCGGCCGCTACTCCTACGACTCGGCCATCGGGCTCTCCCTGATGCTCGCCGTCGGCCCGGACCACTTCCGCGAGATGCTCGCCGGCTTCCACCTCGTCGACGAGCACTTCCGCACCGCCCCGCCGGAGGAGAACGCCCCGCTGCTCCTCGGCCTCCTCGGCATCTGGTACGGCAACTTCCACGACGCGCAGTCGCACGCCGTGCTGCCCTACAGCCACTACCTGTCGAAGTTCGCGGCCTACCTGCAGCAGCTGGACATGGAGTCCAACGGCAAGTCCGTCGACCGCGAGGGGCGGCCCGTCAACTGGCAGACCGGGCCCATCGTGTGGGGCACGCCGGGCACCAACGGTCAGCACGCCTATTACCAGTTGATCCACCAGGGCACGAAGCTGATCCCCGCGGACCTCATCGGCTTCGCCAAGCCCGTGGACGACCTGGAGCCGGGGCTGGTGGCCCAGCACGACCTGCTGATGGCGAACCTGTTCGCCCAGGGGCAGGCGCTGGCCTTCGGCAAGACGCCGGAGGAGGTCGCGGCGGAGGGCGTGCCGGCCGAGCTCGTCGCGCACAAGACCTTCCGGGGGAACCGCCCCACGACGACGATCCTCGCGGGCGAGCTGAGCCCGTCGGTGCTCGGTCAGCTCATCGCGCTGTACGAGCACAAGGTCTTCGTCCAGGGCGCGATCTGGAACATCGACTCCTTCGACCAGTGGGGCGTCGAGCTCGGCAAGGTCCTGGCGAAGCGGGTGGAGCCGGCGCTCACGGAGGGCGCGGAGGTCTCCGGGCTGGACGCCTCGACGTCGGCCCTGGTCGCCCGCTACCGCGAGCTGCGGGGGCGCTAGGCGCGGGGCGGCTTGGGCGTTCGGCCTGAGGCGGGTCCGGCACCGCCGGGCACGTCGGAGGGTGGCTGAGCGCCGCTGCGGCGGGAGTGGGCCCCGGTCCCGCCCTTTCACCGTTTCCTGAGGCGGCGCCCCAGACCCCGCCCGGGGTCCGGGGGCTTGCCCCCGGTTTCGGGAAGGGGCGGGACCGGGGCATCCCTCCCGCCGCAGCGGCGCTCGGCCACCGCGGTGGATTCCGGCGGTGCCGAAAATGGCCCGGCCCCCCTCGCAGGGGACCGGGCCATCGCCGTGTGCAAGGCTCCCGTCAGGGCGAAGCCGGGGGATACAGCCCCCGCGGCAGCTGGGCCGCGGCAGGCGCGTCCAGGAGCCACAGCGTCCGCCGGCGCCCGTACGCGCCGGCCGCCGGTGCCTGGATCTCGCCCGCGCCCGACAGCGCCATGGCGACGGCGTTCGCCTTGTCCTCGCCCGCGGCGAGGAGCCAGACCTCCCGGGCCGCCCGGATCGCCGGCAGCGTCAGGGAGACGCGGGTCGGCGGCGGCTTCGGCGCGCCGTGGACGCCCACGACCGTGCGCTCGGTCTCCCGGACGCCCGGGAGCTCCGGGAAGAGCGAGGCGACGTGGGTGTCCGGGCCGACGCCCAGCAGGAGGACGTCGAAGGACGGGACGGGACCGTGGTCCTCCGGCCGCGCGGCCGCGGCCAGCTCCGCCGCGTACGCCTCGGCCGCCGCGTCCGCGTCGTCGTGCTTCCCGTCCGCCGCGGGCATGTAGTGCACCCGCGCCGGGTCGAGGTCCACGGCGTCCAGCAGGGCCTCGCGGGCCTGCGTGGCGTTGCGCTCGGGGTCGCCCTCGGGCAGGAAGCGCTCGTCTCCCCACCACAGGTCGAGCCGGGACCAGTCGACCGCGTCCCGGGCGGGCGCGGCGGCGAGGGCCGCGAGCAGCCCGTTGCCGTTGCGCCCGCCGGTGAGGACGACGGAGGCCGAGCCGCGGGCGGACTGGGCGTCCACGATCTTCGTGATCAGCCGGGCCGCCGCGGCGCGGGCCATCAGCTCCTTGTCCCGGTGGACGACGATCTGCGGGGTGCTCACTTGCCGGCCGCCTTCTTGCCGCCGGCCTTCTTGGCGGGGGCCGGAGCGGACTTCTCCCCGGCCTCCGCGGCCTCGGCGGCAGCCGGAGCCTCGGCAGCGACCGGAGCCTCGGCGGCGTCGGCGGCGGCGGCCGGGGCCTTCGCGGCCGGCGCCGCGGCCGGTGCGTCGTTCAGCCGGTCCACGCCGTACTTCAGCGCCGCCTCGTAGATGTCGTCCGGGTCGAGCCGCCGCAGCTCCTCCGCGAGGAGCTCCGCCGTCTCGCGCCGCTGGAGCGCGACGGCGCGGTCGGGCTGGCCGGGCATGGAGAGCGTGGCCAGGGAGCCGTCCGGGCGGTCCAGGACGACGGGGCCGCTCTTGGTCTCCAGGCGGACGGCGGTGAGGCCGGGGCCGTCGGAGACGGTGCGCCGCACCGGGACGCCGAGGCGGTCGGCGAGCCACAGGGCGAGGAGCTCGGCGCTGGGGTTGTAGCCCTCGCCCTCGACCTCCGCGGAGACGACGTCGGCGTGCTGCTGGTCCAGGGCGGCCGCGAGCATGGAGCGCCACGGCGTGATCCTGGCCCAGGCGAGGTCGGTGTCGCCGGGCGTGTAGTGCGCCGAGCGGGCCGCGATCTCCTTGACCGGGTCCTCGGCGGCGTACGCGTCGGTGACGCGGCGCTGGCCGAGCGCGCCCAGCGGGTCCTTGTCGGGGTCGACCGGGGAGCCGACCGGCCACCAGACCACCACGGGGGCGTCGGGCAGCAGCAGCGGCAGGACGACCGACTGGGCGTGGTCTATCACCTCGCCGTACAGCCGCAGCACGACGGTCTCGCCGGTGCCCGCGGAGGTGCCGACCCGGACCTCGGCGTCGAGGCGGGCCTTGGCGCGGTCGCGCGGGGAGCGGCTGACGCGCTTGATGACGACGAGCTTGCGCGAGGGGTGCTCGCGGGACGCCTCGTTGGCGGCCTTGAGCGCGTCGTAGGCGTGCTCCTCGTCGGTGACGATGACCAGGGTGAGGACCATGCCGATGGCGGGGGTGCCGATGGCGCGGCGGCCCTGGACCAGCGCGTTGTTGATCTTGCTGGAGGTGGTGTCCGTAAGGTCGATCTTCATGGCCGGCGCCAGCTCCGTCCGTCTCGTGCGAGCATCTCGTCCGCCTCGACCGGTCCCCAGGTGCCGGCCGGGTAGGACGCGGGCTTGCCGTTGCTCTCCCAGTACTGCTCGATCGGGTCGAGGATCTGCCAGGAGAGCTCGACCTCCTTCAGGCGCGGGAAGAGGTTGGCGTCGCCCAGCAGCACATCGAGGATGAGCCGCTCGTAGGCCTCCGGGCTGGACTCGGTGAAGGACTCGCCGTAGGCGAAGTCCATCGAGACGTCCCGGACCTCCATCTGGGTGCCGGGCACCTTGGAGCCGAACCGCATGGTGACGCCCTCGTCCGGCTGCACCCGGATGACCAGGGCGTTCTGCCCCAGCTCCTCGGTCGCGGTGTGGTCGAAGGGGGAGTGCGGGGCGCGCTGGAAGACGACCGCGATCTCGGTGACGCGGCGGCCCAGGCGCTTGCCGGTGCGCAGGTAGAAGGGGACGCCCGCCCAGCGGCGGTTGTCGATCTCCAGCTTGATCGCGGCGTAGGTGTCGGTCTTGGAGTTGGGGTCGATGCCCTCTTCCTCCAGGTAGCCGACGACCTCTTCGCCGCCCTGCCAGCCGTGCGCGTACTGGCCGCGGACGGTCTCCTTGCCGAGGTCCTTGGGCAGCCGGACGGCGCCCAGCACCTTGGTCTTCTCGGCGACCAGCGCGTCCGCGTCGAAGGAGGCGGGCTCCTCCATGGCGGTCAGCGCGAGCAGCTGGAGCAGGTGGTTCTGGATGACGTCACGGGCGGCGCCGATGCCGTCGTAGTAGCCGGCGCGGCCGCCGATGCCGATGTCCTCGGCCATGGTGATCTGCACGTGGTCGACGTAGGACCGGTTCCAGATCGGCTCGAAGAGGGTGTTGGCGAAGCGGAGCGCCAGGATGTTCTGGACGGTCTCCTTGCCCAGGTAGTGGTCGATCCGGAAGACCTCTTCGGTCGGGAAGACCTCGTGGACGACCTTGTTGAGCTCCTGGGCGCTGGCCAGGTCGTGGCCGAAGGGCTTCTCGATGACGGCGCGCCGCCAGGAGCCCTCCTTCTGGTCCGCCAGCCCGTGCTTCTTCAGCTGCTGGACGACCTTGGGGAACCACTTGGGCGGCACCGAGAGGTAGAAGGCGAAGTTGCCGCCGGTGCCCTGCTGCTTGTCGAGCTCCTGGATGGTGCTCTTGAGCGTCTCGAACGCGGCGTCGTCGTCGAAGTCGCCCTGCACGAAGCGGCAGCCCTGCACCAGCTGCTGCCAGACCTCCTCGCGGAAGGGCGTGCGGGAGTGTTCCTTGACGGCGTCGTGGACGATCTGGGCGAAGTCCTCGTTCTCCCAGTCGCGGCGCGCGAAGCCGATGAGCGAGAAGCCCGGCGGCAGCAGCCCGCGGTTGGCGAGGTCGTAGACCGCCGGCATCAGCTTTTTCCTGGACAAATCGCCCGTGACGCCAAAGATGACCAGGCCCGACGGCCCCGCGATACGCGGGAGCCGTCGGTCCAGAGCGTCACGCAGCGGATTGCTGCTTGTGCTCAATTCACGCCTCCGGAGCGAGGCGCTTGAGCTCCGCCTCGGTGGACTTCAGCAGGTCGTTCCAGGACTGCTCGAACTTGTCGACGCCCTCGTCCTCCAGGAGCTGCACGACGTCGTCGTACGAGATCCCGGCCTTGGCGATCGCGTCGAGCTCGGCCTTGGCCTGCTCGTACGTGCCGCGCACCGTGTCACCGGTGATCCGCCCGTGGTCGGCCGTGGCCTCCAAGGTGGCCTCCGGCATGGTGTTGACCGTGTTCGGGGCGACCAGGTCGTCCACGTACAGCGTGTCCTTGTAGGCCGGGTCCTTGACGCCGGTCGAGGCCCACAGCGCACGCTGCTTGTTGGCGCCGGCCTTCTCCAGGGCGGCCCAGCGGTCCGAGGAGAAGACCTCCTCGTACGCCTGGTAGGCCAGGCGGGCGTTGGCGAGGGCGGCCTTGCCGCGCAGCGCCTTGGCCTCGTCGGTGCCCAGGGCGTCCAGGCGCTTGTCGATCTCGGTGTCCACGCGGGACACGAAGAAGGACGCGACCGAGTGGATCAGGGACAGGTCCAGGCCCGCGGCCTTGGCCTGCTCCAGACCGGTCAGGTAGGCGTCCATGACCGCGCGGTAGCGCTCGAGGGAGAAGATCAGCGTGACGTTGACGCTGATGCCCTTGCCGATCACGTCGGCGATGGCCGGCAGGCCCGCCTTGGTGGCCGGGATCTTGATCAGCGTGTTGGGGCGGTCCACCAGCCACGCCAGCTGCTTGGCCTCGGCGACGGTGGCCGCGGTGTTGTGCGCGAGGCGCGGGTCGACCTCGATGGAGACCCGGCCGTCCTGGCCGTCCGTCGCGTCGAAGACCGGGCGCAGGATGTCGGCGGCGTCGCGGACGTCCGCCGTGGTGATCATGCGGATGGCCTCGTCCACGGTGACCTTGCGGGCCGCGAGGTCGGCGAGCTGCGCCTCGTAGCCGTCGCCGCCCGAGATCGCCTTCTGGAAGATCGACGGGTTGGTCGTGACGCCCACGACGTGGCTCTGGTCGATCAGCTCGGCCAGGTTGCCGGACGTGATGCGCTTGCGGGACAGGTCGTCCAGCCAGATCGCGACGCCTTCGTCGGAGAGGCGCTTGAGTGCGTCTGTCATGGGTTCTGCATCTCCTACTTGCTCGTAAAGGGGCGTCAGCGGCGGTTGGCGTCGGCGTGCTCGATCGACTCGCGCGCGGCCGCGACGACGGCCTCGGTGGTCAGACCGAACTCGTGGTAGAGCACCTTGTAGTCGGCGGAGGCGCCGAAGTGCTCCAGCGACACGATGCGGCCGGCCTCGCCGACGTAGCGGTGCCAGGTCAGGCCGATGCCGGCCTCGACGGCCACGCGGGCCTTGACGTCCGGCAGCAGCACGCCGTCGCGGTACGCCTGGTCCTGCTCCTCGAACCACTCGACGGACGGCATGGAGACCACGCGGGTCGGGATGCCATCGGCCTGGAGCTGCTCGCGGGCCTCGACGGCCAGCTGGACCTCGGAGCCGGTGCCGATCAGGATCACCTGCGGACGGCCGCCCTCGGCCTCGAACAGGACGTAGCCGCCCTTGGCCGCACCCTCGTTCGCCTCGTACGTCGGGACGTTCTGGCGGGTGAGGGCCAGGCCGTGCGGCGCGGGCTTGACGGTGTGGCGCTTGGTGATCTCGCGCCAGGCGATCGCCGTCTCGTTGGCGTCGGCCGGGCGGACCATGTTCAGGCCCGGGATGGCGCGCAGGGCGGCCATGTGCTCGACCGGCTGGTGGGTCGGGCCGTCCTCGCCGAGACCGATGGAGTCGTGCGTCCACACGTAGGTGACCGGCAGCTTCATCAGGGCGGCCAGACGCACGGCCGGGCGCATGTAGTCGGAGAACACCAGGAAGGTGCCGCCGTAGACGCGGGTGTTGCCGTGCAGCGCGATGCCGTTCATGGTCGAGCCCATGGCGTGCTCGCGGATGCCGAAGTGGATCGTGCGGCCGTAGGGGTTCGCCTCCGGCAGCGGGTTGCCCTTCGGCAGGAAGGACGACGACGGGTCGATCGTGGTGTTGTTCGAGCCGGCGAGGTCGGCGGAGCCGCCCCACAGCTCGGGGATCACGCCGCCCAGCGCCTTGAGGACCTCGCCCGACGCCTTGCGGGTCGCGACGTCCTTGCCGGCCGGGAAGACCGGGAGGGCCTTCTCCCAGCCGTCGGGCAGCTCGCCCGAGGCGATGCGGTCGAACTCCGCGGCGCGCTCCGGGTTGGCCTCGCGCCACTCCTGGATGCGCTTGTCCCACGTGGCGTGGGCCTCGCGGCCGCGGTCGACGACCTTGCGGACGTGGCTGAAGACGTCGTCCTCGACCTGGAAGTCCTGCTCCGGGTCGAAGCCCATGACGCGCTTGGTCGCGGCGACCTCGTCGGCGCCCAGCGCCGAGCCGTGCGAGGCCTCGGTGTTCTGGGCGTTCGGGGCCGGCCAGGCGATGATCGTGCGCGCGGCGATGAGCGAGGGACGCGAGGTCTCCTCCTGCGCGGCCTTCAGCGCGGCGTACAGGGCGTGGACGTCGAAGTCGCCGTTGGCGGCCTGCTCGATGCGCTGGACGTGCCAGCCGTAGGCCTCGTAGCGCTTGAGGACGTCCTCGGAGAAGGCGGTCTCGGTGTCGCCCTCGATCGAGATGTGGTTGTCGTCGTAGAGCGCGACGATGTTGCCGAGCTTCTGGTGGCCGGCGAGCGAGGAGGCCTCCGCGGAGATGCCCTCCTCCAGGTCGCCGTCGGAGACGATCGCCCAGACGGTGTGGTCGAACGGGGAGGTGCCCTCGGGGGCCTCCGGGTCGAACAGGCCGCGCTCGTAGCGGGCGGCCATGGCCATGCCCACGGCGTTGGCGATGCCCTGGCCCAGCGGGCCGGTCGTCGTCTCGACGCCACGCGTGTGACCGTGCTCCGGGTGGCCGGGGGTCTTGCTGTCCCAGGTGCGGAAGGACTTCAGGTCCGACAGCTCCAGGCCGTAGCCCGCCATGAACAGCTGGACGTACAGCGTCAGGCTGGTGTGGCCGGGGGAGAGGACGAACCGGTCGCGGCCGGTCCAGTCGGCGTCACTGGGGTCGTGACGCATCATCTTCTGGAACAGCAGATAGGCGGCGGGGGCCAGGCTCATGGCCGTGCCCGGATGGCCGTTGCCGACCTTCTGCACGGAGTCCATGGCCAGGACGCGGGCGGTATCGACGGCCCGCTGGTCCAGTTCGGTCCATTCGAGGTCTGTGGTGGTCGGCTTGGTGCTCACCCTTGGATCAGGGCTCCTCTCCACATGGTCTTATCTGCCGGGGGCGGTATGTTCCGCCACGACGCGGCGTGGTCGAGCCTACCCCTGTGGGGACGTGCATCTTTTCGACGTACAGTCGGCTGCCCGCTTACGGGCAGACGAATCGCGGCGGCAGGGATTCCCGCCGCGGGTGCGGCGCCCTGTTCACAGCCTGCCGGGCGGGGCGGCCGCCCGCCTCCCGAACGCGACCGTTCCGTCATGTCCGGGGGCTCCGCGGTCGCGTCCGGGTGGTGCGGGGGCGCCTTCTTGATCCCTTCGGTGCGCCCTCAACACGACCCACCCCGGCGGAGGCCGCGCCATGCCCTGCGTCTAAAGTGGCGTGGTACGCGCAAGTCTTTACCGGGCTTTCCGTCCCGGATGTGCTTGCTGGCCTTATCTCTGTCAGGGGTGTGCGTGACGGCCGTCGAATCCCGTCCTGCGGGGGTGCTTACCGAAAGCCCCGGTCACCGGCCGTTCGGAGCCCGTGCCAAGGCGTTCGTGGCGCTGACCAAGCCGCGTGTCATCGAGCTGCTGCTGATGACGACCGTGCCGGTGATGTTCCTCGCGGCCGAGGGTGTGCCCGATCTGTGGCTCGTCCTGGCCACCTGCATCGGCGGCTACCTGTCCGCGGGCGGCGCCGGTGCGTTCAACATGTGGTACGACCGCGACATCGACGCCCTGATGGACCGCACGTCGCAGCGCCCGGTGGTGACCGGCATGGTCTCGCCGCGCGAGTGCCTGGTCTTCGCCACCGCGCTGACCGTCGGTTCCACCCTGTGGTTCTGGTTCCTGGTCAACCCGCTGTCGGCGATGCTCTCCCTGGGCGCCAACGCCTTCTACGTCGTCGTCTACACGATGATCCTCAAGCGCCGCACCGCGCAGAACATCGTCTGGGGCGGCATCGCGGGCTGCATGCCGGTCATCATCGGCTGGTCGGCCGTCACGAACTCCGTCTCCTGGGCCGCGCTCGTCCTCTTCCTGGTCATCTTCTTCTGGACGCCGCCGCACTACTGGCCGCTGTCGATGAAGGTCAAGGATGACTACGAGCGCGTCGGCGTGCCGATGCTTCCCGTGATCGCGGGCAACAAGGCGGTCGCCAAGCAGATCGTCCTCTACAGCTGGGTGATGGTCGCCGTCTCCCTCGCGCTGCAGCCGCTGGGCTACACCGGCTGGTTCTACACGGTGGTGGCGGCCGCGCTCGGCGGCTTCTGGCTGAAGGAGGCCCACGCCCTGCAGGCCCGGGCCAAGGCCGGCATCACGGGCGCGAAGCTCAAGGAGATGCGGCTGTTCCACTGGTCCATCACCTACGTGTCGCTGCTGTTCGTGGCGGTGGCCGTGGACCCCTTCCTGCGCTGACCTGCGCTGATCGCTTCTTCCCGCGCCGGTCCCTTCCTTCGTTAATTACCGCTCGGTAGCATCTGCGTATGGCAGATGACACCACCCCGCAGGACGGCACGGCGGAGAAGACCGCGCCCTCCGACGCCCGGGCGGACCGCAAGGCCGCCCGGCTCGCCCGCCAGATCGAATCCTTCGCCAAGAGCCACGGCGGCTCCGCCGAGGGCCAGCTGGCCCACATCGCCCGCGGCACCGCCCGCATCGCCCTGGTGGGCGCCAACGGCGAGTGGGGCAACCTCGTCGCCCCCTCCATGGACGTCGCCCGCAAGGCCGCCGAGAAGGCCGGGCTCACCCTCCACGACGACTTCGACGGCGAGCTGGCCGCCAAGGTCCGCACCGGCCCGTACGAGTGGTCGCGCATGGCGGGCATCCAGCTCGGCGGGCCGGCCAACCCCGCCGATAACTGACGGGCCCCTCGGCCGTTAGACCCGCGGGGAGCGGCCGCACACGCGCCGCTCGGGGGGTACGGCACGAGGGGGGCGGATGGACGGCTTGCCGCTGCTCGTCGACCAGCACAGTCACGGCGCGGTCCACGGAGAGCTGGGGCTCGGCGGGTTCGAGGCGCACCTGGCCGCGGCCGCCGGGGCCGCGGGCCCCGCGCCGCCCGGCACCACCTTCTTCGACAGCCGCACCGGGCTCGCCCTGCGCCGCTGGTGCCCGCCCCTGCTGGGCCTGGACCCGCACTGCCCGCCCGTCCGCTACCTGGCACGCCGCCGCGAGCTGGGCGCCTACCGCGCGGGGCAGCTGCTGCTGCGCGGCGCGGGCATCGGCACCTTCCTGCTGGAGACGGGCGAGCGGAGCGGCCTCACCTCGGCCGCCGAGCTCGCCGGGGCCGCGGACGGCAGCGCCCACGAGATCGTCCGGCTCGAACCGCTCGCCGAGCAGGTCGCCGACACCTCCGGAAGCGCGGACTCCTTCACGGCCTACCTGGCCGAGGCGCTCCACGCGGCCGCTCTGAGCGCCACCGCGTTCGCCTGCGGCGTCCCCTTCTGCGACGGCAGCCCGCCGGGCCTCGCGGAGGTGCGCAAGGCCGCGGGCCAGTGGCTGAGGACGCGCCGGCCGGGCGGCCGGCTGGACGATCCGGTGCTCGCCCGCCATCTGCTGTGGAGCGCGCTCGCCGCCGGGCTGCCCGTCCAGCTGCACTGCCCCGACCCGCTGCGGCTCTCCCGCTTCCTGCGGGCCACCGCGGGCCTGGGCGCCGATCTGGTGCTGCTGCCGGACCCGTGGCACCACCGGGAGGCCGCGCAGCTCGCGGGGGCCTTCCCGCACGTGTACGCGGACGTGGGCGCACGGCCCGAGGAGACGCTGCGCGAGGCGCCCTTCGGCAAGCTGCTGTTCTCCAGCGGCGCGCGCGGCCCGGCCGAGTTCTACGTGGTCGCCGCCCGGTCGTTCTCACAGGCCATGAACCGGCTGATGAACGACTGGGTGGCCGACGGCTGGTGCCGGTGGGCGGACGCGCGCAGGATCGCCTCGCTCGTCGCCGCCGGCACCGCCCGCAGGGTCTACCGGCTGGACGCGGAGGCGGCGGCCTGAAGCGCCTCGTGCTCACCCGAGGGGGCGGGCAGGGTGGCCGCCTCGCCCCGCTCCCGCAGCGACAGGAAGACCCGCAGCACGGCGATCCACACCAGGCAGGAGCCGAACATGTGGGCGCCGACGACGAGCTCCGGCTCGTCGTTGAAGTACTGCACGTAGCCGATGACGCCCTGGAACATCAGCACGGCGAACAGCTCGACCACGCGGCGGCGCGGCACGGCCGGCGCCTTGACCGCCCGCAGCACGAACCACAGGGCGACGGTCAGGCCGACCACGATGTAGACGAAGTCGACGTGCAGCTGGGTGACCTCGCGCCAGTCCAGCGGGATGCGGTGGACGTCCTTCGAGGCGTCGCCCGCGTGCCGGCCGGAGCCGGTCACCACCGTGCCGGCCAGGATCAGCAGGACGGTCGCCCCGACCAGGACCCAGCTGAGCTGCCGCACGGGGCGGGCCACCAGGTCGCGCGGCTCGTCGTCGCCCTCGGCCGAGCGGTGCCACATCACCACGGCCACCGTCAGCAGCGCGGTGGCCGCCAGGAAGTGCAGGGCCACGATGTACGGGTTGAGGCCCGTCAGCACGGTGATGCCGCCGATGATGCCGTTGCTCGCGATGAGCCAGAACTGGGCCCAGCCCAGACGCGTGAGGGAGCGGCGGCGCGGGGCACGCGCGCGTGCCGCCACGATCGCGACGCCGACGAACACGCACAGTACGTACGTCAGCATGCGGTTGGTGAACTCGATGACGCCGTTGATGCCCATCTCCGGGGTCGGCGTCAGGCTGTCCTCGGTGCAGGTGGGCCACGTCGGGCAGCCGAGCCCCGACTGGGTGAGCCGGACCGCGCCGCCCGTGACCACGATGACCACGGCCATCACCACGGCGGCGAGGGCAGCCCGCCGGACGAAGCGCGCGGAGGGCTGCCAGCGGTCGGCGACGATCTGGAGGGGGTTCAGCGTTTTCGGCACGGGCTCATCGTAAAGGGGAGCTTGTGCACGGATTCACGAGGGGGCGGTGTGGCGTGCGTTCATGCAGCTCACCAGGCTCGCTTCCGGCAGAGGGCTCACTCCCAGCGGAAGAGCTTCGCCGCCGCTCCGAGGCCCAGCACCGCCCACACGGCGAGGATGCCGAGGTCGCCCCACGGCATGCCCGCGCCGTGCTGCAGGACGTCCCGCAGGCCGTCCGAGAGCGCCGAGATCGGCAGCAGCTCCAGTGCCGCCCGCACCCCGCCGGGGAACTTCTCCATCGGCACGATCACCCCGCCGCCGACCAGCAGCAGGAGGAAGACCAGGTTCGCCGCGGCCAGCGTCACCTCGGCCTTGAGCGTGCCGGCCATCAGCAGCCCGAGCCCGGAGAAGGCCGCCGTGCCCAGGACGAGCAGCAGCAGGACCGCGAAGGGGTTGCCCTGCGGCGACCAGCCCAGCGCGAAGGCGATCACCGTCAGCAGCACGATCTGCAGCACCTCGGTGACCAGCACCGAGCAGGTCTTCGCCGTCATCAGCGCCCAGCGCGGCAGCGGCGAGGCTCCGAGGCGCTTGAGCACGCCGTAGCGGCGCTCGAAGCCGGTGGCGATGGCCTGGCCGGTGAACGCCGTGGACATCACGGCCAGCGCCAGCACGCCCGGGGCCAGGAAGTCGACGGCCTTGCCCTCGCCCGTGTCGACGATGTCGACGGCGCTGAAGAGGACGAGCAGCAGCGTGGGGATGACGACGGTCAGCAGGAGCTGCTCGCCGTTGCGCAGCAGCATGCGCGTCTCCAGCGCGGCCTGCGCGCGGATCATCCGTGAGAGGGGCGCGGCGCCGGGCCGCGGGGCGAACGTCCCGTTGCCCGTCGAGATCACGTCACTCATGCCCGCAGCTCCTTGCCGGTCAGCTCGAGAAAGACGTCCTCCAGCGTGTGCCGCTCGACCGCGATGCGGTCCGGCATGACGCCGTTCTGCGCGCACCACGTGGTGACCGTGGCGAGCAGCTGCGGGTCGATGCGGCCGCCGACGCGGTACGTGCCCGGGGTGAGCTCCGCCGCCGTCGAGTCGGCGGGCAGGGCCTTCAGGAGCGAGTTCAGGTCCAGTCCGGGGCGGCCGCCGAAGCGCAGGGTGTTCTCCGCGCCGCCCCGGCACAGCTCCTCGGGGCTGCCCTGGGCGATGACCCTGCCGCTGTCGATGATGGCGACGTCGTCGGCCAGGGCCTCGGCCTCGTCCATGTAGTGCGTGGTGAGGACGACGGTGACGCCGTCGGCGCGCAGCTCGCGCACCAGGTCCCAGGTGGCGTGCCGGGCCTGCGGGTCGAGGCCGGCCGTCGGCTCGTCGAGGAAGACCAGCTCGGGGCGGCCGACGACGGCCATGGCGAGCGCGAGGCGCTGCTGCTGGCCGCCGGACAGCCGCCGGTAGGCCGTCCGGCCGCAGCCGCCCAGGCCCAGCCGGTCTATCAGGGAGGGCACGTCGAGGGGGTGGGCGTGCAGGGAGGCGACGTGGCGCAGCATCTCCTCCGCGCGCGCCCCCGCGTACACCCCTCCGCTCTGCAGCATCACGCCGACGCGGGGCCGCAGGGCCGCGGAGTCGGCTACGGGGTCGAGCCCGAGGACGCGGACGGTGCCGGCGTCGGGGCGGCGGTAGCCCTCGCAGGTCTCGATCGTGGTGGTCTTGCCGGCCCCGTTGGGGCCCAGGACGGCGGTGAGGCCGCCGCGGGCGACGGACAGGTCGAGCCCGTCCACCGCGGCCTTCTGTCCGTACCGCTTCACCAGCCCGCGGACCTCGACCGCGGGCGGGCCGGGGGCCTCGGGGGTGTCCCCCGGGAAGACGCTGCGCATGGCGGGAAGTCTACGAAGCCCGGCGTGTCCCCGGATGCCCCGGGGTGGAACCCGATTCCGGACGGGCGGCCGCGGGCCGGGGAAAACCAAGATCGACGGGTGGCGGTTAGGTAACCCTTAGTGATCGAGGACACCCCGGGCGGCCCCGGCCGGGCTTGTCCGGCTCCCGGCAATTACGCAACAATGGTGTTGTGAAATACGTGCGCGAGGTCCCGCAGGACCCCGCGGCCAGTACGGAGGGATCCGTGGCCGCCGGGCCCCAGCAGGCTGCGCCCGCGCCCGCCCGCGCCGACGAGCGCGGTCACGACGAGCAGCGCGGCACCCGCAACCGCGTCGCCCGCTCCATCCTCGACCACGGTCCGTCCACCGCGGCCGAGCTGGCCCTGCGCCTGGAGCTCACCCAGGCCGCCGTCCGCCGCCACCTCGACACCCTCGTCGCCGAGGGCGTCGTCGAGCCCCGCGAGAAGCGGGTCTACGGCGCGCGCGGCCGCGGCCGCCCCGCCAAGGCCTTCGCCCTGACCGACTGCGGCCGGGACGCCTTCGACCAGGCCTACGACAAGCTCGCCGGGGACGCCCTGCGCTGGATCGCGCAGGCCGCCGGGGGCGGGGAGATGGGCGAGGCCGCCGTCGCCGCCTTCGCCCGGGCCCGCATGGCCGCCCAGGCCGAGGGCTACCGCAAGGCGCTCGAGGCCGCCGCGCCCGAGTCGCGCACCGAGGCCCTTGCCAGGGCATTGACCGCGGACGGGTACGCTGCTACGGCGCGTAGCGCGCCGGTCGGCGAACAGCTTTGCCAGCACCACTGCCCGGTCGCCCATGTCGCCGAGCAGTTCCCGCAGCTGTGCGAGGCGGAGACCGAGGTCTTCTCCCGCCTGCTCGGGACTCATGTGCAGCGTCTTGCCACCATCGCCCACGGCGACGGGGTGTGCACGACGTTCATCCCGAAGAGCAAGACCAAGACCACCACAGCATCCGCCAGCACGGCCGGGAGGAACCCCGCATGACTCTCCCCACGGAGACTGCCCACCCTGAGCTCGAAGGCCTGGGCACGTACGAATACGGCTGGGCCGACTCCGACGTGGCCGGTGCCGCAGCCAAGCGCGGCCTCTCCGAGGACGTCGTCCGCGACATCTCGGCCAAGAAGTCCGAGCCGGAGTGGATGCTCAAGCTGCGCCTGAAGGGCCTGAAGCTCTTCGACAAGAAGCCCATGCCGACCTGGGGCTCCGACCTCTCCGGCATCGACTTCGACAACATCAAGTACTTCGTCCGCTCCACCGAGAAGCAGGCCGCCACCTGGGAGGACCTGCCGGAGGACATCAAGAACACCTACGACAAGCTGGGCATCCCGGAGGCCGAGAAGCAGCGCCTCGTCGCCGGTGTCGCCGCGCAGTACGAGTCGGAGGTCGTCTACCACCAGATCCGCGAGGACCTGGAGGAGCAGGGCGTCATCTTCCTGGACACCGACACGGCCCTGAAGGAGCACCCCGAGCTCTTCCAGGAGTACTTCGGCACGGTCATCCCCGTCGGTGACAACAAGTTCGCCTCGCTGAACTCCGCCGTGTGGTCCGGCGGCTCCTTCATCTACGTCCCGAAGGGTGTCCACGTCGACATCCCGCTGCAGGCCTACTTCCGTATCAACACGGAGAACATGGGCCAGTTCGAGCGGACGCTGATCATCGTCGACGAGGACGCCTACGTCCACTACGTCGAGGGCTGCACCGCCCCGATCTACTCCTCGGACTCGCTGCACAGCGCCGTCGTGGAGATCATCGTCAAGAAGGGCGGCCGCTGCCGCTACACGACCATCCAGAACTGGTCGAACAACGTCTACAACCTGGTCACCAAGCGCGCCGTGGCCTACGAGGGCGCGACCATGGAGTGGGTCGACGGCAACATCGGCTCCAAGGTGACGATGAAGTACCCGGCCGTCTACCTGATGGGCGAGCACGCCAAGGGCGAGACCCTCTCCATCGCCTTCTCCGGCCAGGGCCAGCACCAGGACGCCGGCGCCAAGATGGTCCACATGGCGCCGAACACCTCCTCCAACATCGTCTCCAAGTCGGTGGCGCGAGGCGGCGGCCGCACCTCCTACCGCGGTCTGATCGAGATCGGCGAGGGCGCCCACGGCTCCAAGTCGAACGTGCTCTGCGACGCCCTGCTCGTGGACACCATCTCCCGCTCGGACACCTACCCCTACGTCGACGTCCGCGAGGACGACGTCTCCATGGGCCACGAGGCGACCGTCTCCAAGGTGAGCGACGACCAGCTCTTCTACCTGATGAGCCGCGGCCTCTCCGAGGACGAGGCGATGGCGATGATCGTGCGCGGCTTCGTCGAGCCGATCGCCCGCGAGCTGCCCATGGAGTACGCGCTGGAGCTCAACCGGCTGATCGAGCTGCAGATGGAAGGCTCCGTCGGCTGACCCTCTCCCCGCCCCGGAGGCGGGGGAGGGGCACGGGCGCCCCCGACCGCAGCAGCGAACCCTTTGTGACAGGAAGAGAGCACGACGACAGCCATGGCTGACAACACCCCCGCCGGCAGCACGACCGACGGCGCCATCCAGGTGGGCGGGCCCCGCCAGCCCATCGACGCGCGCGTGAGCGCCCCCGCCTCGTACGACGTGGCGGACTTCCCCGTGCCGCACGGCCGCGAGGAGGAGTGGCGCTTCACCCCGCTGGAGCGCCTGCGCGGTCTGCACGACGGCACCGCCGTTGCGAACGGCGGCGGCGTCAAGGTCGAGGTCAGCGCCCCCGCGGGCGTCACCGTCGAGACCGTCGGCCGTGACGACGCCCGCCTCGGCCGCTCCGGCAAGCCGGTCGACCGCGTCGCCGCCCAGGCCTACACCTCCTTCGAGAAGGCCTCGGTCGTTTCGATCCCCAAGGACACCGTCCTCACCGAGCCCGTCACGATCTCCGTGCACGGCGAGGGCGGCGTGGCCTTCGGCCACCAGGTGATCGAGGTCGGCGCCTTCGCCGAGGCGGTCGTCGTCCTCGACCACACCGGTGACACCACGCTCGCCGCCAACGTCGAGTTCCTCGTCGGCGACGGTGCCAAGCTCACCGTCGTCTCCGTCCAGGACTGGGACGCCACCGCGGTGCACGCCGCCCAGCACACCGCGCTGGTCGGCCGCGACGCCTCCTTCAAGTCCGTGATCGTCACCTTCGGCGGCGACCTGGTCCGCCTCCACCCCCGGGTCGTCTACGGCGCCCCCGGCGGCGAGGCCGAGCTCTACGGTCTGTACTTCACGGACAAGGGCCAGCACCAGGAGCACCGCCTCTTCGTCGACCACGACACCCCGCACTGCCGCAGCAACGTCGCCTACAAGGGCGCGCTGCAGGGCCAGGACGCCCACGCCGTCTGGATCGGCGACGTCCTCATCCGCGCGGAGGCCGAGGGCACCGACACCTACGAGCTCAACCGCAACCTCGTCCTCACCGACGGCGCCCGCGTCGACTCCGTGCCCAACCTGGAGATCGAGACCGGCGAGATCGTCGGCGCCGGCCACGCCTCGGCGACCGGCCGCTTCGACGACGAGCAGCTGTTCTACCTGATGGCCCGCGGCATCCCGGCCGAGGAGGCCCGCCGTCTGGTGGTCCGCGGCTTCTTCGCCGAGCTGGTCCAGCAGATCGGCATCCCGGAGCTCGAGGAGCGCCTCATCGCCAAGATCGAGGCCGAGCTGGAGGCGTCGGTGGCATGAGCGAGACCCCGTACATCCGCGCGGCCGCACTGAGCGACCTGGAGGAGGACACCCCCAAGCGGGTCGAGATCGACGGCGTCCCCGTCTCCCTCGTCCGCACGGAGGGGGAGGTCTTCGCCATCAACGACATCTGCTCGCACGCGAACGTCTCGCTCTCCGAGGGCGAGGTGGAGGACTGCGCCATCGAGTGCTGGCTGCACGGCTCCAGCTTCGACCTGCGCACCGGCAAGCCCTCCGGCCTGCCCGCCACGCGCCCCGTCCCCGTATACCCCGTCAAGATCGAAGGGGACGACGTGCTCGTCTCCGTCACCCAGGAGTCCTGAGTTCCCCATGGCAACGCTTGAGATCCACGACCTGCACGTCTCCGTCGAAGCCGAGAACGGCCCGCGCGAGATCCTCAAGGGCGTCGACCTGACCGTGAAGCAGGGCGAGACCCACGCCATCATGGGCCCCAACGGCTCCGGCAAGTCGACCCTGGCGTACTCCCTCGCGGGTCACCCCAAGTACACGATCACCGGCGGCACCGTCACCCTCGACGGCGAGGACGTCCTGGAGATGTCCGTCGACGAGCGCGCCCGCGCCGGCGTCTTCCTCGCCATGCAGTACCCCGTCGAGGTGCCCGGCGTCTCGGTCTCCAACTTCCTGCGCACCTCCGCCACCGCCATCCGCGGCGAGGCCCCCAAGCTGCGCACCTGGGTGAAGGAGGTCAAGGGGGCCATGGAGCGCCTCAACATGGACCCCGCCTTCGCCGAGCGCAACGTCAACGAGGGCTTCTCCGGCGGTGAGAAGAAGCGCCACGAGATCCTCCAGCTCGAGCTGCTCAAGCCGAAGATCGCGATCCTCGACGAGACCGACTCCGGCCTCGACGTCGACGCCCTGCGCCAGGTCTCCGAGGGCGTCAACCGCGTCCGCGAGACCGGTGAGGTCGGCACCCTGCTGATCACGCACTACACGCGCATCCTGCGCTACATCAAGCCCGACTTCGTCCACGTCTTCTCGGGCGGCCGCATCGTCGAGTCCGGCGGCGCCGAGCTCGCCGACAAGCTCGAGGCCGAGGGCTACGAGGCCTACCAGACGAAGGGTGGCGTAACCGCGTGACCATACTGCCGGGCCTCCTCGACACCGAGGCGATTCGCAAGGACTTCCCCATCCTGGACCGCACGGTCCACGACGGTAAGAAGATCGTCTACCTGGACTCCGCGGCCACCTCCCAGAAGCCGCGCCAGGTGCTCGACGCGCTAAACGCGTACTACGAGCGGCACAACGCCAACGTCCACCGCGGCGTCTACACCATCGCCGAGGAGGCCACGGCGCTGTACGAGGGCGCGCGCGACAAGGTCGCCGCCTTCATCAACGCCCCCAGCCGCGACGAGGTGATCTTCACCAAGAACGCCTCCGAGTCGCTCAACCTCGTGGCCAACATGCTCGGCTGGGCCGACGAGCCCTACCGGGTCGACCACGACACCGAGATCGTCATCACCGAGATGGAGCACCACTCCAACATCGTTCCGTGGCAGCTGCTCTCGCAGCGCACCGGCGCGAAGCTGAAGTGGTTCGGCCTCACCGACGACGGCCGGCTCGACCTGTCCAACATCGACGAGATCATCACCGAGAAGACCAAGGTCGTCTCGTTCGTGCTGGTCTCCAACATCATGGGCACCGTCAACCCCGTCGAGACCATCGTCCGGCGCGCCCAGGAGGTCGGTGCGCTCGTCGTCATCGACGCCTCCCAGGCCGCCCCGCACATGGTGCTGGACGTCCAGGCCCTCCAGGCCGACTTCGTGGCCTTCACCGGCCACAAGATGTGCGGCCCGACGGGCATCGGCGTCCTGTGGGGCCGTCAGGAGCTGCTGGAGGACCTCCCGCCGTTCCTCGGCGGCGGCGAGATGATCGAGACCGTCTCGATGCACTCCTCCACCTACGCCCCCGCGCCGCACAAGTTCGAGGCCGGTACGCCCCCGATCGCCCAGGCCGTCGGCCTCGGCGCCGCGGTGGACTACCTGTCGGCGATCGGCATGGAGAACATCGCCCGGCACGAGCACGCCATCACGCAGTACGCCGTGCGCCGCCTCCAGGAGGTGCCGGACCTGCGCATCATCGGCCCCACCACGGCCGAGGACCGCGGCGCCACGATCTCCTTCACGCTCGGTGACATCCACCCGCACGACGTGGGCCAGGTCCTCGACGAGCAGGGCATCGCGGTGCGCGTCGGCCATCACTGCGCGCGGCCCGTCTGCCTCCGGTACGGAATTCCTGCGACCACGCGGGCGTCGTTCTATCTGTACTCCACCCCCGGCGAGGTCGACGCCTTGATCGAGGGTCTGGAGCACGTCCGGAACTTCTTCGGCTGAGAGCTGCTGACTGTGAAGCTTGATTCGATGTACCAGGACGTCATCCTGGACCACTACAAGCACCCGCACGGCCGGGGCTTGCGGGATGGCGACGCCGAGGTGCACCACGTCAACCCGACCTGCGGCGACGAGATCACGCTGCGGGTGCGCATGGCCGGCGACACCATCGAGGACGTCTCGTACGAGGGCCAGGGCTGCTCCATCAGCCAGGCCAGCGCTTCCGTGCTCAACGAGCTGCTGGTCGGCAAGGAGCTGGAGCAGGCGCAGAAGATCCAGGAGACCTTCCTGGAGCTGATGCAGTCCAAGGGCCGCATCGAGCCGGACGACGCGATGGAGGAGGTGCTGGAGGACGCGGTCGCGTTCGCCGGCGTCTCCAAGTATCCGGCGCGCGTGAAATGTGCTCTGCTGAGCTGGATGGCGTGGAAGGACGCGACCGCCCAGGCAATGGGTGAGGGCGCTGAAAGGAAGACCGCATGAGTGACAACGCAGAGGTGACCACCAAGCCGGCCACGGAGGAAGAGGTCCGCGAGGCCCTCTACGACGTGGTCGACCCCGAGCTGGGCATCGACGTCGTCAACCTCGGCCTGATCTACGGCATCCACATCGACGACGCCAACATCGCCACCCTCGACATGACCCTGACGTCCGCGGCCTGCCCGCTGACCGACGTCATCGAGGACCAGGCGAAGTCGGCCACCGAGGGCATCGTCAACGAGCTCCGGATCAACTGGGTCTGGATGCCGCCGTGGGGCCCGGACAAGATCACGGACGAGGGCCGCGAGCAGCTCCGGGCACTCGGCTTCAACGTCTGAGCCGCACGCCGTACGAGCCGTACGACCCCGTACGACAGACAGCAGCAGCCCGCTCCCTGACCCCCGGTCAGAGAGCGGGCTGCTGCTGTGTGGCGCAGTGGATGCCGCCGCCGCCCTCCGCCAGGTCGTGGATCTCGACCTGGCGGACCGTGCGGCCGGGGTGGAGGTCGCGCAGGAGGGACGCCGCGTGGTCGTCGGCGCGGCGGTCGCCGAAGCGGGGGACGAGTACGGCGCCGTTCGCCACGTAGTAGTTGGCGTAGCAGCCGAGGAAGTCCTCGCCGCGTTCGCCGAGCTCCGCCGGGTCCGGTTCGGGGAGGTCCACGATCTCCAGGCGGCGACCGTGGGCGTCGGTGGCCGCTTCCAGGGCGGCGCGCGCCTGCTCGTACACGCGCGTCCAGACGTCCGGCCGCGCCCCGGGCGGCGGGCTGCTCAGCAGCACCGTGCCGGGGGCGGCGAAGCGGGCGAGGGCGTCGACGTGGCAGTCGGTGACGTCCTCGCCGCGCACGCCCTCCAGCCAGATCACCTTGCGGGCGCCGAGCAGCTCCACGAGGGCCTTCTCGATGTCGTCGCGCGAGCGGCCCGGGTTGCGGTTGTCGTTCACCAGCGAGCTCTCGGTGACCAGCAGCGTGCCCTCGCCGTCGGTCTCCAGCGAGCCGCCCTCGGCGACGATCGGCGCCTCGGTGCGGGGCACCCCGAAGGCCTCCAGCACCCGGCGCGCGACCAGGCCGTCCCGGGGGTGCTCCTGCTTGCCGCCCCAGCCGTTGAAGCCGAGGTCGACGCCCGCGTCCGCCCCGCCGGGGCCGGTGACGAAGACGGGGCCGGAGTCGCGCAGCCAGAGGTCGTCGACGGGCAGGGGCACGACCTCGACGCTCCCGCCGCACGCCTTCCGCGCCGCCCCGGCGTCCTCGGGCGAGGCGAGCAGCACCACGGGCTCGTACTCCGCGAGCGTCCGGGCGATCGCGGCGACGTCCCTGCGCACCGCGGTGGTGTACCGGCCCCATACGGAGCCGGCCGGTGGCCAGCCCATGAAGGTGCGCAGGTGGGGCTGTGACTCGGCGGGCATCTGATGCATCGTCGGGATTCCTCGGAGCTGCTCGGACGGACTGCGGTCATGGTTTTTCCACCAGGATGACGCGGAAACCGGCATCGGCGTTGACGAGTCCGCGAGCCCCTGCCGGACCTGGATGCGTACGGCCGTACGCATCGATGTGTACGCTCGTACGCATGATGTACGTGACGCTCGCCGGAGCGATCCTCGCCGAGATCCTGGCCACCACCGCCATGAAGCTCAGCGACGGCTTCAGCAAGCTGTGGCCCTCGGTCGGCACGGTGGCGGGGTACCTCGTGGCCTTCGCCCTGCTCGCGCAGACGCTCAAGACCATGAACGTCGGAACGGCCTACGCCATCTGGTCCGGCGCCGGCACCGCCGTCGTGGCCGCCATCGGCATGCTCTTCCTCGGCGAAGCCGTCAACGCGGCTCGGATCGGCGGCGTCCTGCTGGTGATCGCCGGGGTCGTCGTCCTCAACCTGGGCGGGGCGTCCCACTGATGGCCCGCCGCTACGACCCCGAGCGCCGCGACCGCATCATCGACGCCGCCATCCGCGTCGTCGCCGAACGCGGCATCGACGCCCTCAGCCACCGCGCCGTGGCCACCGCCGCCGACGTGCCGCTCGGCTCCACCACGTACCACTTCGCCACCCTCGACGACCTGCTCGTGGAGGCGCTGCGGCGCACCGCACGGGAGTGGCTCGACGGCCTCGCCGCCTGGGAGCGGGCCGCCGACCCCGGCCTGCCCCTCGCCGAGGAGCTGGGCCGGCTCGTCGGCGAGTCGCTCACCGGGGACCGCAGGCGCCTGGAGCTGGAGTACGAGCTCTACCTCGCCGCGCTGCGCCGCCCGGCCGTACGGCCCATCGCCGCGGAGTGCGTGGACGAGATGGCCGCCGTCCTGCGCCGCCGCACCGCCGACGAGGCGACCGCCCGCGCGCTCGCCGCGCTGATCGACGGCATGCTGCTGCAGCACCTGCTCACCGGGCGGCCCTTCGACCGGGACGAGGCGGTCCGGGCGCTGGCCGCGGTGACGGGCGGCCCGGTCCGGTGACCGGCAGGGGCCGTCCGGGCCGGGGCGCGGCCGCCGCGGGCGCGACCGGTTCGCCTTGAGAGGCCCGGTCCGGTTAGGTTTTCGAGCATGACCGATGCTGTTGCCTCCCGTACCACCGGCGCCGTCGCCGCCGGCCTTGCCACGATCACCGAGGACGGGACCGTCCTCGACACCTGGTTCCCCGCCCCGGAGCTCACCGAGGACGCCGGCCCCGCCGGCACCGAGCGGCTGAGCGCCGAGCGCGCCGCCGAGCTGCTCGGCGAGAACGCCCTCAAGGCCGTCGGCCCGGACCCGCGCCGGGGCGTCGAGGTCGTGGCCGTCCGTACGGTCATCGCCTCGCTGGACGACAAGCCGCTCGACGCGCACGACGTCTACCTGCGCCTGCACCTGCTCTCCCACCGCCTGGTCAAGCCGCACGGCCAGAACCTGGACGGCATCTTCGGCATGCTCGCCAACGTCGCCTGGACCTCGCTCGGCCCCGTCGCCGTCGACCGCGTCGAGACGACGCGCCTGGCCGCCCGCGCCGAGGGCCTGCACCTGCAGGTGACCAGCATCGACAAGTTCCCGCGGATGACGGACTACGTCGCCCCGTCCGGCGTGCGCATCGCCGACGCCGACCGCGTCCGCCTCGGCGCCCACATCGGCTCCGGCACCACCGTCATGCACGAGGGCTTCGTCAACTTCAACGCCGGCACGCTGGGCACCTCCATGGTCGAGGGCCGCATCAGCGCGGGCGTCGTCGTCGGCGACGGCACCGACATCGGCGGCGGCGCCTCCACCATGGGCACGCTCTCCGGCGGCGGCAAGCAGATCATCTCCATCGGCGAGCGCTGCCTGCTCGGCGCCGAGTCGGGCATCGGCATCGCGCTCGGCGACGAGTGCGTCGTCGAGGCCGGCCTGTACGTCACGGCCGGCACCCGCGTCACCCTGCCGGACGGCGAGATCGTCAAGGCGCTGACCCTCTCGGGCGCGGACAACATCCTCTTCCGCCGCAACTCCACGACGGGCGCCGTCGAGGCCCGCCCCTACAAGAGCACCTGGGGCGGCCTGAACGAGATCCTGCACAGCCACAACTAGAGGTGGACGGGGCGGGACGATTCCGGGCCCGCCCCTCCCGTGCCGCCGCGCCGCGCGCGGTGTCCTCAAACGCCGGACGGGCCGGGAATTGCGGCTTCGTATGTCTTGACCAGTGCTTCCGTACGGTCCGGGGACGCCGCGCGCAGCGGCGCCCGCACCGGGCCGGCGGGCCGGCCGAGGGCGTTCAGCAGGGCCTTCGCCGTGACCGTGCCGGGGAGGCCGGAGGCCATCATCAGTTCGGTCAGGGGGAGCACCTGCTGGTGCAGGCGGGTGGCCTCCGCCGGGGCGCCGCGGTCGAAGGCGTCCAGGGCCGCGGCCAGCAGGGGGCCCGCGACGTTGGCGACCGTGCTGACGTAGCCGGTCGCGCCCACGGCGCGCAGCGGAAGGTTGAGCTCCTCGGAGCCCGAGTAGTACGCGAGGTCCGTGGCCGCGATGACCTTCGCGCTGCCCAGCAGGTCGTACGCGCAGTCCTTGACCCCCGCGATGCGCGGGTGCTCGGCCAGGCGCAGCATGGTGCCGGGTTCGATGCGGGTGGCGGTGCGGCCCGGGATGTCGTAGAGCATCACGGGCAGTCCGGTCGCGTCGGCCACGGTCAGGAAGTGCTCGGCGATGTCCTCCTGCGGCGGCCGGCTGTAGTAGGGGGTCACCACGAGCACGCCGTGCGCGCCGGCCGCCTCGGCGGCCCGGGCCAGCTCCACGGTGTGCCGGGTGCCGGCCGATCCGACGCCCGCCGTGATGCGCGCCCGGTCGCCGACGGCCTCGGCCACGGCCCGCACGAGCGCGCTCTTCTCCGCGTCGCCGGTGGTCGGCGACTCCCCGGTGGTGCCGTTGAGGACGAGGCCGTCGCAGCCGCCCTCCCCGACGAGGCGGTCGGCGAGGGCCTGCGCCCCGTCCAGGTCGAGCTCTCCCTCCGGGGTGAAGGGGGTGACCATCGCGCAGACGGTACGGCCGAAGGGGCTGGTGGGAGTGGGCGTCATGGACGCGATTCTCGGCCCCTTCGACCGTACAGGTCTATTTAATTGTTCTGGCCTTGACCGGTAAGCACTGCTACGGCTTCCAGCGCAGCACCTGCGGGTCGTGGTCGCTCGCCTGGTCGGCGAACTCCGCGTTGATGTGCACGATGTCGTAGTCCACGCGGCGCACGTGAGGGCTGGTCAGGATGTGGTCCAGCACCTGGGAGTTGCCCTGGAAGACGTAGCCGTAGCGCTCGTTGCGCGGCAGCCGGTCGACCTGGTCGGTCAGCACCTTGCCCGCGGTGAGGGTCTTCACGGCGGACGAGAACTGGAAGTCGTTCAGGTCGCCCGCGACGATGACGTTCGCGTGCCGGTCGGCCGCCAGCAGCTGCTTGACGAAGGCGTTCACCGACTTGGCCTGCTCCTTGCGCTGCACCTCCGACGGGCGGGCCGGGGGCTGGAAGCGGCTGTCGACGCCCTGGTCGCCGCCCTTGGAGTTGAAGTGGTTCGCGACGACGAAGACCCGCTGGCCCCGGAAGGTGAACTGGCCCGCGAGGGGCTTGCGGCTGTTCGCCCACGCGGCGTTGCCGGGGTCGATGCGGCCGGGCGAGGCGGTCAGCGCGGCCTTGCCGCCCGCGCGGACGGCCTTGACGGCGGTGGTGGAGTCACCGCCGGGGGTGTCGGTGAAGGAGACCCGCGCGGGGTTGAAGAGGAACGCGGTGCGGATGTTGCCGCCCGGCTGGCCGCCGTCCTGACCGTTGACGGGGTTGATCTGCCGCCACTCGTACGCCGGGCCGCCGGCCGCCTTGATGGCGTCCGTGAGCTTGCGCAGCGTGTGACCGGCGTCCACGGTGCCGTCGTCGGTGGTGCCGTTGTCGTCCTGGACCTCCTCCAGGGCGACGATGTCGGGCGCGGCGAGGTTGGTGACCAGCGCGGCCGCCAGCCGGTCGAACTTCGCCTGCGGCGTCCTGGGGGAGAGGTTCTCCACGTTGTACGTGGCGACCGCGAGCTCGTCGCCGCGCTGCTTGCGCGTCGTCTCGCGCTTCAGGCCGCGGTCGGTGAGCTTGCCGAGCTCGGTGGCCTGCAGCGTGTAGCCGCCGAAGTTGTCGTAGTCCAGCGGGCCGGCCGTGGTGCCGGTCAGCTCGTCGCCGACGTTCGCGACGGGGAAGGGGCGCTGGGCGAAGGGGATCAGCGAGACCACCTTGACCCGGCCGGCGTTCGGGTCGCCGTAGGAGCCGTAGAGGGTGCCGCCGCGGGCGGTGCGGTTGTGGCGCGGCTCGGCGGTGACCCACAGGTCCTTGTGCTCGCTGGTCGCGCCGACGACGGGGGCGTCCTGCACGGAGACGCGCATGCCCTCCAGTGACTCGTAGCGGTCCAGGGCGTACGAGCCGGGCCGCAGCGCGAGCTTCTCGACGGAGCCGCCGCGCGCGTCCGGGGCGTAGCGGTCGGGGATCTGCGACGGGCGCAGCTTGACCGGGGCGGGCAGGGCGTTGCCGGAGGAGCGCACCGTCCACGTGGCCTTGGTGAGCTGGGTGACCGACTGCAGGCCGGCCTTCTCGCCGCCCGGGTAGTACTCGGTGACGGTGCCGGAGACGGCCACGGCGTCGCCCACGGCGACGGACGGCGCGGTGGAGCCGGTGAAGACGAAGATGCCCTCGCTCGTCGCGTCGTTGCGGTCCGGGCGGGTGTCCTGGATCCAGAAGCCGCGGGCCGAGCCGAAGGCGCGCACGGCCGTGACGACGCCGGGGACGTCCGACACCTGCTGCCCGGCGAGCGGGGACACCCGGGTCCTGCCCTGGATGTCGTGGATGCGCAGGCCCTCGGCGTTCGCCTGCTGCGGAGCGGCGAGCAGCCCCGCGGCGAGCGCGCCGGCGACGAGGGAGCCGAGGGCCGCGGGTCTGCGCAGGGAGCGGCGGGTGGACGGGCGAGCGGGCACGGGGGCCTCCGGTGGGAATGCGAGGGGGGTATGACGTGGAGGAATCGTCGTTGACGCGATCCTGACGATCTCTACGCGCGTCAATGTCTTGCGAGCCCGGGGAAGTTGTCAAGGTTCCGTGGGTAACCGTCAGCCATATGTCCGTCGGCGGTTCGGCGAACCGGGCGGCAAGGCGGAAATCCCGTCTACGCTTGGGCACCGCGCCCGGTCCGCGGCGCCGCACGGCCACACCGCGCATCGCCGCACGTCACCGTACGTGCCGCGACGCATGTCACGACGAGGAGAGACCCCCCTGATGTCCGGAGACCGTCCGACCATGCCGCCGGTGCGGCTCCCCTCCGACGCGGAGCTCGCGCGCGACGCGCTGTCCGCGCCGCTGCTCGCCCGCGCCGCGAAGCTCGCGCGCTGGGCCGGCGAGGAGGGCATCCCGGTCGGGGTCGGCGGCGAGCTGCTCGCGGAGCAGCTGCGGGCGGCCACCGAGCTCCTCGGGCTCGCGGGCGACGAGGACGGCGACGCCTACGCCATGGACGCGTGGCAGCACGCGCTCGACACCGGGCTCGTGGACTTCGAGGAGAACGAAGAGGACGAGGCGGGCGAGGCGGGCGGCGAGGTGCCGGAAGCGGGCGAGGACGAGCCCCGGGGCACCGCCGTCGCCGGCGAGGAGCTCCCCACGCTCACCTCCGGCAGCCCGGCCGACGTCCTCGAACTGTTCCTCGGCGGCTTCGAGAGCGTCCTCGCCGACGCCGCCGCGCCCGACCTCGGCGACATCGCCGACCGGATCGCCGAGGGCGAGGACCTCGACCTCGACTCCCTCGACTGGGACCCCGAGGGCGAGGCCGACTTCCTCGACGGCGTCCTCGGCAACCTCTACCTGCTGACCGCGCTGGAGCAGAGCGACGCCCAGCACCCCGTACCGCTGCCGGCGCTCGCCGCGTCCATGATCGTGCCCGACGACATGGACGAGCCCACGGACGACATCCTCGAAGAGGTCTCCGACGCGATGATGCGCCTGGACGACCAGTTCCGGCTGCTCGCGCCCACCGGGATCATCGAGTACCGGCCCGTCGACGAGTCCCTCATCGAGGAGGTCGACGGCGAGGGCCACATCCGCGAGTCCGTCGACGGCGTCGCCTCCGACGCCCCCGAGGAAGAGGACGTCAGCCGCTACGGCATGGTCTCCCTCACCCCCCTCGGCCTGTTCGCCGTCCGGACCCGCATGGCGGAGGCGGGCATCGACGCCCCCGCCGTCGGCGACCTAGCCGACAAGGGCGCCGACGTGCTCCTGGCCGCCCTGCCCGGCCACCCGGAGACGGCCGCCCGCGCGGAGGCCGGCCTGTGGCTCGCCCGCCGCACGCCGGTGGACGCCGCCCGCGAGCTGCTCGCCGCCGGGCGCGGGGACGACATGGACGCGCCCTCGCGCCGCCTCGCCTGCCAGGAGACGCTCTCCCTCCTCGGCGCCGGGGCCGAGCCGGCCGTGCGCGAGGTCCTCGACGACCGCGAGCTGGGCGGGCTCGCCCGGGTGTGGCTCGCCGAGCACGGGGCGACGGACGTGCCCGAGCCGGGCGAGGACATGGTCTTCTGGCTGACGATCGACACGATCGCCGCACAGCTGGCCGCCTCCGGCGACACGGACGAGCTGCGCGGCCTCGTGGAGGGCCTGGTCGGCCAGCACGGCGGGTTCTTCGAGACGGCGTGGCGCGTGGACCACCCGGCGACGGCGGAGGTCCTGGAGGCCATGGGCCGCCTCCACCCGGAGAAGAAGATCGCCAAGGAAGCCCGCAAGGCGGCGTTCAAGGCCCGCTCCCAGCGGTGACGCTGCGCTGAGCTTCGCGGCGACGGCGCGGCCGGCGCCGTCCCGGCGCCGCGGGTGCCGCGCCGCGGGGGGTGCCGGGGGCTGCTGCCTGTACCCGGGGTCGGTTCGGCACCGCCGGTCTTCGTCGTGAGGGTTGTGCGCCGTCGCGGCGGAAGCGAGTGGCCGGGCCGGTCGGCTCCGGGGACCCTGATGGGCCCCGGCTGTGCCTTGCCGGGCGCAGTCCGGGGCGTGGGTGGCGTGTGGGAGGGGGCTTGCGCTCCCTTGGCGCTAGGGGTTCCGACCCGTGCGCTTCGTGTGGTGTTCATACGGTATTCGGCGGGGAACGGGAACGTAAGCGCGTGAGCCTGCGGACCCTGGAGATCAGATGACCCTCAGCCGAAGAGACTTCGCGAAACGATCCGCCGTCGCCGGTGCCGGGGTGGCGCTGACCGGCAGTGTCGGCGTGCTCGCCAGTGCCCCCGGTGCCCTGGCGGGCGCCGTGCCGGAGCAGTCCGGCGCCCGCCCCCGCCCCCGGCCCGGCTACGGGCCCCTCGTGCCGGACCCGAAGGGCCTGCTGGCGCTGCCCGCCGGGTTCTCCTACCGCGTCGTGACCCGGGCCGGCGTCACCAAGCTGGAGTCCGGCGAGCACACACCCTCGCACCACGACGGCACCGCCGCCTTCGCAGGCCCCCGCGGCGCCACCGTCCTCGTCAACAACCACGAGCTCAAGGGCCCCCGGGCCGGCTGGAAGCACCCGGTGCCCCTCGCCGAGGGCCTCGTCTACGACCCGGCCGCGTCCGGCGGCTGCACCGTCGTCGAGGTCTCCCACGACGGCTCGCACGTCGCCGAGCGGGTCGGCATCGCGGGCACGTCCACCAACTGCGCCGGCGGAGCCACTCCGTGGGGCACCTGGCTGACCTGCGAGGAGACCGAGGACAAGGCCGGCCAGAACGGCATGACCAAGGACCACGGCTACGTCTTCGAGGTCGACCCGCAAGACCGCCGCGCCAACCGCGCCCCCAAGCCCGTCAAGGCGCTGGGCCGCTACGCCCACGAGGCCGTCGTCACCGACCCCTCCCGCGGTCACCTCTACCTCACCGAGGACGCCTCGGGCCCCAACGGCCTGCTCTACCGCTGGACCCCGCCGAAGGGCTTCCGGCACGGCCGCGGCAGGCTGCGCACCCTCGCCGACGACGCGGGCGCGCTCCAGGCCTTCAAGTGCTTCGACTCCGGCGGCCGCTTCGTCGACGACCTCTCCCGCGCCACCCGGACGGGCACGGTCTACGGCGTCGACTGGGTCGGCGTGCCCGACCGCGACGCCCGGTCGGTGCCGGTGCGCAAGCAGTTCAAGGACGGCGAGGTCACCCGGGCCCGCAAGCTGGAGGGCATGTGGTGGGCGGACGGGGGCGCGTACATCGTGGCGTCCTTCGCCCGGGAGGAGAGCCCCGTCCAGCACGACGGCCAGGTGTGGTTCTACAACCCCGGGCGCCGCACCCTCACCCTGAAGGTGCGCCTCGGCGTCAACAAGGACCCGGGCCGGGACGGCACCTTCGACGGTCCGGACAACATCACCGTCTCGCCGCACGGCGGCCTGGTGGTGGCCGAGGACGGCGAGGGGATCCAGCACCTCTTCGGCGCCCTCGACGACGGCCGCACGTACCCCATCGCCCGCAACGAACTGAACATCGGCACCCCGCAGAAGCCCGAGTACAGCGAGTTCACCGGCGTCACCTTCTCGCCCGACGGCAGGACGCTCTTCGCCAACCTCCAGGACCCGGGCATCATGCTGGCGATCACCGGCCCCTGGCGCCGTCAGGGCAGGTGAACCGGGCACATGAGTACCTGAGCGCCCGGAGCGCCCGGGAATCATGACCGGTCGCCTTTGTTGAAGGAGAGGTGACGATCCGGCTCTCCGTACTCGACCGCTCCCGCACCCGCCGGGACCGCCCGCAGGGCGAGGCACTGCGCGACACCGTGCGGTTCGCGCAGCAGGCCGAGGAACTCGGCTACCACCGCTTCTGGGTCTCGGAGCACCACAGCGTGCCCGGCGTGGCGGGTTCGGCCCCGACGGTGCTCGCCGCGGCGGTGGCGGCCGCGACCTCGCGGATCCGGGTGGGCACGGGCGGTGTGATGCTGCCCAACCACCGCACGCTCGTCGTCGCCGAGCAGTTCGGGGTGCTGGAGTCCCTCTTCCCGGGCCGCATCGACATGGGCCTGGGCCGCTCGGTCGGCTTCACGGACGGCATCCGCAGGGCCCTGGGCACGGACAAGGACGCCATGGGGGACTTCGCCGGGCAGCTCGCCGAGCTGGAGGGCTGGTTCACCGGGGGCCCGCGCCCGCACGACGGGGTGCACGCCCGCCCGGCGGAGGGCCTGTCGGTCCCGGCGTTCGTCCTCGCCAACGAGGCGGGCGCGGACCTGGCGGCCGCCGCGGGGGCGGCCCTGGTGATCGGCGGCCTGAGCGGCGAGGAGCGGATGCTCGCCGCCGTGGCCCGCTACCGGGCGGCGTTCCGGCCCTCGGAGTGGTGGCGCCGCCCGTACGTCGTGGTGGCGGGGAACGTGGCCGTCGCCGCCACCCGCGAGGAGGCCCGCAGGCTGCTCGTGCCCGAGGCGTGGGCGCTGGCGCACGCGCGGACGCACGGCGCCTTCCCGCCCCTGGAGCCCGCGGAGGAGACCGAGGCGCGGGCGATGAGCGAGCGGGAGCGACGGCTGTACGAGGACGGGCTGCGCGGGCACGTCCACGGCACGGAGGACGAGGTGTCCGCCGCGCTCGGGGCGCTGATCGAGCGCAGCGGCGCCGACGAGGTGCTCGTCACCACGTCCTCGTACGACCGGGAGGCGCTGCTGGACTCCTACCGCAGGCTGGCCCGGCTCGCCGGGCTGACCGCGGGCCCGGCGGGCCGGGAGCGGCTCACAGGGCCTGCGCGGCGGGCTTGACCAGATCGCGCACGGTGCGCGACTTCACGAACTCGCCCAGGGCGGTCATCTCCCACTCGCCCGAGTACTGCCGGATGAACTTCGCCATCAGCACGCCGGTCTTGGGCTCCGCGCCGGTCAGGTCGAAGCGCACCAGCTCCTCGCCCGTGCGGGCGTCGAGCAGCCGGCAGTAGGCCTTGGCGACCTGGTTGAACTTCTGGCCGGTGAAGGAGCTGACGGTGAAGACCAGGCCGGTCACCTCGGGCGGCAGGCCCTCCATGTGCACGGTGATGGTCTCGTCGTCGCCGGAGCCCTCGCCGGTGAGGTTGTCGCCGGAGTGCTGGATGGCGCCGTTGAGGATCTGCAGCTTGTTGAAGTAACAGGCGTCGATCATGTTGCGGTCGGGGCCGTAGGCGATGACGGAGGCGTCCAGGTCGATGGCGGGGGCGCCCCAGGCGGGCTCCCAGCCCAGGCCCATCTTCACCGACTGCGTCAGCGGCCGGCCGCCCTTGACCAGGGACACCGTCTGGTTCTTCTGCAGGCTGACCCGGCCCTTGTCCAGGTTGATCTTCCCGGCGCCGGGGGCGGGGGCGGGCGGCGCCGGGGGAGCGGCGGGCGCGGCCGGGGCGGCCGCGGGCATCGGAGGCACGGGGGCCGCCGGCGCCACGGGGGCGGCCGGCTGCACGGGCGCGGGGGCCACGGGCGCGGGCGCCGGGGCCGCGGGCTCCTCCACGCTCACGCCGAAGTCGGTGGCGATGCCCGCCAGGCCGTTCGCGTACCCCTGACCGACCGCGCGCACCTTCCAGGCGCCCGCCCGCCGGTAGACCTCCACGATCACCAGGGCGGTCTCGGCACCCAGCCGGGGCGGGGTGAACGTGGCGAGGACCGAGCCGTCGTCGGTGCTGCGCACGGTGGCCGTCGGCTCGATGCCGGCGAAGCTCGCGCCCTGGGCGTCGGGGCTGGCGGTCACCACGATCTTCTCGATGCCGGCCGGGACGGCGGCGGTGTCCACCACGATGGCGTCGGGCGAGCCGCCGGACGCGGCGCGGTGGGCCACGCCCGGCCCGGAGGGCTGGTTGTAGAAGACGAAGTCGTCGTCGGAGCGCACCTTGCCGTCGGCGGTGAGCAGCAGGCCCGACACGTCGAGCCGCACCGGGGCGGTGACGTCCACCGTCACGCGGGCGACGGAGAGAGGGATGTTCGAGCCGGGTGTCATAGCGGTCATGCCCCGGGTAACGAGTGGCCGCTCTTTGCGGTTCCATTACCGAGCCCTCAGTTTCGCCCGCTTCCTCCCGGTTCCGCCCGGTCGCGGCCGGTTCCGTAAGGCGGCCGCAGCCCGGCCGGTGTGCCGTCGCCGCAGGTCAGCCCGGGTTCCAGCGGGGCGGCTCGGTTGCGCAGAACTCGCCGCCGACGCGTCCGTGGCCCTCCCGCGGGGTTCCGCTCTCCGCGGCCAGCAGGGTGGGCGCGTACGGCTCGGAGTCGTCCTGCGGCTCGTAGCCGAGGGCACGGGCGGTCGACAGGTCCCACCACAGCCTGGTGTTCGCGGAGCTGCCGTAGGCGACGGTGTGGCCGACGCCGTCGGCCGTCAGGGCGGCGTGCACGAGCCGGGCGCAGTCGCCGGGGCTCAGCCAGACCGACAGCATGCGCACCGATACGGGCTCGGGGAAGCAGGCGCCGATGCGCAGGGAGACGGTCTGGATGCCGTGCCGGTCCCGGTAGAGGGAGGCCAGGTCCTCGCCGAAGCACTTGGAGAGGCCGTAGAAGGTGTCCGGGCGGTGCGCGGTCTCCACGGGCAGGAGCGGGGCGCCCTGCGCGGGGACGGGCGCGAAGCCGACGGCGTGGTTGCTGGAGGCGAGGACCACGCGCCGGACGCCCGCCTCCCGGACGGCCTCGTACAGGTGGTACGTGCCCTCGATGTTGACGCGCAGGATGTCCGCGAAGGACGCCTCCAGAGGGATGCCCGCCAGGTGGACGACCGCGTCCACGCCGTCGACGGCCTTCCGCAGCGCCTCGCGGTCGGCGAGGTCCGCGGTGACCGCGTCCGGCTCGCCCGGCACCGGCCGGGCGTCGAACAGGCGCAGCCGGTGGCCGAGGGCGGGCAGCCGCGTGCGCAGGTGGGTGCCGATGCGGCCGGCCGCGCCGGTGAGGAGGACCGTGCGGGATGCGGGCATGGCGCCTGGGCCTCCTGGGGCAGTCCGGGATCCGGAAGAGGAAGCGCACACGCTAAGGAGCCGGTGCGGGGTGGTCAAGGAGGCACGGACGGCTTTCGGAGAGATGACGATCATCACGAAATAACGGCGGCCCCCGCTCTGCTGCACCCACCGGAGCCATCACTGATCACAGGGAGCACACACATGCCGAGCCCCACCGCCGCGCAGGGGACCGTCGTCCGGGGAACCGTCGCCGAGGGATACGAGGGCGTCCGCGAGGAGTTCGAGGCCACCTTCGCCGAGGAGCGGGCCGGGCACTCCGCCCAGTTCGCCGCCTACGTCGACGGCGAGCAGGTCGTCGACCTGTGGGGCGGCCCCGGCATGGAGGGCGACTCGCTCACCGGCGTGTTCTCCTCCACCAAGGGCGCGGCCCACCTCGTCGTCGCCCTCCTCGTCCAGGAAGGCGTGCTCGACCTCGACCGCGAGGTCGCCCACTACTGGCCCGAATTCGCCGCCGCCGGCAAGGAGTCCGTCACCCTGCGCGACCTCCTCGCGCACCGGGCCGGAGTCGTCGGAGCCGAGGACGGCTTCACCATGGAGGAGCTCGCCGACGACCGCGCCATAGCCGAGAAGCTGGCCGGCCAGCGGCCCCACTGGCGCCCCGGCACCGCCTTCGGCTACCACGCCCTCGTCATCGGCGCCCTGACCGGCGAAGTCGTCCGCCGCGCCACGGGACGCACCATGCAGGAGCTCTACGAGGAGCGCATCCGCGCCCCCTACGGCATCGACTTCTACATGGGCCTGCCCGAGGAGCACGAGCACCGCGTCCTCGACATCCAGCCCATGGACCCGACGCCCGGCCAGAAGCGCGCCCTGCTCGAGGGCGCCTTCGGCCCGCGGAGCCTGACGGGCATCGCCTTCAACCTCAACCACCCCCGGCCCACCGTGCTGGAGGACCTGCCGAACCACCGCGTCATCCGCGCGGCCGGCCCCGCCTCCGTCGGCGGCATGGCCTCCGCGCGCGGCCTGGCCCGCATGTACGCGGCCGCCATCAGCGGCGTCGGCGGCAAGGAGGCGCTGCTGACGCCCGCCACCGCCGCCGACTTCGCCCAGATCCACTCCGTCGGCTACGACGTGGTCGCGCGTCAGCACCAGGCCTTCGGCCTGGGCTTCGGCGCCATGGGGGACAAGTACCCCTTCCTCGGCGCCCGCGCCTTCGGCCACGGCGGCGCCGCCGGCTCCCAGGCCTTCGCCGACCCGTCCAACGGGCTGGCCTTCGGCTTCAACCGCCGCCGGTACGGCTTCCGGGACGACAACGACCCGCAGGTCGCACGCCTGGCGAAGGCGGTCGGCGAGGCCGCGGGCCGCTGACCCCACCGGGGCATCCGGCGGTGCCGGGCCGGGCCGCAGCCCGTCCCGCGCCGCCGCCCCTCAGCGCGGGGACACGAAACCGCATTCGTAGGCGGCGATGACCGCCTGGGTGCGGTTGCGGACGCCCAGTTTGGCCAGCGCGCCTGCCACGTGGGTCTTCACCGTCGCTGCGCCCAGGACGAGCTGTTCGGCGATTTCGGCGTTCGACAGGCCCCGGGCCATCAGGCGGAGCACCTCCGCCTCCCGGTCCGACAGCTGCGCGCGCAGCTTCCCGGCGGCCGTCTTCGCCCGGCGGGCCTGCGCGTGTTCCGCCGCGAGGGCGCGCACGGCGGAGGGGAAGAGCAGCGAGTCGGTGCGGGCCACGAGCCGGACGGCCTGGACGAGTTCGTCGGCGCCCGACCGCTTGAGGAGGAAGCCGCTGGCGCCGGCGCGCAGCGCGTCGTACACGTAGCTGTCGTTCTCGAACGTGGTGACGACGATGACGCGCGGCGGGGAGTCCATGCCGCCGAGCAGCTGCTCGGTGGCCCGGATCCCGTCGACCTCGGGCATCCGTACGTCCATCAGGACGACGTCGGGGCGCAGTTCGCGGACGACGGAGACCGCTTCCGCGCCGGTCGTGGCCTCGCCGACGACCTCCAGGTCCTCCTCGGCGCCCAGGATGGCCCGCAGGGCGGTCCGCACCATGCGCTCGTCGTCGGCGAGCACGATCCGCAGGGGCGGCGTCACCGGCCCGCACCCCCGCTCAGCGGCAGGCGGACGGCGAGCCGCCACACCCCGTCCCGCTCGCCGGAGCTGCTGCTGCCGCGCAGCAGCCGGGCCCGTTCGGCTATGCCCGTCAGACCGCGGCCGCCGCCGGTGCGGCGGTGCGCGCGGCCGGGGGCCTTGTCGGGGTTGACCGGATTCTCCAAGGCGACCTCCACGGCGTCGTCGTGCACGGTGATCCGCAGCAGCACGGGCACCCGGCCCGCGTGCCGCAAGGCATTGGTGAGGCCCTCCTGCACGATCCGGTACGCCTCGCGGGAGACGACCGGCGGCACGCCGTCCAGGGCCGGGGGCGCGGCGAGGGTGACGGTGCCGCCCGCGGCGCGGGTGCGCTCCAGCAGCCCGTCCAGGCCGGCGAGGGTCGGCGCCGGCGCGGCGGACGCGGCGCCGTCCTCGCGCAGCAGGCCCAGGACGGTGTCCAGTTCGCCGACCGCCTCGCGCGTGGTCTCCTCGATCGCGGCCAGCGCCTGCCGCGCGAACTCCGGGTCGGCGTCGAGGACCTTGCGCGCCGCGCTCGCCTGCAGGGTGACGGCGCTCAGCGCGTGCCCCACGGAGTCGTGCAGCTCGCGGGCCAGCCGGTTGCGCAGGGCCAGCCGCATGGCGTGCTGCTCGGCCTCGGCCAGCCGGTCGGCGGCCGTCGGGCCGAGCAGGAGGGGTGCGCAGCGGGCGAGGAGCGCGCCCGCGCCCCAGGACGCCGCGGCGAGCAGGACCAGTACCGCCAGGCCGGCGGGCACCGCCAGCAGCGTCCACGGGAAGGCCAGGTCCCCCAGCCCGTACGGGGCGTCGTCGCCCCCCGGGACGCCCGTGAACGGCAGGGCGATCAGCATCAGCGCGAACGGGGGCGTGGCCAGCGACATGCCGCTCACGATGCCGCCGGCCAGCAGGTGGAGGGTGTACCACAGGGCGGTCCGCCCGCGCGCGGCCCGCGAATCGCCCGGGCCCGTCGCGAGGGCCTCCTCCGGCACCCCGCACAGGGCGCGTGCCGCCGCCGACTCCAGCGTCCGTACGAGGGGTACCAGCGCGGTCACCGCCGCCGGCACCAGCGCCAGCGCGAAGACGCCGAACTGCCGGCCGACGGTGGAGGGGAAGAGGATGTTCGTGTCCCTGACGAAGACCGCCGTCAGTGTGCTCGCCAGCAGGTAGTACGGCATCAGCAGCGCACCGCCGAGCAGCAGGTGCACCCACCGCAGCCGGGCGCGGCGGCCCACCAGGGCACCGGCGCCGCGCCGGAGGAGAGACGTCACAGCGCGGCGGCCCGGGCGGAGCGCTGGACGAAGAAGCGCGTGCCGGCGGCGAGGACGAGCAGTCCGATGATCACTTGCACAGCGTAGGCGACGGCCATCGTCGCCGTCGGCCCCCGGCCGTCGTCGGCCAGGGAGGTCAGCATCGCGAGCAGCTGCCAGCCGCCCCACGCCGCCGACGCGGCCGAGCCGACGCCCGCGAGGAGCAGCGGCACCCGCAGCGGCAGCCGCCCGCCGCGTCCGGACAGCGCCCGGCCGGACAGCAGCAGGACGGCGCCCGCGATCGTCGCCGCGGCGTACAGCACGTAGCCCGACTCCCCGGCCGCGAAGGTGCCGCTGTACATCCGGGCCATCTCCGGCGAGAGGCCCGCCGACACTCCGCAGGTCCACATCAGGTGGACCGCGCCGGGCAGGACCGCCAGGACGCCCGCCGCGGTCAGCGCGGCCCGCGGGCCCCGGCCGAGCGGGCGGTCCGCCAGGTCCCCGACGCGGCCCCGCCACAGGTGGCCCCAGCGCTCGCGGGCGTACAGCGCGAACAGGGTGCCCAGGGCCAGCCCCTGGACGATGAACCCCGTGTAGACGACGCCGAAGACCCACTCGTCGAGGAACGGCTCGTCGGCCCCGCTCCCGGAACCGGACGCCGAACCGCCCAGGGCGCGGACGATCAACTGCGCGGGGAAGCCGTACATGATGGGCGTCAGCAGCCCCACCGCACCCCACATGGGCAGTGCCAGCAGCCATGCCGGGACGCGCTGGCCCCAGGGTCTGGTCAGCAGCAGGGCGAGGACGACGACCGCGGCGTCCATCAGGATGGTCACGGCGTTCGCCACGACCAGGCCCGTGCCGGCATCCCGCAGGCTGCTTCCCTCCGGGATGCCGACGTGGCTGCCCGCCACCCAGGCGGCCTTGAGGCCGAGGTAGGGCAGGCAGGCGGCGATGGTCACCGCGCGGAGCGCGCGGCGCTTGGTGGCGTGGTCGTCCGGGACGGTCGTCGTACTGGTCATGTGACCAGCCTTCCGTCCGGCAGGCGCCGGCGCGTCGCCCTGACCGGCGGACTTCCTCCGCCGAGAGGCGGAGGGACGGCTAGTTCTCAGGCAGGGGACCGGGGACTCGCACGGACGGACCGGTGGATGGACTCATGGACGGATCGATCGCCGTACGCGCATAGTGGGTGCGCATGGAGAGCCTCGCCCCCGCACACTTCGCGCCCGAGACCGTCTACCTCGACACCGCCGCCACCGGGCTCGTGCCCGCGTCCGCCGTCGCCGCCATGACCGAGGCCGCCACCGCGTTCTCGCTGGGCCGCCCCGGCGCGGAGGACCACTTCCCGGTCGTGGAGGCCGTCCGTGCCGCCTTCGCCCGGCTCGTCGGCGTGCCCGCCCGGCAGGTCGCCACCGGGGGTTCGGCCGCCGTCTTCTGCGGGCTCGTCGCCCAGTCGCTGCCCGAGGGCTCGGAAGTCCTGTGCGTGGAAGGGGACTTCAGCTCCCTCGTCAACCCCTTCCACGTGCGGCCCGGGCTCCGCGTCCGCACCGTTCCCCTGGAGAAGGTGGCGGACGCCGTGGCGCCGGGCACCGCGCTCGTCGCCGTCAGCGCCGTCCAGTCGGCCGACGGCCGCCTCGCCGACCTCGGGGCGATCGGCGAGGCCGCCCGCGCCCACGGCGCCCGTACGCTCGTCGACGTCAGCCAGGCCGCGGGCTGGCTGCCCGTCGACGCGGGCGCCCACGACTTCACCGTCTGCGTCGGCTACAAGTGGCTGATGGGGCCCCGCGGGACCGCCTACCTCACCGTTCCCGAGGACCTCGGCGGCCTCACCCCCGTCTTCGCCGGGTGGGTGGCGGGGGAGGACCCCTGGGACAGCACCTACGGGCAGGTGTCGCTCGCCCGCTCGGCCCGCCGCTACGACGAGAACCCCGCCCTCCTGCCCTACACCGGCGCCCTGGCGGGCCTCCGGCTCGTCGGGGAACTCGGGACGGAGCGCATCGCCGCACACGACCGGGCCCTCGCCGGCCGCTTCCGCGCGGGGCTCGCCGCGCTCGGGCACCGGCCCGTCCCCGCGGAGGACTCCGCCGTCGTGTCGGTCCCGGGCCTCGGCCACGCGGCGGAGCGCCTCGCGGCGGCGGGCGTACGCGTCAGCGCCCGCGCCGGGGGCCTGCGGGCCTCCTTCCACCTCTACAACAGCACGGACGACGTGGACCGCGTCCTGGAGGCACTGGCCTGAGCGGGCGGTGGCGCGGCGGCCCCGCCGTACCACCGCCCGGACCGGCTACCCCACCGGCGTGAAGTCCCTCGCCCCCACGAACTCCGGGCGGCGGGACGGAGCCGCGAAGGGTTCCACCGCCGCGTTCTCCACGCTGTTGAAGACGATGAAGACGTTGCTGCGCGGGAACGGCGTGATGTTGTCGCCCGACCCGTGCATGCAGTTGCAGTCGAACCACGTCGCCGAACCGGCCGCGCCCGTGAAGAGCCGGATGCCGTGCCGCCCCGCCAGCTCGGCGAGCGCGCCGTCCGACGGCGTGCCGGCCTCCTGCATCCGCAGGGACCTCTTGTAGTTGTCCCGCGGCGTCACGCCCGCGCAGCCCAGGAACGTCCGGTGCGACCCCGGCATGATCATCAGGCCGCCGTTGGTGTCGAGGTTCTCCGTCAGCGCGATCGACACCGACACCGTCCGCATCCGCGGCAGCCCGTCCTCCGCGTGCCAGGTCTCGAAGTCCGAGTGCCAGTAGAACCCGGAGGCCCCGAAGCCCGGCTTGACGTTGACCCGCGACTGGTGGACGTAGACGTCCGAGCCGAGGATCTGCCGCGCCCGGCCCACCACGCGCGGATCGCGCACGAGCCGCGCGAACACCTCGCTGATCCGGTGCACTTCGAACACCGACCGCACGTCCTGCGAGTGCGGCTCCACGACCGCTCTCTCGTCGGCCCGCACCGCCGGGTCGGCCATCAGCCGGTCGAGCTCGGCGCGCAGGACCTGCACCTCGGCCGGCGTGAGCATCTCGTCGACGGTGAGGAACCCGTCGCGTTCGTAGCCCGCGAGACCGGCCGCGTCGATCGGCCCGGGCGCGGCGGCGCCGGAGGCGGGCCCGGGCCACACCACCGGGTCACGGCGCGGGACGGTCTCCTCGTGCGTGCCGCGCGTGGGGTAGAGGTCGGTGACCGCGGCCATGGTTCAGCCCTCCTCCGTCAGCAGCGGGTAGACGCCGTTCTCGTCGTGGTCCTCCCGTCCGGTGACCGGCGGGTTGAAGACGCACACGCAGCGGAAGTCGGTCCTGGGGCGCAGGGTGTGCCGCTCGTGGCCGTCGAGCAGGTACATCGTGCCGGGCGAGATCCAGTGCTTCTCGCCGGTCTCGTCGTCGGTGAGCTCGGCCTCGCCCTCCACGCACAGCACGGCCTCGATGTGGTTGGCGTACCACATGGAGGTCTCCGTGCCGGCGTAGAGGACGGTCTCGTGCAGGGAGAAGCCGACGCGCTCCTTGGCGAGCACGATCCGCTTGCTCTCCCACGTGCCGGACCTGGCCTTGACGTGGCGGTCGGTGTTCTCGATGTCCTGGAGGGAACGGACGATCACGGGTTGTTCCTTTCTTTCGTGCGGAGTGTCTTCGTGCGGAGGGTCTTTCGCGCGGAGTGGCGGACGTCAGGCCGTCGCCGTGTCGCGGACCGCGCGGGCGAGGATCCGCAGGCCCTCGTCCAGCTCCTCGGGGGAGATCGTCAGGGCGGGCAGCAGCTTGAGGACCTCGCCCTCGGGGCCCGACGTCTCCACCAGCAGGCCGAGCTCGAACGCCCGCCGGGCGACGGCGGAGGCCCGGGCCTTGTCGGCGAACTCCACTCCCCACACGAGCCCGCGGCCCCGGTAGTGCGCGCCCAGCTCCGGGTGTTCGGCGCAGATCGCGCGCAGCGCCTCCTCGGCCTGCTCGCCGCGGGCGAGGGTCTGCTTCTCCATCTGCCCGTCGGTCCAGTACGCGTCGAGCGCCGCGGCGGCGGTGACGAAGGAGGGGTTGTTGCCGCGGAACGTGCCGTTGTGCTCGCCGGGCTCCCAGACGTCGAGCTCCGGGCGGAAGAGGGTGAGCGACATGGGCAGGCCGTAGCCGCCGATGGACTTCGAGAGGGTCACGATGTCCGGGGTGATGCCCGCCTCCTCGAACGAGAAGAAGGCGCCGGTGCGGCCGCAGCCCATCTGGATGTCGTCGACGATCAGCAGCATGTCGTGGCGCTCGCACAGCGCGGCGAGCCCGCGCAGCCACTCGGGGCGGGCCACGTTGATGCCGCCCTCGCCCTGCACCGTCTCGACGATGACGGCGGCGGGGGTGTTCAGGCCCGAGCCCTGGTCGGCCAGCAGCCGCTCGAACCACAGGAAGTCCGGCACCCGGTCGTCGAGGTAGTGGTCGAACGGCATCGGCGTGCCGTGCACCAGGGGGATGCCCGCGCCGGCCCGCTTGAAGGCGTTGCCGGTGACGGCGAGCGAGCCCAGCGACATGCCGTGGAAGGCGTTGGTGAAGGACACGATCGCCTCGCGGCCCTTGACCTTGCGGGCCAGCTTCAGCGCGGCCTCCACGGCGTTGGTGCCCGTCGGGCCGGGGAACATCACCTTGTACGGCAGGTCGCGCGGGCGCAGCACGACGTCCTGGAAGGCCTCCAGGAAGGCGCGCTTGGCGGTGGTGCCCATGTCCAGGCCGTGGGTGACGCCGTCGCGTTCGATGTAATCGAGCAGGGCGCGTTTGAGGACCGGGTTGTTGTGCCCGTAGTTGAGCGCCCCGGCGCCGGCGAAGAAGTCGAGGTACGTGTGGCCGTCCTCGTCGTACATCCGGCTGCCCTGGGCCCGGTCGAAGACCGCGGGCCAGCTGCGGCAGTAGCTGCGCACCTCCGACTCCAGGGCCTCGAAGACGCTGAGTGCGGGCGGGGTGATGGTCATGGGGGTGCTCCTGTCGGTGCGTGAGGGGGCGGTGCCCCGGTGCGTGCGGGGCCTCAGTGCGTGAGGGGGCCGATGCGGTGCAGGACCTCGGGGTCGTGCCCCGTCTCGGGGAACAGCCCGCCGTGGAAGAGGACTTCACGCTCCACGGGCGCGCGGTGCCGCTCGGCGAAGGAGGCGAACAGGCGGTTGGAGGCGGTGTTGCCGGGCGTGACGGTGGTCTCGATCCCGTCGATGCCGGTTTTGCTCTCCCGGGCGACCCGTGCGACGAGGCCCTCCAGCAGTGCGGCGGCCAGGCCGCGGCCGCGGTGCGGGCGGTCCACGGCGACCTGCCACACCACGAGGGTGCGGGGGCGGGAGGGCCGGACGTAGCCGGTGATGAAGCTGGCGACCTCCCCGTCGGCCGTGCCGCGGGCCACGGCCGAGGTGGCCGCGAAGTCGCGGCACCACAGCAGGTAGCTGTACGAGGAGTTGAGGTCCAGGGTTCCCGAGTCGCGGGCGATGCGCCAGATCGCGGCTCCGTCCTCGACGCGCGGGACGTCGAGCGCGAGGTCCTCCGGCATTTCCGGGAATTCCCGGAGGGGGGCGGGACGGGCACGTGCAAGGTCTGCTTGTGCTGCGGTCATGCGGAGGGAATTTACCGATGCGGATCGGAAATCGCACCGGGGGCCCGGGTTACCCGGGGGTGGGTGGTTGTGTTATCGCGCGGAGGCGTGGGGGCGCGCAAAGCGGGTGGGAGATGGGGTGTTTTGCCCGTTAATATCCGGGCAAATCGCTGGCCGTGTGGAGTGTGTCACAAGTGATCGACGGGGGTCTCCAATTCCCTTGCCGAAGCGTAAGGAAATTACTGCGTTTAGGGTGCGGAAAAGCGGGCATGAGAATGCGCGGAGAGTTGTCTCCGGAATTACCGGAGAGGATTGCCGGGGAATTGCCCGGGGCGGCGCCCGGCCGCGCCGGCCGCGTATCGGTCGCGCCGCGGCCCCGGCCCGGCGACGGCCCCTTGGCGGGCGGGAGGAGCGGGCTCGTACAGTGCGGTCCATGAGCGACAGTGGGGTGCTGCACATCAAGGGGCGGGTGCTCGTCGGCGCGGACCCGGACGGCGGGGTGCGCGACGAGCTGTGGGCCGTCGACGGCCGGATCACCTTCGAACGGCCGGTGGGGGCGCGGGACGTCACCACCGTCGAGGGCTGGGCGCTGCCCGGCCTCGTGGACGCGCACTGCCACGTGGGCCTCGACGCCCACGGCCCGGTCGACGAATCCACCGCCGAGAAGCAGGCGCTCACCGACCGGGACGCGGGAGCGCTGCTGCTGCGCGACGCCGGCTCCCCCTCGGACACGCGCTGGATCGACGACCGCGAGGACCTGCCGCGCATCATCCGCGCCGGGCGCCACATCGCGCGCACCCGCCGGTACATCCGCAACTACGCCCATGAGATCGAGCCGGACGACCTCGTCGCCTACGTGGCGCGGGAGGCGCGGCGCGGGGACGGCTGGGTCAAGCTCGTCGGCGACTGGCTCGACCGCGAGACGGGCGACCTGTCCTCCTGCTGGCCGCGCGGGGAGGTCGCGGCGGCGATCGCCGAGGCGCACCGCCTCGGCGCGCGCGTGACCGCGCACTGCTTCGCGGAGGAGTCGCTGGCGCCGCTCGTGGAGGCGGGCATCGACTGCATCGAGCACGCCACCGGGCTCACCGAGGAGACCATCCCGCTCTTCGCCGAGCGCGGGGTCGCCATCGTGCCGACGCTCGTCAACATCGCGACGTTCCCGCGGCTCGCGGACGGCGGCGAACGGAAGTTCCCGCGCTGGGCGGACCACATGCGGCGCCTGCACGCCCGGCGCTACGAGACGGTGCGGGCGGCGTACGACGCGGGCATCCCGGTCTTCGTCGGCACGGACGCGGGCGGCTCCCTGGCCCACGGCCTCGTGGGCCAGGAGGTGGCCGAACTCGTCAAGGCCGGCCTGCCCCCGCTCGCGGCCCTGTCGGCCACCACGTGGTCGGCCCGGTCCTGGCTCGGCCGCCCGGGCCTGGAGGAGGGAGCCCCGGCGGACATCGTCGTCTACGGGACGGACCCGCGGGCGGACGTGAGGGTCCTGGGCTCACCGAAGCGGGTGATCCTGCGGGGGAGGGTGATCCGCTAGGGCCGCCCAGGGCTGCTGGGGCTGCTAGGGATGCGGCCGTCTGGACATCCAGGCCGCCACCGCCGCGCCCGACACGTTGTGCCACACCGAGAAGACCGCCGCCGGCAGCGCCGCCGCCGGGCTGAAGTGGGCCGTGGCCAGTGAGGCCGCCAGGCCCGAGTTCTGCATGCCGACCTCGAAGGCCATCGCCCGGCTGGAGGGGCGGCCCAGCCGGGCCAGGTGGCCCGCCGCGTAGCCGAGGGCCAGGCCGAGGCCGTTGTGGAGGACGACGGCGAGGAGGACGAGCGCGGCCGCGTCCTTGATGCGGGACGCGCTGCCCGAGACCACGATGAGGACGAGGACGGCGATCGTCAGGGCGGAGAGCGCCGGCAGGGCGCGCAGCACCTTGCCGACCCACCGCCCCGCGGCCATCCGCACGAGCGCCCCGCCGAGCACCGGCACGAGCACGGTCTTGAGGATGTCGGTGAGCATCGCGCCCGCGTCCACGTCCAGGAACCGGTCCGCCAGCAGCAGCGTCAACGGCGGGGTGACGAGCGGCGCGACGAGCGTGGAGACGGTGGCGACGGACACGGACAGGGCGACGTCCCCGCGCGCGAGGTACGTGACGACGTTGGACGCCGTGCCGCTCGGCGCGCAGCCGACGAGGATCACGCCGGCGGCCAGCTGCGGCGGCAGCCCGAGCACCGTGGCGATCAGCCAGCCCAGCCCCGGCATGATCACGTAGTGGGCGACGAGGCCGAGCCCGACCGCCCAGGGCCGCTTGGCGACGGCACGGAAGTCGTCGCCGGTGAGCGTGAGGCCCATCGTGAACATCACGACGCCCAGCAGCCAGGGCACGGCCGGCGCCCAGCCGGTGAAGTGGGAGGGCGCGGCGAGCCCCACCCCTCCGGCGGCGAGGACGAGCAGGGGGAACACGGTGACAGCCAGCCGCGCCGTCCGGTCGGCGGCTGTCGGGGCTATCCGCGGGGTCGGCATACGGCGGCACCTTAGCGATCAAGTCCGCCTCCCGAACAGGGGGTGACGCTACCTCAGCCCTCGGCCAGCGCCTTGCCGAGGGCCTCCGCGAAGCGGTCCGTGGTGGCCCGGTCCCGGACCGCGAGGCGCAGGTAGTCCGGTCCCAGCCCCGGGAACGTGTCGCCGCGGCGCACCGCGAACCCCAGCCCCCGCAGCCGGCCCCGCACGGCCGCGGCACCCCGCACCCGGATCAGCAGGAACGGCCCGGCCGCCGGACCGTGGACCCGCACCCCCTCGAACTGGCCGACCGCGGCCGCGAGATAGGTCCGGTCCTCGGCGAGGCGGTCCGCGGCGCGCGCGGCCTCCGCGAGCGCCGGGGGAGCGCTGCACGCCTCCGCCGCGGCCAGCGCCGGCGACGACACCGGCCACAGCGGCTGGGCCCGCTCCAGCCGGGCTATGGTGCCGGGCGACGCGAGCACGTAGCCGATCCGCAGCCCCGCCAGCCCCCACGTCTTGGTGAGGCTGCGCAGCACGACCAGCCCCGGCAGGTCCGTGACGGACGCCAGCGACTCCGCCTCGCCCGGCACCGCGTCCATGAACGCCTCGTCGACCACCAGCGTCCGCCCCGGCCGGGCGAGCCGCGCCAGGTCACGCGCCGGGTGGAGGACGGACGTGGGGTTGGTCGGATTGCCGACGACGACCAGGTCCGCGTCGCCCGGCACCGCGCGCGGATCCAGCCGGAACCCGTCCGCCTCGTCGAGCAGCACCCGCTCCACCTGGTGCCCCGCGTCCCGCAGCGCCGCCTCCGGCTCCGTGAACTGCGGGTGCACCACCACCGGCCGCCGCACCCGCAGCGCCCGCGCGAGCAGGACGAACGCCTCCGCGGCCCCCGCCGTCAGCAGCACGCGCTCCTCCGGCAGCCCGTGCCGCTCCGCCACCGCCCGCCGGGCGGCGCGCCCGTCCGGATAGGCGGCGAGCCCGCCGAGCGACGCGGCGATGTGCTCGCGCAGCCACACCGGGGGCGTGCCCGCCCGCACGTTCACCGCGAGGTCCGTCAGCTCCGCGCCGGCACCCCGCACTTCGGCGTCACCGTGGTGGCGCAGGTCGGGTTCGCTGGGATTGTGCATGGCCGCGGGCCGCCTTCTCTCGTCCGTTTGCTGCTGGTTGTCGTTCACACGTCGCCGGGCAGGTGAAGTTGCCCGCCCCAAGACCGTACTGACGGCTGCGGAACGGCCGTCAAGCGGGTCCGTACGCCACCGCGCACGTCACCCGCGCCGACTTCCGCTTCCCCACGGCCAGTACCCCGCCCTCCCCGGCCGCCAGCAGCGCCGCCGCCTCCGCCACCGCGGGCGTCCCCACGGCGGCCAGCGCGGCGGCCGAGGGGTCCGTCACCGCGACCCCGGCCAGCGCGGCGGCCCCGTACACCCGCAGCGGCACGCCCAGCCGGGCCGCCGCCTCCACCAGCCCGCCCTCGCCCGCCTTCGCCTCGGCCGTCGCCAGCGCCGCCGGCCGCGGCCCGCGCACCCCGGCCTCCGCCAGCGTCCGCTCCACCAGCTCCAGCACCTCCGCGGCCGCCACGCCGCGCCGGGCGCCCACACCCACGTACACGGCCGGTGCGGCGGCGGGTACAGGTGCGAGGGCCGCAGCCGCGGGGGATACTGCAGCCGCGAGAAGGGTGGAGACGTGCCGGTCGTGATCGCCATGGGCGCGTTCCTGATGACGCTGCTCGGCGGCTGGGCCGCGCACCGCATCACCGACCGCAGACACCTCGTCCTGGGGTTCGCGGGCGGGCTGATGCTCGGCGTCGTCGGCCTCGACCTGCTGCCCGAGGCCCTGGAGGCCGCAGGCCACGACGTCTTCGGCGTGCCGGCCGCCCTGCTCTGCTTCGTCGCCGGCTTCCTCGCCGCCCACATGGTCGAGCGGCTCCTCGCCGTCCGCAAGGCCGCCCACGGCGTCAGCGCCGCCGAACGCACCCCGCAGGTCGGCCTCACCGCGGCCGCCGCCCTCGTCGGTCACAGCGCCATGGACGGCGTCGCCATCGGCGCGGCCTTCCAGGTCGGCCACGGCGTGGCGGTCGCCGTCGCCGTGGCCGTCATCGCGCACGACTTCGCGGACGGCTTCAACACGTACACGATCACCGACCTGTACGGGAACGACCGGCACCGCGCCCTCCTGATGCTCGCCGCGGACGCCGTCGCCCCTCTCGTCGGCGCGGCGTCCACCCTGCTGTTCACCCTTCCGGCCGGGTTCCTCGGCGTCTACCTCGGCTTCTTCGGCGGCGTCCTGCTCTACCTGGCCACGTCCGACATCCTCCCCGAGGCCCACCACACCCACCCGGCCGTCTCCACGCTCGCCTGCACGGTGGCCGGGGCGGGCTTCATCTGGCTGGTCGTGGGCCTCGCCCACTGACGCTCACCGGCGCTCGCCGACACCGCCCGCGCCCTCGGCCGCGCCCGCGGCCGTCACCAGGCGGGCGGCCGTGCCCGGGGCGCCCGCCCAGTGCACGTGGAGGTACGAGGCGTGCACCCCGTCGCGCGCGAAGCCCTCCGTGCGGCGCTCCGGGTGGGTGAACCCCCAGGCGGGGGCCCCGCCCGCGCCCGGCTCGGTCACCGTGCGGTGGAACTCGTGCCCCCGGACGCGCGTGCCGGCCTGCGCCAGCACGTTGTCCGCGATGGCCACCGCCTCGCGGTAGCCGAGGGTGAGACGGCCGGACATGCGGGCGTCCGCGGGGAGCACGCCGCACATGGGCTTGCCGTCCAGCGAACGGGAGAGGTAGAGCAGGCCCGCGCACTCGGCGACGACCGGGGCGCCGGTTGCCGCGAGGGCGGCGACCTCCTTGCGGAGGCGTTCGTTCGCGGAGAGCTCCGGGGCGTAGACCTCGGGGAATCCGCCGCCTATGACGAGGGCGGCGGTTCCGGCCGGGAGGGCCTCGTCCCTCAGGGGGTCGAAGGTGACGACCTCCGCGCCGGCGGCCTGCAGCAGTTCCGTGTGCTCGGCGTACGAGAAGGTGAACGCCGGGCCGCCGGCCACGGCGATCACCGGTTTGCTCTTCGAGTGCGGCCCGGTGGCCGGTTCGTGCCCACCCGTCCCGCCCTGCGGGACGCCTGCCCACAAACCGGTAGGGGTGGGGTACGAGGCCGGAACGCCTGCCCGCAACGCGGTGGTGACAGGGTCCCATGGTTCGGCCGTGAGCGGAGGCGCCGTGCGCGCCAGGGCCAGCAACCCCTCAAGGTCGCAGCCCTCCCTGACCCTCGCCGCCTGGGCCGCCACCGCGTCCGTCGCTTCCGTGCTGCGTTCGGCCACCGGGACCAGGCCCAGGTGACGCGAGGGCGTGTGGACCTGCTCGGCGCGGCGTACCGCGCCGAGGACCGGTACGCCCGACTCCGTCAGCGCTTCGCGCAGGAGCGCCTCGTGCCGGTCCGAGCCGACCTTGTTGAGGATGACGCCCGCGACCCGTACCTCCGGGTCCCACGACGCGAAGCCGTGCACCAGCGCGGCCACCGACCGCGACTGCGACGACGCGTCGACGACCAGGACGACCGGGGCCTTGAGCAGCTTGGCCACGTGCGCCGTCGACGCCAGCTCGCCCTGCCCGCTCGCCCCGTCGTAGAGGCCCATCACGCCCTCGACGACCGCGACGTCGCAGCCCGCGGCCCCGTGCAGGAACAGCGGGGCGATCCGGTCCGGGCCGCACATGTACGCGTCCAGGTTGCGGCCGGGGCGGCCCGTCGCGAGCGCGTGGTAACCCGGGTCGATGTAGTCCGGGCCGACCTTGTGCGGCGACACGGCGAGCCCCGCGTCCGCGAAGGCCCGCATCAGGCCGGTGGCCACCGTGGTCTTGCCGCTGCCGGAGGCCGGGGCGGCGATGACCAGGCGGGGGATGTGCGTGCTCACCACTCGATGCCCCGCTGGCCCTTCTGCCCGGTGTCCATCGGGTGCTTGACCTTCGACATGTCGGTGACCAGGTCGGCGAAGTCGACGAGCGCCTGCGGGGCGTTGCGGCCCGTGATCACCACGTGCTGGGTGCCGGGGCGGTTGCGCAGCACCTCGATCACCTCGTCCGTGTCGATCCACCCCCAGTGCAGGGGGTAGGCGAACTCGTCCAGCACGTAGAGCTTGTACGCCTCGGCCGCCAGGTCGCGCTTGACCTGCTCCCAGCCCTCGCGCGCCTTGTCCTCGTTGCTCTGCTCGCCGTCCTTGGGGTCGCGCTGGATCCACGACCAGCCCTCGCCCATCTTGTGCCAGGCGACCGTGCCGCCCTCGCCCGACGCACCGAGCACCCGCAGCGCGTTCTCCTCGCCGACCTTCCACTTCGCCGACTTCACGAACTGGAACACCCCGACCGGCCAGCCCTGGTTCCACGCCCGCAGCGCCAGGCCGAAGGCCGCCGTGGACTTGCCCTTGCCGAGGCCGGTGTGGACGAAGACCAGCGGCCGGTTGCGGCGCTGACGCGTGGTGAGTCCGTCGTCGGGAACGACGGTCGGCTGTCCCTGGGGCATTACGCGGCCTTCCTGGTGTGTGCGGTCCGTACGGTACGTACAAGCGCGGAGACGCTGTCCGCGCGCAGCTCGTCCAGCGTCACGACCGGGCCGCGCAGCTGCCGGCCCAGCTCGGCGGCGAGCCCGAGCCGCACCGGCCCCTGCTCGCAGTCCACGACCACCGACGCCGTGCCCTCGCCCGCCAGCAGCCGGGCGGCGCGCGCCGCCCTCGCCAGCGGCTCCGGGCCGCCGGTGGCCCGGCCGTCGGTGACGACGACCAGCAGCGGGCGCCGGGACGGGTCGCGCAGCCGCTCCACCCGCAGCACCTCGTGCGCCTGCAGGAGGCCCGCCGCCAGGGGCGTGCGCCCGCCGGTCGGCAGCCTCTCCAGCCGTGCCGCGCCCGTGTCCACCGAGGACGTCGGCGGCAGCGCCACGTCCGCGCCGGCGCCCCGGAACGTCACCATGCCGATCTTGTCCCGGCGCTGGTACGCGTCCAGCAGCAGGGACAGCACCGCGCCCTTGACGGCGCCCATCCGCTTGCGGGCGGCCATCGAGCCGGAGGCGTCCACGACGAACAGCACGAGGTTGCCCTCGCGGCCCTCGCGCACCGCCTCCCGCAGGTCGTCGCGGCGGACGACGAGCCCGGCGCCGCTGCGCCCGCGCGCCCGCTGGTGCGGGGCGGCGGCCTGCACCGTGGCGGCCAGGTGGAGCTTGGACAGGGCGCCGCGGGGGCGGCGGGCCCCGGTCGTCCGGCCGTGGGCCGTCCGGGCCCGCGAACGGCGGCCGTCGGCGCCCTCCCCGAGCCCGGGGACGTCGAACCTGCGGGTGCGGAAGGGGTCGGCCGCGGCAACGGCCGGGGCCTCGGGGGCCTCCCCGCGGGCGGGGGCGCCCTCGGGGGCGTCCGGGCTCTCGGGGGAGGCGGGCTCGGGGCCGGTGGGCTCCGGCTCCTGCCGCTGCTGCGGGACGTCGGGGGCGCCGTCGGGGTCCGTGCCGTCCTGCGGGGGCCGCCCGCCGCCGTCGGGACCGCCCCCCTCGGGACCGCCGTCGGGGCCGTCGTCGTCCGGGCCCTCGGGCTCCGGCTCCGGCTCGGGCTCCGGCTCGTCGTCCTCGAACCGGCCGAGGATCTCGTCGAGCTTGTCCTCGTCCAGACCCGGCGCGTCGAAGGGGTTGCGCCGGCGCCGGTGCGGCAGCGACAGCAGCGCCGCCTGCCGTACGTCCGCCGTCGTCACGTCCGTGCGGCCCGCCCACGCGGCAAGGGCGGACGCGGTGCGCGCGGTCACGATGTCCGCGCGCATGCCGTCCACCTCGAAGCCCGCGCACACGGCGGCGATGCGGCGCAGCGCGCCGTCGCCCAGGCGTACGGACGGCAGCAGCGCGCGTGCGGCGGCGATCCGCTCGCGCAGCGTCTCCTCCTCGGCGGCCCACTTGGCGCCGAACGCGGCCGGGTCCTCGTCGTAGGCGAGGCGGCGGCGCACGACCTCGACGCGCTCGTCGGGCTCGCGCGAGGCCGCGACCTCGACGGTCAGGCCGAAGCGGTCCAGGAGCTGCGGGCGCAGCTCGCCCTCCTCGGGGTTCATGGTGCCGACGAGGAGGAAGCGGGACGCGTGACGGACTGACACTCCCTCACGCTCTACGTAGGAGGCGCCCATGGCGGCGGCATCCAGCAGCAGGTCCACCAGGTGGTCGTGGAGGAGGTTGACTTCGTCGACGTACAGCACACCACGGTGCGCGTCGGCCAGAAGGCCTGGCTCGAAGGCCTTCACGCCCTCCGAGAGGGCCTTCTCGATGTCGAGGGCACCGACGAGACGATCTTCGGAGGCGCCAACGGGAAGTTCGACCATCCGTGTGGGTCGCACGTCGCCCGCCGTATCCGGCTCGTGCGGCCCGTCAGGGCACGTGGCGTCCGGCGCCGCAGGGTCACAGGAGAACCGGCAGCCGTCGATGACGCCAACGGACGGCATCAGCCCCGCGATGCCACGCACGGCAGTCGACTTGGCTGTGCCCTTCTCACCTCGTACGAGCACTCCGCCCACAGCCGGGGAGACGGCATTCAGCAGGAGAGCCAGGCGCAGATCCTCCATGCCGACGATCGCAGTGAAGGGGTAGGTGGTGTTCATGCGCTGTTCACTCCTTCGAGAGGCTCTCGCCGAACGGGTCGACCGTCGCAGCAGTTGACGGTCACGCTTGCCTTCTGGTCCCCGCACCGGCGGGGTTGGTCCGCTGCTCGGCGATCACTTCGTGGAAGCCCTGCTGTCGTCCCCGCACGTGCGGGGATTCCCTTGTTCACGGCGCCCCCGGCGGAATGAAGGGGGCGCCGACCGGAACCCCGTCCTCGATCAGCCGCAGCAGCGCGTCCGTGTCCGCGTGTTCCTCGATCAGATCGCCCAGCCGGTCCAGCTGTTCCTCCCGCAGCGCGGCGAAGCTCGTGTCCGGTGCCGGGACGAACGCCCGGCCCGCGGCCTCCGCGACGCGCCGCAGGAACGCCCGCCGGAAGCCGTCGCTCTCCAGCGAGCCGTGCCAGTGCGTGCCCCACACGGCTCCCACCCGGCAGCCGTCGAGGAACGGCTCGTCGCCGCCGCGGACGTCGGCCACGCCGTGGTGGATCTCGTAGCCCTCGACGGGCTCGCCCAGGGCCGTGCCCACCGGCCGCGCCAGGGTCTTCTCCGCCGCGAACCGCACCCGTACGGGCAGCAGGCCCAGGCCCTCCACGACGCCGGCCCGGGACTCCACCTCGTCCTCGATGCGCTCGCCCAGAACCTGGAAGCCGCCGCAGATGCCCAGGACGGGGCGGCCCTCGGCGGCGCGCCGGGCCAGCGCGTCCGCGAGCCCGCGCTCCCGCAGCCACTTCAGGGCCCGCACGGTGCCGCGGGTGCCCGGCACCACGACCAGGTCCGCGTCGGCGAGCTCCTCGGGGCGGTCCACGAAGCGGACGACCACGCCCGGCTCGGCCGCCAGCGCGTCCACGTCCGTGAAGTTGGACATCAGCGGCACCGCGCACACCGCGACCCGCAGCACGTCCGCCCCGTGCGGCGGGGCCACCACCGACTCGCGCACGGCGCCGCGCAGCGAGACGCGCAGGCCGTCCTCCTCGTCGATGCCGAGGCCGTGCGCGAACGGCAGGACGCCGAACGTGCGCCGGCCCGTCAGCTCGTACAGCATGTCCAGGCCGGGCTCCAGCAGCGTCACGTCGCCCCGGAACTTGTTGACGACGTAACCCGCTATCAGCTCCTGGTCCTCGGGCGAGAGCAGGGCCGTCGTGCCGAAGAACGACGCGAAGACGCCGCCGCGGTCGATGTCGCCGACCACGACCACGGGCAGCCGGGCCGCCCGGGCGATGCCCATGTTGACGATGTCGCTGCGCCGCAGGTTGATCTCGGCCGGGCTGCCGGCGCCCTCGCAGATCACCGCGTCGTGCGTGCGCCGCAGCTCCTCCAGGCACTCGGTCACCGTGCCGAACAGATGCTCCTGGCGGCCCGCGTGATAGCCGCGCGCACTGAGCTCGCCCACCGGCTTGCCCATCAGCACGACCTGGCTGCTGCGGTCGCCGCCCGGCTTGAGCAGCACGGGGTTCATGAGGGCGCTCGGCTCCACGCGGGCCGCGGCCGCCTGCATGGCCTGGGCCCGGCCTATCTCCGCGCCCTCGCGCGTCACGAACGAGTTGAGCGACATGTTCTGCGCCTTGAACGGCGCGACCTTGACGCCCTTGCGGGACAGCCAGCGGCAGATGCCGGCCGTCACCACGCTCTTGCCCGCGTCCGAGGTGGTGCCGGCCACCAGCAGGCCCCCGCCCAGCGGGCCCGCGGACCCGCTCCTGTCAGCCGTCACCGGCTCCTCCTCCGTGCGTACCGTGCGAAGCTTCCGACAGAGAGCCTGCCCACCACGGCCGTTCCCAGGGCCAGCAGGGAGACCCGGCGCGAGAGGCGTACCGCGCGCTCGATGTCGTCCGTCGCCACCGGGCGGTTCTCCGCCCCCAGCACGGGCCGGTGCTCGACGCGGCCCGCGTACGCGAGGGTGCCGCCGAGCCGCACGCCGAGGGCGCCGGCGAACGCGGCCTCCACGGGACCCGCGTTGGGGCTGGGGTGGCGGGACGCGTCCCGCCGGGCCACCCGCCAGGCGCCGCGCGGATCCGGGCCCGCGAGGACGGCGAGGGCCGCGGTGAGGCGGGCGCCGGGCCAGCCGGCGACGTCGTCGAGCCGGGCCGAGGCCCAGCCGAAGCGGCGGTAGCGGGGGGACTTGTGGCCCACCATCGCGTCCAGCGTGTTCACGGCCCGGAAGGCCACCAGACCCGGCACGCCCCCGAGGGCGCCCCACACCAGCGCGCCGACGACGGCGTCGGAGGTGTTCTCGGCCACGGACTCCACGACGGCGCGCGCGATCTGCTGCCCGTCCAGGGCCTGCGGGTCGCGCCCGCACAGGTGCGGCAGGCGCTCGCGGGCGACGTCCACGTCGCCGGCGGCGAGCGCGCCGCCGATCGCGCGGGCCTCGCGGCCCAGGGAGGTGCCCCCGAGCACGGCCCAGGTGGCGGCGGCGGTCAGGGCGATGCCGGCGGGGCGGGAAGCGCGCGCGGCGCGCGCCAGCAGCGCGGCACCGGCGGCCGGGCCGCCCGCGCACAGCAGGGCCTGCGCGGCGCCGTGGCCGCGGTGGTCGCGCCACAGGCGCTGCTCGACGGCCTGGGCGGCGCGGCCGAACGCGGCCACGGGGTGGCCGCGGCGGGGGTCGCCCAGGACGCGGTCACCGAGGAAGCCGAGGGCGGCGCCGCACGCGAAACCGATCGGATCGGCACGCATCGGCTCAGACCGCCGTCACGCCTCGGCGGGGGGAGGGAAGCGTACGGGGCGTTCGGTGGCGGGCGCCGGGCATGACGATGTGTCCTCACTCAGGGTCCGCGCCCTGGCTCGACGTGACCGGCGACCAGAGTCTCCTGGCTCCCGGATCCGCGCCGCCCCGGCCTTCCGGCTCGCCGCCGTGGCATCGCGTGGGGGAGACGCTCCCCGGTGACAGTGGCGGGACCGCGCCGGATTCACACCGGCTTCCTCTGCTGTCGCCGTTTGGCTCCGGAAGTCCACCATGTGCCGCGGGCGCCGTCAACTCACCTCTGACCTGGCCCGACCCGCCGTCCCCGGCTGCGCCGGGCAGCCCGGGGAGCGCGGCACCGCCGGACTCCGCCGTGCCGGTCGCTCGCCGTGGCGGCGGATCTTTGCGCGCGGCGGGTGTGAGGGCTCCCGGCCTTCGCCGCCCGGGCCGCGCGGAATCTTCTGCCGCCGCCGTGGCGCGCGCCTGTGACGCACCTCTCCGCACCTCTCCGGCGGTGCCGTGCTGCCCGCAGCACCCGGAGGCTTCCTGCGACCCCCGGAGGGAAACGCAGCGGCCGGGACCCCCGTGGGGGTCCCGGCCGTCGAAGCGGGTCGTGAGCGGTTACACCACGATCAAGTAGATGCCGTAGCCCACGGCCGCCGCGCACAGCGCGAAGCACGCGTACGCACCGGAGTGCCGCACGAGCGCCCCCGCGCCCGCCGCCGAGTCCGCCGAGCTCCCCGCGCGGGGCGACGTGCCGACGATGCCGAGGGTGAAGATGCCCACCAGGCCGACCGTCACCACGAGGCTGACGCCGAAGACCTGGCCGAGGGCTGCCCAGTCGATCTGCATGCTGTTTCTTCCTTAAGCCTTAGCTCGCCGTGGCGGCGGCAGGAGCCCGCCCGGCCTCGGGGGAGGGGGAGACCGCGGCGGCCAGGGGGCCGGCCGGCGGCGGGGCGACGGCCTGCAGGGCCGCGGTGACGACACCGGCCGGCTCGGCGTCGGTGCCGGCCTCGCTCGGGTCCAGGTCCTCGTGGGTGACGGGCTTGCGGCGCGAGGCCAGCCAGATCGCGCCGGAGACGGCCAGGCCGAGGACGGCGACGGCCGCGACGCCCCAGTCGCCCTGGTCGGCGAGGAGGGCGGCGCCACCGGCGACCAGGCCCGCGGCGGGCAGGGTCAGGCCCCAGGCCATGATCATGCGGCTTGCGGTCGACCAGCGCACGACGCCGCCCTTGCGGCCGAGGCCGGCGCCCATGATCGAGCCGGAGCAGACCTGGGTGGTGGAGAGGGCGAAGCCGATGTGCGAGGAGGCGAGGATCACGGTCGCGGCGCCGGTCTGCGCGGCGAAGCCCTGCGCGGGCTTGATGTCGGTGAGGCCCTTGCCGAGGGTCTGGATGATGCGCCAGCCGCCCAGGTACGTGCCGAGCGCGATGGCCAGGCCCGCGGAGACGATGACCCACATGGGCGGGTCGGCGTGCGGGGCGACGACGCCGCCGGCGACGAGGGCGAGGGTGATCACGCCCATGGTCTTCTGGGCGTCGTTGGTGCCGTGGGCGAGGGAGACCAGGGCGGCCGAGGCGATCTGGCCGGCGCGGTAGCCCTTGGCGGTCTCGCGCTCGTCGCGGCCCTTGGTGAGCCGGTAGGTGAGGCGGGTCGCGCACCAGGCGGCGATGCCGGCCACGAGCGGCGCGGCGACGGCCGGGATCAGGACCTTCATGACGACCTTGTCGGTGTTGACCGCGTCGAAGCCGACGGCGACGACCGTCGCACCGATCAGACCGCCGAAGAGGGCGTGCGAGGAGCTGGAGGGGAGCCCGGCGAGCCAGGTCAGCAGGTTCCAGACGATGGCGCCGACCAGACCGGCGAAGATCACTTCGGGTCTGATGCCGGCGGTCTCATCGATGATTCCCCCGGAGATGGTCTTGGCCACCTCGACGGACAGGAACGCCCCGACGAGGTTCAGGACCGCCGACATCGCCACCGCGGTCTTGGGCTTGAGGGCGCCGGTGGAGATGGTGGTGGCCATGGCGTTGGCCGTGTCGTGGAAGCCGTTCGTAAAGTCGAACACCAAGGCCGTGACGATCACGATCCCGATGAGAAGCGTGATGTGTTCCATTCACCCAGGCAATCAGCTCGATGGTCAGTACAGCGTGGACCGTAAAGACCCTTGGTGAACGGAAGGTGAACTGGGTCGGACTGATCAATGACGCGAACCGGAGGCGGAGCACGGATGACAGGGCGGACGCAAGGACGGACGCAGGGTGGGACGGAGGGACGGATGAGAGAGAGCGAACAGATCCGCCGGGCATGGGACGGCGTCGTGGCCACGGCCCGGCGCACCACGGCCGACGGCCTCGTGGTGGGCACCTCGGGCAACGTCTCCGCACGGGTCGGGGACGCCGTCGTCGTCACCCCGAGCGGCATCCCGTACGACCGGCTGACCCCGCGCGACCTGGTCGCCGTCGACCTGGAGGGCCGCCCGCTCCTGGGCGACCTGGCCCCCACCAGCGAGCTTCCCCTGCACCTCGCCGTCTACCGCGCCACCGGCGCCGCCGCGATCGTGCACACCCACGCCGTGCACGCCACGGCCGTCTCCACCCTCGTCGACGAGCTGCCGCTGATCCACTACATGGCCGGCGCGCTCGGCGGGCCGGTCCGCGTCGCCCCCTACGCCCTCTACGGCAGCGACGAGCTGGCCGCGCACGCCCTGGAGGCCCTGGCCGGCCGCACCGGCTGCCTCCTGCGCAACCACGGGACCCTCACCTACGGCGCGAGCCTCGACCAGGCGTACGACCGCACCGCCCAGCTGGAGTGGATGTGCCGGGTCTGGCTCACCGCCTCGTCCCTCCCCGGCCGCGCACCGACGCTCCTCACCCCGGCCCAGGCCGACCAGGCCACGGAAAAGCTCCGCGACTACGGGAAGCCGTAGACCGCCCCGGCCGCCCCGGCGGTGACCTCCGCCACACAACAACCTCCGCCGCAACGGTGAGCAACCACCGCGCCGGGACGGCACGCCGTGGCGGCGGCACAGGATTGCGGGCCTGCCGCCGGCAGGGCCTCCCGCCCACTGGCCGGTGGCGGGCACGCCGCTCACACTGGAGGGCATGGGCATACGGACCACGGCGGCCGTGGCCGCCGTCACGGCTTTCGGTGCCGGTGCGGCCGCCCTGGCGGCCGGACGGTACGCCTCCGACGCCGCTCTCCGCGCTTCCCCCGGCGGACCGCCGCCCGACCAGCCGCGGCTCGCCGTCCACGCCGTCGACGGCGACTTCATCACCCTCACCCGCCACCAGGCCTCGCTCCGCCCGGGCACCTACGGGCTGACCGGAAGCGGCCTGCACGCCGTCGTCGGATCCGTCGTCCACGACGCGCCGCACTCCGCCGACGCCGTCGTGCGCCGCCTGGAGCGCGTCACGCGCGGCGTGCCCGAGCCCGGCGACCGGGTGTGGATGACCCCGCAGCTGCACGCCGGGAACCCCCGCGACGCCCTCGGCCTCGACCACGCCGACGTCCTGGTCCCCGGGGAGCTCGGGCCGCTGCCCGCCTGGTTCCTGCCCGCCGCCCGCGAGACCTGGGTGATCACCGTGCACGGCCTGGGCGCCACCCGCGAGCACCCGATGGTCGTCATGCCGCTCCTGCACCGCCTCCGGTTGCCGGTCCTCGACCTCGCCTACCGGGGCGATTCCGGAGCCCCCCGGCCACCGGACGGAATCAGCCGTTTCGGGCTGGCCGAATGGCATGATCTCGCCGCTGCCGTCCGCTATGCCCTGGCCCAGGGTGCCCGCCGCATCGTCCTCCACGGCTGGTCCACCGGCGCCACCATGGCGCTGCTGGCCGCCACCGACCCCGCGCTGCGCCCGCACATCAGTGGCCTGGTCATGGATTCGCCCGTGCTCGACTGGCCGGCCGCCCTGCACTCCCTGGCCGCCGCCCGCGGCGTGCCCGCCCCGCTGCTCCCGCTCGCCCTGCACGCCGCCCGCGGCCGGACCGGAATGGCCCCCGACGGGCTCGCCCGGGTCCGGGACCCGGCCCGGCTGACCCTGCCCGTCCTCCTCGCCCACGGCCCCGACGACACCGTCGCGCCGTGGCACACGTCACGCGAACTCGCGGCCGCCCGCCCCGATCTGATCGTCCTGCACACCGTCCGGAGGGCTCCGCACGCCGCGATGTGGAATGCTGCCCCGGGGCGCTACGAGGAGGCTCTGCGGAGGTTCCTCATCCCCTTGATGTGACGCCCTCACAGCCTCCAAGCAGCCCTGATCCAGCGGCAGGAAGTGAATGGCGGACGGCTGGACAATTGATTCCGATTGGGTTTTCGGAGCGGCAGCGGCAAGACTGCTCCTGTGACGTCCCGTACTCCGCGCGACTCCCGGCTCAGACTTGTCCCCCGACAGCCGATCGCCGCTGCCCGCCGGGCCGTGGCGAACCGAGGCTCCCGCCCGGCGCCCCGCCCGCCCGCCGGCACGCCGGCACCGGCGGAGCTGGCCCGGCAGGCCAGAAACTGCCTCACCGGCGCGGTCCGCGTGGCCCGCTGGGCGGCCGACGAGCGCGGCCGCGGCGCCACCTTGCGCCCCGGCACCACCGGAGGGCTCTCCGCGGAGACGGCCGAGCGGGCCGCCGCGGCCCTGCACCTGACGCCCCACCAGGCGCGCACCGACTGGGACCACGCCCGCCTCGCCGGGCTCGTCGAGCTCCACGGCGGCACCGCCCGCCCCGGCTGGCGCCTGCAGGCGTGGGACCGCGACGACGGCGCCGTCCTGCGCGGCTGGGTCGCCCTCTTCGACGCCTGGTCGCTCGCCCACCCCGCGCCCGCGGGCACCGACGCGACGGTCGCCGCCGAGGTCGTCGAGGCCGCGCCGCAGCTGCTGTCCGTCATGCACCTGTCGGCCGGGCCGGTGGCCGTGCCGATGCTCCTCGACCTGCTCCAGCAGCGCGTCGCCGAGATCCGCGCCGAGCGCTGCGAAGTGCCCTACGGCGGCCGCCCGGTGCCCCCGGCCCGGTCCGCGCCCACCGACGAGGATCCCCTGGAGGAGCTGCTGGCCTGGGCCCTCGAAGGGCTCGCCTCCGTCGGCGCCCTGCTCGTGCCCGGCGGCACCGGGCCGGGGGCCGAAGCCGTGCTGACCCCGCTCGGCAACTGGGCGGTGTGGGTCAAGCTGGAGCAGATCTGCGTCGCCGCCCAGAGCCCCGCGGGCAACATCGAGCTGTCCGCCGAGGCCATGCTGCGCGGCTGCGCCGACCTCACGCCGGGCCCGGCCCGCGCCGAGTACCGCGCCTGGCTGGCGGCCCGCCCCGCCGGCAGCGCCCTCAGCGAGCTCCTCGACGCCGCCCGCGGCGACGACGCCCTCGTGCGGGGCCTGGCCTTCGAGGCCCTGCGCGCGGTCGGCGCGGCCGCGGAACCGGCCGTGCGGGCCGTGGCCGACGAGCCGTGCCTGCGGCCCTACGCCCTGCTGTGGCTCGCCGAGCACGAGGGCCGCGACCCGGAGCAGGCCGCCGAGGTGCTCACCCGCGAGGAGGCCACATGGCTGTGGGTGGACACCGCCGCGGCCGTCGCCGACCACGGGGAGAGCCGGCTGCTGGTGCGGCACCTCGACTCGGCCGTCCAGGGCACGGTGCCGGGGCTGCTGGAGGAGGTGCGGGCGGTGGGGCACCCGCGCACGGTGCAGGTGCTGGTCGCCCTCGCGGCGGCACACCCGGACCCGGCCTTGGCCAAGGCTGTCCGGAAGGCGGCCTTCCAGGTCCACACGGGCGGAGCCTAGGAGCCCGGCCGGCCCGGGCCGGGCCCGTCCCCGCGGGCCGCGGCCCGCGCCGGGCTCACCCGGCCGGGACGTACGTCCCGAAGCTCCACACGTTCCCCTCCAGGTCCCGCGCCATGTAGTCCCGCGAGCCGTACTCCTGGTCCGTGGGCGGCATCAGGATCTCCACGCCGCTCTTCTCGGCCTGCCGGAAGTGCGCGTCGGTGTCCTCGACCACGACGTAGACGCCCACCGGGCCGCTCTCGCGCATGGCCTCGGCGAACACCCCCACCCGTCCCTTCGAACCGATCATCACCCTGCCGTTGCCGTAGGCGAGTTCGGCGTGCAGGACCGTGCCGTCCTCGCTCTCGTACAGGGCGGCCCGGGTGAAGCCGAACGCCTTGGTGAGCTGTGCGATCGCCGCCTTCGCGTCGCGGTAGAGCAGCGTGGGGCAGATGCCCGGCGTGTGCGTGCCTGTCATCTGAGGTCACTCCTCGGTCGGCGGAATCGTTGGCCGGCGGAATCGTTGGTCGGTGGAACGGTCAGCGGAAGGTGTTGCACCGGGCCATGTCCCCCGTGCTGTGCCCCGTGTTGAACCACTGCTGCCGCTGCGCGGCCGAGCCGTGCGTCCAGCTCTCGGGGGTCACCCGGCCCTGGAACTTCTCCTGGATGCGGTCGTCGCCGACGGCCGCGGCCGCCGACAGGCCGTCGGCGATGTCCGCCTCGGTCAGCTGTTTGATCAGGGGGCGCCCGCTGGACTTCTCGGGCGTGGTCGTCGCGTGCCGGGCCCAGACCCCCGCGTAGCAGTCGGCCTGCAGCTCGACCCTGACGGCGTTGCTCCCGGCGCCCGTGCCGCCGTCCTGGGAGCGGCCGAGCGTGCCCATCAGGTTCTGGACGTGGTGCCCGTACTCGTGCGCGACGACGTAGGCCTCGGCGAACGGGCCGCCGCTCGCCCCGAACTTCGTCCGCAGCTCGTCGAAGAACCCGAGGTCGAGGTAGACCTTCCGGTCGCCGGGGCAGTAGAAGGGCCCGACGGCCGAGGACGCGGCTCCGCAGGCCGTGCGGACCTGGCCGGTGAAGAAGACCGTCGACGCCGGCGTGTAGGTGGCCGAGCGGCGGGCGAATTCCCGGCTCCAGAAGGACTGGGCGCTGTTGACCACGGCGACGATGCGGCAGTCCTCGCGGGTGTTGGCGTCCCGGCCCGTCTTGCAGTCCCGGGTGACCTGGGCGTCGCTGTTGGAGGTGCCGCCCGGCGCCGGTTCGGAGGTGAGCCCGAGCTCCTGCGGGCCGATGCCGAAGAACAGCCCGAGCATCAGCGCGACCAGCCCGACGATGCCGCCGCCGATGGTCATCCCGCCGCCCGGGATCCGGCTGCCGCGCTCGTCCTGGACCTGGGAGGTGTCCAGTCCCGCGTCGTCGTCGAACTGCATGCGCCCACCGCCTTCCCATCCCTGAGTATCGGCGAATCGCCCCATTTATGGCTATTGCGGAAATGTCTGGTCCGGCGTGTCGGCGGGGCCGTCCGGCGGTGCCCCGGATATCCAGGACAAACGGTACGGAAGGAGTGCCCCCATGGCGACGGCGGATACGGTGCACGGCGGCCGCGGCACCCCCTTCCCGGCCTCCCTCGCGCTGCTCCTCACCACCCTGCTCCTGGTCCTGCTGATGGCCGCCGCGGCCCGCCACGTCCAGCACGCCCCCTTCGGCGACCGGCTCACCCTGCACGCCGCCGCCCGCCCGGCCCTCTCCGGCGCCGCCCGCGCCCCCCGGCTGCGCCTCGCGCGGGGCGGCCTGGAGGCGTACGACCCGGGCACGGGCGCGCGCCGCTGGACGTACGCCCGGGACGGCCACCACCCCCTCCAGGCCCGCCCCGCCCGCGGCGCGGCCGTCGCCCTGTGGGACGACGGCCTCGTCACCGGCACCGCCCTGCGCGACGGCTCCCTCTCCGTCTGGCACCGCGGCGCCCCCGGCTGGCCCGGGGCCCCGGCCGCCCGGCGCGCGCCCGGCACCCTCCAGCTGCTCGGCCCGCGGCCGGGCGCCGTGGCCGTCGTCACCCCGCGGCTGGTCACCGCCTACGCGCTCGGCGACGGCGGCCTCCGGTGGCACCGCGAAGCGGGGCCCGGCTGCGCCTTCGACGCCTCCCGCACGGCCCGCCGCGCCGACGTCCTCCTGATCGCACGCCACTGCGCCCCCGGAACGCCGTGGACGTCCCGGATCGCGGCGTTCTCCGCGGACCGCCCCTTCGCCTGACCCGCACGGCGGCCGGTCCGCGGACCCGGAAACGCCCCGGAAAGCGAGTTGCGCTTCCCCGTTAGACTGATGGGTATGGCATTCCTCCTCGTGCATTAGACGGCGCCGGCCGCCCGTCGCCCGCGCGCCCGCAAGGGCCCGCCCGCGCGCTGCCGAGTTCACCCCCCGTCCCCACCGCCGTCCACCACGCCCTGGAGTAATCCCCGTGATCACCGCCTCCGGCATCGAGCTGCGCGCCGGCGCCCGCATCCTCATCGAGAACGCTTCCTTCCGCATCGCGAAGGGCGACCGCATCGGCCTCGTGGGCCGCAACGGCGCGGGCAAGACCACCCTCACCAAGTGCCTGGCCGGCGAGGGCATGCCCGCGGGCGGCACGATCAGCCGCTCCGGCGAGGTCGGCTACCTCCCGCAGGACCCGCGCACCGGCGACCTCGACGTGCTCGCCCGCGACCGCATCCTCTCCGCCCGCGGCCTCGACTCCGTCCTGCGCAAGATGCGCGAGAACGAGGAGCGCATGGCCAACGGCAAGGGCGCCACCCGCGACAACGCGATGAAGAAGTACGCCCGCCTGGAGACCGAGTTCCTCACCAAGGGCGGCTACGCCGCCGAGGCGGAGGCCGCCACCATCGCGGCCGCCCTCGGCCTGCCCGACCGCATCCTCGGCCAGCCCCTGCACACCCTCTCCGGCGGTCAGCGCCGCCGCGTCGAGCTGGCCCGGATCCTCTTCTCCGACGCCGACGTGCTGCTCCTCGACGAGCCCACCAACCACCTCGACGCCGACTCCATCGCCTGGCTGCGGGACTACCTCAAGACGTACCGCGGCGGCTTCATCGTGATCTCCCACGACGTCGACCTCGTCGAGACCGTCGTCAACAAGGTCTTCTACCTCGACGCGAACCGCTCGCAGATCGACGTCTACAACATGGGCTGGAAGCTCTACCAGCAGCAGCGCGAGGCCGACGAGAAGCGCCGCAAGCGCGAGCGCCAGAACGCCGAGAAGAAGGCCGCGGCCCTCAACTCGCAGGCCGACAAGATGCGCGCCAAGGCCACCAAGACCGTCGCCGCGCAGAACATGGCCAAGCGCGCCGAGCGGCTGCTCAAGGGCCTGGACGAGGTCCGCGTCTCCGACAAGGTCGCCAAGCTTCGCTTCCCGGAGCCCGCGCCGTGCGGCAAGACCCCGCTCACCGCCGAGGGCCTGTCGAAGTCCTACGGCTCGCTGGAGATCTTCACCGACGTCGACCTGGCCATCGACAAGGGCTCGCGCGTGGTCATCCTCGGCCTCAACGGCGCGGGCAAGACCACGCTGCTGCGGCTGCTCGCCGGCGCCGAGAGGCCCGACACCGGCCAGGTCACCCCCGGCCACGGCCTCAAGCTCGGCTACTACGCCCAGGAGCACGAGACGCTCGACCCGGACCGCACGGTCCTGGAGAACATGCGCTCCTCCGCGCCCGACCTCGACCTGGTCGAGGTCCGCAAGACGCTGGGCTCCTTCCTCTTCTCCGGCGACGACGTCGACAAGCCCGCGGGCGTGCTCTCCGGCGGCGAGAAGACCCGGCTGGCCCTGGCCACCCTGGTCGTCTCCTCCGCCAACGTGCTGCTGCTCGACGAGCCCACCAACAACCTCGACCCGGCCAGCCGCGAGGAGATCCTCGGCGCGCTGCGCACGTACAAGGGCGCGGTGGTGCTGGTGACCCACGACGAGGGAGCGGTCGACGCGCTCGAGCCGGAGCGCATCATCCTGCTTCCGGACGGCGTCGAGGACCTCTGGGGCCCGGACTACGCGGACCTGGTCGCCCTCGCCTGACCCCCCGCCCCGTACCGGGCGTGATCGGTGCCGTCCCGATCATTCGGCCGACGGGTGATCCATCATCTGAGTGAGAGCGGCTCGTACCCCGCTGCCACCCGCCGCCCCGGCGCACGACCAGTGTCATGCGCCGGGGCGTTCGCACCACCGGGCGGGAGTGCCCCGTCTGACCTGCCCCTTCGCTACGCCACCCGTACGGCCGTACGGGCGCGCCCGTTCGGAATTGCCTGTTCCAAAGGCCGCCGACGCCGGATTTCAGGGCCGCCGGGGCCCGCGGACTTCTCATGGACCTTGTCGAATGGGTGGCCAGGAGGCCGTATAGGGGTGATCATGAGAGTCAAGAGGCGCATCTCCCATGAGGAGGCACGGGTGGCCGAGACTCTGAAGAAGGGCAGCCGGGTGACCGGCGCCGCGCGCGAGAAGCTCGCGGCAGACCTGAAGAAGAAGTACGACTCCGGTGCGAGCATCAGGGCGCTGGCCGAAGAGACCGGCCGCTCCTACGGCTTCGTTCACCGGATGCTCAGTGAATCCGGCGTGATCCTCCGGGGTCGCGGCGGAGCGACGCGCGGCAAGAAGGCCGCCTCGGCCTGACGCCCCGCGCACCCCAGGGCAACCGACAGTGTGGACAGTGCCACCCGGTCGGTCGAGCAGTCGACCGGGTGGTTACTGTGCAGTCACCTACTGTGCAGTAGTCCGATCGGAGGCCCTGATGAGTACCCCCAAGACTCTGCTCGACCAGGACGGCGTACGGCTCACCGTGGATGACGCGGTGGCCACCGTCGCCCTCACCAACCCCGCCAAGCGCAATGCCCAGTCGCCCGCGCTCTGGCGGGCGCTGACCGAAGCCGGGCGGCTGCTCCCGGGCAGCGTGCGGATCGTCGTGCTGCGCGGGGAGGGCAAGTCCTTCTCCGCCGGTCTCGACCGGCAGGCCTTCACCCCCGAGGGCTTCGAGGGCGAGCCCTCGTTCCTCGACCTGGCCCGCGGCCCCGAAGAGGCGCTCGACGCCGAGATCTCCGCGTACCAGTCCGCCTTCACCTGGTGGCGGCGGAACGACATCGTCTCCATCGCCGCCGTCCAGGGCCATGCGATAGGCGCCGGCTTCCAGCTCGCCCTCGCCTGCGACCTGCGGGTCTGCGCCGAGGACGTGCAGTTCGCCATGCGCGAGCCCAGCCTGGGCCTGGTGCCCGACCTCGGCGGCACCCAGCCGCTGGTCACCCTCGTCGGCTACGCCCGCGCGCTCGAGATCTGCGCCACCGGGCGCTTCGTGCACGCCGAGGAGGCCGAGCGCACGGGCCTCGCCAACCTGGTCGTGCCCGCGGGAGAGCTCGACGCCGCCGTCCAGGACCTCGCCGCGGCCGTCCTCGCCGCACCGCGGGACGCCGTCGTCGAGACCAAGGCGCTGCTGCGCGGCGCGGCCGGCCGCACGCACGACGACCAGCGCGCCGCCGAGCGCGCCGCCCAGGGGCGGCGGCTGCGGGACCTGGCGGGGCTGGGGGAGTAGACCCCGGCCGGGGGAGCAAGCCCCCTTCCGTGACTCAGCCGCGGACGCGGACGTTGTGGCGGGTGCGCAGCACGTGCAGTTCCCAGGCGGAGACGGCCGTGACGGACAGCGGCCCGCCGAGGAAGGCGGCCATCTGCACCCCCAGCGGCCCGTTCGGCAGGCCGTCACCGAGTTGGACGACGTTGAGCACCCACACGAGGACGGCCGTGAGGACGGCCGGCAGCGCGGCGTGCACGTCGGCCGTGTTGAAGGCGTAACGGGCGGCGGAGCCCGAGGAGAAGACGAGGAACGCCGCCGCCCAGACCAGGAACGGCAGGCCCACGATGAGGATGGCGAGGGAGATGACCGCCTGGAGGGCGAAGATCCCCTGCGAGACCTTGAGCAGCAGGGCCAGGACCGCGAACCCGGCGACCGCGCCGAGCGGTATGCCCAGGTACCAGGCGATGGCCCTGAGCGGGTAGCGCAGCCGTGAGCGCAGCACCGGGCGGTGCTGCGGCGGCACGTACCAGATGAAGCCGGCGATGACGAGCGGGCCGACGAGCAGCAGGACCAGCGGTGCCACGAACAGCTTGGTGAGCCCGTCCTCGAACACCGCGCTCCAGCCGCCGTCGACGCCGTAGACGGATATCAGCCCGAACGTGGTGAGGGCGCCGACGACGGCCCGTGCCGTCTGGACGCGGCCTATGACCGGGTCGGTGGTGCGGCCGGGGCCGGCGGTGGCGAAGATGCTGTTGGCGTGGCGGCGGGCGTGGCGTACGCCTCCCAGCCAGGTGCTGCCGCCGAACGCCAGCAGCTGTCTCAGCGCCATGATTCTTTCTCCCCCTGTGTTCCTCGTGAAGTCTTTTCCGCGGAGGGGGCGTGCCGCTGTGCCTCCCGCCTTGATCAAACAGGCGGGGATTCTATCGCTGTGACCATGACAGAAACCGTGTGCGGTGGCGGTACGGCCTGCGCGGACACCCGGGCCACCGCCGCACGGACCTCCCGCGCCACATCCAGTGCGCGGCGCTCCGCCGTCACGGCGATGTCCGTCTGGACGTGATCGCCGCCCCGGGTCCGCAGCGTCGCGCGGGAGACGCCCCGGACGGAGAGGGCCGCCCGGGCCAGGGGGTCCTGGCCGGCCGGGGGCGGAGCCGGTGCGGCGGCGGTGTCGTCGCGCCCGTCCCGGGGTGGCCTGTCGTCCAGCAGTTCCGTCAGCCTGAGGTCGATCGCCTCCACGCGCAGGCCGATCCGCTCCGCTGCGGCCCGCCCCAGCACCGCCCGCAGCCGGGCCGCCGTCTCCGGGAACGGGACGTCCGCCGTCGTCGCGCAGTCCGCCTCGATGCGCAGGGGCCCCGGCGGGAGCGCGCTCGGGGGCGGCGGCACCGCCGGTGGGGAGGCCGCCTTCGCGAGGGCGATGCGGGCCGCGTTCAGGCGCACCGCCGGGAGCGCGGCGTGCGCCGCACGGCGCAGTACGCCCACGGCCGCCGACTCCGTGATCCAGGCGCCGTCCGCCGCGCCACCCAGGGGGAGCAGCCTGCCGAGTGCGAGCTGCCGCCGTACGGTCTGTGCCCACTGGTCCGCGGCCATCGTGGTCACCCCTCAGCCCTGTGGGGCAGGCCTTCGCCGCCCCCTCGCCTTCAGCCTGCCCCACCCGGCGCGTTCCGGACGGGGGGCTCACTCGGACAGCGGTCCGCTCCGGCCGTTTCCCCCGGATCCCCCGAGCGGTACGGGTGAAGCGCACCTAAGGTGGCAAACGGAGCCCGTCAGCGTCAGCCATGACGTTTCCTTTCACGGGAAAGAGGCGAATGGACGATGAGCGAGACCGTTAGCGGCAAGGAGACCGTTCCGACCGCCCCGGCCGACCGTGGCCGCACCACCATCGCCGACGGGGTCGTCGAGAAGATCGCCGGGCTCGCGGCGCGGGACGTCGTCGGCGTCCACGCGATGGGCAGCGGCCTCTCCCGCACCTTCGGGGCCGTCCGCGACCGGGTGCCCGGGGGCGGCAGGTCCGTCACCCGCGGGGTGAAGGCCGAGGTCGGCGAGGTCCAGACGGCCCTCGACCTGGAGATCGTCGTGGATTACGGCGTGGCCATCGCGGATGTCGCCCGCTCCGTCCGGGAGAACGTCATCGCGGCGGTGGAGCGCATGACCGGCCTCGAAGTCGTCGAGGTCAACATCGCCGTCAGCGACGTGAAGCTGCCCGACGAGGAAGAGGACGAGCCGGAGCCGAGGCTCCAGTAGAGGAGCGCAGGATGAGCATGGCCGTCGTCGGCATGATCGCCGGCTTGGCGCTCGGGTTCGCCGGGTACTTCGGTGGGTTCGGGGCCTTTCTGCTTGTGGCTGCCCTGGGCGCGGTCGGGTTCGTGGTGGGCCGCTTCCTGGACGGGGACCTGGATCCGGGGGAGTTCTTCCGTCCCCGGGACCGGGAGGGGCGGCGGCGGTGACCTACGGATCCGCCGCGCCGGGTGTCACGGGTGCGAGGTGTGCAAGGGGCGCAAGGGGTGCGAAGGGGGTGACGGCCGGTGGTGGAGGCCGCTGAGCGCGGTGCGACCCGGATCGCCGACCGCGTCGTCGCGAAGATCGCTTCGCAGGCGGCGCGGGAGGCGTTGAGCGGCGCCCCGGCGAAAGGCGCTTTCGGGGGTGCTCCGGCGGGTGCTCCGGCGACGGGTGCTCCGATGACCGGCGCGGAGGTCTCCCCGCCGTACGCCACGGTCACCGTGCACGACGACGTCGCGCGGGTCCGGGTCGCCGTCGAGCTGGCCTACCCCTCGGACATCGGGGCGCAGTGCGGTGCCGTGCGGCGGCGGATCGCCGAGCGGGTGCGGGCTCTCGCGGGGATGGAGGTGCCGGAGGTCGCGGTCAGCGTGGAGCGGCTGCACTCCGTGCACACGGTGTCGGCGGGGCGGGAGCGGGTGCGGTGAGCGCGGGCGAGGAAACGGCGCGCGGGGACGAGGCTGCGGGCGGGGGCGCGGGCACGGTCCGGGCGCCTGCGCGGCGGTTCTGGTCCGTGCGGCGCGTGCCTGCGTTTCTGGTGGCCGCTGTGGTGCTGGGGGTGGCCGGTGTCTTCCTGTACGACGTGGCGGCCGTCCGTGCGCACCGGCCCGCCATGGGGTGGCGGCGCAGGCTCGCGCGCGAGCTGGCCACCCGTCCCCTGGAGGACGCGTGGATCGTCGCCTGTGCCGGCGTGGCCGTGGTGGCGGGGGTGTGGCTGGTCGTGCTCGCCGTCACGCCCGGGCTGCGGTCCGTCCTGCCGATGCGGCGCGACCGCGCGGACCTCAGGGCCGGCATCGACAGGCGGGCCGCGGCGCTGGTGCTGCGGGACCGGGCCATGGAGGTGGCGGGGGTGCAGTCGGTACGGGTCGGTGTCGGCCGGCGCCGGGTGCGGGTGCGTGCGCAGTCCCACTTCCGGGACCTGGACGACGTACGTGCGGATGTGGACGCGGTGATCGCCGAGGGGGTGCGGAAGTTGGGGCTTGCGCATGAGCCCGGGGTTTCGGTGCGGGTGAACCGGCCGGTGAAGCGGTGAGGATGTGGGGGCCGTGCTGAAGGCCGTCAATCGGGTGCTGGTGGGAGTCGCCGGGCTGGTCCTGGCCGGGGGCGGCGCGTCGGTCCTCGTCGCGTCGCTCGACCTGCGGCGGCGGTGGGGGCTGTCCCTGCCGTCGTTCTGGCCGTTCGACGGGCCGCGGGACGTGCTGCTGAGCCGGGCCGCGCAGGTGAGGTGGCGCGGCGAGGGGTGGTGGTGGCCGGCGGTCATCGCCGCGCTCGCCGTGGTGGTCCTGCTGGCGCTGTGGTGGTTGCTGGCGCAGGTGAGGCGGCGGCGCCTGAGGGAACTGGTGGTGGACAGCGGGGACGGCGAAGAGGCGGTTCTGCGGGGGCGGGCGCTGGAGGAGGCGGTCTGCGCGGAGGCCGAGGCGCTGGAGGGGGTGGAGCGGGCGCTCGTCGCGCTGCTCGGGCGGCGGACGGCGCCGGAGGCGCGGGTGGGGCTGACGCTGGCGCCGCACGCGTCGCCGGCGGTGGCGCTGGAGCGGCTGGACGGGGAGGCGCTGGAGCACGCGCGGGTGTCGGCGGGGGTGGGGCGGCTGCCGGTGGAGGTGCGGTTGAGGGCCGTCAGGCACCGGGCCGAACGGGTGGGGTGAGCGGGTGGTGCGGGGCCGGGGCCTCCGGGGCAGGGGTCCGGGACCGTATGTTTACGGGCCCGTGCCCGGCGCCGCATCGGTGCCCTCCGCCTCATCGGGCCCGCAAATACACGGCAGCGTCCCGGACCCCTGCCCCTGCGGCCCCGTCCCCTCCTGTCCGCTCCCCGTCAGAAGCCGTGGCGTGCGCCGCCGTCCACCGGGAGCATGATGCCGGTGAGGTAGGACGCCGCGGGGGAGAGCAGGAACGCCGCCGTCTTGCCGAATTCGGTGGGCGTGCCGTAGCGGCCCAGGGGGATCTGTGCCGTGTGGTGCTGCCGTGTTCTCTGCGGGTCGTCCGAGAGGGCGTCCAGTTCCCTGGCCCTGTCCGTGTCGATGCGGTGGGGGAGGAGGCCCACCACGCGGATGCCCCGCGGGCCCAGTTCCGCGGAGAGGGATTTCGCGAAGCCCGCCAGGCCCGGGCGCAGGGCGTTGGAGACCGTCAGGCCCCGGATCGGCTCGTGGACCGATGCCGAGAGGACGAACCCGATGACCCCGCCCGGGGCGAGGGCGGCCGCTGCCGTGCGGGCCAGGCGGATCGCCCCGAGGAAGATCGTGTCGACCGCTCTGTGCCACTGGTCGTCGGTGACGTCCGCCGTGGTTCCCGCCGGCGGGCCGCCCACGCTGATGAGGATGCCGTCGAAGCGGCCGAAGTGGTCGCGGGCCGCGGCGATCACGCGGTCCGCGGTGGCGGGATCGGCGTTGTCGGCCGCCACGCCGAGGGCGTCGGGGCCCAGGGCCGAGGCGGCCTTGCGCACGGATTCCTCCGTGCGGCCGGTGATGACGGCCTTCGCGCCGTCCGCGACGAGTTCCCCGGCCGTGGCGTTGCCCAGGCCTCTTGTCGCGCCGGTGAGGACGTACGTGCGGTCCTTAAGTCCCAGGTCCATGGGGTCAGTCTGGCGGAGGGAAGAGCGCCAGGGCGGTGTTGACCAGGCCGATGTGACTGAACGCCTGGGGGAAGTTGCCGAGGTGCCGCCCGGCGCCGGGGTCGTACTCCTCGGCCAGGAGGCCGACGTCGTTGCGCAGGGAGAGGAGGCGCTCGAAGAGGTCGTGCGCTTCCTTGGTGCGGCCGGTCATGTGCAGGGCTTCGGCCAGCCAGAAGGAACAGGCCAGGAACGCGCCCTCGTTGCCGGGCACGCCGTCCATGGGCTTTCCGTCGGAGCTGTAGCGGCGGACGAGGCCGCCGTGGTCCAGCTCGCGGCGGACCGCGTCGACCGTGCCGGTCACGCGCGGGTCGTCGGGCGGGAGGAAGCCGACGCGGGGGATGAGGAGCGTGGCGGCGTCGAGCTCCTCGGAGCCGTAGGACTGGGTGAAGGTGCCCCGCCCGGCGTCGAAGCCCCGCTCGCAGACCTCGCGGTGGACCTCGTCGCGCATGGCGCGCCAGCCGTCCGCGTCGCCGTCCAGGTCGGGGTCCGCTTCGAGGGCGCGGACGGCGCGGTCGGCGGCCACCCAGGCCATGACCTTGGAGTGGACGAAGTGACGGCGGGGGCTGCGGATCTCCCAGATGCCCTCGTCGGGCTCGCGCCAGTGCTCCTCGATGTACGCCATCAGGGAGCGCTGGAGCTTCCACTCGTGGGGCTTGGCCGGCAGGCCCCAGCGGCGGCCGAGGTGGAGGGAGTCCATGACCTCGCCGTAGACGTCGAGCTGGAGCTGCTTGACGGCGCCGTTGCCGATACGGACGGGGGCGGAGCCCTCGTAGCCGGGGAGCCAGGGGAGTTCGGTCTCGGGGAGCCGGCGCTCGCCGGCGAGGCCGTACATCACCTGCAGGTCGGCGGGGTTGCCGGCGGCGGCGCGCAGGAGCCAGGAGCGCCAGGCGGCGGCCTCGTCGGCGTAGCCGGCGGAGAGCAGGGCGCCGAGGGTCAGGGTGGAGTCGCGCAGCCAGCAGTAGCGGTAGTCCCAGTTGCGGACGCCGCCGATCTCCTCGGGGAGGGAGGTGGTCGCGGCGGCGGCGATGCCTCCGGTGGGGGCGTAGGTGAGCGCCTTGAGGGTGATCAGGGAGCGGACGACGGCTTCGCGGTGGGGGCCGCGGTAGGAGCAGCGGCCCGCCCACTCGCGCCAGTCCTCCAGGCTGTGGCGCAGGGACTCGTGGGGGTCGACGAGGGCGGGGCGCGGCTGGTGGGAGGGGTGCCAGGTGAGGACGAAGGCGACCGAGTCGCCGGCGGAGACGGTGAACTCGGAGCGGGTGCTGAAGTCGCGGCCGTAGGTCTTGACGGGAGGCTCGCTGCGCAGCCAGGCGGAGTCGGGCCCGGCGACGGCGACGCGGTGACCGTCGGTGCGCCGTATCCACGGCACGATGCTGCCGTAGTCGAAGCGCAGGCGCAGGACGCCGAGCATCTCGACGCTGCCCGAGACGCCCTCGACGATGCGGACGACGTCGGGGGCGCGGTCGCGCTGGGGCATGAAGTCGGTGACCTTGGCGGTGCCGGACGGCGTCTCCCAGACGGTTTCGAGGACGAGGGAGTCCTCGAGGTGGGCGCGGCGCGTGCAGGGGGTGCCGGGGCGGGTGCCGGCGGGGGCCAGTCTCCAGTGGCCGTTGTCCTCGTCGCCCAGGAGGGCGGCGAAGCAGGCGGCCGAGTCGAAGCGGGGCAGGCAGAGCCAGTCGATCGAGCCGTCGCGGCCGACCAGGGCGGCGGTCTGCAGGTCGCCGATGAGCGCGTAGTCCTCGATGCGTGCTGCCACGGACTGCGTCTTCCCCCGGTGCGGGGCGGCTACTCCGGAGTGGCGGCTGTACGGGCGACCGCGGGCTGTGCGCCGGTGGCGTCCGCGGTCCCGGCGGCGGCTTCGGCGGCGCGGTCGCGGCGCTCGCGGCGGACGAGGACGACCCAGCCGACCGGCACGAAGGCGGCGAACAGCCACCACTGGACGGCGTACGCCATGTGCGGGCCGATGCTGTCGTGGTCGGGCGCGCCCACGGGCTCGGGGCCCTTGTCGCCGGGGTCCGGGTCGGTGAGCTCGAGGTAGCCGCCGAGGACGGGACGGTGCAGCGAGGCGGCCTGGCGCTCGCTGTTGATGCGCATCACCTGACGGGGCGGCAGGCCGCGGGTGTCCTTGATGCCGCTGGAGTCGGTCTCGTCGGCGCGCAGCCGGCCGGTGACGGTGACCTTGCCGGAGGGCGGGGCGGGGACCTCGGGGAACTTCGTCAGCTCGCCGGTGGAGGGGATCCAGCCGCGGTTGACGAGCACGGCCCGCCCGTCGGCCAGCAGGAGGGGGGTGAGGACCATGTAGCCGGACTTGCCGTCGGCGTTGGTCCGCATCCGGACGACGACCTCGCCCTTGGTGTCGAAGGTGCCGCTCGCGGTGACCTGGCGCCAGACGTCGCCGGAGACGTCCTTGCCGGGCTCGGACAGCTCGGTGACCGGCACGGGGTCGGCGGCGAGACTGCGGGCGACGAAGTCGTTGCGCGCGACCCGGTGCTCGTGGCGGTGGAACTGCCAGAAGCCCAGTTTGATCATCACGGGGATGAGGACGAGCCCCACGAGGGTGAGGATCACCCACTGCCGGGACAACAGGAAGCGGTACACGCATTTGACGGTACCTGGCCCGGTTTACCCCGGGGCCATCGGGTGCCCCGCCGGCGCCCTCCGTCAGCCCTGCTGCCCGCCGGGCGCCGGGACCACGTGCGAGAGCAGCTGGACGAAGACCGCCTCGTCGATCACCGGGGTGCCGAAGGAGCGCGCCTTGGTGGTCTTGGTCGTGGGGGAGTCCGGGTCGTTGGTCACGAGCACGCTGGTGAGCCGGGAGACGCTGGTGGCGATGTGCAGCCCCGCCTCGATGGCGCGGTCCTCCAGCAGCTCGCGGTCGATGGAGGTGTCGCCCGAGAAGGCCACCCGCATGCCCTGAATGAGCTGTTCGCCCTCTTTGTACCGCCCGGGGTTGGGGTACGGGCAGGCGGGCCGCTTACGGCTGGGCCGCCAGCTGTTGGACGAGCCGTAGGAACGCTGATGCCCGATATATCCGGAAGTGCGGGGAGTTGCCGGGCCGTCGGACCACTCGGTCAGGGGCTGGCAGGCGAGCAGCGGGAGCCGCAGATCGGCCCTGGCCGCCAGATGCAGGCTCGGCCGGAACGCCTCGGCCAGCACGCGGGCGTCGTCGAGCGCGTGGTGGGCGCGCTGCTGCACGACGCCGTAGTGCGCCGCGAGCGACTCCAGCTTGTGGTTGGGCAGCGGCAGCTGCAGCTCCTTGGAGAGCGCGATCGTGCACAGCCGCTGCCGCACGGGCGCGGTCGCCCGCGCGCGGGCGTACTCCCGGGCGATCATCGACCAGTCGAAGGCGGCGTTGTGCGCCACCAGGACCCTGCCCTCCAGCCGCTTCGCGAACTCGTCCGCGATCTCGGGGAACAGCGGCGCGCCGGACAGGACGGCGGTCGTCAGACCGTGGATCCACACGGGCCCGGGGTCACGCTCGGGGTTGACCAGCGTGTACCAGTGGTCCTCGACCTGCCCGCGGGCGTCCAGCTGGTAGACCGCCGCCGACACTATCCGGTCGTCCCGCGCGAGCCCGGTGGTCTCCACGTCGACGACCGCGTACCCCTCGGGATACGCGGCCGGCCACGGAGTGGGATTGTCGGCGGTGGTCTGGTCTTCGAGCATGGTCACAGAGAATACGGGGGCGTACTGACAGTGAGGCGAGCGGGCGGTGCGGCGACGGCGGGCGGGGAAGGTCCCACGCCCGCCCCGGCCGCACCGCGAGATGCCCGGGTGAGAAGACGCCCACGCCATTGACGGGCCCTCCCCCCGTACGCCGAACCCCGGGTAACACAATTCGATACCGAAGGGTAACTACCCCTAGCGGCACGGCTGATGACGTGCCTATCGTGCGCCCATGCCGCACCTTCCCGATGTCGTGCTGTGGTCCATACCCGCCTTCCTCCTGCTCACCGCGCTGGAGCTGGTGAGCTACCGGCTGCATCCCGCCGAGGAGACGGGCGACGCGGGCTACGAGGCCAAGGACGCGGCGACCAGTATCGGAATGGGCGCCGGCAGTCTCGTCTTCGACGCGCTGTGGAAGATTCCGATCGTCGCCGTCTACACCGCGCTCTACGAGCTCACGCCGCTGCGCATCCCCGTGCTGTGGTGGACGCTCCCGCTGATGCTCCTGGTGCAGGACTTCTTCTACTACTGGTCGCACCGCGGGCACCACGTGATCAGGGTCCTGTGGGCCTGCCACGTGGTGCACCACTCCAGCCGGAAGTTCAACCTCACCACCGCGCTGCGCCAGCCCTGGACCACGCTGACCGTGTGGCCCTTCTACCTGCCGATGATCGCCGTGGGCGTGCACCCGGCCGCGCTGGCCTTCTGCTCGTCCGCCAACCTCGTCTACCAGTTCTGGGTGCACACCGAGCGGGTGCGCAAGCTGCCCCGCCCCTTCGAATACGTCCTGAACACGGCCTCCCACCACCGGGTCCACCACGCCTCGCAGGGCGGCTACCTGGACCGCAACTTCGGCGGGATCCTCATCGTCTGGGACCGGCTCTTCGGGTCCTTCGTCCCCGAGGGCGAGCGGCCCGTCTACGGGCTGACCAAGAACATCGACACCTACAACCCGCTGCGCGTCGCCACCCACGAATACGCCGCCATCGCCCGCGACCTGCGCGCGGCGCGGGACTGGCGGGAACGGCTGGGACGGGTGTTCCGGGGGCCGGGCTGGCAGCCGGCGGCCCGGCAGGAGGCGACGGCTGCGGAGCGGGAGACGACGGGCGCAGGGAAGGACGCGACGGACGCCGGGCGGGAGGCGGCGGCTGCCGGGCGGGAGGCGGCGGACGCCGGGACCCCGGCCGTGGAAACCGCCCCCGCCCACGAGCAGGCCGCGTGAGGCCCACCCGCGCCCTGCCCGCCCTCTTCGGCGCCGTTGCCCTCGCGCACCTGGGGGCCCTGCCGGCAGGGTCCGCGGTCGCGCTCGTCACCAAGCCCGCCCTGATGCCCCTGCTCGCGGCGTGCGTCCTCGTGCGCGGCGGGCCCCGGCTGCTCGTCGTGGCGCTGCTGTTCGGATGCGGGGGCGACACGCTCCTGCAGATCGGCGGCGACGTGCCGTTCCTGCTCGGCATGGCGTCCTTCGCCGCCGGGCACGGCTGCTACCTCGTGCTGTGCGCGCGGCACGGCACCTCCGGCGGCGCCCGCACCCGCGGCCTGGCCGCCGGCTACGGGGCGGCCTGGCTCGGCACCGTCGTGCTGCTGTGGCCCGACCTGGAGGCCGGGCTGCGGGTGCCCGTCGCGCTCTACAGCCTGCTGCTCGTCACGATGGCGCTGTGCGCGACCCGCACCGTGCCGCTCGCCGCGGCGGGCGGTGCGCTGTTCGTCGTGTCGGACACCCTGATCGCCACCGGCGTCGCCGACTGGCCCCAGGCGCCCGCCGCCCAGTTCTGGATCATGCTGACCTACCTCGGCGCGCAGGTCCTGCTCGCCGCGGGGCTCCTCCGCAGTGCGGAAGGGGCCGGGCTCCGGCCCGGCCCCTCCTCCGGCGAGCGCGAGCGTCAGCGCACCGCGTCCAGGGCGTCGACGATGCCGAAGCCGTAGAAGCCGTTGACGTTCTTGTTGCCGGTGCAGACGGCGTCGACCTTGCCGTCGCCGTCACCGTCGTACGGGCCCGTGGGGCAGCCGGGGTTGTCGGCCTGCGCCTTGAGGAGCCACTGGATCTCCTGCGGGGACGACTTGGGGTGCGCGCTCTTCATCAGCGCCGCCACGCCGGCCACGTGCGGGCCGGCCATCGAGGTGCCCTGGAGGTAGCCCCAGTCGCCGCCGGGCAGCGTGGAGAGGATGCGGCCGTCCTTGGCGGGCAGGTCCGGGACCTGGTACTTGTCGCCGCCGGGGGCCGCCACGTCGACCTGGTTCAGGCCGTAGTTGGAGTAGTAGGCCTTCGCCGACTTCACGCCGGTCGAGGAGACGGTGACCACGCCGGGCAGCTGGGCGGGGACGTCGAGGCAGACCGAGGGGTCGATCTTGCGCTTCTCGGCCGGCCTGCCGCGGTCGTTGGGGCTGGAGGTGTCGGTGATCTCCTTGGCGGCCAGGTCGAAGTTGGAGTTGCCGGCCGAGGCGACGTTGACGGTGCCCTTGTCCTGGGCGTACTTCGTGGCGCGGGCGACCGACTCGGATATCGCCTTCTGGTCGGGGTCGTCGGCGCAGTTGAACATCCACGGGTCGACGTAGTAGCTGTTGTTCGTCACCGCTATGTCGTGCTCGGCGGCGAAGACGAACGCGCAGACCACGCTCTCGGCGTAGAAGAAGCTGCTCCTGTTCGACACCTTGATGCCCGAGACCTTGACGTTCGGGGCGACGCCCGCGACGCCGACGCCGTTGCGGGCCGCGGCTATCGTCCCGGCGACGTGCGTGCCGTGGTAGTCCTCCGCCGGGTCGTACGGCCGCCACGCGCCGGGGCTGGTGTCGGCCTTGCCGGTGACGCAGCTCGCCGACTGGCTCCGGGAGAAGTTGGGGGCGAGGTCCGGGTGGGTGTCGTCCACGCCGGTGTCGATGACGCCGACGGTGACCTTGCGGCTGCCCGGGTTGATCTTCGCGGCCTGGTCGGCCTTGATGGCCGGGAGGTCCCACTGCAGGTCCTCCAGCGGCTCGGCGCCGCCGGCCTGCTGACGGGCGGCCGCCGCCGCGCTGCTCCTGGGCAGCTTCACCTTCTCGGGCTTGCCGACGTCGGTGGTGCCGGCCGGGGCGATCGGCGCGGTGCGGGTGGCGCCCGCCGACTGCACGCCGGGGACCGCGCGCAGCGCCGCGGCGAAGCCGGGGTTCTTGGAGTGGGCGACGATCACGCCTATCCGCCCGTAGGTTTCCACGATGCTGCCGTCGGCCTGCGCGACGGCCTTCTTCACCTTGGCCAGGGTGGCGCGGTCCGTGGCGGTGTTCACCACGTACGACAGGAGGGGGCCGTCCGTGGCGGCCGTCTTCGCCCGGGGCTCGGGCTGCGGGGCGGCGGCGGCCACGCCGGGCAGGAGGCCGAGCGAGGCGGTGAGGGCGAGACCGACGGGAACGGCCAGCAGTGCGTGCCGTCTTGAACGCAGAGGAGCCATGGGTTCTCCACATCATCCGAAAACCGCCGGAGCGCAGGTCGCGCGCGGGCGGGTACATGACGAGTGAAGCTAGCGCCGATCATGGCACCGGGCAATGCATTCCGGAACAAACGCCCTGAGTGGCCATGACCCGGCAACAAATGGCGCAGAGTCGGGGGGAGTTCGGAACGACTCCCTCCGGAAAAGCCCGCGTCAGGTCGTGAGATCGCCGTCGCGCAGCCCGTCGATGCTCAGCGGCGGAAGCGGCACCCGGGGCCCGTACCACCGCCCCGCTCTCGGGAGAGGGACGGACCGGCCGGTCGTCACCGCCGCTATGGGCGCCGTCAACCTGACGATCCCGAACGGTCGTCGACCGGGGGACGGCGGGGTGGGAGGAGGCGCATCGCTCACACCAGGGTCAACGAGACCGCGGGCGGGCGGTGTCGCCCCCTGCGGCAGCTGTTGCCGAATTACGCACCTTCCCCCTGTCGCATACTGCGACCTGCCTCTACGATGCGTGATCCGGATCACAAGCCATCGGCTCGCGCCTCACACCCCCCTTGTCAGGAGAGACCGTGGACACCGCACCGACCACCAAAGAGGGGCCGGACGAGCCCGACGGCCCGCCGACCGCCGAAGCCGCCGCGCCCGCGGCCGGGAACGATCGTTTCAGCACACTGCAGTCGAGCGCGGAGTTCGGCGAACTGCGCCGCGCTCAGCGCTCGTTCGCCTTTCCGCTCACCATCGCCTTTGTCTCCTGGTATCTGCTGTACGTCCTGCTCTCGAACTACGCGGGCGATTTCATGGGCACCACGGTCCTGGGCAACATCAACGTGGCCTTCGTCCTCGGGCTGGCCCAGTTCCTCACCACCTTCCTGATCGCCTGGTGGTACTCGCGGCACGCGGCCGCGAAGCTCGATCCCAAGGCCGAGGCCCTGCGGGCCCGTCTGGAAGCGGGGGAATGACCGGCATGACCAGTGCCCTGCAGTCGGGCCTCCCTCTCGCGGCCGGCGCCGCGGGCGAGCACCGCACCCTGATCATCACGCTCTTCTCCGTCTTCGTCGCCGCCACCCTCGCCATCACCGTCTGGGCCGGGCGGCAGACCAAGGACGCCACCGACTTCTACGCCGGCGGCCGCTCCTTCACCGGCTTCCAGAACGGCCTCGCCATCTCCGGCGACTACATGTCCGCCGCGTCCTTCCTCGGCATCGCCGGCGCCATCGCCCTCTTCGGCTACGACGGATTCCTCTACTCCATCGGCTTCCTCGTCGCCTGGCTGGTCGCCCTGCTGCTCGTCGCCGAACCGCTGCGCAACTCCGGCCGCTTCACCATGGCCGACGCGCTCGCCTACCGGCTCAAGCAGCGGCCCGTACGCACCGCCGCCGGCACCTCCACCATCGTCGTCTCGATCTTCTACCTGCTCGCGCAGATGATCGGCGCGGGCGCGCTCGTGGCGCTCCTGCTCGGGGCCTCGGGCGAGAGCTCGCGGCGCTGGATCATCGCCCTGGTCGGCCTGGTGATGGTCCTCTACGTGACCATCGGCGGGATGAAGGGCACCACGTGGGTGCAGATCGTCAAGGCGGTCCTGCTCATCCTGGGCACCCTGCTCATCACCGTCCTGGTGCTCAACAAGGTCGGCTGGAACATCTCCACCCTGCTCGGGCGCGCCGCCGAGGAGAGCGGCAAGGGCAAGGCCTTCCTCGAACCGGGCCTGCAGTACGGCAAGGACGGCACCACCAAGCTCAACTTCATCTCGCTCGGCCTCGCCCTCGTCCTGGGCACCGCCGGCCTGCCGCACATCCTCATCCGCTTCTACACCGTCCCCACCGCCAAGGCCGCCCGCAAGTCCGTGAACTGGGCCATCGGCATCATCGGCGCCTTCTACCTGATGACCATCGCCCTGGGCTTCGGCGCCGCCGCCCTCGTCGGCTCGAAGTCCATCACCGCCTCGGACCCCTCGGGGAACACCGCGGCCCCGCTGCTCGCCCGGGAGGTCGGCGGCGGCGCCGGATCCACCGGCGGCGCGGTCCTCCTCGCCGTGATCTCCGCCGTCGCCTTCGCGACGATCCTCGCGGTGGTCGCGGGCCTCACGCTCGCCTCCTCGGCCTCCTTCGCGCACGACCTGTGGGCCAACGTCATCCGCAAGGGGAAGACCAGCGAGAAGGAGGAGCTCCTCACCGCCAAGTGCGCCGCCGTCGTCATCGGCGCGGTCGCCATCCTGCTGAGCATCTTCGCCCACCGGCTGAACGCCGCCGCCGTCGTGGCCCTCGCCTTCGCCGTCGCGGCCTCCGCCAACCTCCCCACGATCCTCTACAGCCTCTTCTGGAAGCGCTTCACCACCCAGGGGGCCCTGTGGTCGATCTACGGAGGGCTGATCTCCTCCGTCGGCCTGGTGATCTTCTCCCCGGTCGTCTCCGGCAACGAGAAGGCGCTCTTCCCCGGGATGAGCTTCGACTTCTTCCCCCTCGGCAACCCCGGCCTGGTCTCCATCCCGCTCGGCTTCCTGCTGGGCTGGCTGGGCTCGCTGCTGTCCAAGCCGCAGCCCGGGGCGGACGCGAAGTACGCCGAGCTCGAGGTCCGCTCCCTCACGGGCCACGGAGCGCACTGACGCCGCTTCGCCACCGGCCGCGGCGCCGGACGGGCCGGTGGGCCCGTCCGGCGCCCGGCGCCTGCCGGCCCGGTCCGCGAAGCCCCGCCGGCACCGCCCATCACGTACGCTGCGGACAGCGAACGAACGTTCAAGCCCAGTCCGCCGGAGGCGCAGCGTGCTCATCGACACCTACGGTCGCGTCGCCACCGACCTCCGTGTCTCCCTGACCGACCGCTGCAACCTGCGCTGCACGTACTGCATGCCCGAAGAGGGCCTCCAGTGGCTCGCCAAGCCGGACCTGCTCACCGACGACGAGATCGTCCGCCTGATCCGCATCGCCGTGACCTCCCTCGGCGTCACCGAGGTCCGCTTCACCGGCGGCGAGCCCCTGCTGCGCCCCGGCCTCGTCTCCCTGGTCGAGCGCTGCGCCGCCCTGCGGCCGCGCCCCCGGATCTCCCTCACCACCAACGGCATCGGCCTCGCGCGCACCGCGACGGCCCTGGCCGACGCCGGCCTCGACCGGGTCAACGTCTCCCTCGACACCCTGCGCCCCGACGTCTTCCAGAAGCTGACCCGCCGCAAGCGCCACCAGGACGTCCTCGACGGCCTCGCCGCCGCCCGCGCCGCCGGGCTCGCACCCGTCAAGATCAACGCCGTGCTGATGCCCGGCCTCAACGACGACGAGGCCCCCGACCTGCTGGCCTGGGCCCTCGGCCACGGCTACGAACTGCGCTTCATCGAGCAGATGCCGCTCGACGCCCAGCACGGCTGGCGCCGCGACGGCATGATCACCGCGGCGGACATCCTGGCGAGCCTGGCCGCCCGCTTCGACCTCAGCCCCGAAGGTGCCGACGAGCGCGGCGCCGCCCCCGCCGAACGCTGGCTCGTCGACGGCGGGCCCGGCCGCGTCGGCGTGATCGCCTCCGTCACCCGCCCGTTCTGCGGCGCCTGCGACCGCACCCGCCTCACCGCCGACGGACAGATCCGCAACTGCCTGTTCGCGCGCGAGGAGTCCGACCTGCGCGCGGCGCTGCGCTCCGGGGCCACGGACGAGGAGATAGCCGGGCGGTGGAAGCGGGCGATGCACGGGAAGAAGGCGGGGTCGGGCCTGGACGACCCGTCCTTCCTGCAGCCGCAGCGGCCCATGTCGGCGATCGGCGGCTGAGCCCCGCCGGGCCCGCAGGGCCCGGCACCGGGTGCTACGCGTGCGGAGAGGCCTCCCACTCCGCCAGCGTCACCACGTCCTTGAGGAAGCCCCGCAGGCCGAGGAAGTTGGACAGGTGCTCGCGGTGCTCGTCGCACGCGAGCCACGTCTTGCGGCGGTCTGGGGTGTGCAGCTTGGGGTTGTTCCACGCCAGCACCCACACGGCGGGGGCGCGGCAGCCCTTGGCGGAACAGATCACGGCGTCATCGGGGGAATTCACACCCCTGACTCTACGAACCGCCTGCAGACACGGCGACGCCGGGCAGCCACGGGGGGAGCCGCCCGGCGTCGGTCTGTCGCTCCGACGGGGGATGCGGAGCGCTTAGGAAGTATGTCACGGGGTGCCCGGCGCGCGGCACTGAAACCACATGATTGATCTGAGGTTTTCTTGAGCTTTGCCGAGCGCGCCACCACCGGCTGTGCCCCCGCGGGGCATCAGCCGTGGTCACGCCCTTGATCGCCCTCGGGGCCACGGGTGGCTTCCGGGACGGATTCCGCCCTCTCCTCGCCCGGACCGGGCATCAGCACCGGCCGCGTCGGTGCCGGTATGAACGTGCCGGGGAGCGAAGGGGCGTTCTCCCGGCCCGCGTTGGCGATCACGACCGCCACGTAGGGCAGCAGGGCGCCCAGGATCAGCGTGCCCACCGCCACATAGCGCTCGACGTTCCACAGCACCACGGTGAGCACCACCGACAGGGTGCGGATCAGCATCGAGATGACGTAGCGGCGCTGGCGGCCGCGCACGTCCTCGGCCAGACCCTGACGGGCGCCGGTGATCCTGAAGACCGCCGTGCCGCCCTGCTTCCGCATCACGTTCCACCACCTGATCCACCGCGCCCGCACGCCCTGAGGCGGGACACCCTCCACGTTACGCCGCGTGGCCGTCGGGTACGAGAGCGGGTCCCCCGGCGTCCCCGCTCCGACCTGCGGCTGCGTACTCCACAGCCGCAGCGCGGCGGAGGGACGGCTCCGGCGTGCGCCGTACGGACAGTGGCCCCAGAATGGCGGGGCACGGCACATCGCGCCGCTGAGGAGGCGACATGAGCTGGTTGTGGGCCATCATCGTCGGACTTGTCCTGGGCCTGATCGCCAAGGCGATCCTGCCGGGCAAACAGCAGATCCCCCTCTGGTTGACGATCGTCCTGGGCATGATCGGCAGCCTGCTCGGCAACTGGGCCGCCACCGGGCTCGGCATCAACGAGACCAAGGGCGTCGACTGGGGCCGGCACCTGCTGCAGCTGGCGGGCGCGGTCCTCGTGGTCGGCATCGGCGACCGGCTGTGGGTCGCGGTACGCGGCAACAGGAGCGGAGGGAGACACGCGGCGTGACGGACGGCTGCCCCGCACCGGCCGGACAACGCCGCGGGGCGGCCCGTGCGCATCTCGCGCACGGACCGCCCCGAGCCTCGGTCCCCGGTGGGGAAGGCCCTACCGCAGCTCGGCGATCTTCCGGCCGGCCTTGAGGTAGACCCGCCCGGCTCCGGCGACCTTGGCGACCGTCTCCGTCACGACCTCGCCCAGCGGGCGGATCGCATCGGCCTCGGCCAGCACGACGGCCTCCTGGCCGCCGTCCGTCTCGACCACGAGGCGCAGGCCGTTCTGCTTGGCGACCCGGCGGGCCGCCGAGGCGGACGGCTGGAAGCCCAGGACCTGGCTGAGCACGGCCGTCGCCGGCGAGTCGCCGTGCTCCGAGAGCTCCACCACGGGCGTCTCCACGTCGGAGAAGCTCTTCTTCGAGAACTGCGCGACGAACCCGGCCCGGGCCGCCATCGCCGCCTCGATCCCGTACAGCGCGGCCACGACCTCGCCCGCGAGGATCTTCTTGAGGTCCATCGGGTGCAGCGAGCGCTCCTCGACCCGGGACAGCGCGAGGGCGATCTCCTCGTCCGTCCACTCGGTCCAGGCCTTCAGGTACGGCTCCATCAGCCGGTCCGGAACCGACATGATCTTGCCGAAGACGTCGTCGGCCGTGGCCGACAGGCCCACGTAGTTGCCCTTGGACTTGGACATCTTCGCGCCCGTGCCGTCCGTGCCCTCGATCAGCGGCATGGTGACGACGAGCTGCGGCTTCTGGCCCTTCAGCTCCATGAGCTTGCGGCCCATCTGCAGGTTCAGCAGCTGGTCGGCGCCGCCCAGCTCGACGTCGCAGTCCAGCGCGACCGAGTCCAGGCCCTGGGCGATCGGGTACAGCAGCTCCGACATCGTCAGGCCCGACCCGGCCGCCAGCCGGTTGCGGAAGTCCTCGCGCTGCAGCAGCTGCGAGACCGGCACCTGCGAGAGCAGACCGAGCAGCTCCGGGAAGGTGTACGGGGCCAGCCAGGTGCTGTTCTGGACGAACGTGACCTTCTCGAAGTCGAAGAACGGGCGGACCTGCTCGCGGTAGCCCGCGAGGTTCTTCGCGATGTCCTCGTCGGTCAGCGGCGGGCGCTCGGCCGTGCGGCCCGTCGGGTCGCCGATCTTGGCCGTAAAGTCGCCGATGAGGAGGGTGACGTCGTGGCCCATGCGCTGGAAGCGGCTGAGGATGATCATCGGCACGGCATGGCCCAGGTGGACGTCGGCCGCCGTCGGGTCGATGCCCAGCTTGAGCTGCAGGCCCTTGCCCGCGGCGCGCCGCTCCTCGATGCGCTCGGCCAGCTTGTCCACGCCCGGCAGCACCTCGACGGTGCGGGCGGCGATCAGCTCGGCCTGCTCCTTCGCCGACAGATCCGTCAGATCGAGATAGCGCCGCGAGCCCGTCTCCTGGAGCAGCCGCTGGACGGTCTGGTCGGAGGAGAGGTCCTGCGCGAGGAGCTCGCCGGCGCGGGCGACGGATTCGCCGAGGCGTGTCATGACATTCCTGGGGATCGATGGGACGGATGAGAAAAGGACGGAGAAGAAAAGGGACGCATACGGAAGACGTAGGCGAGCGGGGGACAGGTGGACGCGGACCAGTCTATTCGGCCCGGTGCCGCGTCCCGGCTGTCACACCCCCCGCAGCCACGCCCTGCGGTCACGCCCTGTGGTCACACGCCCCGGCTGACGGAGCTCATGTTGAAGTCCGGCACGCGCAGGGCGGGCATCGCGGCCCGGGTGAAGTAGTCGCCCCACTCGCGCGGCAGCGTCGGCTCGGTGCGGCCCGCCTCGGTGGCGCGCGAGAGCACCGACACCGGGGACTCGTTGAAGCGGAAGTTGTTGACCTCGCCGACGACCTCGCCGTTCTCCACCAGATAGACGCCGTCCCGGGTCAGCCCCGTCAGCAGCAGCGACGCCGGGTCCACTTCGCGGATGTACCACAGGCAGGTCAGCAGCAGGCCGCGCTCGGTGGCCGCGACCATCTCGTCGAGCGTGGCGGTGCCCCCCGCGTCCAGGACGAGGTTGTCCACGAGCGGGGTGACCGGCAGGTCCGTGAGCCCGGCGCTGTGCCGCGTGGTGACCAGGTGCTCCAGCACGCCGTCGCGGATCCAGTCCGTCGGACCGAGCGGCAGGCCGTTGTCGAAGACCGACGCGTCGTCCCCCGAGCTCGTGGTGAGCACGAACGGCGCGCACTCCAGGCCCGCGGCGCGCGGGTCGCTGCGCAGCGTCAGCGGCAGCGGGGACAGCTTCTCCCCGACCCGGGTGCCGCCCCCGGCCTTCGAGAAGACCGTCCGGCCCTCGGCGGCGTCACGGGCGGCCGCCGACCACATCTGGTAGACGAGCAGGTCGGCGACGGCGCTCGGCGGCAGCAGCGTCTCGTACCGCCCGGCCGGCAGCTCGATCTTCCGCTCGGCCCACGCGAGGCGCTGCGCCAGCTCGGCGTCCAGGGCCTGCGGGTCGACGTCGGTGAAGTCGCGCGTGGCCCGGCCCGCCCAGGCGGAACGGGCGCCGTCCGGCGACTTCGCGTTGAGCTCCAGGGACCCCGTCGGCTGGTCGTGGCGCAGCCGCAGCCCGGTGGACGTGCCGAGGTAGTAGGAGGAGACCTCGTGGAGCGCGAAGCCGTACAGCTCGCGGCCCTGCGCCCGGGCACCGGCGAAGGACTCGCCGAGCGCGGGCGCGAAGCCGTCGAAGACCGCGGAGGAGGTCTCGGCGGGCGGGGCGGTGAAGTCGGGGGAGTGCGGCACGCCCGACACCAGCGGCTGGGCGTCCTCGGCGGGCCCGGCCTCGCGCGCGGCGGCCTCGGCGGCCCGCACCAGCGGCTCCAGCTCCGCCGCCGTGACGGCCGACCGCGAGACGACGCCGGAGGCGGTGCCCTCGGCGCCGTCCACCGTGGCGATCACGGTGACGGTGCGGCCGCGGGTGACGCCGTTGGTGGTGAGCGCGTTGCGCGCCCAGCGGAGATTGGCGGTGGAGCGCTCACCGGCGATGACCATGCAGCCGTCGGCGCGGGACAGCTCCAGGGCGCGCTCGACGATCTCGTGCGGCTGGTGACGAGGGCTCACTGACCCGCCTCCTCGGTGGTGTTCAAGATGTTGACGTTCTCGAAGAGGGCCGAGGGGCAGCCGTGGGAGACGGCCGCGACCTGCCCGGGCTGGGCCTTGCCGCAGTTGAACGCGCCGCCCAGGACGTACGTCTGCGGCCCGCCGACGGCCGTCATCGAGCCCCAGAAGTCCGTGGTCGTGGCCTGGTAGGCGACGTCCCGCAGCTGGCCCGCGAGACGGCCGTTCTCGATGCGATAGAACCGCTGTCCTGTGAACTGGAAATTGTATCGCTGCATATCGATCGACCATGAGCGGTCGCCGACCACATAGATCCCGCGCTCGACGCCGGAGATCATCTCCTCCGTCGACGGCCCGCCGGGCGCCGGCTGCAGGGAGACGTTGGCCATCCGCTGGACCGGCACGTGGGAGGGGGAGTCGGCGAACGCGCAGCCGTTGGAGCGCTCGAAGCCGGTCAGCTTGGCGATGCGGCGGTCCAGCTGGTAGCCGACGAGGATGCCGTCCTTGACGAGGTCCCAGGACTGGGCCTCGACGCCCTCGTCGTCGTAGCCGGTGGTCGCGAGCCCGTGCTCGGCGGTCCGGTCGCCGGTGACGTTCATCAGTTCCGAGCCGTACTTCAGCGAGCCCAGCTGGTCGAAGGTCGCGAAGGACGTGCCCGCGTACGCGGCCTCGTAGCCCAGCGCGCGGTCCAGCTCGGTGGCGTGGCCGATCGACTCGTGGATCGTCAGCCACAGGTTGGACGGGTCGACCACCAGGTCGTACGAGCCGGCCTCGACGCCCGGGGCGTGCATCTTCTCGGCCAGCAGCGCGGGGATCTCCGCCAGCTCGGCGTCCCAGTCCCAGCCGGTGCCCGTCAGGTACTCCCAGCCGCGGCCGGCCGGGGGCGCGATGGTGCGCATCGCGTCGAAGCCGCCGGTGGCGGGGTCGACGGCGACCGCCGTCAGCTGCGGGTGCAGCCGGACGCGCTGCTGGGTGGTGGTCGTGCCCGCCGAGTCGGCGTAGAACTTGTTCTCCTGGACGGTCAGCAGCGAGGCGTCCGCGTGCGCCACCCCGTCCGCGGCCAGCAGCCGCGAGCTCCAGTCCGCGAGCAGCTCGCTCTTCTCCGCGTCCGGCACGGCGAAGGGGTTGATCTCGTAGGACGACACCCAGGTCCGGTCGGCGTGCACCGGCTCATCCGCCAGCTCCACGCGCTCGTCGGAGCCGGCCGCCGCGATCACCTTCGCCGACAGCCTCGCCATCGCCACGGCCTGCCCGGCCACCCGCGCCGCCGCGTCCATCGTGAGCTCGACGCCCGCCGCGAAGCCCCAGCTCCCGCCGTGCACCACCCGCACCGCATACCCCAGGTCGGTGGTGTCGGAGGTGCCGGCCGGCCGGGCGTCCCTCAGCCGCCAGGAGGCGCTGCGCACCCGCTCCAGGCGGAAGTCCGCGTGGTCGGCCCCCAGCGCGCGGGCGCGCGCGAGGGCCGCGTCGGCGAGTTGCCGCAGCGGCAGCGCGAGGAACGACTCGTCGATTTCATGTGGCACGGATGGCCTCCCCTAGGCGTGCGATGTCTCCCGAGGACGCAGTGAATCACGCCCCGCCACCCATGGTCCCGGGCTTTTGTGCAGTTCAGGGGCGGATCGGGGAATGCCCCCCGCACGGGTCCGGACAGGCCTCGCAGCTCCGATTTCTGTAGGGACCCCACAGGGTCCGCCATGTGCTCCTGTTAGGGGCGGGCTGCACGTCAGAGGCCTCGGCCCGATAGTTTTCGTACGGTACAGACGACCAATGGCAGCCAGCTGGCAGCTACACGTGAAGGAAGGGTGGTCCTTTGAGCCGCTCGGTTCTGGTCACCGGAGGAAACCGGGGCATCGGCCTCGCCATCGCCCGCGCCTTCGCGGAGGCGGGCGACAAGGTCGCCTTCACCTACCGCTCGGGAGAGCCGCCGGCCGCCCTCCTGGACCTGGGGTGCCTCCCCGTGAAGTGCGACATCACGGACCCCGAGCAGGTCGAGCAGGCCTACAAGGAGATCGAGGAGAAGCAGGGCGCGGTCGAGGTGCTGGTGGCCAACGCCGGCGTCACCCGCGACCAGCTGCTCCTGCGCATGTCCGAGGACGACTTCACCTCCGTCCTCGACACCAACCTCACCGGCACCTTCCGGGTCGTCAAGCGGGCCTCGAAGGGCATGCTGCGCGCCCGCAAGGGCCGCATCGTGCTGATCTCCTCCGTGGTGGGCCTGCTGGGCTCCGCGGGCCAGGCCAACTACGCCGCCTCCAAGGCCGGCCTGGTGGGCTTCGCCCGCTCGATCGCCCGTGAGCTGGGCTCCCGGAACATCACCTGCAACGTCGTCGCCCCCGGCTTCGTCGACACCGACATGACCCGCGTGCTCAGCGACGAGCAGCGCGAGGGCATCACCAAGCAGGTTCCGCTCGCGCGCTACGCGCAGCCCGAGGAGATCGCCGCCTCGGTCCGCTTCCTCGCCTCCGACGAGGCCGCATACATCACTGGAGCCGTCATTCCTGTCGACGGCGGATTGGGCATGGGTCACTGAACGTCATGAGTGGAATCCTTGCAGGCAAGCGCATCCTGGTCACCGGCGTCCTCACGGAGTCGTCGATCGCCTTCCAGGCCGCCAAGGTCGCCCAGAACGAGGGCGCCGAGGTCATCCTGACCGGCTTCGGCCGGCTCTCCCTGGTCGAGCGGATCGCCAAGCGGCTGCCGAAGCCCGCGCCGGTCATCGAGCTGGACGTCAGCAACCAGGAGCACCTGGACGGCCTGGCGGACAAGGTGCGCGAGCACCTCGGCGAGGGCGTGGCCCTCGACGGCATCGTGCACTCCATCGCCTTCGGCCCGCAGGGCGCCTTCACCTTCCTCGACGCCACCTGGGAGGACGTCTCCACGGCCGTGCAGGTCTCGGCGTACTCCTACAAGTCGCTGGCCATGGCCCTGCTCCCGCTGATGCGCGAGGGCGGCTCGATCGTCGGTCTGACCTTCGACGCGCAGATCGCCTGGCCGAAGTACGACTGGATGGGCGTGGCCAAGGCCGCCCTCGAGGGCACCAACCGCTACCTCGCCCGCGACTTCGGCCCCAAGGGCATCCGCTGCAACCTGGTCTCCGCCGGTCCGATCAAGTCGATGGCCGCCAAGTCCATCCCGGGCTTCGAGGAGCTCGCGGACGTGTGGAACCACCGCGCCCCCATCGGCTGGGACCTGGCCGACCCGGAGCCGGCGGGCCGCGGCGTCGTCGGTCTGCTGTCGGACTTCTTCCCCCGCACCACGGGCGAGATCGTGCACGTCGACGGCGGCGTGCACATGATGGGCGCCTAGCACCCGCACTGCCGGGCGCACATGATGCGCGCCCGAGCCCCGAAGCGCACGCCCGGTGCCCGTTCCGCTACGCCGGAACGGGCACCGGGCTTTTCCGGCTCGTGCGCCGGAGCCCGCCCCCGCACACTGAAGGCGGGAGGAGGTACGCGCATGAGCTCCCCGCTCCGCCGCACCGCGGCCCTGCTGTTCGCCGCCGCGGCCCTGGCAGGCTCGACGGCCCCGGTGTCCCCGGCCGCAGCCGCCGCCCCGGCCGCACCGCCCGTCCCCCGGCACGCGGAGTGCCGCACGCGCGTCCACGGCTCCCACGCCACCGCCCACTGCTTCAACGGCAACGCCACCACCGACAGCGTCCAGCTGCACATCGAGTGCGTGCGCTGGTGGGACCCGGACATGGACACCGCGCGGGCCACCGTCGGCCCCGCCGGGCACGTCGCCCTCAGCCAGCGCTGCTGGCTGGGGATACGCCACGCCTGGGTGACCCACCGCCCCGCTTGAGACTGCTTGGGATCGCTTGAGACTGCTTGACCGCCCGAGGACGGCCGGTTGACCACCCGAGGACGGTGGGCCCCGGGCCGCCCGGAGCGTCAGCCGGCCGGTTCCGCCACGCCCCGGCAGCCGAAGGGGTACGCGCTGGCCTCCGCCCCCGCGGTCTCCTCGTCCCCCTCCTCGATGGCCGCGACGAGCCGCCCGTGGTCGACGAGCCCTCCCGGCTGCAGCGCCGTCCCCACACCGGCCCGCAGGAAGTCGCGCATCACCCCGCCGAGGTCCGCGTACACCTCGGCCATCACCTCGTTGTGCGCGGCGGAGACGACGGCCGTGTGCAGCGTGGCGTCCGCCTCCACGAACCGCTCGGCGTCGCCGGAGCGCCACGCCTCCTCGCGCCGCTCCAGCAGCGCCGCCAGCTGCACCAGGTCCTGCTCGGTGCGCCGGCGGGCGGCGAGCCGGGCGGCCGACGCCTCCAGGGCGCTGCGCAGCTCGGCCACGTGCAGGGGGTCGGCGTCGGCGAAGCGGCGGTTCATCACGCCCGCCAGCTCGCTCGTGGCGATGACGTAGGTGCCGGACCCCTGCCGGATGTCCAGCAGGCCGTTGTGCGCGAGGGCGCGCACGGCCTCGCGCACGGTGTTGCGCGCGACGCCGAGCTGCTCGACCAGCTCCGGCTCGGTCGGGATGCGCGAGCCGACGGGCCACTCACCGGACGTGATCTGGCTGCGCAGCCCGGCGATGACCTGGTCGACGAGGCGGGAGCGCTTGGGCGAGTTCAGTGGCATCGACAGCCTCCATTCATCCCATGATTCTATCTATGATGACCTCATGGCATCCACGGCAGACGAAGACCTGAGAGCGGCCGAGTCCGCCGCCGCAGTCGACCCCGCCGGCCCGCTGCAGGCCTCCGCGCCGGCGGGGGAGGGCGCTCGGGGTTCCGCCTGGGCGGCCCGGCTCCTGGTCGCCGGCCTCGTCCTCGCCGCGCTCAACCTCCGCCCCGCCGTGACGAGCCTGGGCTCGCTGCTGAAGGAGGTCCGCGCGGACCTCGGCATGAGCGGCACCGTGGCGGGCCTGCTGACGTCCGTGCCCGCCTTCTGCTTCGCGGTCTTCGGCCTCGCCGCCCCCCGGCTGGCCCGCCGCTTCGGCCCCGCGGCCGTCGTCTGCGCCGGCATGGCGGTGATAGCCGCCGGTCTCGCCCTGCGGCCGTACGCGGGCGGAGTCTCCGGCTTCCTCGCCCTGAGCGTGCTCGCGCTCGCGGGCATCGCCGTCAGCAACGTCCTGATGCCCCTGGCCGTCAGACGCTGGTTCCCCGACCGGGTCGGACCGATGACCGGCCTGTACTCCATGGCCATCGCCGCGGGTGCCGCCGCTGCCGCCGCCGGCACGGTGCCGCTCGCCGGGGCGCTGGGGCACAGCTGGCGCCTCGGCCTCGGCTCGTGGGCGCTGCTCGCCGCCGCGGCCGGGCTGCTGTGGCTGGTGGCCGCGCGCCGCAGTCGTACGGACGGAGCTGCCGGCCCCGCGGCCGGCGCCCAGGACGCTCCCCGCACCAGCATCACGCGCAGCCCCACCGCCTGGGCGCTCGGCATCTTCTTCGGCATCCAGGCGACCGGCGCCTACATCGTCATGGGCTGGATGCCGGCGATCTTCCGCGACGCCGGGGTGTCCGCCTCCACCGCGGGCATCCTGAGCGCCGTCACGATGCTGACCGGCATTCCCCTCGCCTTCGTGCTGCCGCGCCTCGCCGCCCGCCTGCCCCACCAGGGCGTCCTCGTCGTCGCCCTGGCCTGCTTCGGCCTGGCGGGGTACGCGGGCCTGTGGCTGGCCCCGGCCGCGGGGGCCTGGGCCTGGGCCGTGCTGCTCGGCGTCTCCAACAGCGCCTTCACGCTCGCCCTGACGCTGATCGGCATGCGCGCCCGCACGGGCGGGGGCGTGGTGCGGCTGTCGGCGTTCGCCCAGAGCACCGGCTATCTGATCTCCATCCCCGGGCCGCTGCTCGTGGGCTGGCTCAACGAGCGCACGGGCGGCTGGGACGTGCCGCTCGCGCTCATGGCGGCGCTGATGGTGCCTCAGGTCGCGGCGGGCGTGCTGGCCGGGCGCGCCCGCACCGTGGAGGACGAGCTCTGACCCGGACGCGGCCGCCGGCGCGCGGGGTGGGAGACTGGTCGCATGCAGCCTGTGCTCGATCCCAACCCCAAGAACGGTCAGAAGACCCTGCTGACGATCCTCGGCGCGATGCTGGGCATCACGGTGGTCATCTCGGTCATCGCCACGGTCTTCTCGCCCTGATTCCCGGTTCTCCTCGTGATGCCGGTCTCGCCCTGACGCCGGTCTCCCTCTGACGCCGCTCTCCCCCTGCCCCCGGCCGGGCGTCCTCTTCCGGTCTGCCTCCAGGCGATGGTGGGGCTAACCCCCCGTCCCCTAGGGGGGACGGGTCAGGGGCAAGTGGGTGGTCCACCGGATGGGAGCGGGGCGCCGTTCTCCGTAGGTTCGTAGTACACCGCGACGGGGCGGTGCACCGAACCGCTCGGAGGCGATCCCATGCCCGCCGGTACGAAAGCCCGGACTCCCGGCACCGTGCAGACGCGGCTGCCCTGGTGGGCCCTCGCGCTCGCCGCCGCGGCCTTCACCGTCTTCTGCACCCTGCTCGCCGCTCCCGCCACCGCGGACTCCGGTCCGGATCCCGCCGCCTCGGGCACCGTCGCCCGCGTGGTCGCCTTCGTCCGGCTCGCGCTGGGCGAGGAAGCCCCGTGAGGGCAGGTGGGGCGCGTGCGCCGCTTCGGGTGCAACCCTTTCAACACCCCGCGCCTCGCCGTTGGTTTCATGCGAAGCTGGACGGCATGAGCTCCGAACCGACCCGCAGGATCGTCGTTTTCCGGCACGCCAAAGCCGAATGGTCCGACGTGGACGACCACGAACGTCCGCTCGCGGACCGCGGCCGCAAGGACGCCCCGGTCGCAGGCCGCTGGCTCGCCGGTTCCGGCATCGACCCCGACCTGGCCCTCTGCTCCACGTCCGCCCGCACCCGCGAGACCTGGAAGCTCGCCGTCCCCGAGCTGTCCCAGCGCCCCCGCACGGTCTACGAGGAGCGGATGTACGAGGCCTCGCTCGGCGAGCTGATCGCCCTGCTCAACGAGGTCTCCGACGAGGTCCGGGACCTCGTCCTGATCGGGCACAACCCCGGCATGCACGCCCTGGCCGACGCCCTCGCGGGCGAGTCCGACGGCGATCTGCTGCCGCGGATGAATCGCACCGGGTTCCCCACCTCCGCCATCGCGGTGCTCGCCTTCACCGGATCGTGGAAGGGCGTCGAGCACGGCGTCGGCCGGCTGGTCGCCTTCTGGGCGCCCCACGCCTAGCGCCCGTCCGGCGGACGAGGTGCGTGCACCGGTTCCGGCCGTCGCCCGTTCCGCCGGACCCCCGCCGTCGCGGTGCCCCGCCCCCGGCGTCGCGGCGGGCACGTCCGCCGGGGCCTACTCGTGGGTCCTGGCCGCCTCGACCTCTTCGCGGGTGACGCCCAGCAGGTAGAGCACCGTGTCCAGGAACGGGACGTTCACCGCCGTGTGCGCCGCCTGGCGCACCACCGGCTTGGCGTTGAAGGCCACGCCCAGCCCCGCGGCGTTGAGCATGTCGAGGTCGTTCGCGCCGTCGCCGATGGCCACGGTCTGCGCCAGCGGCACGCCCGCCTCGGCGGCGAACCGCCGCAGCAGCCGGGCCTTGCCCGCCCGGTCCACGATCTCCCCGGTCACCCGCCCGGTCAGCCGGCCGTCGACGATCTCCAGGGTGTTCGCCGAGGCGAAGTCCAGTCCGAGCCGCTCCTGCAGGTCGTCCGTGACCTGGGTGAACCCGCCGGAGACCACGCCCACCTGGTAGCCGAGCCGCTTGAGCGTGCGGATCAGCGTCCGGGCGCCCGGCGTCAGCCGCACCTCCGCCCGCACCTTGTCCACGACGGACTCGTCCAGCCCGGCCAGCAGCGCCACCCGGGCATGCAGGGACTCCTCGAAGTCCAGCTCGCCGCGCATCGCCCGCGCGGTCACCTCGGCGACCTCGGCCTCGCAGCCCGCGTGCGCCGCGAACAGCTCGATGACCTCGTCCTGGATCAGCGTGGAGTCGACGTCCATCACGATCAGCCGCTGGGCCCGCCGCTGCAGCCCCGCCGCAACGACCGCCACGTCGACCCCGCGCACCGCGGCCTCCAGGGCCAGCGCCGTGCGCAGGGCCTCCGTCTCCACGCCGGACACCGCGAATTCCACGGCCGTCACCGGATACTTGGCGAGCCGGAAGATCCGGTCGATGTTGCCGCCCGTGCCGGTGATCCGCGCCGCGATGGCGGCCGTCGACTCGGCGGTGAGCGGATGGCCCAGCACCGTGACGTGGGAACGCCCCGTGCCGCGCGGGCGGTTGTCGCCCCGGCCCGAGATGATCTCGGCCTGCAGCCGCATCGACTCGGCCCAGCTGTGCACCGTGGCCCGCAGCTCGCCCTCGGCGTTCCCGCTGCCCTCCGGCGCCGTGACCAGCGCGCACAGGGTGATCCGGCCCCGGGTGACGATCTGCTCGATGTCGACGACGTCCACGGCGTACGCGGCGAGCGTGTCGAACAGGCCGGCGGTGATGCCCGGCCGGTCCTTCCCGAAGATCTTGACGAGGAGGGTCGGCTCGTCGTCGGCGGGGACGGGGGTGGCAGGCGAGGTCTGCGATGCGCTCATGGTCCTCTTACCGTATCGGGCCCCGCGCCGGATACGCACAGGTGTCCCGGCTACCGCTCGGCGAAGACATGCCCAAGGCACGGCCTACACCGCGTGAACGCCGTCAGCGGCGCCGCGGCGGGGGCCCGGGAGGCGGAGGCGGGGGCTCCTCCGGCGGGGGCGCCCCGTAGCGGTATCCGCTGCCCCGGGGCCTGCGCGGCGGCGGCAGCGGCCGGCCCGTCTGCGTGGGCGCGGTGGAGCGGTCGTCGAAGAGCGGGCGCTTGTACGGGTTGGTGTCGTCCCGCGCGGGGCGCCTGTACGGGTTGGAGTCGTCCTGGCCCGGCTGCCCCGGCTGTCCTGGCTGCCCCACCGGCCCCGGCGAGGGGCGGTACGGGCCGGGCGGCGGCGCCGCGGCCGGGTGGGCCGCAGCGGCCGCCCCCGGCCGCCCCAAGGCCACCGCCCGCCGCCCCGCCGTGCCGGTCGCACACGCGAGGAGACCCCCGGCCGCCCCGGCGGCGGCGCCCCACGCGGCACCCAGCGCCAGCGCCATCCCCGCATTGCCGCGCAGCTCCAGGCCCGCCCCGAAGGCGTCGAATCCCAGCACCGACAGGCTCGCGTCCGCCTTCACCCGCGTCGCGAGCACCAGCAGCGGCAGGGCCAGGGCGGTCGTCACCCCCAGTGCCACGGCGCAGCGCGCGGCGAAGGCCGTCGGCCCCAGCCCCTCCCGCGGCGCGCGGACCGCGGTGAGCACCCCCACGCCCAGCATCATCAGCGCACAGGCGACGGCCAGCAGCCACACCGTGCTGTCGAGCCCGGCCAGCCGCCCCAGCGTGACCGTCTCCTCGGCCCGCGCGCTCAGCAGCTCGTCCAGCGGGGAGGGCAGCACCTTGGCCAGCGCGCCCGTGGCCGTGCCGCGCCAGGAGACGAACAGCCCCAGCGGCACCGCGAGGAACACCCCGTTCGGCGCCCCGAGCAACGCGGCGCCGAGGATCCGCTTCGGCTGGTCGTCGCCGGCCGCCGCGTACGCCGCGGCGGCCAGGCCCGCCGCCACCGCGAGGACCAGCACCGCGCACAGCGCCGAGACCGCCGGGCGCACGCCCCGGTGCAGCGCCTGCAGGCCGCGGGGGAGCGGCGCCCGGCGCGCGCCCAGCACCGCGATCAGCAGGATGCCCAGGACCCAGACCGCGCCCCCGAACAGCGAGGGCGCCGTCCGCACGCTGAAGCCGACGGCGGCCTTGGCGTCGGCCAGGCCGGCGAGCCGGTCCGGCAGGCCGCCCGCGATGTCCCCGACGTCGCCGATGCCCGGGATCACCAGCTTGGGGCCGCCTCCGCCCCCGTCCCCGCCGCCCAGGCCCAGGCTGCTCCCGTCGATGGTGATCGAATCCTCCCCGGCCCAGGCGAGGCCGCCGAGCAGGAGCAGGAAGAGCACGACCACCGCGCCGGCCCGTGCGGCGAGCTCTCCGGCGCCGATCGTGGCACCGGCCCGGCGCAACGATCGTGCAAAGATCATTCCCAGCAACAGGGCGCCCGCCAGGCTCACTCCCAGTGGCGCGATATCGATGGCGGTGTGCGCCCCGGCGCCCTTCAGGCCGAATGCTTCAATATCCCCCGAAGGCATGAGTGATCCGCCTACGGCGAGCACGACGACGGCCGCGGTCATCGGCCCCAGCGCGCCCGCGGTATCCGCGCCGAGCAGGTGCAGCCCGAGCGCCGCAATCCCCACCATGGCCAGAAAAGACCAGCTCACAGCAGCAATCGACGTCAGCAACAGCTCCGCCGGGCGCACCCCGCGCCCGCCCCCGTCCACGGTCATCACGGCCCCCCGTGCCGGTCTGCAGCCGGGCTATTGCCCGGATGCGCATGATCCGTACGTATCCATGGCGGTAACCACTCTCAGGGTATGTTTCGGATCGGTCAACGGCGCCTGTTACACGGTCGCGGCAATCCCCGACTTTCGGTTCGGGGACTGTGCCTGAAATAGTTCCTCCCGATGTTCGCCATCCCTAGACTCCCTGATGCAGGGGGCTCATCGGGGGACAAGTAGTGGGGCATGGAGTGCCGGAACTCGTACTGGAATTGAATGGACAGACCTGGACGCTCGATCCGTCCAGGTCCTACACCCTCGGGCGGGATCCGCAGGGTGACATGGTGCTGCAGGACGCCCGCGTCTCGTGGCGGCACGCCACCGTACGGTGGGAGGGCCGCAGTTGGGTCATCGAGGACCACGGCAGCACCAACGGCACGTACGTGCAGGGCCAGCGGATCCACCACATGGAGATCGGCCCCGGCTCGACGGTGCACCTGGGCAACGCGACGGACGGCCCTCGGCTGAACCTGAGCGCCGGTGCCGCCGGCGCCGGTGCCGGCGTCCCCGCCGCGGACCTCTACAGCGCGCAGACCGCCATGGCCGCGCCGCTGCACCAGGCTCCGCCGCAGCACACGCCGCACCAGCCGCCGCAGCACCAGCAGCCCGGCGCCTGGCAGCAGCAGGGGCAGTACCAGCAGCCGCAGCAGCACCAGCAGCCCGGCGGCTGGCAGCAGCCCCCGCAGCAGGCGTACGTCCCCCAGCAGCCGGGACCCGGCGCGCACCAGCCCCCGGCGCACGGCGGCCCGCCCTCGCAGGGCGGCGCCCCGCCCGTCTACGGCGACCGCAGCCCGACCAGCTTCCACCAGATGGCCGTCGGCCGCGGCACGATGCGCATCGGTCGTGCCCTGGAGAACGAGCTGGTCGTCTCCGACCTCCAGGTCTCCCGGCACCACGCCGAGTTCCGCTCCACCGGCGACGGCCGCTTCGAGATCGTCGACCTCGGCAGCCACAACGGCACCTACGTCAACGGTCAGCCGGTCCGCCAGCAGATCATCGGCCCCAACGACATCGTCGGTGTCGGTCACTCCACCTTCCGCCTGGTCGGCGACCGGCTGGAGGAGTTCGTCGACACCGGCGACGTCTCCTTCTCCGCCCGCCACCTGACGGTCACCGTCGACGGCGGCAAGCAGATCCTCAAGGACGTCTCCTTCGGCGTCCCCGAGAAGTCGCTGATCGCCGTCATCGGCCCCTCCGGCTCCGGCAAGTCCACCCTCCTCAAGGCGCTCACCGGCTACCGGCCCGCCAACGAGGGCGACGTCCTCTACGACAACCGGAACCTGTACAAGCAGTTCGCCGAGCTGCGCCAGCGCATCGGCCTCGTGCCGCAGGACGACATCCTGCACAAGGAGCTCACCGTCCGGAAGGCGCTGCGCTACGCCGCGAAGCTCCGCTTCCCCGGTGACACCGCGGCCTCCGAGCGCGAGGCCCGGATAGACGAGGTGCTGCGCGAGCTCAAGCTCGACGTCCACAAGGACAAGAAGGTCACCGCCCTCTCCGGCGGTCAGCGCAAGCGCGTCTCGGTGGCCTTGGAGCTGCTGACCAAGCCCTCGCTGATCTTCCTGGACGAGCCCACCTCGGGCCTCGACCCGGGCATGGACCGCGACGTCATGCAGCTGCTGCGCGGCCTCGCGGACGACGGCCGCACGGTCCTGGTGGTCACCCACTCCGTCGCCGAGCTCGCGCTCTGCGACAAGCTGCTCGTCATGGCCCCCGGCGGTTCCGTCGCCTACTTCGGCCCCCCGGAGGAAGCACTCAACTTCTTCGGCTACGAGACCTGGGCGGACGTCTTCTCGGCCTTCGAGAACTACCGCGACTACGACTGGTCGGGCCGCTGGCGCGGCTCGCAGCACTACCAGATGTACGCGGCCGACATCGACGCCGTCGCCCCGCAGTCGGTGCACGTCCAGCCGCAGATGGTGCGCCCGCCGAAGGCCCAGAGCTGGGGCTCCCAGCTGTGGACGCTGATGCGCCGCTACGTCTCCGTCATCGCCTCGGACCGCGGCTTCATGGCCCTGATGCTGCTCCTGCCGGCCGTCCTCGGCGGCGTCAGCACGGTGATCCCGTCCGACTTCGGCCTCGGCCCGGCGACCAAGGGGCACTTCAACCAGGACGCCGGCACGATCATGCTGATCCTCGCGGTCGGCATGTGCTTCTCCGGCGCCGCCAACTCCGTCCGTGAGCTGATCAAGGAACGGGTGATCTACGAACGGGAACGGGCCGTCGGCCTGTCCCGCTCCGCGTACCTGATGTCCAAGGTGGTCGTCCTCGGCCTGATCACCGCGGTGCAGGGCGCCCTCATCTGCGCCATCGGCTTCTCGGTCCGCGAGCTGCCGGCGAACGGCCTGGTCTTCAAGGCGGCGCCCGCCCTCGAGCTCTGCCTGGTGATCATCGCCCTGGGCTTCACCTGCATGATGATCGGCCTGGTCATCTCCGCGCTGGTGAAGACCTCCGAGAAGACCATGCCGCTGCTGGTCATGTTCGCGATCGTCCAGGTCGTCTTCACCGGCATCCTGTTCAAGATCTACGACTCGCCGGGCATCGAGCAGTTCGCCTGGCTGATGCCGGCCCGCTGGGCCATCGCCGGCGTCGGCACCACGCTCGACCTCTCGCATATCATGGCCCCGTTCGACAAGGCCAGGCCCCCCAAGCTCGACCCGCTCTGGGAGCACACCGCCACCCAGTGGACGATCGACATCGTGGCCCTGATCGCCATCGGCATCGTCTGTGGCTTCGCAGTCGCACGTTTGCTGCGCCGCCACGAGCCGGAGGTCATGCGCAAGTAGTCCCGCGCCCCGCCACGCATACGCCGAAGGGCGGCACCCGCACCGGGTGCCGCCCTTCGGCGTACGTCGCTGTCCGCGCTCCCGCCCTTAGTAGGCCGAGTTCACGTTGTCCATGGAGCCGTAGACCTTCCACGCGTAGTTGCACGCGGCGGTGATGTTGGCGACCGGGTCGTAGATGTCCCAGGAGGTGCCCTCGACGTGGTACGCCTTGAAGGTCGGGTCGATCACCTGGAGCAGGCCCTTGGAGGGGATGCCCTTGGCGGCGTTGGAGTCCCAGAGGTTGATGGCCTTCGGGTTGCCGGTCGACTCCCGCATGATGTTGCGGTAGATGCCGTTGTAGGAACCCGGGATGCCCTTGGCCTTCATGACGTCGAGGGCTTCCTTGATCCAGCCGTCGAGGTTGTTGGCGTAGGTCTTCGGAGCCGGGGCGGGCGCGGCCTGGACCGGCTTGCGCTCCTGCGAACGGCTCGCGGCCTCCTTGTCGGCGCGCTCCTTGTCGGCCTTCGCCTTGGCGGCGGCCTCGGCGTCGGCCTTCTTCTTGGCCTCGGCCTGGGCCTGCGCCTGCTTGGCGGCGTTGTCGGCCTGCTTGGTGAGCTGCTCCTGCTGCTCCTGGTGGCCGAAGGCCTCCGCGCTCCACGCGACGGGCTTGACGGCGATGGGCTGCTTCTCCGCCTCGGCGGAGCCCGGTATCGCGGCGAACGTCAGAGCGGCGACGCCCGCGGCGGCGACGCCGGCGGCGGAGAACTTCTGGATCCTGGACAGGCGGCTATAACCAGAGATGGGGGAGCGCATGCTGGGGTGAACCTTCCGATCGCACGAAGTCGCAGTGGCCCGGAGCGGCGCGAATGAGCGCCGCGTCTCGATCGACGGCGCCGTGCGACGGGAGAATTCTTAGCGGCCGCAAAATGCTGTGGCAAAGGCGTGACGTACTACCCGGCTTCGTTGCCGAGGGGGCTGCGGGGAGTGGCAAAGGGAAGGTCAAAAGGGCCCCTGCCACCCGCTTACGCCGGTTTTATGCGCCCACTAGGCGGGATCGTAGGTGACGTGCGTCCTATGTGCGGGGTCACACCGGGCGGGCGCTCCCGTCGCCCGGTGCGACCGGCTCCGCACACAGCGTGCCGCTCCGGGCTCAGACCTCCACCAGCACCTGATCGAGGCTCTTGCGCACCAGGTCCGGCACCTGGCAGTCGTCCGCCGGATAGCCGACGGGGATCACCGCGAAGGCCTTCTCGTTCACCGGACGGCCCAGCACCTCGGACAGGAAACGCATCGGGCTCGGGGTGTGCACCAGGGCGGCCAGCCCCGACAGGTGCAGCGCGGACAGCAGCATCCCGACCGCGATGCCGACCGACTCGTCCACGTAGTAGTGCTTGCGCTTCTCCCCGCCCTCGCCGAGCCAGTAGCGCTGCTGGAAGACCACGATCAGTGCGGGCGCGTCCGTCAGGTGCGGCTTGACCTCGTCCGTGCCCAGCGGCCGCAGGGCCGCCAGCCACTCCTCGCCCAGCCGGCCCGCGTACGAGAGCTGCTCCTCCTCCTCCGCGGCGGCACGGATGCGCCGCCGCACCCCCGGGTCCTTCACCAGGACGAAGGTCCACGGCTGCTGGTGCGCCCCGGAGGGCGCGGTGGCCGCGCACGCGATGGCGTCCCGGATCACCTGCTCCGGCACCGGATCGGCGGAGAACTGCCGCACCGTCCGCCGCCCGTCCATCCGCTCGCGCAGCTCGGCGGCGCGGGCGAGGGACTCCTGGACGGGCATCCGAGGGGGCCGGTAGGGCACGGGCCGGTAGGAGTCGCCGTGGGTGGGTGTCCACTGGGTTGGTATAGACATGATGAGTACATGCCCACGGCAGGGGGCGGGCAGCCACCCGACCACCGGCCTAGGCCGAACGACTCAGGCCCGGCCACCGTCAGCCTGATCCCGGGCCCCGCGGCCCTCGCTACCGTAAGGCCATGACCAATGGCCCCCGCTCCGGCCTCACCGCCGTGAGCACCGCACTCCTCGCCATGAGCAGACACCTGCAGGTGCACGACGTCCTCAAGACGATCGTCGTCTCGGCCCGGGAGCTGCTGGACGCCCGGTACGCGGCCCTCGGCGTCCCGGACGACCACGGCGGCTTCGCCCAGTTCGTCGTCGACGGCGTCAGCGACGAGCAGTGGAAGGCCATCGGCCCCTTGCCCCGCCAGCACGGCGTCCTCGCCGCGATGATCCAGCACGCGACCCCCGAGCGCCTCGCCGACGTCCGCTCGGACCCCCGCTTCGGCGGCTGGCCCCCCGCCCACCCGGACATGCGCGACTTCATCGGCATGCCCGTCGCGGACGGCGACGAGGTCCTCGGCGCGCTGTTCCTCGCGAACAAGAGGCGCCCCGCCCGCACCGGCGAGCCGCCCTGCGGCCTCGAGGAGGCCGGCCGCACCTGCGGCTTCACCGCGGAGGACGAGGAGCTGCTGAGCGTGCTCGCCCAGCACGCGGCCATAGCCCTCACCAACGCCCGCCTCTACGAGCGCAGCCGCGAGCTGACCATCGCCGAGGAGCGCGCCCGCCTCTCCCACGAGCTGCACGACGCCGTCGCCCAGAAGCTCTTCTCGCTGCGGCTGACCGCCCAGGCCGCCGCCGCGCTCATCGACCGCGACCCGGCCCGCGCCAAGGAGGAGCTGCACGAGGCCGCCCGGCTCGCCGCGGAGGCCACGGACGAGCTGCGGGCCGCGGTCGTGGAGCTGCGGCCCGCGGGGCTGGACGAGGACGGCCTCGTCGCGACCCTGCGCACCCAGATCCAGGTCCTCGACCGGGCCCACACCGCCAAGGTCACCTTCGCCTCCCACGGCGTACGGGCCCTGCCGGCCGCCCAGGAGGAAGCCCTGCTGCGCGTGGCCCAGGAGGCCCTGCACAACGCCCTGCGCCACTCCGGAGCGGGCCGCGTCCAGGTCACCCTCACCCGCGCGGGCCAGGGCGCGGCGCTGTGCGTCGCCGACGACGGCTGCGGCTTCGAGCCCGAGGCCGTCCGCCGGGCCGGCCGCCACCTCGGCCTCGTGTCGATGCGGGACCGCGCGAGCGGCGTCGGCGGCAGTCTGACCGTTACCTCGGAGCCCGGGATGGGCACCGCGATCGAGATGGAGGTGCCCGGTGGCTGAAGGAGTGATCCGCGTGGTGCTGGTGGACGACCACCAGGTGGTCCGCAGGGGCCTGCGCACCTTCCTGGAGGTCCAGGAAGACATCGAGGTGGTGGGGGAGGCGGCGGACGGCGCGGAGGGCGTCGAGCGTACGGAGGAGCTGCGCCCGGACGTCGTCCTCATGGACGTGAAGATGCCCGGGACCGACGGGATCGAGGCGCTGCGCCGGCTGCGGGAGCTGGAGAACCCCGCCCGGGTGCTGATCGTCACGAGCTTCACGGAGCAGCGCACGGTCATCCCGGCCCTGCGTGCGGGGGCGGCGGGCTACGTCTACAAGGACGTGGACCCCGACGCCCTGGCGGGCGCGATCCGCTCGGTGCACGCGGGCCACGTCCTGCTGCAGCCGGAGGTGGCGGGGGCGCTGCTGTCGCAGGAGGAGGCCGGGGGCGGGGGCCAGGGGCGGGGCAACGCGCTGACCGAGCGGGAGCGGGAGGTCCTGGCGCTGATCGCGGACGGCCGTTCGAACCGGGAGATCGCCCGTGCGCTGGTGCTCTCGGAGAAGACCGTCAAGACCCACGTGTCGAACATTCTGATGAAGCTGGACCTCGCCGACCGGACGCAGGCGGCGCTGTGGGCCGTCCGACATGGGATCGGAGCCTGACCGGCACGGGCTCGCGGCAAAGCGGAACGTCGCGTTCTGATCAGAGATTCATACGACCGTGTGGTGGTCGCTCCGGCCCCGCAACCCGAATGGCCGCGGCCCGTTCTCCATGGCGTACCGCGGCGGCTGGCCGTGGCAACGCCCTAGGAAGGTCATAAGAAGAGTGAAGAACATGAAGAAGGCCGCAGTCATCACCATCGCCGCCGGCGGTCTTGCCCTCGCCGGTGCCGGTGCCGCCTCTGCGCACGCCCAGGCCGACGGCACGGCGAAGAACTCCCCGGGTGTCGCCTCCGGCAACGTCGTCCAGGTTCCGGTGAAGGTCGCCACCAACCTCTGCGGCAACACCATCAGCATCGTCGGCGTCCTCAACCCCGCCGCCGGCAACCTCTGCGTCAACAAGTAGTACCGGTGCATCCCGCCTGCCCGGCGCGCCCTGCATAGCCCGGGCAGGCGCGGGCGAGCAATCGTCCGAACGAGGGCAACACCGCCGATGGCCGTGCCGTCGGCGGTGCGCTGGCGTTCATCACTACGCGACCCCGCGGCTGGGGCCGCCGAGAACGTCAGCAGAAGGAAGACCCTCACCATGAACAGTGCCAAGAAAGCCGCTCTCGCCCTGGCGGTCACGGGGCTCGCCGTCGGTTCCACTGTGGGCGTCGCATCCGCTCACGACCGTGGTGATCGCCACGACCACAGCGACCGTCAGGTGCACCAGCACCGCCACCACCCGGGTGGCGCCATCGCCAACGGCGTCGCCAAGGGCTCGCCGGGCGTCGTCTCCGGCAACGTCATCCAGATCCCGGTGCAGGTGCCGCTGAACGTCTGCGGCAACACCATCGACATCCTGATCGGCCTGCTGAACCCGACCTTCGGGAACACCTGCGTCAACGCCAGCAGCGGCTGGGACGAGCACCGCAGCTACCACGAGCACCGCGGTCACCACGACAAGCACGGCCACGACGGCGGTCACTGGAACGGCCACGACCGGCACGACGGCCACAACGGCCACAACGGTCACTGGGGTGGCCACAACGGGCACCACTGACCCGTACCGGCGCAACGGGAAGGCCCCGCGGACCTCTGGGTCCGCGGGGCCTTCCCGCACCTTCCGCCCTTCCTGTGCGAAACGGGCGATCACCGCCTCAGTGCCGCCTGCGGGCCCGCTCCTCGACGATCGCGTTGTACGCGGCCACCTGGGCCCGCCGGGCCGTCCGCTCCACCGGTCGCAGCGCCTGCGCCCGCGCCGCCATCTCCGACGCGCTCACCGCGGCCCCGTGCTCGCGTCCGCCGCCGTCTCCCGGCTCGTGGGCGATCGCGATCAGCGCCCCCACGCGCTGCGCCAGCTCCAGCACGCGCACCGCCCGCGGCGGATACCCCGGTGCCAGCACCTCGCGCCCGCGCTCGGCCCGCGCCCGGTACGCCTCCAGTGCTGCCTGCGCCACCGGCCCCGACCCCGCCACGTCCAGCCGCGTGAGCACCTCCGTGGCCTCCCGCAGGGCCTCCGCGAGCTCCCGCTCGGCCTCCCCGAGGGAGGGCACGTCCGCCGGCGGCGCGTCCCGTACGGGCAGGCAGTGCCAGACGACCTCGACGTGCACGTCGCCCTCCGGCCCGGCCTCGTGCACCTCCGGTACGAGCCCCAGTGCGGCTCCCGTGGCGACGACCGCCTCCCCGGCCTCCAGGGCGCGGGCATTGAACTCGGGCGGGCCGCTGAGGCCCAGCGGGTGGCCGGGGGCCGGCAGGGCGAGGCGCAGTCCCGTGGCCCCCAGCGCCCGCAGCCGGCCGAGGGCGAGCGTCAGGCCGACGGGCCCGGATTCACCGGGAAGGCCCACGACGCGGTGGACGGCGTCATCCCCGGTGATCTGGTGCGCGGCGTCATCAGGTGCGGCAAACCCGGCAATGAGGGCATTTCCCCACGCGGTGAGCCGTCCTGAGCGATGTTCATCGAGCATGGCCACCAGCCTAAGGACTGGTGTCCCCGGCGGGTGGCGTAGGTTTTCCCTGGGGGCTGCGCTTACCGGCGCCGCGACGACGAGACTGCAATGGGAGACAACGCGCTCATGAGCGAAGTGCTGGAACTGGTGGACGTATCCGTGGTCCGCGAGGGCCGGGCTCTGGTGGACCAGGTCTCCTGGTCGGTCAAGGAGGGGGAGCGCTGGGTCATCCTCGGCCCCAACGGCGCGGGCAAGACCACCCTCCTGAATGTCGCCTCCAGCTACCTCTTCCCGACCACGGGCACGGTCAAGGTCCTGGGCGAGAAGCTCGGCGCGGTCGACGTGTTCGAGCTGCGCCCGCGCATCGGCGTGGCGGGCATCGCCCTCGCCGACAAGCTGCCGCGCAGCCAGACCGTCCTGGAGACGGTCCTCACCGCCGCCTACGGCATGACGGCCACCTGGCAGGAGAGCTACGAGGAGGTCGACGAGCAGCGCGCCCGCGCCTTCCTCGACGTCCTCGGCATGACGGACCTGCTGGACCGCAAGTTCGGCACCCTCTCCGAGGGCGAGCGCAAGCGCACCCTGATCGCCCGCGCGATGATGACCGACCCCGAGCTGCTGCTCCTCGACGAGCCCGCCGCGGGTCTCGACCTCGGCGGCCGCGAGGACCTCGTGCGCCGCCTCGGCCGGCTCGCCCGCGACCCGCTCGCCCCCTCGATGATCATGGTCACCCACCACGTCGAGGAGATCCCCGCGGGCTTCACCCACGTCCTGATGATCCGTCAGGGCAAGGTGCTGGCCGCCGGCCCCGTCGAGCTGGAGCTCACCTCCCGCAACCTCTCCCACTGCTTCGGCCTCCCGCTGGTCGTCGAGCGCCGGGGCGACCGCTGGACGGCCCAGGGCCTGCCGCTCTCCTGACCCGCGAACAGGGCGCCCGACTCCCCGGGCGCCCTGTCCCGGGGGCGGTCACCGCGCCTACCATGACCATGTGGACACATGGGTGTGGTGGCTGGTGGCCGCCGTCGGACTGGGCATCCCGCTGGTGGTGACCGCGATGCCCGAGTTCGGCATGCTCGCTCTCGGCGCCGTGGCCGCCGCCGTGACCAACGCGCTCGGTGCGGGCACCGTGGCGCAGTTCGTCGTCTTCGCCGCCGTGTCGGTCGCCCTCATCGCCGTCGTGCGCCCGGTCGCCATGCGGCACCGCGCCCAGCGGCCCGAGCTGGCGAGCGGCGTGGAGGCCCTCAAGGGACGGCAGGCCGTCGTCCTGGAGCGGGTCGACGGCAGCGGCGGCCGGATCAAGCTCGCCGGCGAGATCTGGTCGGCCCGCGCCCTCGACTCCGAGCGCACCTTCGAGGCCGGCGAGCACGTCGACGTCGTCGAGATCGAAGGCGCCACGGCCGTCGTGATGTGACGCGGTGCCCAGGGGAACGCCGTCCGCGAAGCGCCGTCCGCGGAAGCGAAGTCCGTGAAGTGCGGTCAACGCCTGCACGGCGGCACCGCGTTCTGAAAGACTCGAACTGGATCAACCCGGTCCACCCGATCAACGACCAGAGGCACGGGGAGCCCCGATGGAACCGATCATCATCGTCCTGATCATCTTGGTGGTGCTCGTCTTCATCGCCCTCATGAAGACGGTGCAGGTCATTCCGCAGGCCAGCGCCGCCATCGTGGAGCGCTTCGGCCGCTACACCCGCACCCTCAACGCCGGCCTGAACATCGTCGTCCCCTTCATCGACTCCATCCGCAACCGCATCGACCTGCGCGAGCAGGTCGTGCCGTTCCCCCCGCAGCCGGTGATCACCCAGGACAACCTGGTCGTCAACATCGACACCGTCATCTACTACCAGGTGACCGACGCCCGCGCCGCCACCTACGAGGTCTCCAGCTTCATCCAGGCCATCGAGCAGCTCACCGTCACCACGCTGCGCAACATCATCGGCGGCATGGACCTGGAGCGGACCCTCACCTCCCGCGAGGAGATCAACGCCGCCCTCCGCGGTGTCCTCGACGAGGCCACCGGCAAGTGGGGCATCCGCGTCAACCGCGTCGAGCTCAAGGCCATCGAGCCCCCGACCTCCATCCAGGACTCGATGGAGAAGCAGATGCGCGCCGACCGTGACAAGCGCGCCGCGATCCTCACCGCCGAGGGCATCCGCCAGTCGCAGATCCTCACCGCCGAGGGCGAGAAGCAGTCCGCGATCCTGCGCGCCGAGGGCGAGGCCCGGGCCGCCGCCCTGCGCGCCGAGGGCGAGGCCCAGGCCATCCGTACGGTCTTCGAGTCCATCCACGCCGGAGACGCCGACGAGAAGCTCCTCGCCTACCAGTACCTCCAGATGCTCCCGAAGATCGCCGAAGGCGACGCCAACAAGCTCTGGATCGTGCCCAGCGAGATCGGCGACGCCCTCAAGGGCCTGAGCGGCGCCGTCGGCAACCTCGGCCCCATGGGCGGCGCCCCCAAGTCCCCCCGGTCCCCCAAGGAGCCTCCGCGCCGCGAGCAGCCCGGCATCGACTGAAGGCCGCCCTCTCCTGCATGATCAGCAAGGCCCCTCGACCTTCCACGGCGGGGAGGCGACACCCTGATCATGAAGGAGATGGCCTTGTCCATCTGGGAAGCACTCGCGGTCTTCGCCGCCGGCATCGGCGCGGGCACCATCAACACCATCGTCGGCTCCGGCACCCTGTTCACCTTCCCGGTGCTCCTCGCCGTCGGCCTGCCACCGGTGACCGCCAACGTCTCCAACACCATCGGCCTGGTCACCGGCAACATCAGCGGCACCCTCGGCTACCGGCGTGAACTCCGCGGCCAGCGCGCCCGCGCCGTCCGCCTCGGCCTCACCGCCCTCGTCGGCGGCCTCGCCGGAGCCGTCCTGCTGCTCGCCCTGCCCTCGAAGGCGTTCGACGCCATCGTGCCCGCCCTCATCGGCATCGCACTGGTCCTCGTCGTCCTCCAGCCCCGGCTCGCCAAGGCCCTGGCCCGCCGCCGCGAACGCAACGGCACCGGGGGCGAGCGCAGCGACGGCGGCCCCGCCCTCCTCACCGGCCTGCTCCTCGCCAGCGCCTACGGCGGCTACTTCGGCGCGGCCCAAGGAGTCCTCTACCTCTCCCTCATGGGCCTGCTCCTGCGCGACGACCTCCAGCGCATCAACGCCCTCAAGAACCTCCTGGCCGTCATCGTCAACGGCGTCGCCGCGCTCTTCTTCATCTGCGTCGCCCACGTCGACTGGACCGCCGTCCTGCTCGTCGCCGCCGGCTCCACCCTCGGCGGGCAGATAGGCGCCAAGGTCGGCCGCCGCCTCTCGCCCACGGCGCTGCGGGGCGTCATCGTCGCCGTGGGCGTCGTGGCAATCGTGCAGATGCTGCTGCGCTAGGCCGCCGCGTCACGCCGGGCGGGGGCGCAGTACGCCCCCGTCGCCAGGAGCAGAGACTCCGCCGGAGTGGGCTCGAACGGCAGGCTCAGCAACGGCATCCCCGCCTGCTCCGGCGTCCGGTCCGCCTTGCGGTGGTTGTCCTCCGCGCACGCCGCGACCGTGTTCAGCCAGCTGTCCTCGCCGCCGCGCGACCGGGGCACCACGTGGTCCACGGTCGTGGCCCGCCGCCCGCAGTACGCGCACCGGTGCCCGTCCCGCACCAGCACCCCCCTCCGCGACCAGGGCGCCCGTCTTCGGAACGGCACCCGGACGTACCGGCAGAGCCTGATCACCTGTGGTGCGGGTACGTCGACCGCGCTGCCCCGCACCCGGCGCCCCGGGCGGGCCTGCTCGACCACGGCCTTGCCCTGCAGCACGAGCACCACCGCACGCCGCAGCGACACCGTCGCCAGCGGCTCGAAGCTCGCATTGAGGACCAACGTCTCCCGCATCCCGGCCACCTCCCGGATCACCCCCGCCCCAGCGGCGAGGTGGCTCAACTGTGCCGGGGTGGTTGCGTAGCGGACAACGCAATTTCGGTGCCGCGAAAGGGAGTTGAAAGTGAGGGCTGACGAAGCGGGCAGGAGGGAGGACGGGGCTGAAGAAGGGGGGCAACGCTCCGGGCCCTTCCCCCGTAACGAACACGGGCCCGGAGCGCACGGCAGCGGACGCGGTCGCCCGGCACGCAGCCCGGCTCCGGCAGACCGCGGGCGCAACTGCGCCCCGCCGCCCCCGCCACTGCGGTGTCCACTGCCCGACGGCCATGCGGGGCCGTCAGCCATGCACCACTGTGCGATCCAAGGGCGGCGGGGCGCAACGGATTTTCCGGTCGCACCACGCCGGTACGGGCCCGCGCAGCACGTACGACGGGCCCGCGCAGGAGCCTCAGCCCGCGGCCGGCGCCTCGTACTCACCGATCAGCTGAGCCCGCCCCAGCGCATGGAAGCGCAGGTGGAAGCCCACCACCGCCGGCGAGGCGTCCGCGTCCGGTCCGAGCTTCTCCCGGTCCACCGCGTACACCGTGAACACGTAGCGGTGCGACCCGTCGCCCGGCGGCGGAGCGGCACCGCCGAAGTCCCGCGTGCCGTAGTCGTTGCGCGCGTGCACCGCGCCCGCCGGAAGCCCCTTCATGTCCCCGCTGCCCGCGCCCGCCGGAAGCTCCGTCACCGAGGCCGGGATGTCGAACAGCACCCAGTGCCAGAACCCGCTGCCCGTCGGCGCGTCCGGGTCGTAGCACGTCACCGCGAAGCTCTTCGTGTCCGCGGGGAAGCCCTCCCAGCGCAGCTGCGGAGAGACGTTCCCGCCGCTGTGGACCTGATCCCGGGCGAGCGTCCCACCGTCCGTCAGATCGTCGCTCGTCACCGCGAACGAGGGCACCGGCGGATGGAAATCGTGGGGGAGCGGCCGTCGCTTCTGCTCGGACACCTCTGCGCCTCCTGTAACGCACGGGAATGCTGCGGAACACTGAAGACGTCAGCCTAACGAGCCCTCAGGGGCTGCGGCTGAGACCATACGAAGCGTGCTTCGACAGTTTGGCCCCATCGGACGACCGGCCGGCCGCGCCCTGCGCACCCTGACCGTCCTCCTCGCCGCCCTCCCCCTGCTCCTCCTGCCCGGCTGCTCCTCCTCCGACGGCGGCAGCGGCAAGAAGGGCGGGGGCGGCGGCGCCTCGACCGCCGCGCCGCCCGCACCCTCGTGGGCGCACGGCATGAAGACCGTCTCGCGGGAGAAGCTGCCGCCCGAGGCCCGCAAGACCCTCGACCTCATCGACAAGGGCGGGCCCTTCCCGTACGACAAGGACGGCGCCGTCTTCGGCAACTACGAGAACCGGCTGCCGAAACAGACCCGCGGCTACTACCACGAGTACACCGTCCCCACGCCCGGCGCCCGCAACCGCGGGGCCCGCCGCATCATCACCGGCAGCCACGCCGAGCGCTACTACACCAGCGACCACTACCAGACCTTCGAAGCGGTGGTACAGCCATGACCGACCTGCTGCCCGCCCCCGGACTCACCGGGCTCCTCCTCGGCACGACCCCGCCCGGCGTCTACCGGCTGCCGCCCACCGACACCACCCCCCGCGTCGTGTCGCTCGCCGCCGAGGCCGACTGGCGCGGGGCCACCCTGCACCTCGGCGGGGTCACCACCAAGACGGCCTTCCTCGAGCGGTGCGCCGGCGACCTGGAGTTCCCCGAGTGGTTCGGCCGCAACTGGGACGCCCTCGCCGACTGCCTCACCGACCTCTCGTGGTGGCGCGAGGAAGGCAAGGCACGCGGCTACCTGGTCCTCGCCGAGGAGTGGACGGCCTTCCGCAAGGCGTCGCCGAAGGACGCCCGCACGGCGGAGGCGATCTTCGGCGACGCCGTCGACTACTGGGCCGAGGCGGAGACACCGCTGGCGGTGCTGCTGGGGTGACCCGGGAGGCGGGCGGCGAGCCGCGGCCGGTCCGGACGCGACCGTCAGAGCCAGTTGCGCCGGCCGCCGACCTCCGCCAGCCACTGGTTGAGGTACGCCGCCCAGTCCGTCTGCCCGTACGCGTGCAGGTCGACCGTGAAGGACCGGTAGGTGTCGCTGCCCTCGGAGAACAGCCCCGGCTTCTTGTCCATCTCCAGCACGACGTCCATCTCGCGGTCGTCCGCGACGAACGACAGCTCGACCTCGTTCAGCCCCCGGTACTGCGCCGGGGCACGGAACTCGATCTCCTGGTAGAAGGGCAGCTGCTGGCGCGTCCCCCGGATCCGGCCCCGCTCCAGGTCCGCGGCCTTGAAGGCGAAGCCGAGCTGCCCGAACGCGTCCAGGATCGCCTGCTGTGCCGGCAGCGGGTGCACGTTCACCGGATCGAGGTCGCCGGAGTCCACGGCGCGGGCGATCGCCAGGTGCGTCGTCACCCCGACCTCCATGCCCGTCAGGTGCCGCCCCAGGAAGGTGGTGACCGGCGTCTCCCACGGGACCTCCAGCCCGAACGGCACCGAGTGCACCGCCCCGGCGGCCACCTCGAACGCCCCGCCCAGCTGCAAGCGGGTGAACTCGACGTCCTGCTTGTACTCGCTGTCGCCGCCCTCGACCTCGACCCGGGCCTGCAGCCCGACGGACAGCCCCTGGATCTCCTGAGCGACGGAACCGCCCTGGATCCGCACCTCGCCCTGGACGATGCCGCCGGGGACGACGTTCTCCTCGAACAGCACCGTCTCCACCGAGGCGCCCCCGGCGCCCAGGCTCGCCAGCAGCTTCTTGAACCCCATGACCGCGACCTCTCTTCACCGGACCCGCGCCCCACTGATTCGGAGCGAGTCCTTCCGTTCTTGTCCGTTACGCTCGATCGGCATGATCGCCGCGCCTGACCGTATGCCAATCGCCCGCGACTTCTTCGACCGTCCCGTGCTCGAGGTCGCCCCCGAGCTGCTGGGCCGGACCCTCGTCCGTACGACCTCCGACGGACCGATCGAGGTCCGCATCACGGAGGTCGAGGCATACGCGGGCGAAGCGGACCCCGGCTCCCACGCCTACCGCGGCCGGACCGAGCGCAATGCCTCGATGTTCGGACCGCCGGGGCACGCGTATGTCTACTTCATCTACGGCATGTGGTTCAGCCTCAACCTCGTCTGCGGGGAGGAGGGCACCGCGAGCGGCGTCCTCCTCAGGGCGGGCGAAGTGATCAAGGGGCAGGACCTGGCCCGGGAACGCCGCCCCAAGGCGCGCAAGGACCGGGAGCTTGCGCAGGGCCCCGCCCGCCTGGCCACGGCACTGAGTGTCGACCGCAGCCTGAACGGCACGGACGTCTGTGCAGGCCCCGGCGCCCCGCTCGCCGTCCTCGCCGGCCACCCCCTCTCCCCGGACCGGATCCGCAACGGCCCGCGCACGGGCGTGGGCGGCGAGGGGGCCACCCACCCGTGGCGCTTCTGGGTGGACGGCGACCCGACGGTCAGCCCGTACCGCGCGCACGTGCCGCGGCACCGTGGGGGAGGCGGCAAGGAAGGACCCGGCAAGACGGGCCGACAGGCCGGTGCTTGACTCTCGGACGCCGAGGACCTAACGTAGCCCGAGCCGCTTGAGACGGACGTGCCGTGTGCACGGACCGGTGGGCGGCACAATCACTACTACGAGGTCACCCCGGATCGGGGTCATATTTTGCTGTGCCGAAATATGACGACGATCGGCTCGATTAGGAGCCACCGGGAAGAACCGCTAAAGTAGTGAACACCCCGCCGACAGGGGATCGGAAAACGAATTCGAGCCGGGAACGGCACGGAAAACGATCTGATAGAGTCGGAACACGAAATACCGAAGGGAAGCGCCCGGAGGAAAGCCCGAGAGGGTGAGTACAAAGGAAGCGTCCGTTCCTTGAGAACTCAACAGCGTGCCAAAAGTCAACGCCAGACTATAAAATACCCCGTCCTCGGTCAGTTCTG